>DLHY01000050.1 GCA_002483445.1 Blastocatellia bacterium UBA7656
GCTCAACCCCGACAGCTACTCGCAGGCATCGCCGAGTATTATGCGCCTGAAGATGTAATCGGGCGAAAGATCATCGTTGTCTCAAACCTTGCTCCGAGAAAGTTGCGCGGACTGGAATCAAACGGTATGCTTCTGGCCGCATCGGTAGGCGAAACGGGACGGCCCGTGCTTGCGACTTTTACCGAGGATGTGCCAAACGGCGCGCGTTTGAAGTGAAAGGCTTGCGACAAGGCTATTGATAACAAGCCGATGGTCTCTTCACCGAGGTCATCAGTGTTCTTTTTGAATTGATGAATCTGATACGGAAAACCTCTCCGTATATCTGCGTGGTGGTGAGAGGCTGACCTGTGTATCAACCGCAGCCACTAAACGCAGAAAGAAAGAGTAAAAAATCATAAGACAGGCTCAGGTGGGTCGTCTTTCTTTAGGCAGATCTCTGAAAAATACCGGGCTCTTTGTTCTCGGCGTCATGTCTCGAAAAGGCAATCACTCTCCCTGACGACGGGTTGAAAACACCCGACGGGGTCAGCAATGGCAAACAAAGAGCTTCATTCAAAACCACCGAAAACAAAAAAGGAGAAAGCATTATGTTCGGATTGCAGAAAAAAATAATCGCGCCCCTCGCTCTGGCGCTGACTTTTGTGATGGGCGTGGTGATGACCCCCGCGCCCGTCATCAACGCGGCTGACCACGGCGACGGGCCTACGGCCAACCTCGACAAGAGCGCCGACATCGGCGACATTTACGCCTTCCTCGATCCCAACGATAACTCAAGACTCATTCTGCTCGGCACGCTTCAGGGATTCATGAATCCCGGCGAGTCGATAAACTTCGGCGCGTTCGATCAGAACCTCCGCTTCAGGTTCGACATCGAAACCAGCGGCGACGCGAGGGAAGACCAGTTCTTCGACATCCGCTTCACCGCCCGCGCGACGGCGGCCAATCAGGTTCAGACCGCAACTATCATCTGTCCGTTCGGCGAAACCTTCTCCGGCCCCTCAACTCCGGCATCATTCGCCGACACTCCGCCCGCTCCGACTATAACGACTGATCCGGTTACAGGTATTTCTTTCTTCGCAGGGATTGTCGATGATCCGTTTTTCTTCGACATCCCCGCCTTTGGCCGCTTTGTCACTTCGGTGCTGGCGGGAGCTCCGAACGTTGCGGCGCTCTCGCGCGGGCGCGACAGCTTCGCCGGATTCAACAATCTCGGAATAGCGTTGAGCATCCCGGTTTCTTATCTTCGCCTGCGCACAAACGAGATCGGCCTCGCCTTCAGGACTCAACGACGATTGAACCAGATGGTCAACAAGGACGGAACAGTGAGCGGGTTCGGCAAATTCACCAACGTTGATCGCATGGGCAACCCTGCCGTCAATGTCGCGCTCACTCCGTTCCCGATCAAGGATCAGTACAACGCCGCTTCTCCGCTCGATGATTCGCAGGGCCGCTTCGCAGGCGACATCGTTGGATTGCTCACGCGGCTCGGCACAAGCGCCTCAAACATAGGCATCCTCGCTTCGATCGCCGTTGCCAGAGGAGACTTCCTGCGCCTGAGAGTGGATTTGGCCAACACCGGCACAGGCGGAGGCAACAACGCCGGAGCCGGGTTCCCCAACGGGCGACGACTTGGGGATGATGTCATCGATATAGAACTGTCGATCATAACCAACGGCGGGGTAACAACAGGCGACAGCGTCAACGGAAACGATATGGCCTTTCGCAACACGTTCCCATTTTTCGGGATGAGCCATGTGCCGCTCGCTCCCGGCACAACAGATGACCGCACCCGTCATTGATGCTCTCTTTCCCCACGCTGGCCTTATCGCCAGCGTGGGCTTTTCTTTACTNNACTTATGTGAGACCGATGAAAATGAAACTGACCGGCTTTATAGTGATAGCTCTCGCGGCGTTGATGAGCGGGTGCGGTGTCGGGCAAAATCCATCAGCTTCTTTCCCCACTTCTCTCCCTGCGGCTTCGCCGATACTGACGGATGAAGAAGCTGTAAGGTATACTATACGCTCGCTTGAAGATCGAATCCGCCGCGACCCGGAGGATTTCATCTCTCACAACAAACTCGCCGGATACTACCTTCAGTTCCACCGCGAGACGGGAAATCAACAATATCTCGATCTGGCCCTGCGGGCGGCAAAGGCTTCGCTCGCTGTCCTGCCCGCAGAAATGAATCCCGGCGGGCTTGCCGCGCTGGCTCAGGTCGAATTCGCCTCGCACGAATTTGCAGCCGCCCGCGATCACGCCCACTCGCTCGCCCTTATGGAGCCGCGCAAGAGCTATCCTTATATTATGCTCTTCGATGTGATGGTTGAGTTGGGCCAGTATGATGAAGCTGTACTCGCTCTCAACAAGGTGAAACAACTCGAAGGCAACAGCGTCAACTCAGAATCGCGACTCGCTCGATTCGCGCTGCTCAAAGGTCAGATAGAAACGGCATCTCAAAAAATTTCAAACGCCATCGCGCTCGCTCTAAACGGCGTGTCGCCGCAGCGCGAAAACGTCGCGTGGTTGCGATGGCAGCTTGGCGAGATTGCTTTTCTCGCAGGCGATTACCAGTCAGCAGAGCGACACTACCGCGATTCTCTCACGACGTTTCCTGACTACTATCGCGCTTTGGGCGCGCTGGGCAAATCGCTTGCCGCGCGCGGCGACATCACTTCTGCCATCGAGCAGTACGAGCGGGCCATAGCCAGAGTGCCTGATCCTGTTTTCATCGCCGCGCTTGGCGATCTTTACAAACTCGCGGGAAGAGAAACGGACGCCGCCTCACAATACGCGCTCGTCGAGCAGATAGCCCGACTCAGTAAACTAAGCGGCGCGCTCTACAATCGCCAACTGGCGATCTTTTATGCAGACCACGATTTGAAAGCGACGGAAGCCTACGCGCTTGCGAAAAAAGAATACGAAACTCGGCGTGACATTTACGGCGCGGATGCGCTGGCGTGGGCCGCGCTCAAAGCCGGAAAGCTGGATGAAGCGCAATCGGCAATCAAAGAAGCGTTGAATCTGGGAACCAAAGACGCAAAACTTTTTTATCACGCGGGGATGATCCATCGCGCGGCGGGAGATAACCGGACGGCGAAAGATTATCTCGAACGCGCGCTCAAACTCAGCCCCGTGTTCGATCCGCTTCAGGCGGCCTTCGCCCGACGCGCGCTCGAAGAGCTATGAGAGGTTTTAATGCTTATCACTAAACTGAAATCAAAACCGAGCAGACTCATTGCGACGCTTTTCGGCGTGATCGTATCGCTTGCATCGCTGGCTTCGGCGCACCCGCTCGGCAATTTCACGATCAATCATTTCACTCGCATCGAAGCGGGACAGTCCGAAATGCGCGTGCATTACGTCATCGATATGGCCGAGATACCCGCCTTTCAGGAAATGCAAGCGATTGACACAGACCGCGACGGCTCGGTTTCGGAAGAAGAATTGACCGCTTATCTCGAACGCCAGTCTTCAAAACTGGCCGAAGGTCTGCGACTCATTCTCGACGGGCGCGAGCAGCGGCTCACGCTCGCCGGGAAGAGAATCACGCAGCCTGCGGGCGCGGGCGGACTCGCTACTTTGCGAATCGAGCTTGATTTCGTTACGGCAGTGGAAGCGACCGGATTGCATCGTGTGAGGCTTGAGAATCGCAACTACCAGGATCGCCTCGGATGGCGCGAGATGGTTGCAGGCTCGACAGTCGGCGTTTCAGTCTTCGACAGCAATGTGTATGCAAACAGTTTGAGCGATGAGTTGAAAGCTTACCCGGAAGACCTGCTAGCCGCGCCGCTTGATGAGCGAGCCGCCGAGTTTTCATTCGCGCAGGGAAGCATCCCGGAAGGCGCGAGCGCCTTACTCACCCGCGATGGAAAGACGAACAGTAACTCGCGAGACCGCTTCGCGGAGTTGATAGCCGTGAAGGAACTGACTCCCGGAATCGCGATGATTGGATTATTGATAGCCGCAGTCCTTGGAGCCGCGCACGCGATGTCGCCGGGGCATGGAAAGACTGTCGTTGGAGCTTATCTGATCGGCTCGCGCGGGACTGCGAAGCACGCCGCCTATCTCGGACTGACGGTTACGATAACGCACACGCTCGGAGTTTTCGCGCTCGGACTCATCACTCTGTTCGCGTCGAATTATGTGCTGCCCGAAAAACTTTTTCCGGTGATGAGCCTGATTTCAGGCGCGATAGTCTTGACACTGGGCCTGTGGATGTTCGTCAAACGTCTGCGCGCTGCCCTCGGCAAATCGAATCATTCGCATCATCATCACACGCACGATCACGCGCATGACCATTCGCATGATCACACGCACGATCATCATCACACACACGATCACTCTCACGACTCATCACTCACACATTCCCACGGCGGGCGCGAGCATACACATCTTCCGCCTGGAACTGATGGCTCTTCGATCACGTGGCGCAGCATCCTCGCGCTTGGCGTTTCGGGCGGACTGTTGCCTTGTCCTTCGGCGCTCGTGGTGATGCTATCGGCAATATCGCTCAACAGGGTGGGCTACGGGCTGGTTTTAGTGATAGCATTCAGTCTCGGCCTCGCGGCCACGCTGACCGGCGTCGGTTTGTTGTTCCTTTACGCGGGCAGATTGATGCAGCAGCCCCGGTCAGGCAGATTTTTGAAACTGCTTCCGATCATAAGCGCGCTGGTCATTGCGTCGGTCGGTTTTATTATCTGTTATCAGGCGATGGCCGAGGCAGGATTCGATCTGCTGTCACGACTGGCAGCGTTAAAAGAAAGGCTATTTGGTTCTATGGCGATTGAGAGTCTTCCCTCAACTATTTCGGTGCTGGCTCTGGGACTTGTCGCAGGGCTTCGTCACGCTATGGACGCTGATCATGTGGCAGCCGTCTCTACGATCGTGAGCGAGAGAAAAAGTCTGTTGAGTTCTTCGATCATCGGGGGATTGTGGGGGCTTGGGCATACAGCCGCGCTGCTCATCGCCGGCATAATCGTTTTGATTTTGCGGGTCGAGATCAGCCCGCGCGTCGAGCTTGCGCTGGAATTCTGCGTCGGATTGATGTTGATAGGACTTGGGGTGAACGCTCTCAGAAAGCTGAGGCAGGGCTGGAAGCTTCACCTTCACACGCACACGCACGGCCAACACACTCATGTGCATCCGCACATTCACGACGGGAAGCCAGAGCCTGCCGAGCATACGCACCACGGATATAAGCTCGATGCGCGACCGATCATCGTCGGCATGGTGCATGGTCTTGCCGGGAGCGGCGCGTTGATGCTGCTGGTGTTGTCTACGATTTCTTCGCCCGCTGTGGGCATTATATTCATCATCATTTTCGGAATCGGGAGCATAGGCGGAATGATGCTGATGAGCGCGTTGATCTCATTGCCGCTTCGTTTCACTGCCGACCGATTCAAGCGGGCGAATCTGGCGGTGCGACTGGCGGCGGGCGCATTCAGCCTCGCATTCGGCCTGTTCATGGTTTATCAAATCGGTTTCGTAGATAAGCTCTTCGGCTGATCGCGGATTAGATCGTTAGGAAGCGGATCACGGCGAATTCGCCGTGATCCGCTTCCTGTCTTTTGGAAGACGAATATTCTGACTCTTAACATCGCCCCCGCTTTCAATCGCGCGCTGACACTTGCCCGCGGCTTTGATATCCTTTACCTTTCAAATCAGCTTATATATAATGCTGCCTCCGCACTACATGTTTGGTTGGATACACAGGCGACTTTCTCGAAAGCCCTTATGCAGGACGGAAGTCCATTTTCACTCCGCAGGAATTGAACTGTAAGGAGGACAGGTAAAGTGAAATCGAATTATCATCTCTCGCGGCTGGCGATTCGATGGCCGGGACTTAATCGCTTCAACATCGCAATCATCCTACTGCTGCTTGCTGTGGCGGCCTCCGGCTGGTTCCCGGTGGCGCAGGCTCTGGGCGATAGATCGTCCGGCGAGTCAAATCCATTTTCCCGACCCATGCTGATGGATACCTGCGCGACAGCGACAAGTATCAACCCGGCTGCCCTGCCTTTCCTCGACGATTCAACGACGGTCGGGATGAGCAACGATATCGATCCGGGACCGGGAGGCTGCGCGACGGGGCCGGGAGCGGATGTCGTTTATCGATTCACTCCCACAGTGACTGACTCCTACACAATCGGCGCGACGCCTGGGGATGTGAATTTCGATCTGAGCCTCTATGTCGTCACCGACTGCACGAGTCCTGCGATAAGCTGCGTGACCGGAGCTAATGAACGAGCCGTCGGCAAGACCGAGTTCTTTACCACTACGCTCAACGCAGGCACGACCTATTTCATCATCGTCGACGGCGCTCTGACGGGAACCGCTGGCCCGTTTCATTTCTCGGTTCATCGGGGAGCGATTCCGAATGAAACCTGCGCCACGCCTGAAGTGATCGATGTCAGCCGGTTGCCTTTTTCAACTACAGGCACGACCTTCGACGCAAACAATGATTTCAATCCCGGCACTCCCTGCCTGAGATCGAATGCGACAGCGCGCGGCGGCGATGTGGTTTATCAGTTCACGCCGTCCGACACTCAGACCTACGTCATCCGCGCCACGCCTATGGCGAACTTCGACGTTTCGGTTTATGTGGTGACCAACTGCAACACTTTTGCCGGATGCTCTTCGTCCGACGGATTCGGCGGAGGAGACCCTGAAGAAGTTCGGCGACCACTTACCGAAGGAGTGACTTATTTCATCATAGTCGACAGTTTCCGCGAAGACGCGGGCGACTTTATGCTGGCCGTCGAGCCGACCATCCCGATTGCTCCCGACGCGCCGACCAATCTGGTCGCAACGGCCATCAACGGCAACCAAATCGATCTTCAGTGGCAGGATAACTCCGACAACGAGCAGGGATTTCGGATAGAGCGCAGCCTTGATGGATCAAGCTTCGCTACCATAGCCACTACAGGCCCGAACACGACGACCTTCAGCGACACTACAGTCGATGCTAACACGACTTATTTCTATCGCGTTTTCGCGTTCAATAATTTCGGCTCGTCGGCTCCGTCGAACATCGCTTCGGCGACCACGCCCGCGCCTCCTCCTCCGCCTGTGCCAGTCATTATGGTTTCGCCCGAACTCGTCGACTTCGGAACGGTCAATATCATGGCGACAGCTACGGTAACGGTGTCCAACGCCGGAGGAGTCGCTCTCATGATTTCGGCCATCACCGGCCCGAATGCGCCTTTTTCGCTGGTCAATCCGCCGTCGCTTCCCCTTACGATTGCGCCCGCGCAGAGCGTCGATCTGACGGTCAAGTTCACGCCCCCTGCCGCGGCGCTCTTCACAGGCGCTTTCACTTTGACTAGCAACGATCCCGCCCGACCCATCGTCACAGTCAACCTTCAAGGTGTAGGAACGGCGGCTCCCGTTCCCAATCTCGATTTCGGCTCGCTGCTTTTGAATTTCCCGTCGGGCGAGTCGGTCGTCTCAATCGATGTTCGAAACACTGGCAACGCAGACCTTATCATTTCGAGCATACGAGGCCCGCGCGCTCCGTTCTTCACCTCCGGAGCGCCGCCGCTGACTGCGACTCTCAAAGCGGGCGAGAGCTTCGTGATGAATATAGCCTTCAGCCCGTCCGCGCCGGGAGTATTCCTCGGCGATATAACCTTCCTCAACAACGACCCGGATAATTCCATCGCGCTGCTCAGGCTGCGGGGAACCAGCACGCCCGAAAACGAACTGTTGAAGCTCAAAGCCCCGACTCTGGTGACTGCAATCAGGGGCCAGATGCGCACGCTCAGCGTCATCGCCACCAACGGCACCAACACTAATATTCAACTGTCGGCCACCAGTCTTGCGGGCGGGACGTTTACCGATCAGGGCAGCGGCAGGGGCCAGTTGGTCTACACTCCGCCAGCCGATGCGACCGGCACACAGCGATTGACCCTTACGGCGCGCGACACAGCCAACCGGATGAAGACGCTTCAGATACTCATCAGCCTCGCTGACGCCGCTTCGACGCACGGCGTTCAGATAATTTTCACGCCGCCCGAAACGGCTTCCAATCCTCCGACCAGCGTGCTTGCAAACGATCTTTCGATCACCGCGCTCGGCGCGAACCCGGAACCTTTGGGAGTCGAGCCACAGGTGGCAGCCGGTTTGATCGGATACGTCATCTACAGATCGGATTCGCCCAATCCTGCTCCGTCGCTGTCGAGCATAGTCGGAGTGGTCGGGGCCTCGGCGACATCGTTCACCGATACGGTGCCTGCTGCGGCAGGCTCGACGCAGGTGTTTTTCTACACGGCGACGGCTCTCTATCAAACCGGAACCGAAAGCACAGCGTCGAACTCGACATCGAACGCGCCGCGAATGACCGGCCTGGAGTTCAAGAAGAAAACCGTTCGCTTTCAGGCGGCCAACTCCAACATCGCTGTCGGCGCAGTACTCGTAGTCAACGGACAGCAGACGTTCACGCTCATTCACAACGGCACGTTCATACAGATGGACAAGGACGCACGCAGCATGCCGGGCAATCTCCGTCCGCGGGATATATTTACGGGCGGCTCTTCGAACCGCGTGCAGGTGCGCAATCCCAACGGCAGCGTGTCGAGCGAACAGACGCTCAATCGATAACGAGCAAATCTCAGAAATCGAAAAGGCTCCGGGAATTCGCGCTCCCGGAGCCTTTCGCATAATTGCAAACGGACAGTCGAGATTTCTTTTGCGCCATCCCGGAAAATTTTTTCTTTGCCCGCTATGCCTGCTTTGCATCTCAATAGACGCTCGAAAAGCGAGCAACTATCAGCATTCAACCAAAGTAGTCCCGTAGCGAAATCTGTCAGATGTCGCCACTTTTATCGGAGGAGTCATCCAGGTCGCGGGCGACGACGCCCTTAAAGTATGAAAAACAATCGAGGGTTCGGACTCTCAAGACTCTCAAGACTCTATAGACTTTTACGAAGGAGGAAGTATGAGACCACGACTGGCGTTTGCTCTCGCAATTTTTTTCGCCATCTCATCGCTGCTCACGGGCTGCAAGACGGAGCAGGCCCGAAAGCTGACCATAGCGACAGTCAACAACTCAGACATGATCATCATGCAGAAGCTCTCTGCCCGGTTCAAAGAGAAGACCGGAATCGATATTGAATGGGTCGTGCTGGAAGAAAACGTCTTGCGTCAGCGCGTAACGACAGACATCGCCACAGGCGGCGGTCAGTTCGACATCGTTACCATCGGCGCTTATGAAGCTCCAATCTGGGGCAAGCAGGGCTGGCTCGCCGCGCTTGACGATCTGGGCGACGATTATGATTACTCGGATATTCTCGAACCCGTTCGCAATGGGTTTTCTTATAATGGACGGATGTACGCCGCGCCGTTTTATGCCGAAAGCTCTTTCACTTTTTATCGCACAGACCTTTTCAAAAAAGCAGGATTGACGATGCCCGATCACCCGACGTGGGAGCAGATAAAACAATTCGCCGCGAAACTGCACGACCCGGCAAATAAAACCTACGGCATCGCCTTGAGAGGCAAACCGGGCTGGGGCGAAAACATGGCCTTCGTCACCACGCTTGCCAATACCTTCGGCGGTCGCTGGTTCGATATGGACTGGAACCCGCAGTTGACTTCGCCTGAGTGGAAAGAAGCGGTCAGTTTTTATGTCGATCTTTTGAAGAACTACGGGCCTCCGGGAGCAAGCTCGAACGGCCACAACGAATGCCGCGCGCTTTTTGCAAGCGGCAACTGCGCCATGTGGATCGATGCCACTTCAGCCGCCGGTTATATTTTCAACAAGAATGAAAGCAAAGTTTTTGATAAGACAGGTTTCACCGCCGCGCCCATTGCAAAAGTTCCAAACGGCGCGGGCTGGGCTTGGGCGTGGGGATTGGCGATTCCAACTTCTTCGAAGCAGACGGATGCGGCCAAACAGTTTTTGAAGTGGGCGACCTCGAAAGAATATGTCAAACTCGTGGGCGAAACGGAAGGCTGGACAGTAGCTCCTCCGGGTACGCGCAAATCGACTTATGACAACGCGGAATACCTCAAGGCCGCGCCGTTCGCCGAGTTCGTCAAAAAAGCGATCCTTGCCGCCGACCCGACGCATCAGACGGCCCAGCCTGTGCCGTACACGGGAGTGCAGTTCGTAGCCATCCCCGAATTTCAGGGCATAGGCACGCAGGTCGGCCAATCAATCGCCGCCGCATTATCAGGCCAGACTTCGATTGATGACGCGCTCACGAGCGCGCAGGGCGCGACCGAACGCACGATGAAGCAGGCGGGGTATGTTAGGTGATGGGTGATGGGTGATGGGGAATGGGTGGCACCCGACCGCGCAGATGCATTTTGTCATGCGCTCCTGATTGCTTCATCACCCTTTGCTCAACGCGCAGCCTGGTCAACTCTTCGTTAAACAAGACGAGGTACGGTTGCATCCGAAGCGTATCTCGAAAGTCTGAGATATCATAACGAACCCGTTCCACAAGACGATCTGACGGAGATGAATTCAAAAACCTGCTTTGACTGATAAGGTGTTCTGCCAGAAGTTTTCCGCCGCGCGAATCGCTGAAAGTCTGATCGTTTCTTTCATCATGTTTTCGATGGCGTTCCTGTAATCTTTCACGAGCGCGTGAAGGCGTTGCTCGGCATGTGAACCCTTAACCGGCATGGGAATTTTCACCTTCGCAAGCTCTTTTGTCTTTATGCGATTATGCGAGGCCGAAGTCCCGGAGGTGAGGCTTCTGACCTGATTCTGAACAACCTCCATCAGCAATAAAAATGCTAAAGAGTATGGATCGAGTTCATCGCGCGGCTTCATCACTTCGAACTCTGTTGAACAAAGCATCCTCTCTGCCAGATGAGGAACGACGACCACCCGCGGAATTCTGGGATTTATTTTTGATAATAAAACTTCTCCCGGCTCTATGATGATGCCAGGGGTCTTGGGCGCGTGTTCTCGTATACCTCGAATATCGAGTACCCCTTCACCGATAACGTGCAGAACGCTTATAAAAAGCGAACCCTCTCGCCACGGCTCGACCTTTCGCGATTCACTCTTGAATTCCACCAGTTCTCCGAGAGGCACGCCCTCCACGTCGCTCGCCTTCGTAAAATGTTTAACAGCTTTGATACGCATTGCGTTGTAGTGATTCGGCGTCCATGTATTTTCGAGGATGTCCCGGTAGCTCGCGCTTACTGCTGATGGCTTGTCGCTCAGGATATGCGGGCCTTCCCGACTTTGCTCTCGCGCTGTTTTATAGGCGTTCAGGATGACAGGCAACTCATTTCGTCCTTTTGTAATTTTCACCTGCACGCCTTTGCGTGAACTCACTTCGAAACCCAGCCCATCCGCTTTTGCAATAAAGACGCTTTCGGGATGCTCTTTCGCTTTGGTTCGCTTCTCAAGATAGAGGACGACTGTTTTAGTGCGAGTCCCCGCCTGACCGAACGTCACGGCTGGCAACTCGATAATCGCATTCACCGCGGCGTTCATGCGTAAGTGTTGCCTGAGCAAACCGGGCATTCCTTTGGCTGAAATAACGCCGTCAGGCAGCACGATCAGCAGCCTTCCTCCTTCGCGCAACAGCGATAGATTTCTATCCACAAAAAGCAGTTCGGAATCAACAGTGGCGGCGTCTTTGGCTATCGAACCGAAGAATGGCAAATTCTCTCTGCCGGAAGACCGCAAATCAGACCGGTCGAATTTTGCTCCGAAAGGCGGATTCGTCAATATCAAATCGACCTTGCCGTTCATCGCGTCAAGAGGCGACCCGCGAAGCAGAGAATTTCCTATCGTTACGCTGTGCTGCGCCACATCGAAGAGCGTGAGGTTGACTTTTGAAAGACGCACCATCCGCTCGACCTTATCCTGCCCCACGAAATACAGTGAAGTATTTTTGAAAGCTTCTGACCCCGCGGCTTTATGGTGGAATGAGGTCAAAAATGAGCCGACTCCGCAGGACGGATCAGCGACCACAAATTGTTCACGCGCCTCGCGGTCTTTATCCGCATCTTTTTTTATATCGAAGAGCGCCATATCGACCATGAAATCGACGACCTCCGGCGGCGTCATATACTGCGCATCTTCGATATTTCCCCGGAAGTTGTCGCGCACGAAATGGCCGAATGCCTCATTGAGGATGTCAAACGGATTGCCGATCTCTTTGTGAATGAATGCCTCGTCAACCGCGCAGCGCACAAGGTGCAACAGGTCTTTCGCTAACGGCTCGTCCGATTCACGCAATGCGAGAGAAGGCGATGAACCGAAAATAGAATCGCCCTCCTGATTTTTGTAGCACTCCAACTGAGCCGCCTGCTTGAAGGCGTTCTGCAAATCAGTAATCAAATCGCTGTTCTGCTTTACATTGTTTGATGGAAATGATTTCAGCAGGCCGCGCTTATATGCGATATAGGTTGAGAACAACTTCGCCACTTCATCCAGTTTGGCGTTCGAGTCATCGAATCGTCCCGATTTGTGGAAGACCTCGCGCAGGCGGCTTAATGACTGGTAAATGGCCGAGTAAGTTGTATCGAGTGTTGAGTCTGTAAGAGGTCGCAACGATGATTGCTCCTAAAGCTGTTCGAACTCGTCTTTGGATTCGAAGCTATTCTGGTGCTTATATCAGACAGCGGTCAAGGCTCGATTGAAGGATACTTATGCCGTGTCTGATTCTGCTGCAGAGTCTTTCAACTTCGCCCGCCAGGAGGCCGAAATCCCATCGTCCTCCGTAATAAAGGATTCTATCTTGACGCTCCACCGCAGCCGCGCGAATTCGTGCTTTTATGATCCTGCCGTGTTATACAATATGTTTTGCTTCCGTCCGGCTCGGTCAACTCTTCGTCAGGCGACACACCTTAGAGCGCCGGGAGAGTGCCATGTATAGCAAGACGGAAGGAGAAAACTATGAGCATCTATCGTTGGTTTGTGATTATCGCGGCAATACTGATTTCCGGCGCAGTTCTGGCGACTGACGCAACAGCCGGGGATAAGCTGGCGCAATCGGTTGAACAACTCAGAGATACAGTTGGTCGATGGGCAGTCGTCACCGAGTTCCTGAATGAAGACGGGACGGTTGCAAGGAAGGTGACTGGAACCTACGAGTTTCAATGGGTCGTGCCGGATCGCGTCATGATGGGGAAGTCGGAGATTCCTGAACTGAAACAGAGTTCGGGGATTCTGTTCTATGTGAACGAGAAAAAGATGGTGATCGAAATGGTGTCGGTTGGCGCGGATGGACATTTATGGGTGATGACGGGAGCCGCTGGCGATGAGACGCGATACACTCAGAAATTTCAATCGCGCGATGGGAAGGAGAGCCAACTCAGGTTCACTCGGTTCAATGTCACTGCCGACGCGTTCGAATCGCGAATGGCGTACACCGAAGATGGCGGAAAGACCTGGAAGCCGGGAAACCATCAGGTGTTCCGTCGACAGAAATAGCGATCTGGATAAATCCATTGCGCCAGTCTGCTGAACCTGATCGTTAGACGCCCCAACGCTCAGTTGCTATATTACCGGAGCGGAGGAAGTCGGAATGAAATACCGAGTGTTGATCGAACAGGATGAAGATGGCGTCTATGTGGCCGAGGTGCCATCACTGCCCGGTTGCATCTCTCAGGGTCAGACTCGCGCTGAGGCTCTCAATAACATCAAAGAAGCAATCGAAGTGTATCTCGAAAGTCTGGAAGCTCATAACGAACCTGTTCCCCCTCCGATCTCCGAGGAGATTATCGAGGTGTTGGTGTGAGTGATCTGCCTCGAATCTCCGGGCGTGAAGTAGTCAAGGCACTGAAGAAGATCGGATATGAACAGGATCGACAGCGAGGCAGTCACATCATGCTAAGGCAAACAGCCCATCCTCACAGGCGCGTGACTGTGCCGGATCATAAAGAAGTTGCAAAAGGGACGCTGCGGTCTATCATTCGTGAGGTCGGCCTGACAATGGATGAATTCAAAAATCTGCTTTGACCAATGATGACGGCCCTGACGAAAACCCGCCGTGTGAACACACTGCCTCTCATCACACCTTCCGTACTCGTCCTGTTTTTGTGGATGGTAGTGCCGCTCGTGATGACCCTCTGGTTTTCATTTCAGCGTTACAATCTGCTCAACCCTTCAGTCAAAGGCTTTGCCGGACTCGAAAATTACAAGTCGCTCGTCGCCGACTCGGCGCTGTGGACGGCTATGCTCAACACCCTCGTTCTGGTCGCCTCGGTGTTGGGCGTAACTGTAGTGCTGGGGACGCTGCTGGCCGTGCTGTTCAATCAGGAGTTTTTCGGTCGCCCCGTGGCGAGGCTTCTGATCATCGCGCCGTTTTTCGTGATGCCTACCGTGAGCGCGCTGATATGGAAAAACATGCTGCTGCATCCGGTCAACGGGCTGGTCGCGTTTCTCACTCGCTCACTTGGACTGGAAGCCATCGACTGGTTCGGCAACTGGCCGATGACTTCTATCGTGATGATCGTCTCGTGGCAATGGCTGCCGTTCGCGCTGTTGATACTGCTCACCGCCATTCAATCGCTCGACAACGAACAGATAGAAGCGGCGCGCATGGACGGCGCGGGCGCGAGCGCGCTTTTCTTCTTCATCATACTGCCTCACCTGAAACGCGCCATCAGCGTCGTCGTTATGATCGAGACTATATTTTTTCTCTCCGTATTCGCTGAGATACTCATCACCACATCGGGCGGGCCGGGGCTTGCGACGACCAATCTGGCGTTTTTGATTTATATCCGCTCTCTACTCGAATACGATGTCGGCGCAGCTTCAGCCGGAGGCGTGATCGCCATAGTGCTTGCCAACGTCGTGGCTTTCTTTCTCGTTCGCACCATCGCCCGCTCGCTGGAGGAAGGATGATCAATCGCCCGCTTCTCAAAAAACTGACCCTCACGCTCGTCGCCTGGACCGCCGCCCTCATTATGTTCTTCCCCGTATTCTGGATGCTGGTGGCGAGTTTCAAGACCGAAATCGATGCGGTTGCTACGCCCCCGATGCTCGTCTTCAAACCGACGCTCGAAAATTACGCAGCAGTGCAGCAACGCGCAAACTATATCAACTCGGCAATAAACAGCGTCGCTATTTCAATGGGCGCGACCCTGCTGGCTCTTGCGCTGGGGATTCCTGCCGCCTACGCTATGGCTTTCTTTCCGACCCGTCGCACGCGCAGCACGCTGCTCTGGATGCTCTCGACGAAGATGCTGCCCCCCGTAGGTGTGCTGGTTCCGATTTACCTGCTGTTTCGCGATGTCGGTCTCATCGATACGAAAGCGGGTCTGATCATTATTTATGCGTTGATGAATCTGCCGATCATGGTCTGGCTGCTCTACACATTTTTCAAAGAGGTGCCGAGAGATATTCTCGAAGCCGGACGCATCGATGGCGCATCGCGCCGACAGGAACTTTTTTATTTACTCATGCCGCTTTCGCTTCCCGGCATAGCCTCGACCGCGCTGCTCTCGATCATACTGTGCTGGAACGAGGCATTCTGGAGCCTCAACCTCACAACGTCGGACGCCGCCCCGTTGACAGCCTTCATTTCTTCCTTCTCGGCTCCTGAAGGTTTGTTCTGGGCGAAGTTGTCAGCCGCTTCGACCCTTGCGATTGCGCCGATACTTTTATTCGGCTGGATGAGTCAGCGCCAGTTGGTGCGGGGGCTGACGTTCGGCGCAGTCAAATGATTCCTTGTCATATGTCACTTGTCATTGGTCATTTGTTCGATTAGCAAATGACCAATGACAAGTGACAAAATGGAGAAACGAATGGCAAGCGTAAAGCTGCGCGACATCAGAAAAACTTTCGGACGGACGGAAGTGCTTCGTGGAATCGATCTCGAAATCGAAGACCGCGAATTCGTCGTCTTCGTCGGCCCTTCGGGTTGCGGCAAATCCACACTGCTAAGACTCATCGCAGGGCTTGAAGAAATCACCGAGGGCGATCTTCTAATCGACGGCCAGCGAGTAAACGACACTCCACCCGACCGCCGCGGGCTGGCGATGGTCTTTCAATCCTACGCGCTCTATCCGCACATGACGGTAGCCGACAATATGGGATTCAGCCTTCGGCTTGCAGGTGCGACGAAAGACGAGCGGGACAGAAAAGTGCGCGAGGCTGCGCGCGCGCTTCAACTCGAACCGCTGCTTGATCGCAAACCGCGGGAGCTATCAGGCGGTCAGCGTCAGAGAGTCGCAATAGGGCGAGCCATCGTCCGCAACCCGAAAGTTTTTTTATTCGACGAGCCTCTGTCGAATCTCGACGCCGGATTGAGAGTGCAGATGCGAATCGAGATAGCGCGGCTTCACGAAAGCCTCGATGCGACGATGATCTATGTCACTCACGATCAGGTAGAGGCGATGACCTTGGCCGATAGGATAGTTGTGCTGCGCGACGGGGCGATAGAACAGACAGGGACGCCGCTCGATCTTTATAATCACCCTGAGAATATCTTCGTTGCTGAATTCATCGGCTCGCCGAAAATGAACCTGTTGCCGGTGAGAGTGAAAACGGTGAGTGACGATAACGTGACTGTCACGCTGCCGGACGGCGGCGCGCTGGATGTGCCTGTCAAATCCGATCAACTGGGAGCGGATGAACAAGTCACGCTCGGCGTAAGACCTGAGCGTATGCGTATCAGCGAGCGCGGACAGTTCGTGGGCCAGGTGCTGGTTGCAGAGAGATTAGGCAGCGAGACTTATCTTTATCTACAGATCGAAGGCGGCGAGATGCTGACCATCGAGACAGACGGCGACAGTCTGGCGCGCATTCACGACCGCGTTGCGGTCGAGGTCAAAGGCGAAAACTGCCATCTGTTCAATTCGGCAGGCGAAGCTGTCGGGCGCGCGGATTGATCCAGCCGCCCGGATTGTAATATTCTCATTCGACGAGTCATTCGCTTCGTTGGAAACGAAACGCTGAAATGATGAAAAAAAGGTGACGACTCCAAATAACGGACTCCAGACTCTCGACTCCAGACTGTTTTCTGAGGAGGGGCGATATGTATCTCGAAAAATATGATCTCTCAAATCGCACCGCTGTCATCACCGGAGGCGGGCGCAACATAGGTCTGGCCTGCGCTCGCGCTCTTGCCGAAGCGGGCGCGCGGATCATCATCGCAGAAATCGACCATCAGGTCGCCGCTTCGGGTCAGGCCGAGATGAGGGAAGCCGGTTTCGAAGCCGAGATAGTACAACTCGATGTCACACGCCCTGCGGATGTGACGGCAGCCGCTGATCAAATAGTCGATAAACACGGCGGAGTCGACATTCTGGTTTGCAATGCAGGCATAGCTTTCAACACGCCCGCTGAAGAGATGACGGACGAAGAATGGTTAAAGGTCATCGATATAAATCTCAACGGCGTATTCTGGTGCTGTCGCGCTTTTGGCCGACACATGCT
The DNA here is from genome assembly GCA_002483445.1 of Blastocatellia bacterium UBA7656. Lineage (GTDB taxonomy): Bacteria > Acidobacteriota > Blastocatellia > UBA7656 > UBA7656 > UBA7656. The sequence continues at coordinate 17,355 of DLHY01000050.1, forward strand.
CGAAGCGGGTCGAGGCAGCATAATAAATATCGGTTCGATGTCAGGCGTCATCTCAAACAAGCCGCAGCCTCAGTCGCACTACAACGCCTCGAAAGCAGCGGTGCATATGCTGACCAAATCTCTTGCAGGCGAATGGGCCGCGCGAGGCGTGAGGGTCAATTCAGTCGCGCCGACTTATATCGAAACAGAGATGACCCGACGCGGCATGAGTAATCCCGAATGGCTTGCGACCTGGCTCGATATGACTCCCATGCATCGAGTCGGGCAGCCGCCTGAGATCGCTTCCGTAGTATTGTTTCTCGCCTCCGATGCGTCGAGCCTGATGACCGGCTCCATAGTGATTGTCGACGGCGGTTATACCTGCTGGTGATTTGTTGAATGTTATGCGGGGCCGACCGAGGCCGGCCCCTATCAAAGATTTGATCAGGAGAGGCGATCTTACCGCTTCAACCGAGCGCGCGGATAATTCGGCCTGCGGCAGCTTCGAGCATCTCGTCTTCGCGGGCGAAGCACAACCGCATGTACGTGTCTTCTTCAGGCTCATCCATAAACGCGCTCCCCGGAACTCCGGCCACTCCTGCCTCGCGAATGAGAAACTCGTTCAACTCAATCGAGTCCTCGAACCGCTCAGGTATCCGCGTCCATATGTAAAACGTCGAGCGCGACGGATAAACCTGAAAGCCTGTCCGCTCAAGCGCGTCGCACAGTACACGGCGCTTGCGCGCGAATTCCTTTCTAAGAGTGTCGTAGTAGCCCGGTATGTGAAGCAGCACACGCGAGAGCGCGTGTTGCAGAGGCGTCGGAGTGCAGACGTAGTAAATGTTTCCAAGCGCGCTCAGTTGGTTGACCAGTTCTCCCGGCCCGCAGAGATAACCGAGCCTCCAGCCCGAAACAGCCCACGACTTTGAAAAAGAATTTACCGTTATAGTCCGCTCGAACGCGCCCGGAAGCGATGCCGTCGAGATATGATCCTCCGCTTCAAGCGTGAAGTGTTCGTATACTTCGTCCGAAATGATCAGCAGATCGAATTCTTCTGCGATATTGATGATCGCCTGAAGCTCGTCGCGGGTGAACACGCGGCCCGTCGGATTGGCGGGCGAACTGACGATGATGGCTTTGAGCGGATAGCGCGCGCGATCTTTTCCCTCGCGACATACGCGACGAAGTTCATCCGTATCCAAAGCGAGATCATCGCCGTGAAGACGGACGACATCGACGCGGGCTTCGCAGGTTTCGAGCGTGCGTTTGTGATAAGGGTAGTAAGGTTCGAATACGACAGCCGACCCTCCGCGCAGGTAAGTGTGAGCAGTGATGATGAGTCCGCCTGTCGCTCCGGGCGTGATGATGAGTTCCAAAGGCCGCTTGTCCGCATCGACCGAGACGCTGTTATATATCTTGATTTTTTCCGCGACTGCGCGGCGAAGCTCTTCGACGCCTTCGAAGAAGCTGTAGGAATTAAGCCCCGACGCCACTACCTGATTGAGAGCCTCGGCGAGCGCCGTGTGGATGGGGATTTCGTTTTGCCCCTGCACTAGATTTCCGCTGGGCGGTATGAGACGGGCTATCTGGCGGATGTCCGGTTGCTGCCTTTTTACTGTCTGCAATTTCTACCTCCGTTATTCGGGCATGAATGCGAGTCGCCGCTTGCTCGAACGAACTGAGAATGGTAAAGGCCGCGCCTGATGACTGTCAAGGTAGGCCGCGAAAGGCTTCGATCTGCGACGGGCATTTCGCTGTCATCGTCCCGAATGAGGCGAGCGAATCTCCACGTTCGCTGATGTAAGAGTCGTTCCCATAACACGATTGAGTTCCGAGAGAGCTTTGTTGTAATCGGTCAAGGCTCTTAACTCGCGGCCCCGCGCCTCAGACAATGCGTTCTGTCGCTCAAGCACTAGAAACGTCGTCGAAAGCCCGGACTCGAATCTTCGCTGCTCGCTTTCACTCTGCTTCTCGGCTGCCTCGCGCGAGGCCCGCGCCGTTTCGACTCTTCGCCTCGTGGTCTCGACCGTCTGCAAAGCGTTTCTCACTTCAACCTCGATTGACTGCTCAAGCGATTGTCTTTGCGCGCCTATCTTGCGCCTCTCGGCCACCGCCCGACCGAGATTGCCTTCCGCCGTCCGGTTCTTCAAAGGAAAGTTGAACGATACTCCGAATCGAAGAGTGCGAAAATCATTCGAAAATAAATTTTCAAGGCTCTGACTATACCCGCCCGTCAAAAATCCGGGCAACTGCGGATTCGATCCCGGATCAAGCGGCGGCAAACCCGCGCGCTGTGAAAGCAGATTCACGCGCTCCGTAAGCAACGCAGTCGTCGCGCCGAAAGGATTGCCCGTAGTCGAGGGCGATCCGCTCAAACCCGTAGTCGTGTAGGAAGCCACAAGATCGATCTGCGGGCGCGTCTGATTCTCGAAATACTTCACGTCCGCGCTGTTGATCTCTTTCTGCAAATCGCTCTGCGCAACCTCCGGGCGATTGGCGAGCGCCGAGCGCACCGTTTCTTCGAGCGTATAAACAGGCGCGGTCTGATCGGGCGTGTCGGTCGGGATGACAGGCCGCGCCCACTCGCTGGATTTTCTGTCGCCGAGTATCAACTGCTTCAAGGCATTTTCGGCCCGCGTGATCGAATCAATCGCCGCAAGCACGTTTTCTTTTCTTCGCTCAAGCTCGACCTCGACCGAAACGATCTCCATCGGCGCAAGAACTCCTTCCTGAACTTTTCTTCGGTTCTGCTCGATCTGCGTGCGGGCCAAATCGACCGATTCGCGGCGAATCTGCAAATCCCTCAGCGCATAAACCAGATCCCAGTAGGCGCGCTGAACGCGGGCGATTATGTCGATGGTCTTTTGTCGAAACTGGCTGTCCGAAAGATCGAGCCTGCGCGCCGCTATGCGAATGCGACGGCGCGAATCATCGATAGAAAAATTGCGAACTATCGGCTGGCGAATCTGAATGTTGATCGAAGTGTTGAACTGCGGATTGAGCGATGAAAACAGATTGTTCGAATTGACGCGCGAGTTGGTCATCTGCGCGTTCCACTGCGCGCCGGTCGAAAGCAACTGCTGCGCATTGAAATCGTAATTGTAAGTCCTCGTCGTCAGCGCGCCGTTCGGCCCCCCTCCGAGAATCGATCCGACAGGCACAGTCCTGTTTTCAAAAAACGAGCTTCCGCCGAGTTGAATGTCTCTCGACCCGCGCGCCGCCACGAGATCATATTGCGCCTGACTGACGTTTAATCGTTCGACTTCTATCTCGCGGTTGTTCTCAAGCGCCATCTTCACCGCATCGAAGAGAGTGAGCGCAAGCGGGCGACCCTCATCGATGCCGACTCGCTGCACATCGAGATTCTTCTCCACTGCCGTCTGTTCGACGGGCTGCTGCGCGGTGACGACTATCTGAGCCATTCCCTCGGCGGCGGTCGACGCGATCAACGCCAGCAGCAAAACGCTTCTGGATGCTTTATCGATTCTGAATGATCCTGCCATCACTTCGACTCCTCAGAAAACGTACAGCAGGCTGCCAGCCTGCGGGGTTTCCCATGTTCATACTTTCTGTGCGTGCGCAACCTGGCAGGTCGCGCTACATCTCATCGAAACAATCCGAAAAATGAAGACGTGGCGCTTGCGGCTTTGGCTCTCGCCCACTGGAGCGACCCGCGCACGCCGCTCCCGATGCGGCCCCACACAGAGGAGGCGCCGATGTCGTCAAACAATGAATAGGCCACAGGAGTCACAAGCAGCGTCAACAGCAGGCACAACGACTGCCCGCCGATGATCATAATCGCGACCGAACGACGCGAACCCGACCCCGGCCCTGTGCCGATGGCCATCGGCACCATCCCGGCGACGAATGCAAAAGTCGTCATCAGAATCGGGCGCATCCTGTCGCGCGACGCCTGAATGATCGCTTCATAACGCGGCATCCCATGATTGCGCCGCAGATTGTTCGTGTGATCGATCTGAAGAATCGAGTTCTTCTTCACTATCCCGAACAGCATCAGGATTCCGATGGATGAATAAATGATCGAATAGTTCTGCCCCGTCGCAAACAGCGAGATCAGAGCGAACGGGACTGACAGCGGCAGACTCAGCAGAATCGTGACCGGATGAATGAAGCTCTCGAACTGCGCGGCTAAAATCATGTACATCAAAAGCACAGACAATCCGAACGCGATCATAAAGCCTCGCGCCGCTTTGCCCATCTCCTTCGAGCGTCCGGTGAATTCGGCTAGATAGCCCGGCTCCATTTTTACTTCAGGCATTCGCGCCATCAGCAATTGCATGATCTCGGAAGAAGAATGCCCGCGAGCGACGTTCGTTCCGATGACCACTTGTCGCTGTCGATTGTAGCGGTCTATCTGCGCGGGGCCTTTGCCCTGATCGAAACGAACGACATTATCCAGTCGCGCATTGCCTACCTTCGTCGAAGGCACATAAAGCTGGGCTATCTCTTCGGCGCTGTTGCGATATTTCTGATCGACTCTGAGCCGGACATCGTAGCGATCTTCGCCGCTACGGAACGAAGAGACGACCTGCCCGCCTACCATCGTGCGAAGCGATGAAGCGATAGCGCCGACCGATACGCCCAGGTCGGCGGCCTTGTCGCGGTCGATATGCACGCGCACTTCTGGCTTGCCTTCTTCGAGCGTGGTATCAACGTCGACTGCGCCGGACGTTTCGCGAAGGATCGAGGTGACGCGATCCGAATAGTCGCGCAATTTGCTGAGGTCAGGGCCGCGAATGATGAATGTCACGTCCGCATTCGAGAATCCGCCTCCTGAAAAATTCGATGGCACCTGAACCGCTGGGTGAACATCTTTGTACTGGCCGAGCCATTCGCGGGCTATGCCCATCAACTGCTGTTGCGTGTAAGGGCGCTGCTCCATCGGCACAAGCTCGAAAAAAATCGAAGCGCGATTGACTCTCTGTTGCGTGTCTCCGCCTACGGTCGTGATTGCGTGCTGAATCATCCCGGCGGGAAGATCATTCTTCATACGCGATGCGATCTCCTGCACAAGCCGGTCGGTTTCTTCAAGCGCGGTGCCTTCGGGCAATCGCAAAGTGACTTCCATCTGCGACTGATCGTCGGTCGGCAGAAAGTCCTTGCCGATTCTCTGGAACAGCCATCCCGAAGAGAGCGTCACCAGAAGCGCAATCACCATGATCGCCCAGCGATAAGCGAGCGACCATTTCAGCATCGCCGTGTACGGGCGATCTATCGCGCGATAGAGCAGCGTCTCCTTCGAGCTTTTGCCTTTTTTTGGCTTGAGGAATCGCGCCGAAAGCATTGGAGTGAGAGTGAAGCTCACAAAGAGCGAAACCAGAATGGCGAAAGCCGTAGTCCAGCCGAACCCGCGCATGAATCGGCCCGACATCGAAGTCATGAAAGCCAGCGGCAAAAATATGATCACAAGCGAAAAGGTCGTCGCCATCACTGCAAGGCCCACATCGCGCGTGGCCTCGCGCGCGGCCTCTTTCGCGGGCATCCCTTTGTCTTCCATGAAGTGATAAGTATTTTCGAGGATCACTATCGCGTCATCGATGACAATTCCGATGCACAGCACAAGAGCGAGCATCGTGATGTTGTTGAGCGTGAAATCCATCTGGTACATCAGCGCATAAGTTGCGATGATCGAAGTCGGAATTGCAAGACTCGATATGAGAGTAGAGCGCAGATCGCGCATGAAGACGAAGACTATCAGAGCGGCGAACAGCGACCCCAGCAGCAGGTGTTCCTGCACGGCTTCGAACGAGCCTTTGATGAATGTGGATTGATCCTTTACGACCTGGATTTTGAAATCCGAGGCCAGAGTTTTTTCAATCTGCGCGAGCCGTTCCTTGACCCCATCGACGACCTGAACCGTGTTCGTGCCGGACTGCTTGCGAATCTCAAGCATGATGGCCTGCTCGCCGTCGAGTCGCGCTATGGTTCGCGGCTCTTCAACGCCGTCTTCGACGAATCCTATATCGCGCACGCGAACCGGAGCGCCGCCGATGCTCGCCAGTATTACGTTGTTGAACTCTTCGACCTTCTCAATGCGGCCAAGCGTGCGAAGTATGAGTTCGCGCTCTCCCTGATCGATTCGACCGCCCGGTATCTCGACGTTTTGCGCGCCGAGTGACGCGCGCACCTGATCGATGCTGAGGTTGTAGGAGCGGAGCTTTTGCGGATCGAGATAAATCTGAATCTCGCGCTTGCGGTCGCCGATGAATCGAACCTGCCCGACGCCTGAAAGCGATTCGATATTCTGTTTGATCTGTTTGTCGACTATTTCGGTGATTTCTCTGAGGCTGCGCCTTGACGAAACGGCAAGCGACATCACAGGTGTCGCATCCACGTCGAGCTTTTCGATAACAGGCGGGTCTATGTCTTCAGGCAATTCCCTAAGCACGCGATTGACGCGATCTCGCACATCCTGCGCGGCGTCGGCTGTCGGACGTTCCAGCACGAAGGTGATGAAGACCTGCGAGACGCCTTCCGCCGAAGTCGAGCGCAACTCATCTATGCCTTCGATGGTATTTACCGCTTCCTCGATCTTCTTGGTGATTTCAGTCTCGATCTCTTCAGGCGACGCCCCCGGCAGCACAGTCGTAATGGTGACGGTAGGGAACTGAACTTTAGGGAAGAGGTCTACGCCCAGATTGAGGTAGGCATACCCGCCCACCACAAGCAGCGACAGTCCGAGCATAGTTGTGAAAACCGGACGACGTATGCAAATTTCAGCAAGCTTCTGCATGTTTGAACCTCTCTGTTAGGTGATGGGTGATGGGTGATGGGAATAATGCAACCCATCACCTAACCCCCATCACCCATCACCCACTTCTTAGCTCACGGGCGCGGACACAGTCGCCCCGTCCTGAAGTTTATCGGTTTGAGAGGTGATCACTCTCTCGCCGACCTTGACGCCTTCTACGACCTCGACCATCGCGCCGTCGCGCACGCCGAGTTTGACCAGTCGTTCGGCGGCCTGATTCCCGGCCACGACGAATATCTTGTTGATCCCGGCTATCGAGACGACGGCTTTTTCAGGAACCATCAACGCGACGCCTTCTTTGTCCGAAACTATCTGAGCGCGGGCGAACATCCCCGGCTTGAGCTTGCCCGCGGGGTTTCGGATCTCCGCTTCGGCGATCAGAGAGCGACTCTTTTCATCGACCGAAGGATTGATGCGGCGAATCTTTCCCTGAAACTGCTGATCCGCGAAAGCATCTACATTGAGCGAAACGCTCATCCCTCGCGCGATGATCGCCGCGAATGATTCAGGTATCTCAAGTCGAAGTCGCAGCGGGTTTATCTGAACGATAGTGGCGATGGGTTTTCCGGGCTGAAGGTACTCGCCGCGCGAGGCCAGCTTTTCTTTCACTACGCCATTGATCGGCGAGATGATATCAGTGTCGCTCAATTGTTTTTTTGCCAGCGCCAGTTGAGCGCGCTTTTCTTCTATGGCTGCTTCGAGGTTGCGGACATTTTCAAGCGCAGCTTCGTAACGGGCTTCCGCCTGCTCGAAGGCTCTGCGATAAACGTCGAACTGCTGACGGGAGATGTCGCCCTTATCGACGAGCGTCTGCGCCGCATCCCAGTCATATCGAGCGCGGTCCAGGGCAGATTTGGCAGCGCGCACATCGGGCTGTTTCTGAGGATCGATTTTCTCGCCTGCTCTGACACCGAGTTTGGCTTCGGCCTGACGGAGTGCGGCTTCCTGCTGATCGGCGCGAAAGCGAAGCTCACGCGGATCGAGTCGGGCGATAACCTGTCCCTGTCGAACGACGGTGCCGACATCGACGGTTATATCATCGAGGTTTCCTGAAAGCTGACTTGAAACAGTCACATCGTCCTGGGCTTCTAGCGAGCCTACCACTTCGAGGCTCCGCCGCATATTGCGCTCGACGACCTGCGCGGTCGATACCTCGATTATCTGAGCAGAGATTTCCTCCCTGTTATTCGCATTCGCCGCTTGTTCCTGTTTCCCGCTCGAACAGGCTGAAATCAATACCAGGAGAGAGAGGGGGAGAATCTTAAAGCCAAGTTTGATCATCAACAGAAACCATCCTTTATCAATCAACGTCTGAATGTTTACTTTGCGGTGTCCTTGCGGATGCCTTCGAGGAAAATGTCAACGAAGCTTTCGGCCATGTGTTTGTTTGAAAGTTTGAGATCATCGCAGCTTGTGTTCTTGTAGATCACTCGCACCTGTGCGTGAAATAAAATCATGCCGACGAAGGCGCGCGAGCAGACTTTCGGATCGACCGAGCGGAAAGCGCGGTCTGCGATGCGCTGCTTGATGTATCTAAGCACCGAGTTGCGGATTTCCTGCGCGGTCGATTGAAAAAACATCTCGGCCAGTTCATGCCCTTCGAGTGCGCTGAACATCAGCAGGCGCATAAGAGTCGGGTCTGCGATGTGAGAGTCGAGCATTTCGAGAGCCAGAGAGCCGAAAAAAGCGCGGTCATCTTTGCGGCTGGCGGCTTCTTTCAACCGCTCCTGAACGCGCTGGCTGTTCTGGCGGGTCTTGTAATCGATTATGGCCGAGTAGAGCGCGCGCTTGTTGGGGAAGTGGCGAAAGATGATGGCTTCGCTCACTCCCACGCTATCGGCTATCTCTTTGGTTGTCGTCCCGTTGAAACCCTTTTGCGAAAAAAGCTCCGCCGAGATATTGACTATCTGTCGGCGGCGATCCTCGCCCGTCATCCTCGCCTGCGTCTTGTTCGTCGCGGTTGATCCCATGCTCTCCTCCAAAAAAACTAAGTAAGTATTTACTAACATACAAAACCCGCGTGCGCAATGGTATTGGCGAACGAGATGTATGGTCAGAGTGCAGATTGTAGTTTTGCATATCCTTTACATAAATCATCCGCCGTAGCCTCGCACACCTTCGAGCTTGATCTAATCAAGTGATCCATATACTATTGCCCAGCCTTCATAAGCACAGCCCCGTTAGTGATACTGTTATGGATATGGATGCCAAACACACACATCTGGAAATGATTCAGGGAGTCGTAAATCGTCTTTCGAATAATTCCTTTTTGCTCAAGGGATGGTCTGTCGTTCTCGTTTCCGGATTGTTCGCTCTGGCTGCAAAAGACACTAAACCGCTTTTTGTCTATATAGCCTATTTCCCGTGTATAGTGTTCTGGCTTTTAGATGGCTACTTTCTCTGGCAGGAGCGATTGTTCAGAGCGTTGTACGACAAAGTGCGCGGCCTTCCCCCGGAGAAAATTGATTACTCGATGGACACTTCCGATGCGGCTGCAACTGTGAAGACGTGGATTCATGCCGTGATGTCGAAGACGTTGATAATGTTCCACGGGGCTGTCTTATTAACGATCATCATCGTGATGGTTGCGCTGGTGTACTACAAAGGGTGATCGGCGACAATCAATCCTCATTATCTCTGATGAAGAAAAGATTTCTCACAAGCTCAGGTTGTTGACCGATTTTGGAAGCCCCTTCAAGGTTGTTAGCTTCAATCCACTTATATCAAGAGTTTTAAGATTGGCGCATTTTTCCAATTCGGCCAGACTGGTCAAACCTGTACTGCTCAAATCAAGGCTGGTCAAATTGGCGAACTTCTCTATTCCTTCCAGACTGTTCAGTTTAGTGTCGCTCAAATCGAGGATGGTCAGGTTGGTCAGCTTCGACAACGGCTCAAGGCTGCTCACCTGTTCCCCTCTGATTAAGAGAGAGAGGTGAGTGAGATTGGTTAGCTTCGACAACGGCTCAAGGCTGATCACCTGGCCCTCTCCGATGAAGAGAGAGAGTTGAGTGAGATTGGTCAGCTTCGACAACGGCTCAAGGTTGATCAACAGGCCCCCTCTGATGTCGAGAGAGAGTTGAGTGAGGTTGGTCAGCTTCTCTATGCCATCAAGACTGATCAATTCTGTGCCATTCAATCTGAGCGATGTTATGGATGCTGGTAATGCGCCGATATTTCTTATTCCTTTAGAATTCAGCCTGAGTTCTTTCAGATCACCCTTTATCCAGTCTGTATTGGTTATAAGATCGTTGATGACTGATAAACTATTTAGCTGATTCTGATATTCATACAAATCATCAGGCAATCCCCATTGCACAAGGTCTCTCTTGGTTTGTTGAACAATCTGATAAGCTCTGTATTGCCGCAGTCCTATATCAGCCAGGAATATCATCATTAACACGCCCGCTATGGCTCCTGAAAACTTTGCTCTCTTGATTAATACAGACCTCGCCTCACTCTTCCGAATGAACTCCTCTTCGAGAGGGCTGAAATTCTGTTTCAACCCTGTGAGTTGTTTCTTTGCTTTTGCAAACCCCTCGCCTCGCAGCAATCGCCGCTTGCTCCGCTCCGCGTTCACCCACTCTGTGAGGCTTGAGCGAAGTTGTTGCCGCCACAGCAGGAAGTCAGTATCTTCTTCAAGCCAATCCTTGAGCCGCCGCCACCGACTGATCAGTTCGTCTTTTTCAATAGAAACCATCTCCTTTCCCGTATCCGAATCCTTTACTTTCTTTATCACGCGGTCTTCTGTAAACGAGTCGAGCAGTTTCCGAGCCGGAGTCGAGAATTCTTCCACGCTTATTTGCAAAGCTGTTGGCTTGCCGCCTTCGCCGGGAGGGGGCAGGCGAACCAGTCGCGTGAAAACCTCTCGCGCCACGGCCTGCTCATTGGGCGTTAGTCTGGCGAAAGCTCTCTCAGCGCGTTGTACTACTAACCCTGCCTCTGTTTCTGCCTCTGCTTTGCTCTCCTCTTCCCATGGATCAATCGGGCTTATGAGTCTATTTGTGAAAACCTCGAATGCGTAACTGAGTGAGAGCCTGTCTCTGCCGCGTTCTATCAGAACTGCGATCTCCTCCCCGTAGGCGTAACGTGATGTGTGCTGTATCTGAACCTCCTTGAGATACTTTTCCAGACTGCATTCGTCAAGTTGATAGACTTCCGTGAAGAGTTTCTCGAATTCGGGTTGATAACCCGGAATGCCTGACTCCGAGTCTCCATAACGCCACGATTCTCTGCGGGCAGGTTCATCCGCATCGATGCGGGAAGGGAGAGGATAAACCATCAAGGGGCGGACATCTGAGCTTCCCCTGTATTTGAAGGCTCTTCGCAGAATTCGAAGCACTCCGAGAAGGCTTTGATTATTAGGAGTGAATACCGCAACCAGTTTCTCAGGCATTATCATCGTGCAGATGTTGCTAGTGTCGGTGTCGCCGGTTCTTGAATCTATCAGAATGTATTCGTATCTTTCGGCCAGCCAGTCGGAAAACAGAGGGAAAAGCCATGCATAATCGTCATACAAATCGACCCACGAAAAGCTGTTGATGCGAGCGGGATACTCATCATCGAATCGTCCGGCTTTCAAGAGGTGCAAAGAAGGAATATCAGTTTTCAGAATTACATCATCCAGATTCGCCGCTTTGCGCAACGCGCTTTCAATCTCTTCATTCGGCTCTTCGAGTCCGGGCTGGAACGCCTGAACGCGCTCGTTCAAATTAAAGAACAGGTCTATAAGCCCCGGATGCGCGTCGAGCTTCGCGTCTACGTCCGGGCCTGAGCCGAACTCTCTCGACAATCGGTCGCGGAAGAATCTGTGCAGTCCGGGAGCTTCCAAATCCCAGTCCACTACCAGGATGCCTCGATTACCCATCGAGTTTTGCGCAAGCAGGCAGGCCACATTGGCCAGAGCCATAGTCCTGCCCGTGCCTCCTTTGTAAGAGTAAAAAGTTATTATCTTTCCGGGGTCTGACGTTTGACCTTTGCTCTGTTGACCTGACTCCATCGATTAACCTCTGGTTGGAAAACTCAAACCCGGATGAACGATCTGGTTGATCCACGGCATGACTTCTGACTCCTGCGGCAAGGTAAAATTAAAGCAGTCATCGCATATATCCGATGTTTCGGGTATTTCCCTGAACAGACGATAAAGATTGGAAATGTACTCGCCGATTTTTCGAATCTCTGACTTGAATTCGAGATTGCGCGACATATTCCCTCTCAGCGTGTACGGCTCGAAGTTATAACAAGCGCGCGAAGAACTGATTTCTGCCGGTATGGATTTGAAATCCAAAAGGGCGATCACTATGATCAGCCCCTTCGTCCTTGCCTCTGAGGGCGGAAGATAAGAAAGGCGTTCTCTTTCGAGTCTTTCCATCGCCTTGAATTCTCTGGAACAGAACGTATGGTTTACTGAAAAATATACGGGGCTATATAGAACGATCATACACATGCTCTTGCAAAGATATTCTGCGAGCGACTCCTGATAAAACTCACCGCCTCGCAGTCGTTCCACATCGCGAAAAACCTCTTGATCGACTCTCCAATCCAATTCTGCTTTCAGGGCCTCGACGATCTGGTCTGTGTATGAGCGCGCTTGATTGTACCTTGCGTGTCGGTAGCTGATGAAGCAGGAATATTCAAATGACATTGAAGTATTCTCCTTTTCCTGAAGAGTCTTCGCTGAACAGCATGTTTGATATCAACATCTGAGACTGACCGCGTACTAACTAACACAATCGACTGACATAAATCCACTCTGATTTCATAACCATACATCAGGAAACATTCCCTGCTCAAGGATGGCGCTTATAATGTTCAGCACACGTTTCGAGATGTGAAGATTTGCCGTCAGCGGCGTCTTTGCGGGCGCGTGATGCGGACTTCGCTTTGCGACTGGCTCGTCGAGTCGAGTATGAAGACTGAATCGAATCCTTCGCGGTGAATCTCATTCATCGTCGCTTCAAAAAGACGATACTGCGCTCGCACGGCTTCTTCGGGGACGATGCGCTGGCGGGCGGCGTTTCTTGCGAGGCACACGTCAATCGGGAGGTTGAACACTATCAAGACAGAGTGAAAGCCAAATCGTCGAGCCATCATTTTGAGCGGGCGGCGTTCTTCCGATTTGAGATGCGTTGCGTCGGCTATAGTGAGGCGGCCTATCAAAAGCCGCTTTCGGATGATGAAGTGCATCAGGTCGAAGGCGTGACCGGAGATGCGCTGATTCGCGGGGTCGTCTGAAATGAAAGCGCGGCACTCATCGGATGAGACGATCTGAGTGCGTAGAAAATGCTTTGCGGCAAAAGTCGACTTGCCGCACCCCGCAGGGCCGCACAACAAAACGAGCGAGTTTTTCGGAATTACGATTTCAGTCAACTCTTGAATTTGACAGCGGGGCGAATTCCAATCGGGCATATATCAGGCTTGCGAAACTCCCACTCGATAAAGCCACCTTCTTCGAATTCAGGCATCGGCAGTTTCGACGATAGAGGCAAAAGCCTGATGATGAAATTTATATACTCGTTCTCTTCGAAGTCGCCTTCGATCCACGCAGGCGGCTTCTCGCCGAGCCGAGTGCGGCGGAAATACTTGAGAGGTTTTTCCGCCTTGAGGCGGGCCTTTTCGTTCATAGCCAGTTTGAACATCCGAGGGTCTTCGATCTGCATCCATCCGCCAGAAAGATCGCCGGGAGGGTAACTGTAGACTTCCACCTGATAGGCTCCAGGAGCCACTTTCAGCCTGCACCCCGCCCAGAACGAGCCTCCGTTTTTTGCAGGTTTGATTTCCTTGATCTCGCTTTCGATGTCGGGCGTGAGAATTCCTGAAACGATCATCTCGCCACAATCGAGCGCGAGTTTCCATCGCGCCCGCGCAGTCCACTCGGCCTCTTCCTCGTCGCTCAAATCTCCCTCGACGACTCGCACAAGGTAGCCGTCATCCTGATACAGACTCAAAGGAATCATCGCGCCGCGCTCTACCAGATCGTTCAGGCTCTCTCCGCCCCCTCCTGAAAAGACATTGTAAAACTCATCCGGCGAAAGGCCGCCGAGGTCACGGGGCGCGACCCATATCAAACAGCCGGCTTCTTCGATGATGAACTCCATTCGCTTGCCTTCAGCCATGACGCCTCCTTCAACCGACAGTGTATCGTCCCGCTGAATCAGTCATCACTTTGCCTTCCGCTTCGAGCTTTTCGAGATGAGCGACCGTTGATCGTTCTGCCAGCCAGTAGAGCGAAGGCGAAACATCGGTGTAAGCGTGCGCGACTATATCGGTGGTCGTTTGCGCGCCCGCCTTCACCGCGTCGAATATTCTATCTTCGCGCATCGAGCGATGAACTATGTATTCTTCGATTTTGTGTCGCGCCGATCCTATCGCGGGGCCGTGCGCTCCGAACAGAGAAGCGAGTTTCGGAAGAGCAAGAAGCCTTCTCAACGAATCGAAATACTGCTGCATATTTCCTTCGGGCGGATCGATTACGACTGTGCCTATGCCTACGACCAAATCGCCAGTGATGATCGCGCCCGTGCGTTCGTCATAAAAACAAAGATGCCCGCGAGCATGTCCCGGCGTGTGAAGCACTCGCAATCGCCAAGTGGGGTCGCCTTCAAGCTCGATTAGAGTGTCGTCTTCGACGAACTGATCGACCTTGACCGAGTGACGCACTCGCTCGGCTGTCATCTCATGCGCGATTACAGGGACGTTGAGATGAGCGCGAAGGTGATCGACTCCTCCCGTGTGATCCGAGTGATGATGAGTCAGATAGATCGCCTTCACGCGACGGCCTTCCGCGATCAGGGTATCGATGAACGAGGCAAGCTCGCGTTGTTCCTCTTCGAAGGGCGAAGCGGGATCGATGACGATCACTTCGCGGTCGCCCACGATATAACAATTCGTGTGCGTGGCCGGTGGGAGCGTGTTCGTTTTGACGGGGAAGAGGAATATGCCGGGGAAGAATTCTATTCTCAAAACCATTCCGCGCTGCGCTTCAGGCACTGCGGTCAGAGCGCGCGGGTACTCTTCGACGCGATCACTGAATCGGGCCAGCGTTCGGATGATGTGAAGCGTGGGCGGAGCCATGATTATCTCGCCGTGATTCCATCTTTCGAGCGCGTCGGCGGGTCGAATCCATTCGCCGCTCTCAAGCTCGCCGTGTATGACTTGAGGTTCCTGATCCTCTTCGAGCCAACGGAGAAAAAACCACGTATCGAATCTGCGGGGCGCGAATGGTGGAGTGACCCATCGGCCTGAAGGGATGAGAAGAGATGCATCGATTTCGAGGCGGTGATCTTCGAAGATTTGATTGAAAGTTTTTTCCTTCTGCATCATGACGCGACGAAGAGAAGCGATCTGTTCAGTTGATAAGGCTTCTGCGCCGCGAGCCAGCAACACGCCTGCTTCTTCGAAGAACTCGCGTGTGGCGCACGCGCGCATCGCTGCTGATTCCGTGTCATCGCTGTTGACGACAGGGACGGCAGCGTCACTCGGATCAAGCTGGCCTCCGGGGAAGGAGTGAAAGCCGCCCATGAACATCAGTTTCGGGTTGCGTTTGACCCAGAACATCTTTGGGTCCTGGGGGTCTTTGAGTAATATAATCGCTGCTGCGTCTTTTGGTACTGGTGGCATAGCGGGAAAAATATAGCACACCGATTGCCCGGTTCCGAAAGCGTCGGGGGTCGCCAACTTCAAATCAGGGCTGCTCGATGAACAAATTTGACGCGGACAAGGATTACTACAAACTACTCGGCGTCACTGCTGACGCCACACAGGATGAGATCGATAAAGCCTACCGCAACGAAGCCCGTCAGCGTCATCCCGACAGCGGGGGGAGCGAAGAAGACATGAAATCGCTCAACGAAGCCCGCGATGTTTTAGGCAATCTTGAAACTCGAAACGCATACGATCAGGCGCGGATGCCGCCTCGCGTCGAGTATGGCTCTTCGATGGCGTTTGACGTGGAAGCCGCGGCGCGACAAGGCACACTCAAGATTCCGGTTTCAAGCGGAGACTTGGCAGGTCTCATTATGGGCGCGTTGGCGTGCTTTGGCTTAGGTCTTCCCCTTCTGGCTCTGGTTGAAACTCAGTGGGTTTTCTTTCTCTGGCCTCTCAGGTTGATGGCGATAGGCGCGCTCATCGTCGGCGTGTTTATGGCGCATTCGGCAA
Source organism: Blastocatellia bacterium UBA7656 (assembly GCA_002483445.1). GTDB lineage: Bacteria > Acidobacteriota > Blastocatellia > UBA7656 > UBA7656 > UBA7656. The sequence goes on from DLHY01000050.1 coordinate 33,259, forward strand.
TGAGGTTGAAACATCGCCAGATGATCGAAGACGATCCTCTATGCTCGCGCGTAGGATTCATCTTTCACGAAATCGCTTTCTGGATTCTCGCAGCGGGAGTAATGACTCTAGCCGCGTTGCTGATTTATTTCACCTGATTCGCTGAATCGAGTTTGTCTCTGCCTCTAAACTTTTTCACACGAACATGTATCATATACGCGCTTCCAATCGCGGCCAGAATCAGACAGGAATCGAAAGCGAGATTGAACATGAACAGATGCTTTTCAAGGTCTGATTCTCCCTGCGACAGGACTGGAACGAAAAATTCCACTACAGCGACGAATATCAAAACGATGTAGAGCAGGCCCAGGTACTTCAAAGTCGGAGATGAAAGCCTGATCATCAAGACAAATGCAGCTATCGATGTGGCAAAGAAGAATCCCACGAAGAGAAGCGTTCGCGGGAACACCGTTTCTCTTATGCTGCTCCAAAGTCCGAACGGCTGGGTTTGCGGAGGTCTGCCTGAGTCTGCTTCGTAATAACCCAATCGCCTGACGCGAGTCGAGAATGCGTGACTGACGCAGCGAGCGCACAGATCGTAAAGCCGGGTCGGGCGCGTCAGGTAGAACACGGGTCTCGTGTAAGCTCTTACCATCGCGCTGAAACGGTCTCCGAACTCCGGGTCTTTCAGGGGAGTATCGGATTGATAAGGAGTCGTGCCTGTGAATTTCGCCCAACTCGGATCCATGCCGAGCGCGATCAGATCATCTTCAGGTGTCGCGGAGTTGGGCAACATATCATAAAAAATTCCGAGGTAGGCGATATCTCTTTTCAGAGCCTTGGAGGTCTTCGTATAGTACCACGCCGCCACAAAGCACAAACCTGCTGCCAGTATCACGGAAACCATCAGCCGCCGCCGATGATCGACGTATCGGGAGAGATAAATTCCCAGCATGGCGAATGCTGGCGCAATCGGAACATAAGCAGGCTTCGAGGCGACGACCATTGCGAATGCCAGGAAAGAGATTCCGAGCAACAGGATCGAAGCGTGTCGCCTGGTGGCAAGGATCAGACTGCTCCCGATTCCTGTGAGCAGAAAAATCAGCGCAGTTCCTTCCGAGTAAAAGCTGTTGAAGTAGGCGACGTATCCCGGATCGGTGAATATCAGCAGGAGCAGGCTGGCCGTGAATATGCGCAGCCATAGACTGAGGCCGCGGGCGGCTACCAGTAATAACCAGATGCCGAAGAGAAGGATTGCGGTTCTCAGCATTCCGAGAATTCTTATATCGAAAATATGATCCTGACCGAATCTGATGCTCAACCATCGCGCCGCGATCAGGAGCAGTTCTGACGAACTGCGGTATGATCCCGGCTGCTCGGCCCTTTTGATGATCCGGTATTTCGAATTGAAATGGAGGAAATACTTGCCCGCATAATCTTCCGGAATCTGGAGCAATCCTATACGGGGAAGGAATCGCTCGAAATCCCCGCTGTCCGCAAGCCCGATCAACGGATGCACGAAAATCTGGCAGGTGATTATGCTGGCCGCAATCAGCAGCGCTATCAATTCAAATCGAGATGGTTTCATCGTGACAGAGAACACTTATGAGCAAGCCCGATCTGCGCGATCAAGTCGAAGCCTGCATCATTGCTTTCTGCGCAGTTCGTTCGCCTTCTTGTATTCAAGGTTGGCCTCGTCTTTGAGTCCGAGACTGAAGAGGGCGTGGCCGAGTTTTGTGTGAAGGGAGTCGTCCAGGGGCTTGACTGCTATCGCTTTGCGATACGCTTCAATGGCTTTTTGCCATTGCTCGCGGTTGAAGTATTCGTCGCCGAGCGCCGTCGCCATCTCGGCGCTATGGGGCGCGAGTCGCGCGGCTGCTGCAAGCTCATCGATCACGGCATCGTTTTTCTGATTTCGATAGATAAGAGCCAGATTGTAATGCGGCGCGGCCCACGCGGGGTCTATATCTATCGCTCTCTTGAATGCGCGCTCGGCTCTGTAGTTGTCGAGCTTTCCATGATGAACGAGTCCGAGGGCGTTTTCGACGCTTGCGATCTTCCCGTCCTGCAATGAAGAAAGAGCGCGCTCCGCTTCATCGTAAAACTGAAGCGCGACTAAAGCATGAACCGCGCTGACTTTTTCCAGAATTCCAATCGCCGCATTTTCCGGCCTGAGCGCGCGCGCACGCTGTAGCAGTTGCCCCGCGCGTCTGAACTCGTCGACTTTGTCTGCGATGTTATCCGCGCGAACATCTCCGCTCACAATCTCCCGGCCTGCTTTTTCAAGCGCGTCGGCGAGTCTGATTTTCAATCGAGCGACTTCTGATGCCGCGCCCGACTCACTGCTGAATCGTTGATAGATATCCCACGCGCTGTTGCCTCGCGGCTCAAGCAGCGCGCCTTCGGCTATGGCCGCTTCCATTTGCAGCGTGAGGGGCGATGGCGCGGCGAGAGTCGGCGCGACAGGCGCGGAAGAAGGAGTCGGCGCGGGTTGATTTCCGGGCGCAGCAGCGGTGACTGAAACCCGCGGAGGCTGAATCGCAGGTCTGGGCGGCGGCGGCAAACTCTCAGTCTTCACGCTTGCGTTCGCGTCTGTAGTCGCGCCTGAACTGTCAGGCGGCTTCGTGTTGACGGGCTTGGCGGCAGGCGGAGTAACAGGATTTGACCGCGGGGCAGTCACAGTAGGTCGTTTTTCAGCAGGCGGTTTATTTTCAGTTTCAACTTTACGCGCAGGCGAGCTTTCAGCTTTAGGCTCAGGCTTTCTGCTCGTTGCCTCCGGTGGTTTGTTGCCAGCGATAGTTTCAGGCTGCTTGTTGGCGGGCGGAGGTTGAACTGCCCGAGGCTCCGGCTTTGGCGTCGCAGGCTTTGGAGGTTCCGGCTTCGTCGTCACCGGATTCGGCAGATTTGCTTTAGGCGGCTCTGACTTTGGCGGAGCCGCGGTTGTCTCCGCCGGTTTCCGCGTAACGGGCGGTGGTTGCGGCTTCGTTGCCGGTGGAGCCTGCGCTGTAGGAACCGTCGGCTGTTTTACAGGCTCCTGGAGCCTGTTTGGAGGCGCAGGCGTTACGGTCTGCGGCGCTGGGGAGCGGGCTATCTGTTGAGAGCGAGCCAGCACTATTTCGCTCAATTGAGCCTGCGCGCGCCAGACGTGTTGTTTGTTCGATGTGTCTTCGGCGACGCGCTTCGAAACAAAGTTGTAAATCTCTTCGACTGTGATCGAGCCGTTGCCGTCCGAGTCGGCGTTGCCTGCCATCGCGTCGAGCAGAAACCTTGTGAACACTCCGTGTCCGGCCCAGCGCGCGCCCTCGCGCGAGAATTCGCCCGGCCCGCTTGCAAGCAGGATCGAAAGTCCCGGTCTCGCGGATGCCAGCGCGTCGAACGATTGCGCGAAAGAAGTTGCCGCAGCAGGGCCGTCCGCATCGGGCGGAAAAAGATCGCGTCTCACCGCATCGGCCAGAATCACGATGCGACGGGCGCGGACTCGGCGAGTCAAAGCGTTTGCCAGTTCGCTCACCGAAATGGCCGTCGCAAAAGGATCGTTTGCGTCTGAGTCGTAAGCGAGCAGATAAGATTCACCGTACTGTTGCTCGAAGAGACCGTGACCTGAAAAGAAAATCACAACATCGTCATTTTCCGTTGATGATCGCGCAATCCAGTTGCCGATTGCCGATTTGATCGCGGCGACGGTCGCCTCCTGCGCCGTGAGCAGCCGGATATTGGCTGCGCCCGCGCCGTATCGCTTCGCGTCCTGAGCGAAATCCTCAGCGTCGCGATCCGCAAACTGAAGTTGCTGGCCTCCAGGTAGTCGAGGATATTTCGAAATTCCGATAGCAAGCACCCATGTTTTTCGCTCAACCTGCGCGCTGACACAAACCGCCATCAGCAATGAAGCCGCTAAAGCGACAGAGGCTAACACGAATGGTTTTGATCGCATTTCGGACATGGCTAAATAAAAAGGGCGCTCGCCTCACTTGAGGTCGTGTTGCGCCCTTTCGAACTTTCAATAACGAGTCGCGATACTGGTCTAGTTGAAACTCTCTATGGCTGCCGCTTCGCTGTCGAAGGTTTCGAAGACCGTAAGCAGCTTCGTGATCATCAGCAGGTCCTGAATCTTTTTAGTGAGGTTCAGGAGCTTCAGATGTCCGCCGTTATTGTTGGTCGTGGTGTATGAACTGACCAGTTCGCCTATGCCTGAGCTATCGACGTAGGAGACATCTCCGAGGTTGAGTACGATTTTCTTTTTGCCTTCTTCGAGAGCCTTGCGAACAGCCTCGCGCAACTGCACGCTGCCTTCGCCTATGGTGATCTTGCCTGAAAGATCGACAATGGTCACGTCTCCCGCCTGACGATACTGGATGTTAAGCTGAGCCATCTTGCTTCTCCTTTTTCGTGCAAAGAATTGGTTATGTGGATAATTTCTTGCGCTTGATCATGCGCACGATGCTGCCGCCTTCGGGGTGGATCGAATACTCGACTTCATCCATGAAGGTTCGCATATAAAAAATCCCGCGTCCCGTCGGGTTGAGCAGGTTTGCCGGGTCCAAAGGATCGGGCAGAGAAGACGGGTCGAATCCTTCGCCTCGATCCCTGACCGAAACCGTCAGCGCCTCCTGCTCGATTATGAACTTCACGTCGACCTGTTTATCATCCGCGCTTCCGTTGCCATGAATCATGGCGTTGATGACCGCCTCGTGAATAGCCAGTTCGACCCAGTTCGCGTCGTCTTCTTCAAATTCCATCCTGGCCGTTACGCTCTTGGTAACTGATCCGACCATGTCGACAAACTCAAGTTTGCTGTCTATTGAAAGTTCAATGGTCTCAGTCATCGGTTGCGCGGATGCGTCTCCTTTGCTCATGACCAAACAGATGGCGCGCCGGATACTCAAGGTAGTCACAAGGCGCGTATTTGTGTAACATGGCCGAAGTTGCGATGTCAAGAAAGATGAGGATTAACAAGGCCCCCCGCGTGCGAGGCGCGCTCCGAGCGCCGGGCGATAAATCCATTTCGCATCGCGCGTTGATGTTCACGTCCATCGCTGAGGGAACAAGCCGCATAGAAGGACTCGCATCGAGCAACGATTGCCGATCCACGCTCGAATGCATCCGCGCGCTTGGAATCGAAGTCGAACAGCGCGATGAGGCTTTGATCATTCACGGGAAAGGGCTGCGCGGATATCGCCCGCCTTCCGTTCCGCTCGATGCTGGCAATTCAGGATCGACCATCAGGATGTTAAGCGGCCTGCTTGCAGCCCAGCCTTTCACTACCGAAATCGATGGCGATGAAAGTCTGAGGCGACGCCCGATGGCGCGCATACTTGAGCCGCTTGAAATGATGGGCGCGCAGATAGAAGCGCGAGACGGGCGATTCGCTCCGCTCAAAATCCGTGGCGCGCGACTCAAAGCTATCAATTACACGAGCCGCGTTCCGAGCGCACAGATAAAAAGCTGCGTGCTTCTGGCCGCGCTTTGCGCCGAAGGTCGGACGATTTTTCGCGAGCCTGCGCCATCCCGCAATCACACGGAACTGATGCTTGCGGAATTCGGCGCGCGCTTCCTTGAAGAAAGCGGACGGATGAGCATAGAAGGCGGCATCGAACTTAATCCGGTAAATTATCGAGTGCCGGGCGACCCTTCATCGGCGGCTTTTTTCATCGCAGCCGCAACACTTCTTCCTGATTCTGAAATCGTCATCGAAGGCGTTGCGCTCAATCCATCGCGCACCGCTTTTTTGGATGTGATGACGAGCCTCGGCGCAAGGATCGAAAGAGAAAACCTGAGCCTAATGCACGGCGAAATAGTAGGCGATCTGCGAGTGACGACCGGCGAGTTGAAAAGCGAACGACCATCGACGATCCTTTCAGGCAGCATCATTCCAAACCTGATCGATGAGATCCCGATACTTGCCGTCGTCGGCGCGCGGACGGAAGGGAGACTCGAAATTCGCGACTCATCGGAGTTGCGCGTCAAGGAGAGCGACCGCATACGGACTATCTGTGATGGCATTCGCGCGATGGGCGGAGAGATAGAAGAATTCGAAGACGGGTTTGCCATCGCCGGCCCGCAGCCGTTCGCGGGCGGAGCGGTGCAAACGGCGGGCGATCATCGAATAGCGATGGCTTTTTCCGTTGCGGGACTTGTGGCAGAAGGCGCAACCATTATAGAAGACGCTGACTGCGCCGCCGTGTCGTTCCCTGAGTTTTACCGAGTGCTTGGAGAAGTTGCCGGGGAGGGCGCGATAGATGAAATTGCGTGAAGACGGATGCATCTTTCTCGTCGGATTTATGGGGGCAGGGAAGACGAGCGTAGGTCGCGCGATGGCCGAGTTGATCGGATTCGATTTCATCGACCTCGATGAAATAATTCAAGCGCGAGCGGGAAAAACCATCAGCGCGATCTTTGCCGAAGATGGAGAGGCCGCGTTTCGGCGAATGGAGCGCGAAGCGATCATCTCTTATCGCGGGCGAAAGCGAACAGTGGTGGCTCTGGGTGGCGGAGCATACATCAGCGAAGAGAACCGCGCGATCATTCGAAGCATCGGAAAATCGGTGTGGCTCGATTGCCCGCTTGAAATTTGTTTGAAGCGGACAATGGGCGACGATTCAAGGCCGCTTCTCAAAAGTGAACTGGAAATGAAGCGGCTTTATGAAAGCAGGCTGCCGTTTTATTCGCTGGCGGATTTCGTTGTGAGATCGGCGGGCGAGTCGATTGAAGAAGCAGCGCGGCGCATAGTTGAAATGTTGGATCGTGCGGAATAGGACAGCGATCATCACCCTTGTGGTATAGTGCTTTTTGATGAGAGGCAACCCATGATTAAAACCGTTGAAGCCATAATCGATGAGCAAGGCAATGTCCGGTTATTAGAAGCTGTTCAGTTGTCACGAACCAGCCGCGCGCTTGTCACTATTCTGGAAGACGAGTGCGCAGCCCGAATCCCGGAAACAGCATTGTTGAGTGAAGCTGCACTTCAGGATTGGAATCGCCCTGATGAGGATGAGGCGTGGTCACACCTACAGCGGGAGCCGTAGTGTTGGTGCCTTTCCCGTTCTCTGACTAGTATCCTGCGTCGGAGTCCCGCCTGATGAAGTCTGCTCATAGACCTTCACCAATCTCCCCAATCCATCAACCTCTCGCTTCATCTTTCGATTCACCTGATCCGTCACCGTCACAGTGTTACCGGAATAAGCCGTCTGCACAGTCTGACTATCAGGCAACGTCACAACTGTCGTCCGACCAAGCGCGTCGAAAGAGTTGACTGTCTCCGCTCCTGGAGTCTGGCCCGACTGGAACGGATTGGTCTGCTTCCAGACTCTTCCCATCGAGTCGTAAGTGGTGTTGACCTGTCCGCTGTTCGGCCTCACTACCGACTTCACTCTTCCCCATCCGTCATAGCTGTAAGTCGTCGTCGCGCTCTTCGAGGTAACTCCTTCTGTCCAGTTCGTTGTCTGCGTTGATGTCAATGCCGAGCCGTTATAGCCTGCGACCACCGACACCATAGAGCGGAAAGGCCGCGTTGAAGTTATTGGCGTTTGGTTCCCAAAGTATACTGTAGTTTTCGTTTTGTCCAGACATTGCCACCATCTTTGGTGTACAAGTTCGTTCCAGAAAAACCGTACACTGAAGATACCAACCACCCTTTGTTGGCGTCTAGGAAATACATAATTGGAAAATCCACTTCGTGTGGAACCAAAATTTTATTCCAAGTGTTTCCACCATTTGTAGACTGAAGCAAATCACGACCATGGTTAATTGCAACCCAAATTTGCTTTTCATTTAGGAATTGCACACCTGTAATGCCATGCTCGTTCAATACACTTATAACTGTCCAAGTCTGACCGCAATCCTGTGTTTTAAAAACCACGATTGGCTTCTCGGCTATGGAGTTGTTTCTTCCCTGCACCTCCGCAATCATGAATCCTAGTTTGGAAGGAAAAAGTTCTACGTGCTTAAAATTAACGTCATAATCTGTACGGTTCCAACCCAATCTAAGCAACTCCTTTCCCCGCGTTTGCCAAGTGACCCCACCATCATTGGATTGATAGGCTTGTCCATGTTCTCCAGCAATCCATCCATTGAATCCATCACAAAAACTGAGCGAATTCAGCCATCCTTTAAACTCATTACCAATCCAGCCTGCTCCTTTAAGTCTATAAGATCGCCAGTTTTCTCCTCCATCAGTAGTTCGTAATAATTCGCCTTCCATACCTAAAATCCACCCATCCTTTGGGCTGATAAATTGAGTTTTGATTAAAGTAGATTGTGTAGGCACTGGGCGCTTTATCCAGCTCTTACCGCCATTGAGACTCCTTAAAGCCAATCCATTATAACCAACTACCCATCCTGTCCGTGCATTAAGGAAGTAAATACCAAATAAGTGTTCATTGGGAAATACGAGCTTTCTTTTCCAAGAGAGTCCTCCATCGGATGAATGTAAAACAACTGCCCGTTGTTTACCAAACGCTTCTCCTTCGCTGCCTGTAGCCCATACATTTCTTCTATCAACAACACTGAAAGCCGAGAAGCCGCCCTCTACCTCCTCCATAGAAGCAATTGGCTGAAGAGCTAAAAAGTTACCCATCTCTATAGCTGTGGGATATGCCTTAGCACACAAGGGCAGAAGCGATAAAAACGAACAGAAGCTGTTTAATGCTAAAACGATGATTACCAACACATTACACCTCCTTCTCCCTCCAGTTAATTTTAGGGGATAGGAAATGACAAATCCTTGTAGCTAAATACTGTGGACCAACAAGAGTGGATAATGATATCCGAAAGGTTATGTGAGCCTTGTTCTTGAGTGCGTCCGAAATCTGTATCCCTTTTACCAGCTAAATGAACGGATTCGTGTATGAAGAGAATCGCCCGTGAGATATCAGGGCCTATTCTGGCACTGCCGCTGGCATTGAAAAATAACCGGAACAAAAACATGTCCCCTGCCGCTGGGTTTCCATCGTGAATAATGGCTCCGGGTATGTTACCTCTTCTTTTCAATCCGAGTGCGCTTGGGTGCTGGCTCGTATCGCCATTAAACACTCTCCAAGGATCATGTTGAATGCCAGTCGAATCAATAGTGTTCGGCTTTACTTCTAGGCTTTGAAGTATACTTTCAATAGCAGAAGCATTAATCCCCGCTTTATTCAAACCGTCAGCACATCCGCGACTTCTTAAAAGTTGGCTTGCTTTGCTGATCGCCGTTCGGATAACTCCTAAATCGCCAGAATCAAACCCAGTCCAGTATGCAGGTTCGCTTCCTCCACCATCGCCATTGCCGTCCTCAAACCGAGGACGCTCATGACCGCAAACCTCAGGAAACTGCTCGCATAAACATGCACCGGGGTTCCTTGCACACGGGTCTACCGGATCGCCACCAAGCCCGTCAGGGTCTACCCTATCGAGTACCATGTTATTTACGTAGCTGTAGCGGCTCAGACTTTGCGGGTTAGCTATGGAGCCAGCCAAAGGATCGACCTGATTGAACCTGCCTACATTCGCTGAATATCCACGATTAACAGCATAATCAATCCCGCTTTCACTATCCCTTTCATACGAAGTAAACTTGTGCTTATCGGTCGTGCCGGTCGCGTTCAACTCTTCCCCAAACGGCAAGTGCGATTGCCTCCCCTGAATCCCTCCCTGCCCGCCAGTGATCGTCGCTCTCGCGCTCAATCGGTCATAGAGGAAAAACACTCTCCCGCTCTGCTCTCGCGCGATCATCCTGCTGCCAGCAAAAATATAATCAACAACTACCGCTCCAGTGCTTCCGTTGTGTTCGGCTATCACCTGCCCGCCTTCCCATACATAATGCGTAGTAGTCGAGCCGACCGTCTTCTTGATCCTTCGATTCTGATGGTCGTAGCTGTAGCTGGCAGTCGAACCACTGTCAACACTCACTACCCGATTCTCAGCATCGTAGGTATAGCTATGCACTCCATCGCTCGTCACATTCCCCGCCGAGTCATACGAATAATTCAGAGTGCTGCCTTGGGTCACGCTTGTGATCCTGTTGGTCGGCGCTCCTCCGCTCTGCTCCAAACTCACGCTTTGAATCTGACTCCCTCCACTCGTAGCATTCCACACTTCACTCCTGTTGCCCCATCGGTCATAGACGAACCTCCTCTGCGCGCTCACTCCGTTCGAGGTCTGATTCGATGTCACAAGCCTTCCCACGTTGTCGTAAGTGTAAGCCGCGCTCTCGGTCTGTCCTCCTATGCTCCCGCTGACCGACATCAACTGACCAGCGTTGCCAGCCGTCGAGCCTCCTCCCATCTGTCCCGAACTCGCCGCATAGCTGTAGCTCAAACTCAATCGCGTTGACCCGCTCT
>DLHY01000092.1 GCA_002483445.1 Blastocatellia bacterium UBA7656
TTCTGACTTCTGACTTCTGACCACTGCCTGCGGATTTGCAACCAAACGATGCGGCAGTATAGAATCTGGCCGCAGAAACAAGATGTCAGATTTTTGCAGATGTTAGATGCCAGGTGTTAGTGATAGCATCTGACATCTGACACTAACATCCAATATCTAACATCTTTCTCTCACTGGAGGACAGAATGAAAATCGGCGTACTCGTGGGCAGGGAGGAGACTTTTCCTCCGGCCCTGATAAAAGAAATCAACAGTCGGCAATCCGTCGTGAGGGCCGAATATGTCAAACTCGGCGGCGTCCGCATGGCTGAAGAATGCGAATACGATGTCATAATCGACCGCATATCGCATGAAATCCCTTTCTATCGCTCTTATCTCAAGACCGCAGTGCTTGCGGGCGCGAAGGTCATCAACAATCCGTTCTGGTGGACAGCCGATGACAAGTTCTTCAATTATTCTCTAGCCACTCGATTGGGCATATCTATCCCGCGCACCATCCTGCTTCCCCAGAAAGCATACAAGGAAGGCGTCGTGAGCGAATCGCTTCGCAATCTCAAATATCCGCTCGACTGGCAGGAGATAATCGATCACATCGGACTGCCCGCTTTCATCAAGCCCTACGACGGGGGAGGCTGGCGCGGAGTGTCGCGGGTCAACACGTTCGAAGAACTGATGGAAAAATATGACGAGTCCGCGACCGATTGCATGGTCTTGCAGGAGTACATACCCTTCGACCGCTACGTGCGCTCTTACTGCATAGGCAAAAAGGAAGTCTTCCCGATGCCTTATGACCCCATCGGCCATCGCTATCTCGTCGTCGATAATTATCTCGACCCTGCGACTGAAGAGCGCGTGCGAAGAGAGACGACTCTGATCAACGAGGCTCTCGGTTATGACATCAACACTGTAGAGTTTGCTATTGTCGACGGCGAGCCTTACGCGATTGATTACATGAACCCTGCGCCTGACGCCGACTGGTGGTCAGTCGGGTCGGTTTACTTCAAATGGCTGGTCGAGAAAGTAGCCGATCTCGCCATAGAGACCGCCCTTCACGGAGAGCCGACACTCAAGGCGCATCGCTGGGATGAGTTGTTGAACAATGAGATCAAGCGGGCAGGAGCGGATTGATATGATGGGCGAGGCAGCGCGACTATACAACGAACTGCTTGAAAGCGACGCGGCGCTCGTGGAAGAGTCGCGTCTCTTCCTGCTTGAGCGATTCCGCGACGTGCGGTTCATATTCGGCGGAAGGACGCTCGCGCCCTACCTGCGCCCGCATTTCGTCACTCGAAAGGAGTGGCAGCAGATCAGTCGGGCGTGCGAAAGCGCGTGGAGCGCGATTGAAAAAGTCGGACGCGCCGCCCCCGATGATAAATTGATGTTCGAACAGTTGGGGCTGACCCAGGGAGAGCGCGAGCTTGTCCGCATCGATCCGGGATACGCGGATGTTTCAGTCACATCGCGGATCGATTCTTTTCTCACACCAGACAGCTACCGATTCGTGGAGCTAAACGCCGAATGCCCCGCAGGCATAGCTTATGCGGACGTGGCCGCAGAGATATTTCTCGATCTCCCCGTTATGCGTCGCTTCACCCGCCAGCATAAAGTGACGCCGATGTACTGCCGCGAGATTATGCTCGACTCTCTGCTTACGATTTACTCGCGCGTTCGCGGCAAATCGGAGCGTCCCAACATAGCGATAGTCGATTATCGCGGCCTTCCCACCCAGAGAGAGTTCGAACTGTTCAAAGAATTCTTCGAGAGCCGGGGCTACCCGTCGACTATCGCCGACCCTCGCGATCTTGAGATGAGAGAGGGCCGACTGCATCACGGCGATTTTCGGATCGATCTCGTTTACCGTCGCGTGCTGACAACGGAGTTGCTCGACCGCCTGGACGAATGCAAGCCATTTGTGGAGGCGTACAGAGCGGGCGCGGCAGTCTTCGTGAATTCATTCCGCACGAAGTACGTTCACAAAAAAATGCTCTTCGGAATTCTGACCGACGAGCGGCACGAGCATTATTTCGATGAACGCGAGCGCGAAGCCATACGCCTTCATATCCCGTGGACTCGCCGGGTTGAAGACGCGAAGACGACTTACAGAGGCGAAGAGATAGAGTTGCTCAGTTTCATCCGGGCGAGCCGTAATCGTCTCGTCTTAAAGCCCAACGACGAGTACGGCGGGAGCGGCATCTTCATCGGATGGGAGACTGAGGAGCAGGCGTGGGACGAGGCTATAGAAAAAGCTCTCGCGGGCGATTATCTGGCTCAGGAGCGAGTGCAGACGGGGCGCGAAGTTTTCCCGTGGGTGAATGAAAGCGAGGGCCGGGTTGAGATGCGGGAGCAGTTGCTCGATCTCGATCCGCTGTTATTTTTCGGTCGCGCGGCAGGCGCATTCACGCGCCTTTCATCTTCGTCACTGGCTAACGTGACATCAGGCGCGGGGATGGTGCCTACTATGGTGATTGAGTAATGCGGAATGCGGAATGCGGAGTGCGGAGTGCGGAATGCGGAGAAGAATGAATGGGAGAGTGGGAGAGTGGGAGAGTGGGGGATGAAGACTTATCACTCTCATACTCCCATTCTCCCATTCTCCCATTCTCCCATTCTCCCATTCTCCCATTCTCTGAAGAGGAGATAAGATGGCTGACTTCACACTTGGAATAGAAGAGGAATTTCAGATCATCGACCCCGCCACGCGGGAATTGCGCTCTCATATCACGGAGATGATAGAAGAGGGAAGGATGATCCTCGGCGAGCAGGTCAAACCTGAGCTTCATCAATCGATGGTCGAGATAGGCACAGGCATCTGCGACAACATTCAGGAAGCGCGCGCCGATCTGGTAAAACTGCGCCGAACGATTGCGACTCTTGCAGGGAGCAAGGGATTGGCCATCGCAGCCGCTTCGACGCATCCATTTTCAAGCTGGAAGGATCAGAAGATCACCCCCAGCGAGCATTATTCGGCCCTCATAGACGAGATGCAGATAATCGCGCAATCGCTCCTCATATTCGGTATGCACGTGCATGTGGGCATAGACGATAAGGAGGCGCGAATACATCTGATGAATGCGGCGCGTTATTTTCTCCCCCACGTGCTGGCCCTCTCGACAAGCTCGCCTTTCTGGATGGGTACGAACACGGGGCTGAAAAGTTATCGCTCGGAGATGTTCAAGAAATTTCCGCGAACTGACATACCGGATTATTTCAGTTCCAATTCCGAATTTGAAAACTATGTCAACCTGCTCATCAAGACCAACTGCATAGACCGTCCCAAAAAGATTTGGTGGGACGTTCGCCCGCATCCGCACTTCCCCACTCTGGAATTTCGAATCTGCGATCTCCCCTCGCGTGTCGATGAAGTGATAGCTCTTGCGGCATTGTTTCAGGCTATAACGGCGAAGCTCTATAAACTCTATCGTCAGAACATGGGGTTTCGGCTCTATCGCCGCGCGCTCATTCAGGAGAACAAATGGCGGGCGGTTCGCTGGGGGCTTGATGGAAAGCTGATAGATTTCGGCAAGCAGAAGGAAGTCCCCGTGAAGGATTTGATATACGAGTTGTTGGAATTCGTCGAGGATGTGGTTGACGAGTTGGGCAGCCGACGAGAGCTTGAATACGTACACAGAATTCTGGAGACAGGCACGAGCGCCGACCGTCAACTGAGGACTTACGAACAGACAGGCGATTTGAATGCGGTCGTGGATCAGTTGATGGCCGAGACTATGGAAGGCGTCATCGACGAGGGCGCGCGGGCGATGGGCGACGATTGACAAATGCGGAGTGCGGAATGCGGAATGTGGAATAGGGGAAGCGATCTTGATTCCGCGCGTGTCGCGCTCTGTCGTGAACGCTCTATGCTCGAAAAGTACGGGGGGCAGAATAGGGGTATCGGTTTTGATTCCGCACTCCGCATTCGAGCCGCTCTTTCATTGATTTCTTCGCCCATCCCACATTCCGCACTCCGCATTCCGCACTCCGCATTCGAAAAATCTGCCTTTGAGCCAAAAAAAAGTGCAATAGTTTTGCCTCGGATTCCGTCTATCGAAATAGAAGGGCATTGTCTCAACGAAAACTTTGCGGCCAAAGGCGGCTTCCCTCACGGGCTTAAAGATCGAAGGCAGGGGTGTGTTTACGAGCGGTCGAGTGGACTCATCACCCCTTTGCCGCCGCGATTGAGTACGTGAGTATAAATCATAGTGGTGCTGACATCCTTGTGTCCGAGTAGCTCCTGCACAGTCCTTATATCATATCCGTCTTCGAGCAGGTGAGTGGCGAAGCTGTGGCGGAGGGTATGACAGGAGGCGGGTTTGGCTATGGCGGCGCGATGGAGAGCCGTCCTGACCGCTTTTTGGACAGCGCGCTCATCCGTATGATGGCGACGCTCGACGCCTGAGCGTGGATCAATCGAGCGTGAGGCGGCGGGGAAGACGTATTGCCAGGCCCAATCGCGGGAGGCGTTCGGATATTTTCGTTCGAGGGCATAAGGCAGATAAACCGCGCCCAAGCCTTCGCGCAAATCTGATTGATGGATTGAACGCACTTTTTTGAGTTGGTTGCGCAACGGGTCTTTGAGCGAAGCCGGAAGCATGGTGATGCGGTCTTTCGCTCCTTTGCCGTAGCGCACGATGATCTGATTGTAGTGAAACTCGATGTCTTTGACTCTCAGGCGGAGAGTTTCCATCAATCTGAGGCCGGAGCCGTAGAGGAGGCTGGCGATCAGATGGTTTACGCCCTTGAGTTGATCGAGCAGGGCGCGCACTTCGCCTCTGGTCAGAACGACAGGGAGGCGTTCGGGTTTCTTTGCCCGCTCGACGTTATCGAGCCAGTCGAGAGGTTTTTTGAGAACTTGTTTGTAGAGAAAGAGAATGGCGGAGAGAGCCTGATTCTGAGTTGAGGCGGCGACGTTACGGTTGACGGCCAGATGAGTGAGGAATTCGGAGATTTCCGTTTCTCCCATCTCGGCGGGGTGGCGTTTGTTGTGAAAGATGATGAATCGACGTATCCAGTCGAGATAAGCCTGTTCGGTTCGGATCGAGTAATGGCGAACCCGGATGGCGTCGCGCACTTCGTCGAGCAGTTTGGACATAAAGCCCCCCGGCATATTCGATTTGTTTGAAACAGCGAAATCTGCGGCGGCTTTTTGAGTTGAGCGGGCTGTGGTTTTCAGGGATTGGCTTCAACGAAAGCCGCGACATCGACTTTGCGCCGTGCCGCGAAACTCTTTCGATGAAGCTTGATGCGCTCGATCTCATGCAGCGTTTCAGCCGTCAGATAACTTTCGCCACAGTGAGGGCAGCTAATGATGGGTACGTTTTCGATGACGAGCAAATCATCGCCCTTGCCATAGCTTTTGCTCACGCGACGGATGCGCGCGCCTTCTTTCCCGCAGTTGTCGCAAATCATAGAACCCTTCACTTTCATCTCTTGTACACCGTGATGATAAACAATTTTCCAGTCAAACTGAGTTTGCCAACCACGACTATGACATCGTCGGTCAGAGTTTTACCGCTTACAAGATATTTCCATTCGCCAGTCGCTTTGTCTTTTTGACGTTCGATAATCTCGCCCGTGAGAATACCGCTTTCAACATCGAAGACAGACAGCGCATCATCGTTCATTTCGTCTTCGGCGTGCAAGGTCATCACGTACTGTCGGGTACGAATTTTTTCGCGCATTCGGTTTAGAATGCGATCAAACATGCCTTGCTCCTGAAATTCGTTTCATCGCTCACAGGGATTTACCACGCAAATTGGATGAGAGGCAAGCTGTCGGGGATTATGTTTTATATCTGACCAGGAGTTTTGCAGAAGTGATAAAAGTCATCAGGATCAACTTGATTTGACACTTCGCGTGTATTACCATTGCGTCGTTTTATAACTCAAACGCGCCTGGAGAGAATCAGGCGATGCGAATAGGCTTAAATCTCAAGCCCGGAAAGGGCGGCACTAAAAGGCTCCTTGCTCAGTATGGCGAACGGCTCGTATGTGTTCGCTATCGATACGACGAAAAGCGGGAGAAGCGATTCAAGACGGTTGAACTGATAGTCGAGGAGGCGGACTGGAAGCCCAAACGTGGAGCCTTCCGCGCAGAAGAGGTAGTTGGTGTGCGAATCGGTTTTAAGGAAACAGACCTGCAAGACCGCGTGCGTCAGGCAGGCGGCAAATGGAACCGGAGCAGGCAGGTCTGGGAGATGCGCTACGACCGGGCAGTAAAACTCGGCCTCAAGAGCCGGATCAGGAAAATAAAAGGCATATAGATGCAGATGCATAAAACCCATCTATATGCAGATTAGAGTTTCCAGATGCAGATGCAATCATGCAGATGCAGATGGCTCTTGAGTTCGCCCATTTCATGTTAGATCGCTGGCGGATGAAGCGACGGCAAAGCAGAAGCGCACAGGCTTGTATGGCTCGACTCTCCTCGTATCGCATCGCTGACGACAGCGACTCAGAGCCGCACGACGACGCAACGCTCGACTCTACTCGTAAAGAGCGAGCGGCGAGAGGAAGAAAAGACGACCGAGAAAAGGTTCTAACTTCCGCATCCACCGTACCCGCCCGTCGCGCTTCATTGTCAGCCTGCGGATTCCCTTCTCCGCTCTACATCAACGGGCGGGACGGTGATGCGGGCGTTAGAGATCACTATGACAACAACACAACAAGAGACTCCAATCGCCAGCTTTGCGAGCGAGATCATAGGCGGAGTCATAATATTTGCCCTATTTCAGATAGCCAGCTATGGACTGTCTTTTGTGGCAGATGGTCTATCTGGCGCGATCGGACACGTGTTCGTTACGGCACTCTCTTGGTCCGCTGCACTAACGGGATGGCTTGCGTGGGGGTTCTTGCTTCTCGTCGTCGTCGGCGCGTTCGTCAACCTCTCTAAGAACCTCCGAGCCCGCCGCGGAGGTCGGCTATGAAAAGCGTGCTCGCTTGGATAAAGAGCCTTGCGTCGGCCGTTGCTACCAGCCAGTTGGCGCTCGCAATAAAGAACGCCGCAAACGGCGTGGGTCTCGTTCTGATATTTGGAGTCACAGCCCTACTTAACAATCAATTTGTGGACTTTCTCAAGGATAGGAATTCGCCGGGGTTCATTGTCATTGCCTTCACGTTCGCGGAGTACAGTCTAGTCGTACTGGAGGTTTTCTTGCTCATTGGCACCGCAGCGATTCATTGTTACCACTACTTGAAGAATCAGTGGAAGTCCGGTTCGTGATCTCTAACCGGCCGCTTCGACCACGACCTTCGCCAGCGGCGCGAAGCACCGCTGGCTTCGGCGGGTCAAGCGGGTCGTTAGGCAGGGCAACCAACGGAACTCGAAAGTGGCTCCTGTTGCCAGTTTCACGCCGTGACTCGAAATGAGCTAACGGCGAAAACTTCGCACCGTGACTCGAAAAGAGCTAACGACGAAAGCAATGAGGTTCGCCGTGACTCGCAACGACTCAGCAGCGAAAGTAATGAGGTTCACCGGGACTCGGAAAGAACTAACGGCGAAAGCAATGAGGTTCCCCGTGACTCGAAAGGAAGCAGCAGCGAAAGTAAGAAGGAAGCACTCAGCATTTGAAGTCGCCTAACTCTTCAATGCAGCAGAGCGCAGGCCGCACATTTCACGTGGATTGGGTTGGCGAGAGGCACTTGCTTCAATGCGCCTGCTGATTTCCGCGTTAGACAGCCCGACTGCGAATGACTCGGCGTGATGATGAGCCAACGTCACGACAGCGAGAAGAAAGCTCGACGTGACTTGAAACCAATCGACAGCGGAAGGCTGACGACGTTGCTCGAAAAGAGTTCACGATGCGAGACTGATGACGTGACTCGAAACGAATCGACTCCGAGAGGCTGACCACGTGACTCGAAAAGAGTTTACTGCGAGAGGAAGAAGACTCGACGTGATTCGTAAAGAATGAGCAACGAGAGCGAGAAGACCAGACGGAGAAGAAAGTCTAACGATGCGTTGGAGCAAAGCCGCCTTCCGCCGTTTTGCCATCCGCACTTGGTTGCCTGATCGCGGCGGCTTGCTCAACGCGGCGTTAGGCGGGGAAGCGCACCTAAGTAAAACCGAAGAACGAGTCGGGCAGGCTCGAACGAGGGGAAGAAAGCTAGAAGTGTCGCTTCTGCGGCTTCCCTCACGGGCTGAACCTTTTCTGGCGTAGCTGTGACTCGAAAGCGGCTACCAGAGCCAGTTTCACGGCGTCACTCGAAATGAATGTGCAGCGAGAGGCGATGTGATGGAAGGCGAAATGAGTGTGTGGCAAACGCCTTGTGCCGTCACTCGAAATGAATGTAGAGCCAAGACAATCAGCTTCGCAGTTGCTCGAAATAAATGTGCTGCGACAGCAAGAAGTGAGGCGTGTACGGCGACAACCAGCAGACGAGAGGAAGGTTCGCCAACGGATGGAGCAGCCTAACTCTCCATTCGACGCGAGCGCGGTACTCGCAATTTCACGTGGATGGCGCTGGCTCAATGCCTGTGATTCAACGCGCCGCGTCAATTCCGCGTTAGGCGGCTCACCACTGTGTCGAAGGCTCTACTCTCTGAGGAGGTTTCTATAATGACTGACAAACTAATTGAAGGCATTGCCCCACAGGCGGACGCAAACAACGTTGCTGTCCAAGGAAAGGGGACGCTCCTTGCGTACTCACAAATTGAGTTTTGGTTGAACCTTGTGTTTCAGCGAGGCGCATTGGCGGTTGCTGAGGTTGCTGGTACTCTTTTCGTCTTTCGTAACCTCGCGCAATTTCAACTCGCCCCCGCGCTCTTGGGTGCTGGCCTGTTGACCATAGCTATCATCGTTGAGTACGTGGTGTGGACCAAGACCTCGTCCTTCATGCTGCGTCGAATAGACCAGCTCGAGGCGGTGAAGGAGAAAGTCGCCGTGGAACAGGCCAAGTTGTTGACCGCGGTCTTGGCGTCGCGTCCTGGCGCGCCGCAATAAGAGCAGCGAGTTGCCCAAATTTCCCGCATTGCTCCGTCGGCGAAACTGAGATGCAAAGCGCCGCATAACTCTTCATTCGATGCGAGCGCGGTATGTGCTTTTCACGTAAATTGCGCGGGCGAATTGTTTGTGCAACAACGCGCCGCGTCAATTCCGCGTTAGGCAAATAGCAGCAGAAGTAAAACCTGTAAACGAGTCGGGCAGGCTCAGACGAGGGGAAGAAAGCTAGAAGTGTCGCTTCTGCGGCTTCCCTCATGGGCTAAACTTTTTCTGGCGTAGCTGTGACTTGAAAGCGGCTACCAGAGCCAGTTTCACGGCGTGACTCGAAATGAGCTAAGGGCGAGAGGCGGTGTGATGGAACAAGAAATGAGTGTGCTGCAAACGCCTTGTGCCGTAACTCGAAATGAACGTGGAGCGAAAGCCATCAGCTTCGCGGTTGCTCGAAATGAATGTGCGGCGAAAGCAAGAAATGGGGCGTGTGCTGCCAATGCCAGAGCGCGAGAGGAAGGTTCACCAACTGATGCAATAGCCTAACTCTTCAATGCAGCGGAGTGCGGTATGTGAGTTTCACGTGAGTGGTTTTGCTCGACTATCGCCATCAACGCACCCGCTGATTTCCGCGTTCGGCAATTTCGTTTGTAGCACCGCAACATAACTGTAAGTAAAGGAGGCTTGGAAATGTCAGACAAAGATCAAGATAAAAAAGAACCCCCAAAAGAAGATACCAAACCAGACCCGGTGCGACCTGATCCTAGTTTTATCGATGAGTACAGCGAGAAACCAAACAAAGACACTAAGAAAGTTTAGGAGGCCGCTTTGATAACCCAGATCAACAGTAAGCCGCCCCCAAGACTGAAGAAACTCAACATGTATAACCCTAAATCCTTTTTCTTTCGTAGGTATTTGCGGTTGTCCTGTAAATGGCTACCGGCGATTTTAATGATTTCTCGCTTGAAATCTTCAGGAGATAAATCGCAATAGTGATTATAAAGCAAATCGGGGTGGAGTTGACGCAAATGAATTAGCATCCGTGCTGCTATACCCATTCCTACCCCGATAGCAAAAGAAAGCATCGAAAAAACAAAGAACCCCGACGAGAACTTTGCAGCAGAAAGGTTTACATGAATTTGGGTAGGAACAACCAAAACTATGCTTACAGCAAAAACAAGCAAGGTCTGAATTCTCGCATCAAGAGACTCGTTTTTCTTTTGCGCCCATTCATACGATGCTAGTGCTATGGGGTAAACCAAGCCCACAGTTTCTTGGTTGCGTTCCAATTGATGTGATTCCGCAGTTGCTAAATTTGAGTTTTTCATAATTCTATTTTACCAAATGTCTTTACAAAAACCGGAAGCCGAACTCGTCGCTGCACCGTACCCGCCCGGTGCGTTTTATTAAGCGCCCTTCGTTACTCGGTATCGCTCATCGTCAAGGGCGGGACGGTGAGCTTGGCGTTGAACGTAACCGCTCTCGCGGTGGTATGATAAGTCTCTCTTCGTAAGCTCAGTTTTCAGAGAATCAAAATGGTTATACCCAATACCCTCTCTGAATCTACCAGACCCAATCTCGAAGTCGCTGATGTCCTTCGTCTCTTCGGCCATGACTACCTTCGCTCTCATAAC
>DLHY01000002.1 GCA_002483445.1 Blastocatellia bacterium UBA7656
CGGTTAAGAACTTTCAGCATGTTGGTTCAATCGTTTGTAGAAGTTTTCGATAATTTGAATTACCCTTTTATCAACCCGCGCACAAACGCGGATGCCTTGAGAGCGAAAATGTAGTAGCATTTTTTCTGCTGATGAAGGAAGGTTGAGACTATGGCAAATAGGAATTCCGAGCGCGAGGAACTGACCGTAACGGAAAGCCGCGACAAGGTTGAAAAGCCTCCGCTCTACAAGGTGCTGCTTCACAACGACAACTACACGACGATGGAATTCGTCGTCTTCGTTCTCCGCACCATATTCAACAAATCGGAAAGCGACGCGGTTCGCATCATGCTCTCGGTGCATCATCAGGGCGCGGGCGTCGCCGGAGTTTATCCGCGGGAGATTGCGGAAATGAAATCAGCGAAGGCTACAGACCTTGCGCGCCAGAACGAGTTTCCGCTCCTCTGCACTATCGAAGAAGAATGACATGATTACCAAAGAACTACAGGCCACACTCAATCGCGCGGTCGATCTGGCCATCGGCCATCGACACGAATACCTCACGCTTGAGCATCTTCTTTACTCCATAATCGATGACCCTATCGGCAAAGAGGTGATTCGAAACTGTGGCGGCGATCTCACGGCGCTCAGACTTGACCTCGAACGCTTCTTCGGTGAAAACCTCGAACAGGCGCCCGCAGGCGAAGAGCGAATGCCTGAGCAGACCGCCGCCTTTCAACGAGTCCTTCAGCACGCCGTGCTTCAGGCTCAGGGGTCGGGGCAGGATCAGATCGATGCAGGCAACATCCTTGCCGCGCTTTTCGCCGAGCGACATTCCAACGCGCGATTCTTTCTCGAAAGACAGGGCGTCACCCGGCTGGACGTTCTCAATTATATCTCTCATGGCATTTCGAAAATCTCGCCCGACACCGACCCGGCCCCTGGCGGCTTCGAGGATGAAGAAGAAGACACCGCGCCCGTCCGCGACCCTTTGGCCGCATTCACCGTCAATCTGGTCAAGCGCGCCGCAGAAGGCGGAATCGATCCGCTCATAGGCCGCATGTCTGAAGTCGAGCGAACGATTCAGGTTCTCTGCCGCAGAAGAAAGAACAATCCCATTTATGTCGGCGATCCGGGGGTGGGCAAGACCGCGATTGCCGAAGGACTGGCGCTGAAGATTCATCGCAACGAAGTGCCTGACGTTTTGCGCGACGCGGAAATCTACGCGCTCGATATGGGCGCGCTGCTTGCCGGAACCAAGTATCGCGGCGAATTCGAACAGCGACTCAAAGCAGTCATTTCGGCGCTGCTGAAAAAGAAAAACGTGATTCTTTTCATCGATGAGATTCACACCATCGTAGGCGCGGGCGCGGTCAGCGGCGGATCGATGGACGCTTCGAATATACTCAAGCCGGTGCTGGCTTCGGGTCAGTTGCGCTGCATAGGCTCGACGACTTACCCCGAATATAAAAGCTCGTTCGAGCGAGACCGCGCGCTGGCTCGGCGTTTTCAGAAGATCGAAATCAGCGAGACCAGCGTCGAGGATACGATAAAAATTCTCGAAGGATTGAAACGTTATTACGAAGAGCATCATGGAGTCCGCTACACCGCGCCCGCTCTTCGCGCTGCCTCAGAGCTTGCCGCCAAGCATATCAATGATCGCTTTCTTCCCGACAAGGCTATAGATGTTGTCGATGAAGCAGGCGCGGCTGTGAAACTGCTGCCGAAAAATTCGCGACCGAAAACCATCCGGCCCAAAGAAATTGAAATAGTGGTCGCGCGCATGGCGAAGATTCCGCCCAAGACCGTTTCGGTTTCAGATAAAGAGCGGCTTCAGAATCTCGATACAGAGCTTCGTTCGGTCATATTCGGACAGGAACATGCGATCACTCAGATGGTGCGAGCGATCAAGCTTTCGCGTTCCGGTCTCGGCCATCCGCTAAAGCCCATCGGCTCGTTTTTATTTTCAGGCCCGACAGGAGTGGGAAAGACTGAGCTTGCAAAGCAACTCGCTTTTGCGTTGGGAGTCGAATTCCTTCGCTTCGACATGAGCGAGTACATGGAAAAGCACACGGTCAGTCGATTGATCGGCGCTCCTCCCGGTTATGTTGGATTCGATCAGGGAGGGTTGTTGACTGATGCCATTCATCGCACGCCTTACGCGGTGCTGGTGCTTGATGAAATAGAAAAGGCGCACCCGGACATTTACAACATTCTGCTTCAGGTGATGGATCACGCGACCTTGACGGACAACAACGGGAAGAAGGCGGATTTTCGCAACGTGATTCTGATCATGACGACCAATGCCGGGGCGCGGGACGTGAGCGCGGAAGGGATAGGATTTTCAAAAGGCGCGTCGGGCAGTAAAGGCAAGGGCGTGATTGAGCGGACGTTCAGCCCTGAGTTTCGAAACCGGCTCGATGGATGGATAGCTTTCAACGCCTTGGACGAGGCAGCGGTCAAGATGGTAGTCGATAAATTCATAGGCGAAGTGCAGGCGCAGATTTCTGAAAAGAAAGTTTTGATAGAGATGAGCGACAGGGCGCGAGCATGGCTTGCCGAGCATGGTTATGATCGGTTGATGGGCGCGCGTCCTATGGCGAGATTGATTCAATCGAAGATCAAAGAGCCGCTTGCGGAAGAAATTCTCTTCGGCAAACTGCAAGCGGGCGGCAAGGTGATAATCGATGAAAAGGACGGCGAGCTTGATTTGAAGTTTGCGGCGAGCGATGAGAGCGTTTGAAAATGCTGACACGGGAGAGGATCGATTATGAAGCGAAGATTTACGGCGAATGTCTGGCAGGAAGGCGAATGGTTCGTGGCGCAATGTCTGGAGGTTGATGTCGCCAGTCAGGGTGCGACCGAGCAGGATGCTTTAGAGAATTTGCGCGAAGCTCTGGAACTTCACTTCACTCCGCCTGTGGCCACGATAGTTCCACAGTCACACTCGCTCGAAATCGAAATCGAAGCGGCATGAAACCGGACTTCGTTTTTGAAAGATAGCCGAGAAAGGCGGAACAAGTATGCATCCATTGTATGACTTAGACTCAGACCTATCGCGAATTCAGGTACTCTCAAAGACCTGTTTTACGACAAGTCAAATTGAAAAACTCGATTCTATTCGGTTACTTGTTGCCGCGTGCCACGCAGGCAATCAGGCCGCTCGGCAAGAATTAGTTGATCTTGGCATTTTACGTAAGAAAGGCAGGCCCCAAGGAGACTATGGAGAGTGGCTTGCCAAGACATGGTTCAATTTATCACTTGCACCCAATAAGAATCAGCCTGCTTGGGATGCAATTGATTCACTTGGGAAAACTGTTTCTGTTAAAGCACGCTTCTGGAATACGAATACTTCCTTTGACAATTTGAAGCTCTCCAAACCAGAATTCATCTTCGATTATCTCATAGGGATTTTATTCTGGAGCAAAGAAACTTTCCAATTGCGTGGGGTAGTTTATGCTCCATATAGTGTAGTTCGCGACTTGAGTGTAGAGGATAAAGAAAAGCCAGGTCACTGGCGTCTTCGTTGGTCTAAGAAGAATGAGAAACAACTCGTCAAGCTATACTGGGATCCATCCGACACAGAGAGTTAGTTGGATGGGTAGCTGCGGAACGCACCTTGGTTATTATCTGAGCAACACCCGGAATGGTTTATGTCAGACGCAATGGAAAGAATCACGGTCAACCCCGAACAATGCGGGGGCCGTCCCTGCATTCGCGGAATGAGAATTCGTGTCATCGATGTGCTGGATTTATTCGCGGCAGGATTGAGCCGAGAACAAATACTTGAAGAGATGCCTGATCTTGAGATGGATGATCTGAAAGCCGCTCTCACATCAGCATTCAGACGGGTGAAGAGGAAACTCTCTCATTAACACCGCGATTGATCGCGGTGCAGGACAGCGCCCGACTAGGGAACTGTTTTAACAGTTTCCCTCCGCCGCCCCTACAACTCCTCAGGCAGGAAAACTGTTAAAAACAGTTTGTGGTTCTTGGCCCTCGCTTTTCACCGCGATCAATCACGGTGTTAATGATATAAATTCATATCGAAGAAATTATGCGCGCGGGAGATTGTGATTGAGCAAAGGGCGGATGGAAGCATTCAGCGATGGCGTGCTGGCCATCATCATCACCATCATGGTTTTGGAAATGAAAGTGCCGAACGAAGCTAACCTCGCGGCGCTGCGTCCGTTGATCCCGGTGTTTCTCAGCTATGTGCTGAGTTTTATTTACCTCGGCATCTACTGGAACAATCACCATCATCTGCTTCAGGCGGTCGGGCGCGTCAATGGCCGGATTCTCTGGGCCAATATGCATCTGCTGTTCTGGCTGTCGCTCGTCCCGTTCGTCACCAACTGGATGGGCGAGAACCACTTTGCCAAATTGCCTGTTGCCCTTTACGGCGTGGTATTGCTGATGGCTGCGTGCGCTTACTTCATTCTGACCCGCGCTCTGCTTTCTCATCACGGCAAAGAGTCTACGCTGGCAGTAGCTCTGGGCCGCGACTTCAAGGGCAAGATATCGATAGTGTTTTATGTTGTGGCGATTCCGCTTGCTTTTGTGAGTCCGTGGCTTGCCTGTGCTATTTACATTCTGGTCGCGGTGATGTGGCTCATCCCCGACCGTCGCATCGAGAAGACGCTCGAAGAGAGCGCCTCAACCTGATTGGAAACTGACTGCGAATTCCCCAGCCGCGCGGCGCGATGCGTGTCTTTGAGACAGCAGCGAATCACCTCGCCTCTTTCCCGGTTACTCGATCAGACTGAATCAAACTGATTGCTCAACTCTGAAACCTTATCGCCTGCTTTCCTATTGCCTTCCAATATGAAATGTGAGATGCTCCTATTGCTTTCACATAGGAGCAGTCAGCGATGGCTGGCGATTCGAGAAATGATTGCGTCCGGCTAAAACTCAGAAATGAATAAGTCTTCAGCATCAGGAGGAAATCGATATGCGGTTCAGGACGTTTATGATTCTGGTCGTCGCAGTGATGGCAGTCGCCTCTTCAGTTTTTTCAGCAGCAGCTTTTGAAAAAGAGCCTTCGCTAAAGAAATCGGATCCAATTTCGGGCGAATGGAGAGGATCATTCGAGACGCAGGATGGCGCGACCACATTTACCGTCACGCTCAAACTCAAACTCAACGGCGACAAGGTGACCGGGACAGGCAATTCAGATCGTGCAGGGGCAGGCACGATTACAGGCTCGTGGGCGTCCAATGAGCTTAACATCGCCATTGAGACTGATCATGGAACGCTGGCGCTGACCGGCGCGTTGAAGGATGGCACGCTGTTCGGCGAATGGGATGCCGGTCACGCGCAGGGAAGATGGGAAGCAAGAAAGAAATAGACGCGAGCAGGCGACGAAGAGATATACTTTCATCGCCTGCGCTTTTGACAACAAGCGCAACCAGGAGGAGTCGTCCATGACGCTGAGCGTCGCCCTGAAAGTATGAAAACGGTTGCGTCCGATGTTCGACAATCTGCCCGATGGTCGCTGACTCCGCAATGCGTCCAACCGTAAGACCACGACAATCTGCCAGATTGTCGGACATTTTCAGAGGAGTCGCCCGGTAGAACCGTCGGCCAGAGTGTTGACGCGCCGAAAGTAGAATAATCGGGGAACCAGCAGGCTGGCAGCCCGCTGTACCTAGTCGGAGGAGTCATTCACTTCGTTTCCAACGAAGCCCTGAAATGATGAAAACAGGTGATGACTCCAAATAACGGACTCCAGACTCTAGACTCTGGACTCCAGACTTTTTTCCGAGGAGGCTCTCATTATGAGCGATAAATCTGATGTCTGGCAGGGTACGCTCGCGCTGATGGTGCTGAAAACTCTCGAAGCACTTGGGCCGCTGCACGGCTATGGCATCGCTCGAAGGATCGAGCAGACGAGCGGCGATCTGCTCTCGATCAACTACGGCACGCTTTACCCGTCATTGCTCAAGCTGGAGCAGGAGGGCTACATCTCGTCCGAGTGGGGAACCTCTGACAACAATCGCAAAGCCAAATACTACAAGCTGACCCGCGCAGGTCGCCGACAGCTTGCGCGAGCAACTCGCTCGTGGGAGCAGACCACCGAGATACTTGCGCGGTTCTTCGCCCCGGCACAGGAGTCCTGATGCGCCTGAGACAATTACGCGGCTGGCTCGCGCGTGTGGCTGGCTTCTTCAACTACGAAAACAGAGAGCGGGAATTCGCGCAGGAGTTGGAATGCCACCTCCAGATGCATATCGAAGATAACCTTAGGGCGGGACTGACTCCCGAAGAGGCGCGACGGCAGGCGCTCATCAAAATGGGCGGCGTCGCGCAGACGAAAGAAAATCACCGCAGACAAAGGGGACTGCCATTGATCGAAATACTAATACAGGATTTGCGCTACGGACTGCGTATGCTGGCAAAGCGTCCGGGGATCACCCTGATCGCCGTGCTTTCGCTCGCGCTCGGCATCGGAGCGAATACGGCCATCTTCAGTCTGGTCAATACTATCATGCTGCGCCCGCTGCCGGTCGAAAATCCCGAACAACTCGTGTCGCTCCGAAACGAAGTCGGAGGGAAAGTCGGGATGGCTTTCTCTTATCCGAACTACAAGGATTTTCGCGACCGCAACGATGTCTTTGCCGCACTCATCGGCTATCGCTTCGCGCCGTTGAGCGTCAGTCACGATGGCATCAACGAAAAGTTGTGGGGCTACGTCGTGACCGGCAATTACTTCGAAGCTCTTGGCGTGAGCGCCGTGCTGGGGCGGGCGATCTCGACAGATGATGATCGGCTTCCAGGCGCTCATCCCGTTACGGTACTGAGCTACAAATGCTGGCAGCAGCGATTCGGCTCTGATCAGTCGATCATCGGTAAAAGCATCATAGCCAACGGTCGCAGCTTCACCGTCATAGGAGTTGCGCCACAGGGATTCTTCGGGACTGAATTTATCGCCGCGCCCGAATTGTGGTTTCCCATGTCGATGCAGGGAGAAATCGAAATGGGCAGTCCGTGGCTTGACCGTCGGGATGTCGAGCAGACTTATGTGCAGGGACGGCTCAAACCGGGAGTCGGTGTCGCTCAGGCGCAGGCGGCGCTCAATTCCATCGCCCTGCAACTCGAAAGAGAATTTCCGGACATCAACGAAGGCAAGCGGGTCGTCGTCGCCCCCCCCGGTATAATGAGCGATGCTATGCGAGGGGCGTTGCTGAACTTCGCCGAGGTCTTGATGATCGTAGTCGCGTTCGCGTTACTTTTGGCCTGCACTAATCTGGCGAACCTGCTGCTGGCGCGGGCGACTGAGCGACGAAAAGAAATCGCCGTTCGCCTCTCTCTGGGCGCGAGTCGCCGCCGAGTCGTGTTGCAACTTTTGGCCGAAAGCATGTTGCTTGCCGCAGGCGGCGGACTTATAGGGTTGATGCTGGCCTGGTGGCTGGTAAGGCTGGCCGTCGGAATCAAGCTGCCGATAGACTTTCCTCTTCTGATCGATTTGCACATCGATTATCGCGTACTCCTGTTCACCTGCCTGATATCGCTTGCAACCGGCGTGCTGTTCGGCCTGCTGCCGGCGTTGCAGACGACGAAGATCGATCTGATCACGGCATTGAAGGATGAGCGATCATTCGGCGGTCATCGGCGCTCGTGGTTGAAAAGCGGCCTTATAGTTTTGCAGGTCGCGCTTTCGCTGGTGCTTCTCGTAGGCGGCGGTCTGATGCTGCGCGCCCTCGAGCAGGCGCAGACGATCAAGCTCGGTTTTGATCCGCAGAACGCCATCGAAGTGACATTCGATCTGCGATTGCAGGGCTACGACAACGACCGCGGGCGGGAATTCCAGAAACGCCTGCTCGACCGCGTGCGGACGTTACCGGGCGTCGAGTCTGCCGGAATAGTCGATCTCACTCCGGTCGATCTTCATTTCGGAAGGTCGCCCGTTTTCATCGAAGGGCAGATGCCGGAACGCATCATCAACGCGCCGCGGGCGATGGCCAGCCGCATCAGTCCCGGTTACCTTCAGGCGATGAGGACTCGTCTCATCGATGGGCGCGATTTTTCGGAGCGAGACGACGAAAGCGCGCCGCGTGTGGCCATCATCAACGAAGCCTTCGCCCGACGTTTCTGGCCCGGAGAGAATCCAATCGGCAAGCGTTTCAGTCAGGGCAGCGCGCAGTCGCCGTTGATGGAGGTCGTCGGCGTGGTCGAAGACGGCATGTACGCCGGACTGAGCGATGATGCCCAGCCTTATGTCTGTCGCCCGTTGTTGCAATCCTACAGTGGAGCGACTACTCTGGTAGCCCGCACTGATTCCGATCCGCAGAAACTGCTGGCTGTAATACGCAACGAAAGTCAACAGATTGATCCGCGTATGCCGATCACGAGCAGACTGCTCATCGAGAAGATGTCGATGTCGCTGTTGCCTGCGCGAATAGCGGCATCAGTGCTTGGCGGCTTCGGATTGCTGGCGCTGGCGCTGGCCGCGATTGGAATCTACGGCGTGATGTCGCAGGCTGTATCGAGACGCACGCACGAGATCGGAATTCGGATGGCATTGGGAGCGCAGGCGTCAGACGTTTTGAAACTCACCATGAGGCAGGGAACGATGCTGACGCTCGTTGGAGTAGTCATCGGTTTATCGGGAGCGTTGGCGCTGACGCAGTTGATGAAGAGGTTTCTGTTCGGCGTGAGCGCGACTGATCCCCTGACTTACATCGCGGTGGCCGCGCTGCTCGTGGCGGTGTCGCTCGTGGCCTGTTACCTTCCGGCGTGGAGGGCGACGAAGATCGATCCGACTGTGGCGCTGCGTTATCAATGATCTGCTGGTTGGATTCGGCGATCTTTGGAAGACCTGGCGTTGAGCTTCGAGCTAAGGGATGGAGATGATTCTCGGTTTCTCCATCCCTTAATAATTTCAGCACCGGTTAGAACAGTCGTTACCAGTGCGCCATCACATCGGTGCCTGGCAAAGGCAGTTATTGTTAGTTATATCCTTGTCGGTGATTGTGCATTTTGTAAAGCCGGGCGGCGATTGCAATGACGCAGTCCCTTTCTTTGACGATGATGATGCCTTGCCCAGAACTCTGCGGTCACTTGTGTTGTGCTGTAGAGTCATATCTCCTCCCTGCGTGCTCACCGTCCCTCTCCCCTGCATAACAGTGCTTCCGCAGCAGAAGATATAGTCTCCTGTGGACGAATTAAACAGCAGCACATTTCTTCGCTGCGTCTCATCCTGCAGGCACACGTCGTATACCGTCACCGTAAAAGCGCAAGACGCCATATTGCCTGACCTATCCGTAGCTTTGCAGGTCACCGTCGTTGTGCCTCTGGGGAAAGTCGAGCCTGATGCGGGCGTGCAGGTTGCGTTCACTCCCGGACAGTTGTCACTGACTGACGGATTCGGGAAAATGACTATCGCGCCCGTGCGTCCCGGCGCGGATGTGGTTGCAACAATGTTGCCGGGACAGACTATGGCGGGCGGAGTGTTATCAACCACCGTTACTGTGAATGAACAGCTTGACCCCTCTGTGGTCGTGCAGGTGACGGTAGTCGTGCCGACGCTGAAAGATGTTCCCGATGCGGGGGAGCAATTCACCGCTCCGCAATCGCCCGAAGCGGTCGGAGCATCATAGTTCACAACGGCTCCGCATTGGTCCTGAGTGTTTGACACGGTGATATCTTCGGGGCAGGAGATGACGCATGAACTCGGCTTGCACTTGCCCGCGCTGTCTGTGTTGAAGATGGCTGCGATTTCCGCGTCGGAGAGCGCGCGGTTGTAGAAACTCAACTCATCAACTAACCCATTATAAGGAACCGTCGCCCCGGGAACACCTTGACGTTGGCCGATGATGAATGGGCTGTTACCTTCATAGTTGATTGTCGTTGTCACCGACTTCTGGGCGGCGAGCGCGCCGTCGAGGTAAAGTTTCATCGTCGCGCCGTCGTAGGTCGCCGCGACGTGGTGAAACTGACCATCGGCGATGCTCACGTCGTCGAGCAAGTCCGAGTTGCCCGACATGCCGCCGTTGATGGTGAAGCGCAAGCCGCCAGCGAACCCGGTTAAACTCTCACGGTTCGTTCCGAGTTCGTAGCCGAAGAAGCCGTCCGAACCGGATTTTGAGGCGATAAACTGCCCGCAGCCGAAGCAATCGTAAGGCTGCGCCGTGATCCAGCCCTCAATGGTAAAGATTTGTTGGTTGAACACGACGTTGTCGGCGATGGTCACGCCTTGCTGGTTGAAATCAAAGGCCTGGCCGACTCTGCCCATCGCGAAACCGGTGTCGTTAAGCGCGCCGTTCTCGAACGTCGGCCCCTGTATGTCATTAGCGTTGCCGTCGCCCGGTCACCAGCTGGCCATCTGCGCAGGCGGCGGGACACACGACCGGCACTTGCCCGCGCTGCCGGCGTTGACGATGGCTTGAATCTCCGACTGCAACAGCGGGCGATTGAACACCTCCACTTCGTCGAGGATCCCTGCAAATGTAGTGGTATGTGTGGAGGTGGTGGGCGGCGAGACATCTAATCGCGCGCCGATTGCGAAATTCTTCGTGAATGCGAAAACTTCGTTGTACGTCGCCGGAGCACTAGCCACGCCATCAAGATAGAAAACGACAGTGGAACCTGACTTTGTGACGGCAACGTGATGAAACGCAGTATCAGTCACCCGCAGAGCTGCGCCCGAAAAAACGGCGCTGACATCAACTCTTGTCAGGAATAACTGGCCATCTGGAGTTAACCCAAAACCGTATCCGTCGTGGCCGTAAGCGACGATTACGCCTTGTCCGCCGGTAGTTCCGCCGACATCTCCGGCGACGTCAAGTCGGCTGCGCTTGATCCAGGCATCAATGGTGAAGTCTTGGAGCTGCAAGTTAGCGGGATTACCGATCAGGACGCCAGTATTATTCGCACCGTCAAAGCTAAACGCCTGTCCGACCCGGCCCGCCGCAAATGTCGCGTTGCCTTGCAGCGTGCCATTCTCTAAGGTGGGTCCCTGAATATCATTAGCGTTGCCGTCACCCGGCCACCAACTCACCATCCCCGAAGGCGGGGGCGTGCAGGCGGCGCAATCGGGCGGCGTGCCACGACCCGCGTTGTGACGGACGAACTCCCACTCCGAAACGCCGGAAGCACTCCCAGTCCCGTCGCCCCAGTCTATGGCTGGCGCATCGACAAAGTTGGGGGCGTTGAACGTCGAGCCGGTCAGGACTGGATCCCCGTCTTGCAGAACCGTGACGGAGCCATTCGTCTCGATTTCGATCCGGTAGGTGTGGAAGGCGCCATCCGTATCAACGCTGGCGGTCTGGCCGCGAATGCCGATGGCACTCCACAGGAAAATCTCGTCCTGCCCGATCCACAAGATGTTACCCACGTCCGGGGCGGTAGTGAAGAAAATGCCGGCAGCAGTAAAGTTGGCCAAACTGCTTGATCCAGAGACGAACCGCAGCCGCGCCTCGATGAAGGTCGAGGCGGAGAAGTTTATATACGGTCCAGTCTGTATGTAAAACAGGTTCTCCTCGTTTGAGTCAGTGCTGAGAGTCAATTTCGCCGGAGAAGGACTGGCGAAGAGTGTCGGGTCCTCCGGCTGCGCAGTGTCGGTGAGTGTGTAAGGAGGACACTTCTGGTCTGGCGGAAGGCCAGTGCTTGCGCTCCACTCATCCAAGCTGACCTGCGCCGAGACGCGAGGCGGATGGCGCATCCAGGTCTCCTGGAGCGATATGATCATCAGTCCCAAAATAGCGATAATCATCCATAGGCGATAAACTAAGACGCGCATAAATTCCTCCTTTTTGATTCAAGATTCGAGTAATGAGTTAAAGCAGATGAGCAATAACCCTTCTGGTGTTTCAGTGAAGTGGATGCGGCCAGCCTCGACCCGGCGATAGATCGCCCGCGCGCTCACCTCCGCAATCATCGCCGCCTCTTCCGCTGTGACCATACGAACCTGTGCAGCGCACGCTTCGCACCACAACATCACCTTGCCGCATCGCCTTATGGACATAACCTCGTGCGTCACGGTAGTGGTCACGGTTCGCCGCTTTTTTCTCATAGCGTCAGGTATTGCCCCCAGCCCGGCGATTCGATTAAAATGGCGCGGGCGATGGGCTTCCGAACCTTTCTTTCAAACTTCACTGCAGGGCAGACAATACTTCGAAGGCGATCTGGAAGTCCTTACCGAAACCTTATGTTTTTCCGATCAAATTCCTCGCACGGTTATGAGCAGGGAAATAAAGAGCTTCGAGTTTGGCCCCTTCCACCTGGAGCCGCGAGAGCGATTGCTGCTGCGTAATGGAGAAGCAATACAGCTTGCTCCCAAGGTCTTCGAGACGCTTGTAGTGCTGGTCGAGCAAAGCGGTCACATAGTCGAAAAAGACGAGTTGATGAAGCGCCTCTGGCCTGACACTTTCGTAGATGAGAGCAGTCTTACACGCAACATCTCCCTGCTCAGGAAGGCTCTGGGTGAGGACGACACAGGACACCGTTATATAGAGACAGTGCCTAAGCTCGGCTATCGTTTCACGGCGGATGTGAACGTGTCTGGCGACGAGCAGTCTGACTTGGTCGTTGAGAAACGTACTTTCTCGCAGACTATCAGCATGGAAGAGGAAGAACTGATTCCGTCGGATGCGCCACAGATCAGGCAGAACTTCGAGCAGAAAATGCTCGACTCAGCCGAGAGCCTCTGTACAGGACAAAAAATGA
>DLHY01000144.1 GCA_002483445.1 Blastocatellia bacterium UBA7656
CTTTCGTACTGAGAATTGCTGATGTAATCTCTTTCCGCGAAGTCAAACTCCCTAATGTGGGCGCGATAGATTATGTGCTGGTTCGACACAAGCCTATGAAGGCTGAGATCGAGGATTTCGTCGCTGTAGAACTTCAAACTGATTCCACTACTCAGACGGGACAGGTTGTGCAAGGCTTGCGCGATTTTGTGGCCGGAGAGAATATCGCTTCACAAATGTACCGTTTTGGCATGAATACTTACGACACCATCAAACGTTCGATGACGCAATTATCCAACAAGGGCATCGTGTACGAAGCTTGGGGAACGAAAGGCTACTGGGTGTTTCAGGACTACATCTATCAGAATCTAGTCAAACGATACGGATTCAAGCCTGAAGGTTATATGTCTGAACACGCTTTGCGCTTTGCTCTCTACGATCTTGTGCCAAAGAGCGCGCGACTTGTCTTTGAGCGCCGGCGTTTCGTTTCAACGACGGTGGACGAAGTATACCAGGCCATGCGCAACAATCCAGGATTGCCGGACAAGGATGAATTCCTGGCCGCGCTGAGTTCCAAATTAAGAGCCAGACTCAACCTGAAATTCAGTTAGTGTTTGAAGATCGGCAGGTAGAAGCCTGAGATGTCTGAAATGAGTTCCGTGCTGATCGGATGACGATATATGAGATTATCGTCTTAACTTAACATCTCGCGGATTTCCATCAAAAGATTTCCAAGCACGTTCGATCCGTTGCGTTTGCTGCATCGCTGGCAGCGACAATCGCCCCAGAAGTTGTCGTGCCATCGGTTGCCTTCAACGAGCGCCGCTGGGTCTGTCGCAAGCAGAGCCGTGCGCAACGGCCCGTCTTTGAATTTCTCGACGAGCAGTCGTCGCATGATATCGATTTTCGTCTGCTCCCAATCGCTGCGAAGCGCGACCTTCCGGCCAAGCCTCTTGGCCAGTCCCGGAGTCGCCGCGCTGCGAACGCGAACGCGCTCTGCATTATCCAGAGTCTTCGCGGCTTGAAAAGCATGTTCTACGGTAGGATACTCTACGCCTTCGTAAACGACCGGCGATGGATAGAAATTTGACAGGAAGGCATTCTCTTGGTCGAAGCTGGCGATGACTTGATTCATATCAACAAGTCACTGAGTCCCGCTGGTCGGCTCTTCCGATTTGCTGCCGACCGTTACAGGGTTGGGCTTCCCTTCGAGGAACGGGCTTATCAGATTGGCCAGCCGCTTTTCCTCCGTCTCGCGGCGCAATGAGAAATCCATCGACTGTCGCTTCGCCTCTGAATTCTCGGCGCGAAGGGCTTCTACCTCAGCCTGTCGCCGCTTGAGATATTCTTCGGTCTCGATGGTGATCCGTTGAATCTTCTCCAGATTGCGCTCTTCCGTCTGGCTCGCTTTTTCATCGAGCATCCCCTGATATGCATCGAGCGCGCGGTCGCGTCTGACGGCATCTGCGATGGGAACATCAGCGCCTATGCCTTTCGATGAGAGCGCGAGGTTGACTGCTATGATCTTGACGCTCATTGGTTGATTGGCGACAGCCGGATTCTCTATGAGCTTTTCCAGTTCATCAATCGTACACTCGGCGTTGGCGATGCCTGCTTCGCGGTAAATCTGCTCGAATGGTTTTTGCGATAAATCTCCCGTCTCCGAGACCGACGCTTTGAATTTCGGAGCAGGCTCTCCGGCAACCAGATCAGCTACCCTCGGCCCTGTGCGCGGGGGCGGGACAGCGCGCTGTGCGGGAGGAGGTGCAGTTGGGCGCGGCGCGGGCGTCTCTTCTTCTTCGGGGACGACTTTGACGAAAAAGCCGAGCAGCGATTTGAACGCGCCGCCGCCTTCTTTTCTGGCAGGCTCTTCGCTCGCCGCTTCCTGAGACTGTCCTATGCCTTTCGACATGGATTCCATCTCGCGAAGTATATCTTCGGTGCTTTTCGGCCTCGGTGGTTGCTTGCTTGACATGGGAACTCTCTCCTTGCCTTTTCGTCGGGATTTTTTTCTGCGTTTTTTCATTTCACGCGGCGCAATCGCTCGCGCGGAGGACGCCTTTGCTCATCTTCGGATGGCGTTTCGTACTGCTGGCCGAAGTTTTTCTCAGCAGGCGAGGCTTCGAGCGCCGCGATTCCGGATTCGCTCGCTTCGGCAACCAGTACATCTTCATAAGCAGAGCGGAACTCGTCGCTGATCGAGATATTGCTCAACAGATTATCGACCAGATCGGAAATGCCCGCGACGTTGGTGAAGGTGTAGACCTCATCCTGAATCAGGCTAAGCGAATTCCTCACGACCTGCAATCGCGCTTCGAGCAATCGTACAAGCTCGTCGAGTTTTTGAATCCTCGCCAGCCGCTTGCGAAGTATGTTGAGGTTTTGAGCGAGCGCGTGTTTGACCTGCGGGGAGTCTTCCATTTCGACGGCTTTTTCGGCCCGCGAGATTTCATTTCCGAGCATGTTCTGGAGGTTGCGATAATTGCGGCTCGAAAGCATGTGATGCGCGCGGAGCATTCGCGCATACTCGTAACGG
Organism: Blastocatellia bacterium UBA7656; assembly: GCA_002483445.1. GTDB lineage: Bacteria > Acidobacteriota > Blastocatellia > UBA7656 > UBA7656 > UBA7656. Next base: position 2,516 of record DLHY01000144.1, read on the forward strand.
AAAGCCGAGAGCTTTTCTATCACGCCCGCCAGCATCGCGTTTCCACCCGGATCATTGACTTCGCTCGAACGTTTTTCGATCTCTTCGCACAACTGGCGCACCGAGCTAAAATCGTTCTGGTAGTTTCGCGGAAGCGCGGCGACTATGGCTTTTTCGGCGTCCTGAACCTCAAGCACCTGATCCTTGTTTTTGCGCGAACGGATGAGGCGTTGAACTCTGGGATGCTGGGCGATGAAGAGAGCGCCTATCTCTCCGGCCACGAGCAGCGGCAGGAATCCCCAACTGAACACGATGGTGAGAAAGGCCATCAACCCGACATAGCCGAGGTTGATGTCACTTTTGATCACTTCCTTGACGTAATTGATTTCCTCGTCAGCCATCTTCTGTCCTCGCGCTATGCCTGATGCGTCATGAAGATCATCAGTAAGTCATGATCTTCGGTGACATAAAGCTCATGGCAGATGATATTGGTCTGAGTCTGACTCGCGCGGGACATCGCTCCTTCGAGAGCGGAAAAATCGCTTGCGAAGGAATCGATCCTGCCGAGCGAAACACAGTTGATTTTTACCGCGTAGCCCGGCTCATCGTCGCGATAACCGAGCGTGATGATGAGCCTTTGAGCCGATTCGATGTACTCGACTCCTATGCTCTTGGGGGCGATGTTCGCATTGCTGACGAACGTTTCGATTTCGCCCGCGAGCGGGCCGATGGTTTTGTCCGCCTGCAACTGGCCGGCGAAGACTTTGAATTTGCTGTGTACCTGCTCTGCAATCTGGCTCATCGTATTCCACCTTTCTCTTGAAGGGACATCGCTTTGATGGCCGTCCCTCATCAGCATTTGAGTTTTTCTATCTTCAGCTTTCCTCAGCAACTCTCCGAGCGTCACAAGTTGTTTTTCTAAGCTTGTTGGGCTTATACGATTCTCTTTTCCCGATGCCGTCAATGGATGAACAGGATTCGCCATGGCGTTACAGAGAATATCGAGTTTGTAAAGAAGCTCGGCGCTGCGCTGTCTGGCGTCTTTGTGTCCAATGCCTCTTTTGATGTTCATCCATTTCAACACCACCGTGACGAATGATCGCATTGCCTTTTGTATCTTTTGGCTATACATCTTTCGTGTCAACGGTTGATTTACAACTTGGGGAACTCGACCATTTTAATCTCTTTGCGAATTTCGGCAAACCTCGGCAGGTCTTCTATGTCCGCGCGATAGGCCAATCCTTCGGCGATCATATCGTACTCCTTCATCACCCGTGAGCCGGGGATAGGGTTTCCCTCCGCGTCGCGCTCGCGTCCGAGCAGATAAACGTGATCCGAGATCATGAGAGCCGATGTCACATCATGCGTGATGACCAGAAAAGTATTGAGCGTGTGCTGATGGGCTATGCGGTTGATCAGATTCATCACGTTTATGATGTTGACCGGATCGAGTCCTGAAAACGGCTCGTCGAGAATGATGAAGTGACGGTCCCTCATCAACTGCTGAAGTATGGCTACTCTCTGACGCTGGCCGCCCGACAGTTGCACGGGCCACGCGGATTTCTGCTTCGTGAGGTCGAATTCTTCGAGATAGCCGAGAGCCTTCTTGTTCGCTTCCTGCGAATCCATTCCCACACGCACTGCCGGGACGACGAGGTTGTTCAAAACATTGAGGTCTTCAAACAGCGGGTATTTCTGAAAGACGACTCCGACATCGCCCACCTCCACGCTTCGCATCTCGCCCGCGATGCCGTTCGTTATCATCACGCTTCCCTTCGTGGGTTTGTCCAATCCGGCGATGATGCGAAGAGCCGTCGTCTTGCCCGACCCCGAAGGCCCCAGCAGGCTCACTATCTGAGGCCGGTCGGGGATGTCAACGATTTTGAGATCGAGATTTTTCAGAGCCACGAATGTGGTGCCGTCGTTCATCGGAAAGTTTTTGCAGACCTCTTCGAGAACGAGCAGCGATTCGTGATCCGGCTCCTGTGAATTTTGTTCCTGTTCGCTCATCTCTCAGGCTCTTTCTGCTATCAGGCTGTAAGGGAAAAACACCCGCTTCATAAGCGAGAACAATCCGTCTTCGGCCACGGCTATGATTCCGATGATGAAGAGGTATGCATAAACGGCTGCAAGGTTGTTGGTCGAATTGTATGCGTATATCTGAGCGCCGATGCCGCCTTCCGTTCGGTTGAAAGTCTCAATCGCGGTTATCATCACCCACCCGATGGCGGCGTTCTGCGCGATCATATCGATCATCTGCGGGAGCGTGGGCCGCACGATGACGCTGTAGAAAACCTGCAAGTCGTTATAGCCCAGCACCCGTGCAAGCTCATACTTCATGCGCGGAATCGCGCTGATGACGCCCGTCATGCTCGTCACCAGAAAGAAAGACATTCCTGTAGTGAGCATCGCCACCTTCATCGGCCAACCTATTGCGAAGAGAGAAAAGAAGACCAGATTGAATCCGACTATCGGAATGTAACGCAGCCATTGAACCATCTTGTTGAACGGCTGAAAGAGAGGGATGATGCTCAGGTAAGCGATGATGAGCGAGATGAGAGCCGAATAGAGCAGGCCGACGACATTGAGTTGCAGCGTGACATAGATGTTGTAAACCATACCGTCTCTTCCGGGAGTCACCCACATTTTCGTGAGCGCGTCCCAGACTTCCTGCGGAAGAGGCAGCGCCTTGATGGGATTGAGGAACCAGAACGCGAACGCGATGGCGACCCAGATGACGATGAGATTGTAGCGGGTGAAAGCGCCGAGCGAGCCGTAAACCCGGAACACATCGGCAAACGGAATCTTCCGCTCCGCTTTCGCTTCAGAGCTTGACATCTCCCCTCCGAGTTTTCGGTTTTCAGTTTTCAGTTTTCAGTTGGAGAAAAGAAACTCTGCAACTGAAAGCTGTCTGCTGAAAACTGAAAACTGAAAACTGAAAACTGACTACTTGAGAATAATCACCACGCGACGATTGGCCGCTTTTTCCGATTCCGTGAGGTTCTGATTTCCGGGGAGCGGGCGATAGGGGCCATAGCCTTCGACGCCGACCAGTCGCGCGTCGTTGATGTTTACTCCCGTCGGATCGCTCGCCTTGAGCCATTGCCAGACCGATTGCGCGCGCTCTTTCGAGAGCCGCAGGTTGGTGCCCAGGTCGCCTACGTTATCCGTGTGGCCCTCGACGACGACTCGCGTGCTTGTGGCGCGTATCAACAGGCTTCGAATCTCCTGAAGCCGCGCAATCTCCGACGGCTTGACCTTGGACGAACCGCTATCGAAATTGATCTGGAAATTCGCCTCGACAACCTTGCCCTGATTCTGGCCTCCCTCAAACGACGCGGTATAAACGCCTGTCGTACTCTTCTCGTCCGTGATTTCGCGAATGAAGCTCAGATCGACGACCTGATCCGCAGTGGCGAAATTCTCTAATCGATCAGGCAGCAGTTTTCTGAGTCGGTTCGCATGATCCGTGTAGGTGATGGCGAAGATGCTGCGATTGAATGGCTCCGTGCTGTCCAGTCCGAAAAGGTGGCGCGCTTCGGCTATATTGTTGACGCGCGATCCGCCCAGCGGCACTCCGTTTTCAGTCCTTCCCGCAAAGTACGTGTTCCAGAACGTCGGCCCCATTCCCTGCATGTTGAAGACAAGAGCATTCAACACAGACACACGGTCGCGAAAATAAGCTTCGTCGGTTTTGATTCGCTCGTTCGAGCGGGCTATGCAGCGAAGCAAAGTCTTCACGTAATCGCGATGTCGGTTGAGCCAGTCCTCATTGCCAAACAGGATGTTCGGCATCATGTAGGAGTATTCGCGGGTCGAGACTATCTTTTGAAGTTTTTCGGAATTGCCTTTGTAGTTGACTGTCGGGCGTCCGGTGAATGCCATCACGTCGCCCGGAGTCCAGGTGGCTACAGCATGGATTTCGAATGACTCAGTTCGCCCTGTCGCGCGATTGACCAGATTGACTTTGGCGTTCTGAGTGAATTTCTGCGCCGCTTCGATGTGGTCGGTCGCGTTGACGAAGTTGATGGCATTAGGCTCGTAGACCTGCTCGTTGGGATTGACGGGAATCTGATTATCGACGGCCCAGTTGACTGTTACATTCCAGTCGCAATAAGGCACGGCAGTGACGACTATCGCTCCGCGCGCCAGTTGCGGATCGCGCTTCCACGATTCCGGTCCCATCAAACAGTCCTCGCCGAATGAATAGCCGCTCGACCATATCACTTTCGCTTTGTTGCCGCGAAGCAGTTTGTTCGCGCCCGCGATGTCGACCGCCGCCTGATCGCCTGTCGTCGTCACAAGCTGCATCTGCCCGGTGGCCAATGCCTGCACCTGTTTCGAGGTATCGTTCTCGACGACGAGTTGTGTGTTTTTTATTCCGGCCTGACACAGACAACTGTCCAGGTGATCGCCCGATTTGCCCGTTCCCCCTACGGCATCGATGAGTCCGCTTACGGTCTGCCACGTCCAGATGCCAATAGTGACCGGCGGATCGTCGGTCGTAGGCGTGGGCGCGCTGACCGAAGAGGGCGGAAGAGTGGAGCGCGCGATGTCTTCGAGTTTCTCGCGCCCGCCTAACAAAACGCCGCCGCTTGTGTTCGTGTTGCCCGCGTCGGGGTTGAGCTTTTCAAATATGCCGATTTCCTTCAACCCTACGTAGGCCAATCCGCCCATTACCAGCAAGATCAAAATGATGGCTCCGGGACCTAATTGCACACGACCGATTTTCATATTCGCCTCCTGACTCTATAAGAGTACGGTGTTGATGAGATGATCACGCATGTTCGCAATGCGGGCTGAAGAGGGCCGCGCCCGCCAGTTTTCAGTGATGCAGCCGTATTATATTCTGCGCCCCTCTTACTGTAAACAATCACTGCGTCAAACACGGCGCAGATTGACGCCGCGCTCTCATCTGACCTGACGCCGCGCCGTTCGCCTTATCTCGATGCGCGCTTCATTATTTCATCGATTGTTGCGACCGCGATTGGATGATAACCCGCTCTCGCTTTTCGATAGATCGCACGTGCGCGCTCACGTCCTTCCGAAGTTTTTACCATCTCTTCGTAAAGCGGGCGGATGAGTTTCCTTCGCCCTATCGAAATCAGATACTCTTCCAATCTTCCGTATGCCGCTTCGTATCGATTGGCGATAGCCATCAGCAGCCATTGATGCGCTATCTCCGCATTGCCCGACCCGGTCAGTCGAAAAGTCCGATCAAGCTCCTCCATTTTTGCTGACTCAATCGCGCGGGGAAGACTTCTCAGAAAATGCAGCCACTCGTGCGTAGTCCATCGGCGCGTATTCAGCTTTGCCGCCGTCACTTCGCCCTTGATCCACGAGTCGGCCTGACGCTCGACTTTCGCGAAGGCATCTGATTTCGGCTCAGGCGCGCTCGTCGGAAGACCGGGTTTGAAAATCCATTCTTCGAGAGGAACCTTCGCGGCAAGCGCGGGACTCTTATCGAAAAGATTTTTTTTCAGATAGTCGATGAAGCCTTCGGTCGTGATGCTTTGAAAGGCGAAGCGCGCGAAGTAGTTTTTCAGAAACAGATCGAATCGCGCGCGCCCGAATGTTTCTTCGAGGTGACGCAAAAAGAGCGCGCCCTTTTCATAAGGCACGCGGGTAGCTCCGTCGTCGGGATCGCGCCCAGCCAGATCGATGTGAAGGATTTCATCGCGTTGATCGAACCTTTGAATTTCGCGCAGCAAATCCTGTCGGCCAAGCACGGCTTCCATCTCCTCGCGCTCGCGCCCGTAAAGAGCTTCGATTATTCGCCTCTCAAGATATGTGGTAAATCCCTCGTTGAGCCAGAAGTCGCTCCATGTCGCATTGGTCACCAGATTCCCCGACCACGAGTGAGCAAGCTCGTGAGCCACGAGCGAGACGAGGCTTTTATCCCCGGCGATGATCGTGGGAGTGGCGAAGGTCAGTCGCGGATTTTCCATTCCGCCGAAAGGAAAGCTTGGAGGCAGCACCAGCAGATCGTAACGGCCCCAGCGATAGCGACCGTAGAGCTTCTCAGTAGCCGTGACCATTTTTTCTGTGTCCGCAAATTCGCGCGCTGCTTTTCTGATCACAGGTCGCTCGGCATAAACTCCTGTGCGCGGGCCGAGCGGCGCAAAGACCAAGTCGCCCGCGGCGAGAGCTATCAGGTAAGAAGGGATGGCCTGTCGCATACGGAAAAAATAATTGCCGTTGCGCGCCGACTGCGGGTCGTTTTCCGCGCTCATCACTGCGCGAAGAGCGCGAGGGGTGCGCACGCGGGCGGTGTAGGTGATCCGAACCGAGGGAGTGTCCTGAAGCGGTATCCAGCTTCGCGCGTGTATGGCCTGCGATTGAGTGAAGACGAAGGGATGCTTTTTGCCCGCCGTCTGCGCGGCGTCGAGCCATTGCAGTCCGCTGGCCTCGGGGCTTGTCTCATACTCTATTCGAATGCGCGTAGCTTTATCGGCGATATCGATTGTGAGCGGAGCGCCGAGAATCGCGTCCGTGTCGCCCGAATGGAAAGTCGTCTCGGTGAATTTTTTTCCGTCCGCGGAGATTTCGACTTTAGCAATCTTCAACGCTCTCGTGTCGAGTACGAGCGTTCTGGCCTGCGGATCAAGTCTTTCAATCGTAAGTGTGGCCGAGCCGCGTAGAATTTTCTGATCGAACAGCACGTCCCAATCCAGATCGATGTGGCGGACGCGCGCCTGATCCGCATTCGCGAAGGAGTGAATATCTCGCGCTGTCGAAGATCGCTCTGCGCCGAACGCGAAAGCGCAGGCCGTAAGCAACGAGATAGCTATACTGAGATTGAAAAAATGAGAACCGGTGTTCATTAGCCCTCCATTGTAAAGAAGTCAGGAGTCAGAAGTCAGAATACTGGCTCTCGTGCAGACCCTTATGATTCCTGAGATTTACTATTTTCGAAATAGCCGCTGGGAGACACGTATTATACAGCATCGCGCCCTGATGGCCCGTGCGAGAAACGAGATAAAAATTCGGTTTTATGGATTGCCTGACAGATGGTGTGGCGGTTTACAGATGGGTGAAGAGGTTGAACGCTTTGAGCGCGACCTTCTCATTAACACCGCGACCCGTCGCGGTGAATTAGCGGGCTGATCTCATCCCGTCCGCTTGCGTCTGAGCGATGACGGCCTCAGCTATCTCGCGGGTTCGTTTCTCATCCATCGAAGAGATGACGATCATATCGATGTCTGATTCCGAAACCGATACGACAGTGAAACCGTCTCTTGCGGCGGCGATCAATCGCCCGGTCTTCAGATCGTCCGTGTGACGCCACAAAAAGAGCGAGAGCGGCGGCTCGGAGGCGTGCTGATAAACGACGTGCGCAGTTTTTACCTTATCGAGCGGGCATATTTTCGCTCGTACATCGCTGAACCCGAAAGCGGAAAGGTCGGGCGCTTTTTTCAAACCGCTGTACTCGCTCACGAGCCGGTCTATATCGACGGGATCGCTTGCGATTTTCATTTTCGTCAGACGTTCGAGCGAGCAATGATGCGCGTGATCATCTATTGCATCGGCGTAAACTTTGCCGCTGACAGGCGATCCGGGCAATATCCACAGCGCGACGAGCGACGCGATCAAAACGAGGGCCGCCGCCGCGGCTGCGCGATGGAACAGGAACTTGCTTTTATCCGGCTCGATGGGTTCCTTACGAATATCGGAAAGAATCCGCTCGCGCATAAGAGCGGTCTCGATTCGTTCATCCCGCGCCGCCTGTCTCAGAGAGCCGTCCTGTTTGATGAAACTCTCGATCAGTCCGGCGCACGAAGAGCAGGATTCGAGATGATGCTGCACTTCGAGAGTGTCCCGGCAGTCAAGCTCACTGTCGATGTAGGGTTGAATTAGTTCTTTGGCCTCAGCACAGTTCATAGAATCTCTATCTTCTTAATTGCTCGCGCCGTTGGCTCGCTTCGTCATGAGTATTCGGCGGAGGTCGCGCCGGGCACGGTGCAACCTTGACATAACAGTTCCGATGGGTACGCCGAGTATGTCAGCCGCTTCCTTGTATGAAAACTCTTCCACTACCACGAGCCACAACACCGCGCGATATTCTTCTGACAAAAGTTCGGATGCTTCGAGCGCCTCGCGCCCTTCTATCTGACGGAGAGGATCGAAGGCGACCACATTGCTTTTCTGATATTCGATGGTCTCGTCTGTATCAAGCTGCGTCTCCTGAAGCCGGGAGCGTCGGCCCGCGCGATTATTTATCACGTTGAACATTATTCGGAAAAGCCACGCGCGGCAGTTTGATCCCTGATCGAACGAATCGAAATATTTCCATGCTCGCAGGAATGTCTCTTGAACGATGTCATCGGCCTCGGCGCGGCTGCCCGCGATGCGGATGGCCGCCTTCATCAAGGCGTCAAGTTGTGTCATCGCTTCGCGCTCGAAGTGGCCGAGTCGCTGCTGATGTTTGCGACCGCTCAAATCCTGCCCACCTGTCATCAGATTTTGCTCGCCGGTTGATAGAATCACTCATTTCGAGCTTTTATTCCACCCCAATATCGGGAAACGCTCCCGCTGCCCGCGTTGGTGGGTGAACGTGGGCAGCGGGGAGCGCCTCCTGCCAGAGCCGATGTTTTCTGCTTTCAGTCCCGCATATCTGATCCTTACAATCGCGCTCGCGAAAGCAGGATGCTCTGAGGTCACTCCTTAAAATCTGTCGGGTATGATTTTTATTCCGCCTCATTTTCGCTTGCGATCTCTCTGGCCCGCCGCTGCATTTCATAAAGCCGCGTGATAGCTTCGACCGGACTCATCTCGTTTACGTCGAGGCTCAGAATGGATTCGAAGAGAGTCAGCCATTCGCCCTTCGCGCCTGATCGTTTTGCCGTTCGCTCCTCCCGCGGCGTTTTCTCATATTCGCCGAGAAGTTCCTTCGCGCGGCGCAACACCGGACGCGGCATTCCCGCAAGCTCTGCGACGTGAAGTCCGAAACTCTTTTCAGCCCGACCCGACTCCACCCTGTGCAGGTATTCAACCTTGCCTCCGCGCTCGCGCACCGCAAGATGAAAATTTTTCACGCGAGGCAGATACTCGGCTGCATCAGTCAGTTCGTGATAGTGAGTCGCAAACAAAGTCTTCGCGCCGAGTCGCGGCTGATTGTGAATATATTCGATGACTGCTCGCGCTATCGATAGTCCATCTGCCGTCGAAGTGCCGCGCCCTATCTCGTCGAGCAGGATCAGACTTCGCGGCGTCGCGTGATGAAGTATGTGCGCAGTCTCGATCATCTCGATCATAAAACTCGAATGGCCGCGCAGAGTGAAGTCGTTCAGCCCTATCCGAGTGAATATTCGATCAACCAGGCAGAGTTTGGCCTCGCGCGCCGGAACGAAACTGCCCGCCTGCGCAAGCAGCGAGATCAAAGCGACCTGTCGCATATAGACGCTCTTGCCCGCCATGTTAGGCGCGGTCAAAAGCATTATCTGAGTATCCTTATTAGAAAGATGCGTGTGATTGGGCGTGAACTTGCGACTCTCGATCATGCGCTCGATTGTGGGATGTCGCCCCAGGGTGATTACTATCTCGTCGCCTTCATCGATATCGGGCCGCGTGTAATCGAAGCGATCAGCGCATTCAGCCATCGCGCTGTAGAGATCGATGAGGGCGAGAGACGAAGCCACGCGATTGATCCTCTGATGCTGGCGCGCGGTGTGATCGCAGACCTGTCGATAAAGAGTCTGCTCAAGTTCATGAATTCGCTCGCGGGCGTTTGCGATCAGCGATTCATGTTCTTTGAGTTCGAGCGTGAAAAACCGCTCGGCGTTCGTGAGCGTCTGCTTGCGTATGTAATCCGATGGGACGAGTCGAAGGTTCGGGCGCGTGACCTCGATGTAGTAGCCGAATACTTTGTTGTAGCCGACCTTGAGCGAGCGAATGCCTGTTCGCTTGCGCTCGCGCTCTTCAAACTCGGCCAGAAATTTTCTGCCACCCGTCAGCGTCGCTCTCAAGTCGTCAAGCTCCGATGAAAAGCCCGCGCGAATTATTCCTCCGCGCTCGAAGTCCGAGGGGGGGCGATCAGAAATGGCGCGCTCGATGTATTCAACTATGTCCGCGCAAGGGTCGAGCGATTCGGTGAACGTTTTCGGAGCGCGATCTTTTTCAAGCGCGGCGCGCAGGCGCGAGACTGCCCTGAGAGAATGGCCGAGCGCGACCACTTCCGAAGGCGCGGCGATGCGACGACGGATGCGACCGAGGAGCCTTTCGATATCCAGCACGTTTTCCAGAGCCTCGCGCACGCGCTCGCGCGCCGTCGTGTGTTTGACGAACCATTCAACCGCGTCGAGTCGGCGGTTCAATTCAGTGATATCAAGAAGAGGATGACGAAGCCAGCGACGAAGCAATCGGCCTCCCATCTCGGTCGCCGTCAGATCGATTGTCGCGACGAGCGACCCGGCAGGAACGCCGCCGCTGAAATCCCAGCCCTGAAAAATTTCGAGGTTGCGAAGCGTCTGCTGATCCATCTGCATGAAAGAATCGACGCTGTAGTGTTGAAGGCTCGTCAGTCCCAAAAGCGCGTCAGGCTGAGTGTCGCGCAGGTAAGCGATGAGCGCGCCCGCCGCTCGCAGGGCGAGTTTTCTGTTTTCGATCCCATAGGCGTCGAGCGTCATCGTTTGAAAATGATCCGCGAGCGCGCGACGCGATTGATTGATCTCAGCCATTCGATCCGCGATTTTCGTTATCGCTCGAACTTCCGTTCCCGTAAGGTCGAGGCTCATCGGAATGATGATCTCGGCGGGCGAGATGCGCTCTATCTCAGCCAGAGCTTCCGCGCGGCCAAGTTCCGTGACGCGAAATTCGCCCGTGGTGATATCGGCGTGAGCGAGTCCTGCCGCGCGGTCGGTGAGAACGAGGCTTGCGAGATAATTGTTGGCGCGGCCTTCGAGAAGACCGGGTTCGACCACCGTGCCGGGAGTGATGATGCGGACGACTTCGCGCTCGACCAGCCCTTTGCCGGGCAGGGTGATCTGATCGCAGACGGCGACCTTGTATCCGCGATTGATGAGCTTGGCGAGATGGCTTTCGAGCGAGCGGACAGGAACGCCAGCCAAAGGGTGAGGATTGCCTTTGCCGAACCATTTTCGAGTCAGCACGACGCCAAGCTCGCGGGCCACGATTTCGGCGTCTTCATCGAAGGTCTCGTAAAAATCGCCTATTTGAAAAAGGAGGATCATGCCGGGATAGCGGCGTTTGATTTCGGTGTACTGTCGGCGAAGCGGTGTGGGCATGTTGATTGCGATTGCTCAAATGACTGTCAGGTTATTGGCAGAATGCGCACTCTGGATCGAGCCTCATCGACAGTGATTAAAGCCCCTGATTCAAGAGCCGATCCATGCTGTCGCAATACATCAACGACTGTGTTTTCAAGATGGGATGGCAAAATGTTTTGTGTACGCACTTGAATGACGCTCGGCCCGTCAGCCTGAGTAATCGCCAGCAAAGCGCCAAAGTCGAGATCGTGAGTGAACACCACATAACCGTTGGAGCGCGCCCATTCCATAATCACGCGATCAGGTGCGCGCGGATCGCCTAACGAAGACCAGTGCGCAGCATCCCATCCATGTCGCTTCAGTACTTCAACCCACTCAGGCGCAAGATTCATGTCGATGAGGATTTTCATGACTGTACGAGTGGCAGTTCCATTTCCTCGACGCGCCAGGCTGCGTAAGTCAGTGCTTCCTGCAAGTCGTCTTCTTCAAGGTAAGGATAGGCTTTCAGTATTTCTGCTGGAGAATGGCCGGATGCCATCAGACCCACAATAGTGCCTACAGTGACGCGCAGGCCGCGGATGCAGGGCTTGCCTCCCATCACCTGCGGGTCGAATGTTATTCGCGTGAACTGTTTCATAATCTCTCCCTTCGATTTCAATGTTACTCTACATCAAAGCGGTCGTGTAAGACCTTCAATCTCGCGTGATGATCTTCATCAGCAAATCCTTCTGCGAGCAAAGCGCGTCATAAAGCCGTTTGAGTTCGCCCGTGCCTATCACGGTGACGACTTCCCATATTTCATGAAACGAGCCGGTCAGTCTCTTCTCGGCGAATCGCGCCGCGCGCTCATCTGCAATCACAAGAAACGGGCGCGAGCGTTGAGCGTCGTAAGCGTGTTTGAGTCTGGTGAGCGCGCTATCGACGCTGCCCGCGACCTGAACTTCAAAGACGTGGCTCATTCGCGGAGACGACACGCTCTCGCGCCAGACTACATCGTAGTATTCGAATTCCGATTCGGCATGACGGCCAAGCATCAGGCCGATTTCGACAAGCATCCGCTGGGCTTCTTTGTGCGATACTTCACGTTCAGTTTCGGCGTCTGATTTTACGTCTGCCGTCACCCGCAAACTTTCCGCCGCGATGCGCTGACGGCCTTTTGAGGTAAGCGACCAATGCGCGCGATCCCTGATTATCTCGCCTTTTTCTTCAAGCTGACGGCCAGCGCGCTGAACCGTCGCGCGCCAGCGAACGCGCCCCGCCTGAGTTCGCTCTTCGAGATCATCCCCGGTGAGAGAAGGAAAGTAGCTCACCAGTCGGTCGTAGAGATAGCGCAACTGATCCGCGCCTCCGGCGGCGAGGAGTTCCTGAAGGATTGGAAGTTCCATGCGCTCTAGATCAGGAAAGGGCATAAGTGCGCGCACAATTCTAAATCAGGGCGAGAAAGTTTCAAACTCAGTTTTCAGTTTTCAGTTTTCAGTTTTCAGTTTTTGACGCTCAAGTGCGCAAAGAGTCGAACAAGCGGCTGAAAACTGGAAACTGAAAACTGAGAACTGTTTTTCGTAACCGGCTGGCGGAGGCTGTCGTCTAACCCTATTGAGGGCTTGAACAACAGCCTCAAAAGCTCTTTGCAAACAAGCTTGCGCCGAAGGGTCGGTTGATGAAATTTATGAACAAAGCTAACGTAGATACGTTAGTCTGTTGTCGAAGTCGACAGGCTTCGACAACAGCCCCGGTTCTCGAAAAGCTTTCGCCTCTGAGAGAGGCTCTAAGGACAGTGGATTTGCCCAAACCCGACACACAAAGTCCGGCAGAAGCTCTAGACCTGACCGCTCAGGCTGCGGTCGATCAATTGCCGGATGAGACTGCGAGCGAAAAGATCGAATCGACGGCCCCGCGTCGCGACCCTGCTGAAGTGGCAGCCGAGGACGCTTTGATCCAGAGGAGCCTTGCGGGAGATCACGACGCTTTCGAAGTTCTGGTCAAACGACACAGCCCTCGGGTGTTCAATATCATCGGCAGCTTCTTTCGCCGCCGCGATATGATAGAGGATATAGCGCAGGAGGTTTTCGCGCGCTCGTATTTTTCGCTGGCAAGTTTCACGCTCGGTCGTTCCTTCGAAGCATGGGTGGCGAAGATTGCGGTCAACGCCTGTTACGATCATCTTCGCGCGCAGCGTCGACGGATCGAATACCAGATGCCGCGAACCGCTGATCAGGAAGACGAATGGCTTGAACTTCAGATGCTCGAAGTGGCGCGCAGCCGACACGCCAGCGAGGAACGTCAGAGAGAAGCGGCTCAGATTTCCGAGCGGCTTCTGGCAAAGCTCGAACCGGAAGATCGGCTGGTGCTGGTGCTGATGGATCGCGACGGATACTCGGTCAAGGATATTTCGGAGATGACCGGTTGGGGTCAGTCGAAAGTCAAGGTGAGAGCGTTTAGGGCGCGACGGGTCTTGAGGGCGCAGATGAAAAGATTGCTGATGAGCGCCGAGCGCAAGCAGAGGAGCGAGAAATGAATATGGAACAAAAAATCAATTGCCGGAAAGCGCGCCGATCATTCGGCTCCGAAGATGAAAGCGTGAAGCGACACATAGAGGCGTGTGAGCGATGTGCGAAGGAATATCGACTGCTGGCGCTCACCCGCAACGCGCTCGATCTGGCGGCCTCGCCTGAAGAGATTCGCCCTGATGAAGATTTCTTCGTCGCCCTTCGCGCACGGATAGCGCGCGGCCCCGAAAAAGCCGCGCAGCCTGCTGTGGATGAGTCATGGTCTGCTGCGCTTTGGCTGACCGCGCGCCAACTCATACCGGCGATGGCCATACTGCTGATTCTCATTATCGGCGCGACTCTGTTTTTTAATAACAACGCGTCGGGCATAGACCAGACTGCGTTGCGACCAAGGGAAATAGTCATATTCAACGACATCTACGATTATCCTGAACCGACGCCGGATGATGTGCTTCGAACCCTGGTGGCGGTGGAGGAAAGAGAAAATGGACGCTAAGAATCCCAATCAGAAAAAGGCGAGGCTCATCGTGCTTGCGATCTTCGTAATCGGCTTTACTGCCGGCGCGCTGTCGATGAATCTGTATGATCGGTTCAAGCCTAAAGGCCCTGAAGACAAGCGTGGCCCTCGCGGAAACGCAGATCGCGTTCTCAGGGATATGAGCGACAAACTCAGCCTCACGTCTGATCAGCAAACGCAGATAAAAGCCATTCTCGATGAAACATTCGGGAAGTACCGTGAAACAAGACGCCAGATGGACGAAGACCCGGAAGTTAAAAAGTATATGCCGCGCTTCGATGAAGCCAGACTTCAGGGACGCGAGAAGATGCGCGCTGTACTCAAGCCTGAGCAGTTGCCCGAATTCGAAAATATGGTCAAGGAATTCGATGAGCAGCGCGAACAGCGCGAGAAGAGAGACAGAAAGTAATTCGATAATTTTAAGCCTGTCGGACTGGCTGTTCCTTTGCCCTTGAACAGTGGATGCGAGGGGGCGAATCAAAATGGAGAGAAGTTCACGCACATGAAAAAAAATATAGCCATTGCGCTCAGTTTGCTCCTGCTCTTTGCCAACACCGCTGCGCTTGCCGAAGTATCTGATCCTCAAAGCGCGCTGGAGCTTCGCGGAACCGTAGTCGATGAAACGCGAGCTTACCTTCCCGCTGTCCTGGTCACGCTCGACGACGGCAAAGGCAATAAATACACCTCGCAGACCGACGAGAAGGGACAATATCGATTCACTGGCGTAAAACCTGGCATTTATACCCTGACGGTCGAGGTCGAAGGTTTCGCCAAATTCAGCGAGCAGGTTGATTTGTCCATCAGGCGGACGGCTCCACTCGACGTCACGCTGAAAGTCTCTATCGAAGAGAAAGTCGATGTAAAAACCGACGATGCCTCCATCTCCGCCGAGCCTGACAAGAACCTCACCGCAATCACTCTTTCAGAAAAAGAACTCGAAGCTCTGCCTGACGATCCCGACGAGTTGCTCGAAACGCTCCGCCAGATGGCCGGAGCAACGGGCGATGCTTCTGTCTACGTCGGCGGATTTCGCGAGCGCGGACAGCTTCCGCCCAAGGAAGCCATACAGATGATTCGCATCAACTCCAATCCTTATGCTGCGGAATTTTCCGAGCCGGGATTTTCGCGAATCGAGATCGTCCTCAAGCCGGGCGCGGACACTTTTCACGGCGGCTTCCGCCTCAACTTCAACGATGAATCGCTCAATGCGCGCAATCCGTCGCAGTCCTTCCGAGCGCCGACGCAGAGCCGTTTCTATGGCGGAAATTTCAACGGCCCGATCATCCGCAATCGCTGGGGCTTCTTCATCAACCTGGATCGTCGGGCCAATCAGGAGAACGCCTTCGTCAACGCTCTCACGCTCGACCCTGAGACGTTTCAGATCAGGCCGTTCAGCACGACGGTGCTGACTCCGATCATCAATACCAATATCGATTTTCGCACGGACTATCTGCTCACCAAGAAGCACACTCTCGGAGTCGGATACCGTTATTCTAAGAATGAGCGCGAGAACCAGGGCATAGGCATCTTCGATCTGCCGGAGCGCGCTTTCAATCGCGAAAACCGCGAAGACACTCTCAGGCTTTCCCTGACGACCATAGTCAGTGAACACGCTGTCAACGAGATGCGCATTCAGATGAGCCGTCGCAAGAACACCGCGCAGGCGTTGAGCGATGCTCCGGCAATCGTGGTTTTGGATGCGTTCAACTCCGGTGGAAATCAGGGGTCGCTGTTTGCCGAAAACAAAACCGATAACCTCGATTTCACCAACAATGTGATTTACACGCACGGCAAGCACGCCATCAAGCTGGGCTTCCGCACCGAGGCCATGCATATCGAGAATCTCAACCGCTCGAACTTTGGCGGCACCTTCACCTTCTCATCGCTCGATCAGTATCGCCGAGCGCTTCAGGGAGAGCCGGGCGCGCGACCGTCTCAGTTTTCTATCAATCGCGGCGATCCGTTCGTGGGATTTTCGCAGTGGGAGATGGGGTGGTTCATTCAGGACGACTGGCGCATGACGGATCGCATGACTTTATCCTTCGGATTGCGTCACGAGTTTCAAACCAATCTTCAGGACAAGCTCAACTTTGCCCCGCGCGTGGGCCTCGCCTGGGCGGACAAGAGTCGCAAGAACACCGTCCGTTTCGGCGCGGGCATATTTTACGAGACGCTCGACGACGGCATAACTTTCGACGCGCTGCGATTCGATGGAAATCATCAACAGCAATTCACGATTCCATCGCCCGCTTTCTTTCCCAATATTCCCGACACGACAGCAGGGACCGCGCGCCTGCCCACCATCCGAGTCAAGTCCGATGGACTCAACGATCCTTACACGATCAATGCGACTCTGAGCTACGAGCGACAGTTGCCATGGAAGATAGTCGGCTCGGCGGCTTATACCTGGACGCGCGGAGTTCATCTCCTGCGCACGCGCAACATCAATTCGCCCAGGCCCGGCGAAGACGGCGCGGAGCTTCCGTTTCCCGGACAGGGGCCGATTCTTGAGTTTGAATCCACAGGGCTTTCGACCCGCAACGAGTTGAGGTTCTTCGTGCGCACAGGCTTCAATCCCAAAGCGACGATCTTCAGCGGGTATACGCTCTCTTATACGAACAGCGACACTGACGGCGCGTACTCGCAACCGGCCAATCCGTTCGATCTCTCGACCGAGTACGGACGCGCGGGCATGGATGCGCGCCATCAGATTTTCTTCGGCGGCTCGTTCACTCTGCCCTGGCAGATACGCATAAGTCCGCACCTCAACGCGGCGACCGGCACTCCGTTCAACATAACGACGGGCCGCGACAACAACCTCGATCTTTCATTCTCAGATCGACCGGCATTCGCAAAGCCCGGCGACGCGGGCGCGGTGGTCACTAGCTTCGGAGTGTTCAATCCCAATCCTCGACCGGGCGACGAGATAATCCCTCGCAACTTAGGGCAGGGGCCGGGCCGGTTTACGCTGAATATGAACTTCTCCAAAACGTTCGGCTTCGGGCCTGCGCCCGGCGGCCAGCAGGCGCAGAATCAGCGCGGGCAGGGCGGCAATAATGCAGGCGGGCCTCGCGGCGGCGGCGG
>DLHY01000143.1 GCA_002483445.1 Blastocatellia bacterium UBA7656
CCCCTGACCCCCGACCCCTGCCTGACCCCCGATCCCTGCCTAAAGCGATCATCGCTTTGCTGCTCGTGGCTGTCGTTTTCACTGCGCTGGCTCACGGCGCGGTCGAAGCGTGGTCGCGGGCCGTCTTCGAAATACTCGTCGCTGTTTTGATACTGCTGTGGGCGATGAAATCGGTCGCGGACAAACGCATCGAGATAAAAATTCCGGCGATGGCTCTGCCCGTCATGGCTCTGCTCGTCTTAGGCATCGCGCAAAGCGTAGCCGTTACGGACGAGGCAGGGCGCAGAACAGGCATTTCGATGGACGTTGAAGCCACGCGCACAGCGACGACGACGCTCTTTTTCCTGCTGGCATTTTTTCTGGCAGCCGCGAACTTCTTCGACAGCCCGCAGCGATTGCGCGCGCTGACACGTTTTCTGATCGTCTACGGGCTGGCTCTGGCCGTCTTCGCCCTCATTCAGCACTTCGCCTGGGACGGTCGCTTCTACTGGCTTAGGCAGACGACGCAACAGAATGTCTTCGGCCCATTCGTCAATCGCAATCACTATGCGGGCTATATGGAAATGCTCGCGCCCTTGCCGATGGCGATGATCGCCGTGCGCGGGCTGGGAAAAGAGGCGCGGCTCTTTTACGGTTTTGCCGCTGTGATGATGGGGCTGTCCGTAGTGGTATCGCTTTCGCGGGGAGGCATGATCAGCCTCGCCGCAGGGATGATGTTCGTGCTGATAGCGAGCCTCCATAGAGCGAGGCGAGCGCGACGAGAGGGTGCGTCTCCTCAGAATCGCCTCTCATCGATTCTCTTCGCCGTCGTGATCGCGGCTTCCATACTCGCGGGAGTGATATGGATAGGGGCTGATCCGGTCATAGACCGCATCGCGCAGACGATAAGCGACGCGCCTCGCCAGGAGACTGAGCATTTCAGCCGTCAGTGGATGTGGCGAGACTCGTGGACGATCTTTCGCGCGCACCCGTTTGTCGGCGCGGGATTGGGCGCGTTCGAGACGGCTTATCCGATCTACGGTCACGGCAATGGGAGGCTCATCGTGGCTCAGGCCCATAACGATTATCTTCAGGCGTTGACCGACGCAGGCATTATCGGAGGGCTTGCGGCTCTGTCTTTTATCGCGTTCGTGTTTCGCGCTTTTGTGAGAGCTATTAAAGCGAAAGACCCGCTCGTTGCAGGGCTTGCTGTGGGGTGCGGCGGCGGCCTGTTCGCTATGCTCATACACAGCCTGTTCGATTTCAACCTTCAGTTGCCCGCGAACGCTTTGGTATTCCTATTTTTATCATCTGTGTTATCCTGTATAGGCGCGTTTGCGCAATCTCAATCTGCCCCTGCTGCCATCAATCGCATGGCCTCTTTCAGCCCGATAGCCTCTGTCAGGGAGGTGTCATCATGAAAAACGATATGAAATATATTTCCGGATTATTGCAATCTTTGATGAGCGCGGTGTTGATGTTATCAATCACGGCGGCGGCCTTCGCACAGGAAAGCCGCTCTCAGACTGATTCAAAAAGCGATGGAGGAGCGCGGACAGGCGAGCGCGCTTCCGGCATTCTGGTCGAGCCTTCGGAGGATTATCGTATAGGGCCGCGCGATGTCATCGAGATAAAAATCAAAGACGCGCCTGAGCTATCCGACACCTTCGAGGTGACGGCAGCGGGCAACATCACGATGGAATATCTCAACCGCATAGCGGTCGCGGGCAAAACCACGGATGAGCTTGCGCGCTACATCGTCGACCGTCTGCGCGGCGATTATTTGAGAGACCCGCGAGTGAGCGTGACCATCAGGCAGTACAACAGCCGATCCTTTTTCATCATGGGATCGGTCAACAAACCGGGCGTTTACCAGATTGAGAGTCGGGCTTCGCTCGTCACCCTGTTGATACTTGCCGGAGGGCTGGATGACAATCACGGATCGACCGCCTACATATTTCGGAGGCTCAAACCCGCTGCGACTCAGACAGACGGGCAATCGGGTGAAGAGGCGGCGAAGACTGCCGAGTACGAAATGTTTCCGGCCAACATCAACGGATTTTTCAAAGGGCAGATCGAGGGGAACGTAATACTTGAGCCGGGCGACGTGGTCAATGTTCCTCAGACGGATGTGTTTTTCGTCGCGGGCGAGGTGACCGCTCCCGGAGAGTTTCCACTCAAGCCCGGAACGACGCTGCGGCAGGCCATCTCGCTGGCGCGGGGATTCAGGTTCAATGCCGCAAAAGACCGCGTGATCATATTCCGCGAAGACCCCAGAACGGGCAAGCGCGAAGAAGTGAAAGTGGATGTGGGAGCGATTATGGAAGCCAAAAAGCCCGACATCGCCCTTTTGCCGAACGATGTTATACAGGTGCCGAACAGCAAACTTAAATCTCTTGGAGGCGTGGTCATGAACGCTCTGGGCTTTAGCTCGATCATGCGCGGCACGCCTGTTCGCTGATGTAGCGCGATCTGGAAGATTGCGCGCGCGGAAAGTATGAAAGCGGGAAATCCGCAGGCTGGCAGCCTGCTCTACCTTTTCTGAGAAGGCCCTTCCAGAGGGCTGATAGCTGGAGAATGCAGTTATGGCGGATGAGAAATTCGAGCTTGAAAAAGTGATCCCGATAGACGACGCGCCTCTTGTGCGTCCCGGCTATCCGAAAGTCGGATACCCTTACGGAAACCCTTACGGCTCCGGCTATGGCGAGAGCGAAGACCGTATGCATGTGCGCGAAATCTGGCGCATCATCCGAAAGCACAAGTTCCTGATAGCCATCATCTCGCTGATAATCACCACTCTGGTCACCATAGACGTTTATCGCGACAAATCGATTTATCAGGCATCGGCGACCCTCGAGATAGGCAAGGATCAAAACTCCGCAATGAAGATCGGAGATGTCCTCTGGCCTATGGACGACTACGCCAACACGCTGAACATAAAAACGAGTATGCTCATCCTCAAGAGTCGCCCGGTTCTGGAAGGCGTGGCCGAAAAACTGCAACTCGATAAGAGACCCGGATTCCTCGACAGCCGCCGCCGCTCATTCTCGGATGCGATAGCTATCATCACGGGAAAGGCCAGCGACCGCGCCCCCGTTCAGCCCTCCTCCGAGCAAGGCCCGCCGATGCTTGAGCCTTCAGGCTCGACCGAGCGGTCGAAGGCTGACAGCAAAAGACTCGCGCCTTATGTCGGAGTGCTTGCCGGAGGACTTTCGGTCGAGCAGATACGCGAGACTCGCGCGCTCAGAGTTTCCTTCGCTCACACCGATCCTCGAATAGCGTCAGAAGTGGCCAACGGGGTGGCTCAGGATTTTATCGACCGCAGTTTTCAGAGCAAGACCGAAAGCGTCACCAGCACTTCCGACTGGCTGGAGAAGAAAACCCGCGAGCTTGAGGCCAATGTCGAAAAGGCTGAAAAAGAGCTTGCCGACTATATGCGCCAGCGCGATATCTTCTCGCTCGAAGGCAAGGATACTCTGACTTCGAGCAAGCTCTCGCGGCTCTACGATCAGGCCATGCGAGCCGAATCCGAGCGCATAATCAAGCAGTCGCTTTACGAAGAGGTCAAAGCGGGTCGCGTAGATCGCATCGCCGAAGCGTTCGCCGATCCTCGTATCGGAGAGCTTCAAAAGAAGCTGGGCGAGCTTGAGATAGAGGCGGCGCAACTGAGCCTGAAATACGGTCCCGAAAACCCGAATGTCAAAAAGGTCAACGAACAGATAGCCGCTCTCAAGCAACAGGTCGGATCGGGACGCGAGACGCTTGAGGATAAGGTCAGAGCGCAGTATGAGCAGGCCAAACGCGATGAGGACGCTTTCAAAATCGCGCTCGAACGAGCGAAAGCGGAAACTTCGCAGGAGAATCAGGCTCTCATTCAGTACAACATCTTCAAGCAGAACGTCGACACGGCCAAGGCGCTCTACACCGATTTCCTTCAGCGTTATCATCAGTCGAAAATACAGGTGGCCGAGCAGCGCAACAACATGCGAATAATCGAGCCTGCTCCTGCGCTGGGAGGCCCCATCGGCCCGCAGCGCACCCGCAGCATAATGATCGCGTTTTTCCTTAGCCTTGCAGCGGGCGTGGCTCTGGCCTTCTTCCTCAACTACCTCGACAACACCGTAAAGACGGTCGAGGATGTCAATCGCTATGCGCAACTTCCCGCCCTCAGCGTCATACCTGCAATAGGAGCCAACTCGTCGCGAAGTCTTTCGGGCAAGAAAAAGAAAATGCTTACAGTCGCCAATGCAACTCAGGCAGGGAAACCTTCTCCGGCTGAGTTGATGGCTCTGGATAATCGCTCTGCCGCAGCCGAAGCTTATCGCGTGCTGAGGACTTCCGTGCTGCTGTCGTCAGCAGGACAGCCGCCTAAGATGATCCTTGTAACGAGCGGGCAGCCCGGCGAGGGCAAGACCACGACGGTCGTCAATACAGGCATATCACTCGCTCAACTCGGAGCCTCGGTCGTCATCGTCGATTGCGACCTGCGCAAACCTTCGACTCACAAGCTGTTCGGCATAGACCACATGCGCGGGCTGTCGACTTATCTTGCGCGCAACATCGACATCGAGAGCGTTACTCATCATCTTCCGATCAAGAACCTGTCGCTCATTCCCTGCGGCCCCATTCCGCCCAATCCTGCGGAGTTGATAAGCTCGGAAAAGATGAGAGAGTTGCTTAAACTTCTGGCCGAGAAATACGATCACGTTTTGATCGATTCCCCTCCGCTCATCAACGTCACCGACCCGGTGATTCTCTCGACGATGGTCGATGGAGTCATACTCGTGGTTCACGGAGGCAAGAGCACGCGCGATATAGTTCGTCGCGCCCGCATGGAGTTGTCTTCCGTCGGGGCGAAGATTTTCGGAGTCGTCCTCAACAACGTAGACCTCAGACGCGACGGCTACGATTACTATTACTACTATCGCTACTATTCGGATTATCACAGCGACGAGCAGCGACCAAACGGCACGGGCGATCTCAGGTAAAAGAGTCTTGAGAGTCCGGCCCTCGAATGCGGAATTCGGAATGCGGAGTGCGGAGTTTTTATTCCGCACTCCGCACTCCGCATTCCGAATTCGACAGACTCTATATATCCATGAGCAATATTATTCGGGTTTTCATTCAATCGCGGATGGACTGCGCCAGATTTCCGGGCAAGGCGCTGGCTCCGTTTCGCGGGCGGCCAATCATAGCCAGCGTCATCGAGCGGGTCACTCAGGCAATCCCTCCATCTCAGGTCACGGTCGCTATGAGCGATCAGCGCCCGGACGATCCGCTTTCGTGTTATGTCCGCGATCTTGGGATATCGGTTCATCGCGCGTCGCTCGACAACATGTTCTCGCAATTTCGAAGCTGCCTCGAACGGTTCCCCTGCCGGTGGTTCTTTAGAATAAATGCGGACAGCCCGCTGCTCGACAGCGCGGTGCTTCGCACCATGACGACATACGCCGCGCGAGAAGATATCGATCTTGTGACCAACCTGTCGCCGAGGACTTTTCCGAGAGGCCATTGCGCGGAGATGCTCCTTTCGGAGACCTTCGCCCGAATCGATGCGAGCCGTCTGACGGTAGAAGAGAAAGAAGCTGCGACGAAAATTTATTACAACAACCCTACGGAATTTCGAATCATCAACGTGCAATCGGGCAATCCCAAGCTGGCAGTCGTCAGCCTCTGCGTTGATGCCATCGAAGATTTGAAGCGACTTGAAAAACAGACGTAGCGAAGTTTAGATCTCAGGCCTGGAATGGATTTCAAAACCTGCAACCTGAAGAAGAACTTGCGACACGAGCGACTGAAACTGTAAGTTTGCAATTATGACACGGACGATGCATGAGGTGCTTACACTGGAAGAAGCCGCAGATTACCTGAGGCTCCCGGTGGAGACTGTCGAGCGGGAAGCGGCGCGCGGTCGGATTCCCGGACGCCGGGTAGAAGACACATGGCGTTTTCTGAAAACGGCCATCGATGAATGGTTGGGCAATTGGGAGAGTCGACAGGTATTGCTTCAGCAGGCGGGGGTGCTGGCTGAAGATGAAACTCTGGCTGAACTTCGCGCCTCTGTTTATGCCAATCGCGGACGCCCGGAGGCCGACAGTGAAAATGGGTGCATTAAGAGTGAGACTTGAAAAGAAAGATGTTCAGCCTATAGAGATTGGCTTTCGCGGATTCTCATTAACACCTCACTTCGAGTGAGGTGGGTAGAAGCGGCCAAAGGTCAAAACCGTTGAAACGGTTCGGAAGGATTTGCCGCGCGATGTCACCCAACTGAAGTTGGGTGTTAATGAAAAGCCATCAGCGAATCCCACTTTCAGCGGGACTTCAAACGAATCCCCGGCCTTCTTGTGACAAACCGGGTGGACTGATTATTTTTGATCGAATGACTATGACAAAAAACATGACCGCAAACATCCCTGTGCCTCTGCTCGATTTGAAGGCGCAATACCAGAGCATTCGCGAAGAAATCCGCGCGGCGATTGATCGCGTGGCCGACTCGCAGCAATTCATACTCGGCCCCGAAGTCGAAGGGCTTGAAAAAGAAGTGGCCGATTATTCCCAATGTGAATTTGGTATAGGCGTATCTTCCGGCACCGATGCGCTGTTAGTCGCCTTGATGGCCATAGACATTCGTCCGGAGGATGAAGTCATCACCACGCCTTATTCATTCTTCGCCACAGCCGGAGCCGTATGGCGCGTGGGCGCGCGACCTGTATTCGTCGATATAGACCCTGAGACTTACAACATCGATCCGGCAAAAATAGAAGCCGCCATAACTGATCGCTCGCGCGCAATCATTCCGGTTCATCTCTACGGGCAGATGGCCGATATGGACGCGATAATGGAAGTGGCCCGCCGCCACGGTCTCGTCGTCATAGAAGACGCGGCGCAGGCCATAGGCTCCGAGTATCGCAGTCGTCGCGCCGGTTCCATCGGAGATATGAGTTGCTTCAGTTTCTTCCCTTCGAAGAATCTCGGCGGGTTCGGCGACGGCGGCATGGTGACGACCAATGACCCGGAGCTTGCGCGACGAGTGAGACTGCTTCGCAATCACGGCTATAGCCCCAAGTATTACAACAAAGTCGTCGGCGGCAATTTCCGCATAGACGCCATTCAGGCAGCCGTGCTGAGGGTCAAGCTCCGATACCTCGACCAGTGGACCGAAGCGCGTCAGAAAAACGCCTCCACATATCGCCGCCTGTTTGCGGAAGCGGGATTGACGGATGACTTCGGCAAAGTCACTCTCCCACATGAATCAGAGGCGCGTCGTCACATCTACAACCAGTTCGTCATACGCAGCAGTAGAAGAGATGAATTGATGGCTCACCTGAAAGAGCGACAGATCGGGACGGAGATTTATTACCCGGTGCCGTTGCACCTTCAGGAATGCTTCTCCGCGCTCGGACACCGCGACGGAGATATGCCCGCAAGCGAACGGGCTGCGAGAGAAACTCTCGCGCTTCCGATTTATCCCGAGCTAACAGGCGAGATGCTCGAATCAGTCGTCTCGGCCATCGCAGAATTTCACTCAGAGACGCGCGGCTCATCCGGCATCAGATGAAAATCGGCAAACTGAAGCACAGACTCTATCAAAAGTTCTTTCGCCGCGCCGGGACTCAGCCCGCGCTGACTCCGCAATCGGTGCGCGAGTTCAAAGAGACCGTATGGCAATCGCCCGAAGCTGCGTCGAGATACTCCGAGGCCGTTTCCCGCATCTCTCCCGGTATGCAGACCGAGCTTGACGTTGCGCTTGGTTTCGCTCGAGGCCGCATTCTCGATGTAGGCGCAGGCACAGGCCGTTTCTCTTCATCGCTCGTTCGTGCGGGACTCCCGGTCACGGCAATCGATCTGAGCGCGGATATGCTTAGACTTGCGTCGGCAAGCGATCATGCTCCTGATTGCGCGCGGGCTTCGGCCTTCGCCCTGCCATTTGCCGATGAGCAGTTCGATTCGGTCATTTCCTTCTGGCTGCTTTTGCATTTTCACGAATGGCCGCGAATCCTTTCTGAAATGCTGAGAGTTGCAAAGCCCGAAGCGAGGGTGATCTTCGAGATGCAGAATGCGTCAAACCTCGAACATGCCTGCCGCATAACAGGCGATGACAGGCTCGTGCCGAAAAACCTGAGCGGGTTTCAGACGTTTCTGAAATTTGAAGAAGTCGAATCAGTGACGACCCGCCTGGGAGCAGGCATCGTATGGTCGCGCCACTATGATCTGTTCAGCGATAACCTGATCGCCCGCGCGACTCTTGGAGAAAGATACACTGGCTGGCTGGATGAGATTCAAAGCGCGCTCGATGACGAAGACTGCCGCCGCTTCTGGATTCGCTTCGAAGCAGAACATCTGCCTCATCTTCCAGAATACCTGGCGAGAAAATATCTCGTGGTTCTCGGAAAAGAAAATCGAGAGCCTGATCATAAGCAGCCTGCGAAAGGAGATGAGTTTCCTACCCATCTGGTCGCTTCGACCCCGGCCATAGCGCGCTCGATGAGGCTGTTTCTGGAAGCGTTCGCTCCCGCCTGCCCTCAGCTTTCTGATCTGTTCAAACTGGAATGCGCCAAGACTCTGTGACTGTTTATCAGGCCGAACGATCATCGTCCCGGTGGGCGACGATGATAGGCGATGTCATCTCGTCGCGGGAACTGATCTGGCGACTCTTCGTTCGCGACTTCGCGGCCAAGTATGAGCAATCCGCGCTGGGCTACCTATGGGCGCTCGGCCCGCCGTTGGTCACAGTGGCGATCTTCACTTTTCTCACGCGCAACCGGGTTATCTCAGTCGGAGAGACCGCGCTCCCCTATCCGGCCTTCGTGCTGCTCGGTCTCACGGTGTGGGGACTGTTTTCAGGCTCGTTGATGTCGATCACTTCTTCGCTGACAGGCGCGGCCAACGTCATCAAGAAAATGAATTTTCCGCGCGAAGCTTTGGTCTTCGCCGCGCTCGGTCAGGCGTTGGTCGATACTCTCATACGCACGGTTCTGCTCGCGCTTTTTTTCGTCTGGTATGGCGTGCCTGTTCGCTGGACTATAGCCCTGATTCCTTTACTGTTCGCGCCAATGCTTATGCTGACCATTGGAGCGGGGTTTCTGCTCTCGACGCTCAACGCAATCATTCGCGATGTGAGCAGCGCGCTGGGGCTGGCGCTTCAGTTCGCGATGTTTCTCACTCCCGTAGTCTACCCGGCTCCGAAAGAGTGGCCATTCATTCTGATCAACTACGTCAACCCTGTAAGCGCGTTCGTCGTCGCCGCGCATGACCTTGCTTCAAAAGGCGCGTTGACGATGCCTGCGACGCTCATTTCATCATCGCTGTTCGGCCTCCTGCTGTTCCTTCTCGGCTGGAGGGTGTTCAGGCTTGCACAGCCTATAGTCGGAGAGAGAGTCTGAAATGTCTGACGAAGCCGCGGTAATCGTCGAGGGCGTCTCAAAAAAATTCTGCAAGAGCCTGCGTCGCACTATGTACTATGGCGTGCGCGACCTCCTGGCCGACACCCTTCATCTCCAGCGACGCAGCGAGCATCTCAGACCGGGCGAATTCTGGGCGCTCAAAGACCTCAGCTTCGAGCTTCGTCGCGGCGAATGGCTCGGAGTCGTCGGCCCGAACGGCGCAGGCAAATCGACGCTTCTGAAACTGCTCAACGGTATCGTTCGTCCCGACGAGGGAAGGATCGAAGTTCGCGGACGACTGGGCGCGCTGATCGAACTGGGCGCGGGATTTCATCCGCTGCTCACGGGCCGCGAGAACATCTATGTTCAGGGCGCGATCATGGGAATGAGCCGACGCGAGATGGAGGGGAAGCTCGACGAGATAATCGATTTCGCGGGCATAGGTGATTTCATCGATACGCCACTGAAATTTTATAGCTCAGGTATGCACGCCCGTCTCGGCTTTTCCATAGCCATTCACTTCAACCCTGACAGCCTCGTGGTCGATGAGGTTCTGGCCGTCGGAGACATTTCGTTTCAGGAAAAGTGTATGCGACGCATGGAGCGAATGCGCGCGAAGGACAAAGCGGTGCTTATGGTTCAACAGCACACCTACTGGATCGAAGCCCTGTGCGACCGCGCGATGTGGTTAGACAAAGGCGGCTGCGTCCGCATAGGCAAAGCCGCGGATGTCGTGAGGGCTTATCTCGATGATCAGGATCATCGCCTTGCCGCTTCAACGCGCGAGGAGTTGTCGAAACTGCCCGACGATATGCATACCCCGGCGAGCATAGAAGTGGTCGAACTTCTTGGCGAAGACGGCGTGGTGAAGGACACTTTTTACAGCGGCGAGCAGATGACGGTGCGGATTCATTACAATGCTCACGAGCGTATAGAATGGCCGCTCTTCAACATTCGCGTCTTTCATCGCGGGCAGGGCGTGCTTGAAGCCAGTATGCTCATCGACGGGCCTGAAGCCGAAGAGATCGAAGGCCGCGGCACGGTCGAATGCCGATTGGACTCACTGCCCCTTACTCCGAAAGTTTACGAGGTCGTCATATTCGCCCGCGCCAAAGAGGGAGTGTCGGACATCGTGCCGATGCGCACTTATGCTGTGTTTCAGATCAGCGAAGAGAACCGCGACGGATGGCCTATGCGCGGGCCGATGGCGATAAATCATCTGCGCCAGGGATCGCCGGTTTACGTCCGCCGGTCGTGGCATTTTCAAAACGGGAAGGGATCAAAGCCTTGAGCGATTTTCATGACAAGACGATTCTAGTCACCGGAGGCACCGGATCGTTCGGTAAAAAATTCGCCGAAATTCTCCTGCGCGATCATCATCCGGCGAAGCTCATCATCTTCAGCCGCGATGAACTCAAGCAGCACGAAATGCGCACGGGCGGATTCGATCACGAGAGCCTGCGATATTTCATCGGCGATGTGCGCGATGTGGAGCGACTCAGAAGAGCTATGCGCGGAGTCGATGTGGTCGTTCACGCGGCTGCGCTCAAACAGGTTCCCGCCTGCGAGTACAATCCTATAGAAGCGGTGATGACGAACGTGATGGGCGCAAAAAACGTAATCGATGCCGCGCTCGATTCAAACGTCGGTAAAGTTCTCGCGCTCAGCACCGATAAAGCAGTCAATCCGGTGAACCTCTACGGCGCGACCAAACTCGTGGCCGAGAAGCTCTTCGTTCAAGCCAACGCTTACAGCGGGGCGGGGCCGACTCGTTTCAGTTGCGTTCGATACGGAAACGTGGTGGGAAGTCGCGGCAGCGTCATCCCGCTTTTTTTGAAACAGCGCGACAGCGGACGTATCACCGTGACCGATCCGCGAATGACAAGGTTCTGGATCACTCTCGATCAGGGCGCGCAATTCGTCATCAATTGTATAGAGCGTATGCAGGGTGGAGAAGTATTTGTCCCTAAGATACCGAGCATGAGCATTACGGATTTAGCCCGCGCTGTCGCGCCTGATTGCGATGTCGAAAAAGTAGGCATACGACCGGGCGAAAAGCTGCACGAGGCTCTAGTCTCCGAAGACGAAGCCCGTCACACCATCGAGCTTGATGATATGTTCGTCGTCAAACCCGCTCACCCGTGGTGGATAAGAGATAGCTGGAAGGAAGGCCGCCCGCTGGCTGAAGGCTTTCGCTACACCAGCGACACCAACGAAGAATGGCTCGGCGTCGATGACCTTAAAAAGCTGGCATCGGAAGAGAGAAGTCAGTAGTCAGAAGACAGAAGTCAGAAGACAGGATATGCGTGCATTCCGACTCCAGACTCCAGACTCTCGACTCCAGACTTTTCATGAGGATTTGTCGTGAACGAACATCTTGCAATCGATGGCGGTACTCCCGTTAGAAAAAACACTTTGCCTTATGGTCGCCAGTCTATAGAAGAAGAAGATATCCAGGCAGTCGTCGAAGTGCTGCGTTCAGACTGGCTGACGACCGGCCCGAAAGTCAGTGAGTTCGAGCGCGCGTTCGCTAAGTATGTCGGCGCGCGAGAAGCCGTGGCTGTCGCAAACGGCACTGCCGCTTTGCACGCGGCGGTTTATGCGCTACGGATAGGGCCGGGGGATGAAGTCATTGTGCCTGCGGTGACCTTTGCCGCAAGCGCGAATGCAGTGGTTTATCAGGGAGGTACGCCGGTCTTTGCTGATGTTGAAAAGGAAACGCTGCTCATCGATGCAGCACAGGTTGAAGCGAAAATCAGCCCTCGAACGAGAGCTATAATCGCGGTCGATTACGCGGGCCAGCCCTGCGATTACGACGCGCTGCGCGAGTTAGCCGAACCTCATTCGATTGCTATCATAAGCGATGCCTGTCACGCGCTCGGCGGGAAATACAAGGATCGGAAGGTGGGCGGGCTTGGGCGTCTGAGCGCGTTCAGCCTTCATCCGGTCAAGCATATCACCACAGGCGAAGGCGGAGTGATAACGACCGATGATGAGGAGCTTGCGCGCCGTATGAGGGTGTTTCGCAATCACGGCATCACGAGCGATCATCGCCAGCGCGAAGCCTTAGGGTCGTGGTTTTACGAGATGGTCGATCTCGGTTTCAACTATCGCCTGACCGATTTTCAATGCGCGCTCGGATTGAGTCAACTTCGCCGCCTCGATTCATGGATAGAGCGGCGACAGGAAATCGCTGCACGTTATGATCGAGCCTTTGCCGATGTTGAAGCAGTCAACCCGCTTGGAGTGAGGAGAGAAGTTTCTCACGCATATCATCTCTATGTCGTGAGAGCGAACACTGATCTTTTGAGAGTGGATCGAAGCCGCATCTTTGCTGCTCTGCGGGCCGAGGGCATAGGGGTCAACGTGCATTACGTGCCGGTTCATCTGCATCCGTTTTATCGAGAGCGATTTGGGACTGCGCCGGGATTGTGTCCGGTGGCGGAAGCGGCTTATGAGCAGATTTTGAGCCTGCCTCTGTTTGCAGCAATGACCGATGAGGATGTAGATGATGTCATAAGCGCCGTTTTCAAAGTCTGCGGCGCTTATCGAAATTGAACCTCTAAGGAGTTCATGCCTTGGATACGCCATTCATTGTCGGTTCACAGATATACCTCAGACCGCTTGAGCGGAAAGACCTCAATGGGCGGTATTTAAGCTGGCTTAACGACCCTGAAGTTACCCGCTATCTCGAAAGCGGCATCTTCCCTTGCACAATGGGAGAGCTTGAGAAATTCTATGAGCAGGTTACCGCTTCTCAGAACCAGGTCATCCTTGCGATAGTCGATAAATCTACAGATCAGCACATAGGAAACGTCAAGATTGGTCCCATTAACTGGGTGCATCGCAAAGCCACGTTTGGAATTCTCGTCGGCGACAAGAGTTTTTGGGGGAAGGGAGTCGGAACAGAAGCTACCAGACTGATGGTCGAGTATGGCTTCTTTCGTCTCAACATCAGGCGGATAGATCTGGGTGTATATGCAGAGCATGAAGCGGCTGTGCGTTCGTATGAAAAAGTCGGCTTTCTGATTGAGGGAAGGTTCCGCGAAGAGTTGTTCCACGAAGGCAAATACAAGGATCGCCTGTGGATGGGATTGTTGCGCTCGGAATACAAACGCGCTTGAGGAAGCAAGCGTCCGGTAGAAAATGACGATGAAGGCTCTTGTTGTTGGAGGAGGATCGATCGGATTCCGCCATCTCCGAAATCTCACGCGACTAGGCGTGGTTGCGCAGGCGCTTGTCGAACCTGACGTCGGGCGGCGCGCTGATTTATGCAGTCAACTTGCCCTCGCAGGGTTTGGCACACTTGAGGAGGGGCTTGAATGGGAGCCGGATATCGTAGTAATAAGCACCCCCAGCCATCTTCACGTCGGACAGGCTATTGAAGCAGCGCGACGCGGGTACCCGCTCTTTGTTGAAAAACCGCTGTCTCACAGCAAGGAAAGATTGTGTGATCTGGTGAAGGAAGTCGACAGCCGAAAGCTGATTTCTCTAGTCGGCTGCAATATGCGATTTCATCCCGGTCCGGCAAAAGTCAAACAGTTGCTCGAAAGCGGGATGATAGGCCGGGTCCTGTTTGCGCGAATTCACACGGGGTCTTATCTTCCTGCCTGGCGTCCCTGGCAGGACTACCGCCAGAGTTACAGCGCCAGCGCCAGCATGGGTGGCGGCTGCATCCTCGATTGCATTCATGAAATCGATCTGGCTCGCTGGTATCTTGGCAATGTAAGCCAGGTGTTTTGCGTCGCGGAGCATCTGAGTTCTCTGGAAATCGATGTTGAAGATATCGCTGTCTTGATTTGCCGCCACTTGAGCGGCGCTCTATCGGAAATCCATCTCGACTATGTGCAAAGGAGTTATGAACGCGGATGTCAGGTTGTTGGCGAACGAGGCTCTATACTCTGGAACTACAACGAGGGAGTTGTAAAATGGTTTGACGCCGAAAGCGATTGCTGGACTGTGTATTCACAGCCTGATGATTGGAAGTTAAACCAGATGTACCTGGATGAGATGGAGCACTTCCTTGATTGTGTCAAAAGCGAAAGGCAAACGACGCTTCCAATTGTGGACGCTGTCGAAGTTATGCGAATAGCTCTTGGAGCAAAAGTATCAGCCGGTTGCGGAAATTTTATTTCAACCGATAGCGTTTTCTTATGCTAGTTGCGATAGTGCAGGCCCGTATAGGATCAACTCGATTGCCCGGAAAGGTTATTGCAGATGTGGCAGGGCGGCCTATGCTGCTGCAAGTGGTGGAGCGAGTGAGCCGATCGAAGCTGATCAGCAAAGTCGTGGTCGCAACCTCCGAAAATGCGGCGGACGATCCTATCGCCGCTCTCTGTCGAAAGGAAGGCATATCCTGTTTTCGTGGCAGCGAGGAAGATGTCCTCGACCGTTACTACAATGCTGCAAAGGAACATCTTGCCGATGTGGTCGTGCGCATTACTGCCGACTGTCCGCTCATCGATCCGGCAGTCATCGATAAAGTAGTAAGTCGTTTTCGAGAAAACGACTGCGACTATGTTTCGAATACGATTCGTTATACATATCCAGACGGACTGGATACGGAAGTATTCTCGTTTCTCGCCCTCGAACGAGCGTGGGCGGAAGCCGGCAAGCAATCCGAGCGCGAGCATGTGACTTCTTATATTCGAACATCAGGTCGCTTCCGGGTTGCAAGCGTCGAGAATGATACGAATCTGTCCGGCTGCGACTACAGATGGACAGTGGATGAATTCGAAGACCTTGAATTCGTCCGAAAGGTTTATACTGCGCTCAGTGACAAAACATTTTTTGGAATGCGGGAGGTGATGGAGTTGATTGAACAAAGACCAGATATCCGGCAATCGAACAGCGGGATTATTATGAACGAAGGGTATTATCGAACTTTGTATGCTCAGGCTAAGGCGGGCGCGGCTCATCCACTGAAGCTGGATCAATCTCGTTACTGGCTCGACAGATCGCGAAGTGTGATACCCGGTTGCGCTCAAACCTTCAGCAAAAGCTCCAATCAGTATGTCCAGGGAGTATCGCCCGTATTCCTCCAGAAAGGCAAAGGCTGTCGCGTGTGGGATGTCGACGGTAGCGAGTATATAGATTACGTTCAGGGCTTGCTTCCTAACATTCTCGGCTACGCCAACGATGAAGTTAATGCGGCAGCCGCGAAGCAGTATGGCGAAGGGCATAGTTTTTCGTTGCCGCATCCTCTCGAAGTGCAGCTTGCCGAGCGCCTGATCGATTTGATTCCGTGCGCCGAAATGGTGCGCTTTGCAAAAAACGGCTCCGATGCCACGGCGGGCGCTGTAAGAGCGGCGCGGGCTTACACGGGCCGGGATCGAATAGCGTGCTGCGGCTATCACGGGTGGCAGGATTGGTTCGTGGGAAGCACCACGAGAAATGCGGGAGTGCCAGGCGTGGTGCGCGAGTTGACGCATCCATTCGCTTACAACGATCTCGCAAGCCTTGAAAAACTTCTCAATGAGCATCTCGGAGAATTCGCAGCTATCATCATGGAGCCTGTCAATTTTGTGGAGCCTGGTCAGGGATACTTGCAAAGCGTCAAAGACCTCGCGCACAAACACGGCGCTCTATTGATATTCGACGAAATATGCAGCGGGTTTCATTTCGGTTTGGGCGGCGCTCAAAAGCGTTTCGGGGTAACCCCCGATCTGGCCTGTTTCGGAAAAGCGATGGGCAACGGTTATCCTATCGCCTGCGTGGTCGGTCGCGCGGAGGTGATGCGAGTCTTCGAAGAAATCTTTTTCAGCTTCACCTTCGGCGGAGAAGTCGCCTCGATTGCCGCGGCGATGAAGGTGCTGGATATTCTGGAGCAGACTGATGCTCTGGCGCGGATGGAAGAAAACGGACGCCGGTTGCAGGATGGCTTCAATGCGATGGCGAAACAGGCTCGGCTGTCAGAAAGATTCAAGTGTGTCGGATGGCCCGTATGGTCGCTGATGAAATTTTTGAGCGCCGAAGGCAAAGACAGTTTTCTTGAGCGCAGCCTGTTCCAACAGGAATCGATCAAGCGAGGCATTCTCTTTCTTGCAACTCACAACATGACTGCCGCTCACGACGATCTTTCGACAGAGCAAACTCTGGAAGCCTACGCCTCGGTCTTCAAGACACTAGCCGGATGGCTTTCTGACAACGACCCGGCTCGCCATCTGGAAGGCGCGATGATTCAGCCTGTTTTCAAAGTGCGATGAAATTGCTCATCAGGGCGGACGCCGATTCTGAAATAGGCGCGGGGCATGTGATGCGCTGCCTGGCTCTGGCTCAGGCGTGGCAGGATGCAGGAGGCGAAGCGGTTTTCGCGACGGCAACCGAATCGCCCAGCATCGAGGAGCGTTTGAAGTCGGAGCGGATAGAGACGCTTCATCTGTCTGGGCAACCGGGAAGCAGGGAAGACGCCGCTGAGACATCGTCTCGGGCGCGCAGTTTGAATGCGGCGTGGGTCGTCGTCGACGGATATGTTTTCGATTCGGATTATCAGCGCGCGATCAAAGAATCAAGCGCGCGGCTTCTCTTCATAGATGACTACGGCCATTGCGACTGGTATTCGGCTGATCTGGTTCTCAACCATAACATTTATGCTGAAGAAAGCCTCTACGAAAAGCGCGAGCCGTACACGCGCCTGCTGCTCGGCTCGAAGTATGCGCTGCTCAGGCGCGAGTTTTTGAATTGGCGCGAATGGAAGCGCGAGATTGCCGACACTGCGCGAAGAGTGTTGGTAAGTATGGGCGGAGCCGATCCCGACAATGCCACGCTGACAGTCATCAGAGCGTTGCAGAAACTTGAAATGCCAGACATCGAGGCTCGAATACTTATCGGCCCGCTGAACTCGCGCAGAGAATCGCTTGAGCGAGAGATAAAAAATTCATCGCGCAACATTGAGTTGCTGACGGCTGCGACTGATATCCCTCAGTTGATGGCGTGGGCTGATGTGGCAGTGTCAGCGGCGGGAAGCACTTGCTGGGAGATGGCGTTTATGGGGCTTCCGTTTCTTGCGCTTATTCTTGCTGAAAATCAGATCAAGGTTGCAGAGGAGTTGGGCAATCGCGGATTGGCAGTCAATCTAGGTTATTACCATCAAGATTCTTCGCAGGAGGTTGCTGACGGACTTTACCATCTGCTTCCTTCAACACAACAAAGAATCGTGATGTCCTGTCTGGGTCAGAAGGCGGTTGATGGCGAAGGATGTGAAAGAATTTTGATACGGCTGCTGGACAATGCTCTTCGAATAAGGCGCGCGCGCGAGTGTGATTGCAAAATCTTCTGGCAATGGGCAAATAATCCTGAAGTCAGATCCTCATCGTTTTCACCTGCCCCAATCTCCTGGGATGATCACGTCAGGTGGTTTGAGAAGAAGTTAAACGATTCGGAAACCGCCATATTCATAGCCCTTGATTTTGAAGACAATCCAGTCGGGCAGATACGCTTTGACCTCACAGATAAGATAGAAGCCGAAATCGATGTAAGCATCGATAGTGATATGCGCGCCAGGGGCTATGGTCAGGCTTTAATATCAATGGGTGTTGAAAGAATATTCCGTAATTGGAATGTTCAATCAGTGAGCGCACTGATCAGGGCTGAAAACAGCAGATCGATCAAAGCGTTCGAGAGAGCCGGTTTTCAGAAGGTGGGGATGAAAAACGTTAAAGGATCTGAAGTTGTCCATTACCAGCGCATTAAAAAGTCATGACCATAAATGATAGAAACAAGGGATATCTTGTGGTAGGCAGTCGTCCGTGGAATCAGCGAGTTTTCGAAGAGGTTATCGCTAATTTCCCCGGTGAGTGGAACTATGTGGGTTCTCCGGAGGAACTGAATATTGAAGCAGTGAGAAGAATCAATCCAAGATACATATTCTTTCTTCACTGGTCATGGAAAGTGCCAGATCGAATAATCGATGAGTTCGAATGCGTCTGTTTTCACATGACAGATGTTCCCTTTGGGAGAGGGGGATCGCCTCTTCAAAATCTTATAATTCGAGGGTACGAGGACACAAAGCTGACGGCGCTGCAAATGACCAACGAGTTCGACGCTGGCCCGATCTATATCAAAGAACCCCTATCTCTCGATGGCGACGCTGAACAAATCTACATACGTGCAACCTATATGGCTGCGGAGATGATAAATCGTATTATCGAGACCACCCCTAAGCCATTCCCCCAGGAAGGCGAGGTAATAGTGTTCAAGCGCCGCAAACCTCAAGAGAGTGAAATGCCGCGACTGGAATCGCTGGTCTCGCTTTACGATTTTATTCGAATGCTTGATGCTGAAGGATACCCGCGGGCGTTTCTGGAATATAATGGCTACCGTTTCGAATTCAGCAAAGCTTCTTGCTGCGAAGATCGTATCGTGGCTGAAGTGACCATAACTAAAGTGAATGAGAATGGGTCATGAAAATACTCGTTGTTGCCGCACACCCGGACGATGAAGTACTCGGATGCGGAGGAACCATCGCCCGCTTGGAGA
This sequence comes from Blastocatellia bacterium UBA7656, assembly GCA_002483445.1. Lineage (GTDB taxonomy): Bacteria > Acidobacteriota > Blastocatellia > UBA7656 > UBA7656 > UBA7656. The sequence continues at coordinate 18,840 of DLHY01000143.1, forward strand.
GTGAAGGGAATGATGTCATTGTCCTGATTCTCGGCGAAGGAGTAACATCGCGTTTTGAGGACAGAGAACTTGCAGACATATCTCTGATCGATGCGCTGCATTCTCGATGCCGTCAGGCCGTTGCTCTGCTTGGAGTTCGAGAAGTTCTTCTATGCGAATTGCCCGACAACCGTTTCGATACAGTGCCTTTGCTGAAAATCGTCAAGATGATCGAGGCCCAAGTATCGCGCATCGCCCCTGATGTTATCTACACCCATCACGGAGGCGATTTGAACATAGATCATCGGATCACCCATCAGGCAGTCCTTACGGCGACACGTCCCATTCAAGGCTGCCCGGTACGTGAGATTTACGCTTTCGAAATACCGTCATCGACCGAGTGGGCTTTTAATCAGATTGAGCCTGCGTTTAAACCAAACTTTTTTGTAGACATTTCCGCCAGCTTGAGTCGCAAGATCGAAGCCCTTTCATTTTACGATTCCGAAGCGCGACCATTCCCGCATCCGCGCTCCCCAGAAGCGATCACATCGACAGCTCGACGCTGGGGAAGTACCGTCGGATGTGAAGCTGCGGAGGCTTTTGAATTGATTCGTGCAATCAAGTCGGGCGGGGGGAGTTTATGATTTCGTCCGTTGAAATAGGCAAACGCAGCATCGGGCCTGGCAGGAGCGTTTACCTAATCGCAGAGATTTCGGCCAATCATCATCAACACTTCGATCAGGCGCTTGAAATCATTCATTCTGCCAAACAATCAGGGGCCGACGCAGTGAAGATGCAAACCTACACGCCTGATACGATGACCATTTCCTGTGACAATGAATTCTTCAGAATCGGCAAGGGTACCATTTGGGAAGGCCGCAACCTTTACGATCTTTACGGCGAAGCTTTCACTCCGTGGGACTGGCAGCCGAAACTCAAGCAGATTGCCGAAGAGCTTGGACTTGATTTCTTCTCTACTCCCTTTGATAACACGGCGGTAGATTTTCTCGAAGAGATGAATGTGCAAGTATACAAGATAGCTTCATTCGAGATAGTCGATCTGCCGCTGCTCAGGCGGGTGGCGCAAACCAAAAGGCCGATCATTATGTCTACGGGCATGGCGACGCTTGCGGAAATAGATGAAGCGGTGAGCGTAATTCGCGAAGCGGGCGGAAATCAAATCGCTCTTTTGAAATGCACCAGCGCATACCCCGCGCCGCCCGAAGAGATGAACCTGCGAACGATTCCTCATCTCGCCCAAGCGTTCAATCTGCCGGTCGGACTTTCGGATCACACGCTCGGAATATCGGTTCCGGTGGCGGCGGTCGCTCTCGGCGCGTGCATCGTGGAGAAGCATTTCACTTTGTCGCGTTCCATCCCTGGCCCCGACAGCGTGTTTTCACTTGAACCTCAAGAGTTCAAAGCGATGGCCGAAGCGATACGAGCGGCAGAAAAAGCTCTCGGCCAGGTTCATTACGGAGTCAGCGAGCGAGAGGCTAACAGCCGCGTATTCCGCCGCTCGTTGTTCGTGGTCAAAGACGTGAAAGCTGGCGAAGAATTCACTGAAGAGAACGTCCGCTCGATTCGCCCCGGCCATGGATTGCACACTCGCTATTTGCATAAAGTTCTCGGTCGACGCGCGAGCCGTGATATCAATCGCGGAACCCCACTTGAGTGGGATCAAATTGCCTGAGTCAGCCTTTATGAAACAAGCACTGCGAAGAATCGCCCGCAGCGGCGTCAACTACGCCCGCCATAGCCGACTGGCCTACTGGCTGCGAGAGAGCGAGCCGTCGAAAATTCAACAATCTGCCGAGCGCGAAGTATTCGCCCACTTCACCGATAGCCGCCGAGAAGAGTATCAACTCATAAAAGGCTATCGTGATCGTATAAAACCAGACTGGCAAACGATGTTCGATCCGCCGATCCAGTCGTTGTCGGAATCTGAAAAGACTGCGCTACCTGCGGGCGCTCGCCGATCAATAGAGGAATGTTTACGGGCGCTCTCAGCGTCCGGCGTCAAAACGAAGGGCAGCGAAAAAGTTCTCGAAATAGGATGTTACATGGGCAATCGAGCCTATGCGCTTGCTGCCTATGGAGGCTTCCGGGTCACAGCCATTGATCTGCCCGAATACTATGTTCAGCAAACCTCCGGCCTCTCGATTGATGAAGCGTCGCTCAAAGAGGAAGCCGCCCGGCTCGACCGGCTGCGACAATCGATGCGAACCGCTTTCGAACTGGCTGGCGCGGAATCTTCCAGCCTCGACCGTGTAACTTTTCTGGAAGAGGACATCAGCGCGACATCTTTTCCGAGCGACTCGTTCGACGCAATCGTGTCGTGGGAGGTGCTTGAGCATATTCGCGATCCGCAGCAGGCTTTCCGCGAAATGTTTCGCCTGCTCAAGCCTAGCGGCTTCACCTTCCATGATTACAATCCATTCTTTTGCATACAGGGGGGGCATAGCCTCTGTACTCTTGATTTTCCCTATGGACACGCGCGATTGAGCGCAGAGGATTTCGCTTCGTGCGTCCGACGATTCAGGCCGCAGGAGGCGGAAGTCGATTTGAGGTTCTTTCACAATAATCTGAATCGCATGACGCTGAGAGACTTGCGGCGAATGTGCGATGAATCGGGCTTTGAAACCATATCGATCATTGAGTGGCCGACCCCAGGAGATATTGCTGAAATCAATACTGAAACTCTCAGGCAGGTGAGGGCGAACTATCCGGGCGCAACCCTCAATGATCTGTTGATGAGGCGCGTCTGGGTCATCCTCAGAAAACCGGAATGAAATGAGCCGAATAATTTTCATCAAGCGAACGGATCAATTCGACGCTCTGCAAAAAGAACGGCCCGACGTTGCGCGCTCGGCTCAGATAGTCGCGCTCTCGACCGAGGCTTGGGTTGCTTTGCGCGAGTGCGGAATCGACTGCAAAAGTGCGTCTGAATTCCTCACAGCGGAAGACCTCGGCGAAATCACTATCGAAGCTCGGAAATTATCTCGCTCGTGGCTCGAGCCTTTTCATCAGGAGTTGTCCTACAGAGGATTGAATCTCGGCGAGATGGTCAGGATAGATAACATCTGGTTTTTTCGCGAACTCCTCGCGGCCCATCTCGTCGCTCAACGGATAACAGATCAACTTCGCCCTTCGGAAGTTTACCTGTTCGCTGAGCGACAGGTGGCCTGCCTCAGAGGCCACCGCGCGAAAGCCTCTCACGATGTTTGCGAAGCCGCGCTGATGGATTCGTTTTCCCGACAGGGAGTGAAAGCGATCAACCTCGCTAGAATCTATCGAGGGCGTTTTCCGTTCCTGCCTGTGAAGTATAAGCGGCATCTGCTTCGCGCGGCCCGCTTCCTGAAAAGTCCGCGATCCGCGCTTGATACAGTTCAAAACGACGCGCCGCAACCGGGCAAACCTCCGCGACCGCTGCCCTTCGCCGATGGCGCACGATTGTTGCTCGCCATCGGCGAAGAAGTCGATCTGCTTTCGCTCGCGCCTCTCGTCGAGATCATCGATTCCTCGCCGGACTACAAAGCCGTTCTCGTCAACAGCGATTCGGAAATTCTCTCTGCGAAAGCTCGCTCAGGCATCGCCACGATTTCATCCGAGAAGGTATTTCCGCTCGTCGAGGCTTATCCGGCGACGGTTGATCGAGCGACCGCAGGAAAAATCCGAAACGCACGCCGCGCTTTCGACTCGGCGCAGCACGTCCGACTTTATGGCAAAGATTCGCCGCTCAATAACCGCCTCCTGGATTTTCATTTCGATGCTGTCTGGCGCGGGTTTTTGAAATCGCTCATCCCACACGTCGACCGCGTGAGCGCGTTTCTCGACGATGCGAAGCCCGACGCGGTTATCGTCGCCGGAGTCGAGCAGGCCAAAGACAGAGCCACAGTCAAAATAGCGAAGAACCTCGGCATCCGCACGATAGGCGTTCCGCACGGCTACATAGGCAACGTGGATGCCTATGAATTCGAGACGGATTATTTCCTTGCGTGGGGCGAAGCCTCTCGCCGCTGCCTCATTGAAGAATTCGGCAAAGAGAGGGAAGCGATCAGCGTATTCGGCCCGCTTCACCTGAACCGAGTTGCGCAGGCCGATCACCCCTCCGCGCGGCCCGCTGCCCGCAGGCGATTGCTTGCGCTCACGAGTCGCGTATCGCCCGTTTGTTATGATCCGGTTGATTCGCGCGTCTTCGAAGATGTGTGGAAAGCTATACGGTCGTTCGTAGAAAAATCGCCCGACGTTGAATTGATCATCAAGCCGCATCCCGGCGGGGCTGATTTCACAGACTATTATGAAAAACTGTGCGCGCAATTTCCTGATGGACGCGCGCGCATCGAACAGTCGCGCCGCCTCGAAGAGATGGCAGATGAAGTCGAGGCTGTAGTCGCGGTAATCGATGCCAGCACGGCCATACTTGTCGCGCAGCTTTTGCAACTCCCGACGCTTTTTATTCGCGCAGCATGGCTCGATATGCTGTGGGCAGTGAGGGCGTGGGGGCTTCCCGACGGGATTGAAAGCGTCGACTCGATTGACGAGATCGCGCCCGCGCTTGATCGCTTGATGTTCGATGAAGATTTCCGCCGTCGCTGTGTCGAGCGCGGGCAGCGTCTGATTGAAAACAACCTCAAGCCTTATGGACTTGAAGGCCCGCAGGCGGAACTGCTCTCGATCCTTGACGGATGCTTTGCGGCAGAAGATCGCGCGATTGATTCGAGCAAAGTGTGCGCGTGACAGTCACAGAATGCACTTTATAGCAGTATGTTTTTGCCTGAACATCGGGAGGGGTATTCGACGCAGAAACGTGGAGACGCCGCAGGCAGCGCAGAGAAGAGAGATGCATAACTGAAAGACTTATGAGCGTACCATTCATCGATGTGAAAGCTTCATACCTGGAATTGAAAGATGAAATCGACCGCGCTTCGAGCCGCGTCCTTCATTCCGGGCGATACATACTCGATGAAGAAATGGAAGCGTTTGAAAACGACTTCGCTTCCTACTGCGGCGCGAAGCATTGCATAGGCGTGGGCAACGGGCTGGATGCTCTTCATATCATCCTGCGCGGTTATGAAATCGGCGCGGGCGATGAGGTCATCGCTCCCGCTAACACCTATATCGCCACATGGCTTGCCATCTCTTACGCGGGCGCGAAGCCGGTTCCCGTAGAGCCTGACCCGCAGACATTCAACATCGATCCGGGTAGAATCGAATCAGCCGTTACGCCGCGCACACGGGCGATCATGGCTGTGCATCTCTACGGCCAGACGGCGGACATGTCAGCGATTCGCGACATTGCCGGTCGGCGCGGGTTGAAAGTGATCGAAGATGCGGCGCAATCTCACGGCGCGCTTTGCAATGGACGAAGAGCGGGGTCGCTCGGAGACGCTGCCGGATTCAGTTTCTATCCGACGAAAAATCTCGGAGCGTTCGGAGACGCGGGCGCGGTGGTGACTGATGATACGGCGCTGGCCGACAAAGCGCGATTGATTCGCAACTACGGCTCTGCGTCGAAGTATTCGAACGAGATGAAAGGATTCAACTCGCGCCTCGACCCTATTCAGGCTGCTTTTCTGCGCGTCAAACTCGCGCATCTCGACGAGTGGAACGAGCGCAGGCGGCAGGTTGCCATCTTTTATCTGGAAAGCCTCGCGGATGCGCCGCATCTGACGCTGCCTTTCGTTCCCCGTTGGGCGGAAGCGGCGTGGCATCTCTTCGTCGTGCGTCACAGGGAAAGAGACCGCCTGCAAAATTTTTTGCGGCAGTCGGGCATCAACACGCTCATACATTACCCGGTGCCTCCGCACCTGTCGGGCGCTTACCGCGAACGGGGAGGGAAACAGGGCGATTTCCCATTGAGTGAGGAGATGGCCCGCACTGTTCTCAGCCTCCCTCTGGGGCCGCATCTGGACGAGGAGTCGCAAAAGGAAGTCGTGGCGAGGATAAAGGAATTCAAATGATCGCCCGCCGATCTTATCTGTCGAGATAATGATTCAATGTCAAAGCTGTTGTTTGTCGTTCCCAGAGGTCACCTCGATCCTGCAAGCATAAAACGTGTTTACGATCTGAGGCCTTTTCTTGAAAGGATCGGCTATGAAACCGAGGTGGTCAGTCATCGATGGGAATGGCTGTGGAAGATGCGAATGAATTCAGAGATCGGGAAAAAAGGCTATAGACAATTTCTGTGGGCGCTCAACGTTCTGCGCATGATGCCGACGATGATCTATCTTCGCACTGTCATGGCCAGAAGTCGTTTTGCTGATCTTGTCAAAAGTTCTGATGTGGTCATCGCGCTCAGGACTTCGCTTGATGAGGATTGGCGAACGCTGCTGAAGAAAAATGCCCGCCGGATCATTTATGATTTCGATGACGCAGTGTGGATGAGCGACAGACAGGGATTTGAGGAAATGACCAGGCTCGCGGATGCGGTCGTCGCGGGCAACAGGTTTCTCGCCGAGCGCGCTGCAATCCTCAATCCGCGCGTCTCGGTCATTCCAACCTGCGTCCGTCTTGATCGATATGAGAAGGCGACGCGAAGAGCCTCGCATAGCAGATGCGTCATTGGATGGGTCGGCAGCCCTTCGACCGTTAAGTATCTCGAACTGATAGTCGAGCCTCTCGCGATACTTGGAAAGGAATCTGATCTCACTCTTCGCATCGTCGGCGCGGGCGCGACGCGGTTGCCGCAATTCGCGCAGGTGAGAGTGGAGTCGCATCCTTCGATTCCTTACGACCCGGTTCGATTCGTCCCTCACTTCGACATAGGAGTTATGCCGCTTGCCGATACAGAGTGGGAGAGGGGAAAATGCGGATCGAAGCTGCTCGAATACATGGCCGCGGGCATTCCTGCCGTATGCAGCGATGTGGGAGAAAACAGTCGAATAATCGAGAACGGAGTGACGGGCTTCCTGGCGCGCGACGCGGATGAGTGGATATCTGCGCTTCGTCTCCTTGTTAATGAAAGCCGTCTGCGACAAAGCATCGGACTGGCCGGACGCGAGCGAGTGCGCGCTGATTACTCTGCTGAAATCGTCGCTTCATTGTGGCGCGAGTGCCTTGGCGGTCTGCCGCTTTCGAATGCTGCCGAAAATAGATTGGAGAATCTATAGTTGAAGGTTCTGATTTTGAGTACCTGTTACCCGCGCAGGAAATTTCCGAATCACGGAATCTTTGTCCATCGTCAGGCCCAGGCGCTTGTCGATCTGGGGGTTGAATGCGAGGTGTTGCAGCCTGTGGAATGGTCGCCGCCCGCTCCCCTTTATCGCCTGCGCGCCGGGTGGAAGATGTATCGCGCGCAGCAGGATGACCTGCTTGATGAAGTCGAAGGCATTCGTGTTCATCACCCGCCGATCTACCTGCCTGTGCCGAGCCGGTTTTTTCCCGGAGATTATTGGGAAAGAATGGGCCGCGGCGTTGCCCGCTATATCAGGCGACACCGCCAACTGCGCTCGGCAGACCTTCTCTATGCTCATTTTCTCTGCCACGAGGGTTATGCTGGTCTGATAGCCGCTCGCGAGTTAAAAATGCCCTTGGTGGCTATCGCTCTGGGCGATGACGTTCACGCATGGCCCGAAAGATGGCCGGACCGGAAACTGAAACTCGCCTCCGTGTTGAGCGAAGCGAATGGGCTGCTTGCCTGCAGCCATGGTCTTGCAAGAGACGCCGAAGCGTGGGCGACTGAAGGTTTGTCAACGCCCGTCGAGGTCGTCTACATGGGCATCGATACGGAAACGTTTTCTCCTGCTGATTCGATGGAAGATAAGCTGCGGGCGCGGCGACTGTTGGGATTACCCCAAGAAAGAAAACTGCTTTTGTGCGTGGCGACGACGATTGCGGCCAAAGGATGGCTCGATCTGCTCGACGCTTTTGCTGCGCTTGGCGATGATGGAGCCGGTTGGGATGTTGTGATGGTCGGATCGCCGCGAACGGGCAACGATCTGAACCTCGTTGACGAAGCAGAGGCGCGAGGGCTTGGCAATCGCTCTCACTGGCTTGGCTGCCTTCCGCCACGGAATATGCCTGATCTCTACCTCGCGGTTGATGCTTTCGTTCTGGCAAGCCATAATGAGGGGCTTTCCAATTCGGTTATGGAGGCCATGTCAGCAGGGTTGCCGGTTGTGGCGACAGATGTCGGCGGGCATTCAGAGATAATCGATGATGGATCGAACGGATGGCTAGTGCCGCCGCGCGATGTCCCAAGCCTTACGGAGGCTCTGCGCGAGGCGCTCACAGATGCGCAAAAAGCGGCCCGGATGGGAAAGGCCGCGCGCGAGCGAGCCATCAAAATCGGCGGTTACGGCAGCAACGCGCAACTGCTTTTACAATACTTCGAAAAGACTCTCAACGCGCGGCGCAATGTGCGCGCCGGGGCTGTTGTTTTTTAAGAAAAACATGGAGCCGAAGAAAAAACAATCATATCGCGCTGAACGTGAATTCGGCCTCATCGTCGGCGGCATATTCGCGCTGCTTGGCGGCTGGTGGTTTTATCGCGGCAAACTCGGCGCAGTCGCGCCCGCGCTCTTAGGCATCGGATCGGTTCTCATCCTGCTTGGGCTTGTGTTTCCGAGATCGCTCACGCTCCTCAATCGCGGGTGGATGCTGCTGGCGGTGGCGCTCTCTTTTATTTCAACTCGAATCATTCTTGCGATAGTATTTTTCCTTATCGTGACGCCGATAGGCGTGATAAAGCGGCTTACGGGGTGGGACCCGCTGCGTCGCCGCGCGGCTTCGATGGATTCCTACTGGCAGCCTTACAGTGAGCGACAGCGCGACGCCCGCCACTACGAGAAAATGTTTTGACAGATAGATGTCAGATATCAGATGTTAGATGTTAGTGGTTGAGCCAGTAATGGATATCAGCCATTTTCACTAACATCTAGCCTCTAACATCGAGCATCTTTTTAGAGGAGACGAAACGCTTATGTCGAAGATGCAGGTCTTCAGCGAATTCTGGCAATTCCTGAAATACAATAAAAAATACTGGCTTGCGCCGATCATCATCGTGCTGGTGCTTGTAGGCTTCCTGCTCGTGCTGGCAAAAAGCTCGGCCCTTGCGCCGTTCATTTACACTCTATTCTGAAAACTCTGTTGTGACGACGATACTCGGCATATCGGCTTTTTATCACGACTCGGCGGCCTGTATCCTGAGCGACGGCGAAATCATAGCCGCCGCTCAGGAGGAGCGATTCACTCGCGTCAAGCACGATCATCGCTTTCCCCTTCAGGCTGTCCGTTACTGCCTCAGCGAAGCAGGGATCGCGGCGGACGATCTCGATTATGTCGGCTTTTACGACAAGCCCCTTTTGAAATTCGACCGATTGCTTGAAACTTATCTCGATTACGCTCCCGCAGGGTTTCCTTCTTTCCTCAAAGCTATGCCTCTGTGGATGAAAGAAAAACTCTGGATGCCCGAACTCGTTCGCACCGAGATGGCCAAAACCGAAGGCATCACGGACGAACGCGACGCCAAAAAGCGCGGAAAAAAATACGGGTGGAAACTCCTCTTCGGAGACCATCACGAAAGCCATGCTGCTTCGGCCTTCTATCCTTCGCCATTCGAAGAAGCCGCGATACTGACGATGGACGGCGTGGGCGAATGGGCAACGAGTTCTATAGGATTGGGGCGCGGCAATGAGATACAGATGCTCAAAGAGTTGCGCTTTCCCGACAGCCTCGGACTTCTTTACAGCGCGTTCACTTACTACACGGGGTTTAAGGTCAACAGCGGCGAGTACAAAGTCATGGGGTTGGCTCCCTACGGCGAGCCGCGGTATGTCGATTTGATAAAAGAGAAACTCGTCGAAATTCGCGAAGACGGAAGCCTGCGAATGAATCACGAATACTTCGGCTATTCACAAGGGTTGAGGATGACCAACAGCGCGTTTGCGCGACTCTTAGGCGGGCCGCCGCGCGAGATGGAATCCCGCTTGACGCAAAGAGAGATGGATCTGGCCCGCTCGATTCAGGTTATCACTGAAGAAGTGATGCTCAAGATGGCCCGATTCGCCGCGCGCGAAACCGGAATGAAGCGTCTTTGCATGGCCGGAGGAGTCGCGCTCAACTGCGTGGGCAACGGTCTGATACTTCGCGAAAATATTTTCGATGATATGTGGATTCAGCCCGCAGCCGGAGACGCCGGCGGCGCGGTCGGAGTCGCTCTGGCCATTCATCATCGCTATCTGAATGAGCCTCGCGCGAGTTGTGAAAGCCTCGGCTCCTGGGTTTCTCCACGCAGCGGAAATGGAGTCCCTCCGCCTTATGCGGACAGGATGAAGGGATCGTTTCTCGGCCCTCGCGACACTGAAGAAGAAATCATTGAGTTCCTCGAATCGAAAAATCTGCCATACAAAAAATACCGACGCGAAGAACTGCCTGAGCGTGTGGCTGAAATTCTGGCATCGGAGAAAGTCATAGGTCTTCATCAGGGCCGCATGGAATTCGGGCCTCGCGCTCTGGGCGCGCGCTCCATCATCGGCGATGCGCGCTCCTCGCGTATGCAGTCGGTGATGAACCTCAAGATCAAATACCGCGAGAGCTTTCGCCCCTTCGCGCCTTCAGTGTTGCGCGAGCAGGTGAGTGACTGGTTCGAATTAGACACCGACAGCCCTTATATGCTTCTGGTCGCCGATGTGGTGAAGGATCGCAGGCGCGAGATGACCGATGATGAACAGGCATTGTGGGGGATAGAAAAGCTCAACGTGTCGCGGTCGGAGATTCCGGCGGTCACGCACGTCGATTATTCGGCGCGGGTTCAAACCGTCAGGCGCGATACGAGTCCTCTTTACTACTCGATCATCGAAGCGTTTTACCAAAAGACGGGCTGCCCGGTCATCGTAAATACAAGCTTCAATGTCCGCGGGGAGCCGATAGTCTGCTCCTTAGAAGACAGTTATCGCTGCTTCATGCGAACTGAGATGGATTACCTCGTGCTTGAAAATTTCATACTCGACAAAACGAATCAGCCTCCCTTTGAAGACACCGAGGACTGGCGAAAGGAATTCGCGCTTGACTGAAAAGGTTGACGCAGCCGGGAAAAAGCCCGCGCGTCGCTGGTGGTTTTTCCCTCTTCTGTTTTTGCTGACATTGACAGCCTGCCTGCTGGTTGCGGAAGCGACGGTGAGAATCTTCTGGTCGCCGGATCATCCCAGACAACCGCGAAGATATGAGTTCGATCCCCAGGTCGGGATTATCCACGTCCCCGGCCCTTACAGGCTTCCGTTTCGTCGCTGCGTCGGCGGGCAATCGGAATGCGAAGACGTTTCGGTGAATTTCACCATCAACGATCAGGGATTTCGCGGAACGAATTTTCGCGACCCCGCGGGTCATCCTCTCGTGGCAGTGATGGGCGATTCGATGATCGAAGCGGCTCAGATAGATGACGATAAAACGGCCTGCCGCATTCTTGAAGAATCTCTGCGGCAGGAGTTTGACGCCGAGGTTCGCAACCTCGGAATAAGCAGCGCGGGGCTGGTTCATTATTACGCGCGATGGCGGAAATACGTCGCCTCTATGCGCCCCGATGTCCTCATCATCGCAACTCTGGGCATAAACGATTTTCGCAACTGCTCCACGTCGCTTGAGCGATTCCTGGCCATGCGACCGCATTACAACGAATCGGCTGGCGGCAAGAGAGAAGTCAGCTTCGAACCGGCTCCGAATCCTCATTCGAGGTTACGACGACTCGCCGCCTCGCTTTACGAGCCTCTGGAAACAGTGCGTTTCTTCCGCTGGCTGAAAGAAGCGAGAAAGGAAACAGCCGAGATGGACGCGGGCGGATTGTTCCCGGACTTCCGAATATATGAAGACCCGCCCGCACCTGAATATGCTGAGGCCGCATCGCTCGGTCAGCAATATCTTGAACGCCTTATCAAAGAAGCGATTGCATCAGGGAGTCGCGTGATAGTCGTTTATTTGCCGTGGAGCGGGGAAGCGATTGACGCTGAATGGGTCGGGCTTGCCGCAAAGTATCAACAGAGCGGGCAGGCGGCGCGAGCCATCAGAAATCGCCCTGAGCAGCTAATAAGAAAAACCGCAGAAGCAGCGGGCGCGCGATTCGTTTCCTTTTCCGAATTCGTTCGATCTCTGCCACCTGAACGATTGCCCGCGCTCTGGCATATCAAAACCGATTCTCATCTCACTGAAGAAGGCAACCGAATGCTTGCCGAATGCATGGAGATTGCGGTGACGGAGATGCTCAAATCCAATTGATCGATCTCGAAATCCCGGATCAGTTATGTGCGGAATAATCGGAATACTGAGAGAAGATTTCAAACCCAATGATGAGACAATCGCGCTCAGTCTAAATCTGATATCTCATCGCGGGCCTGACGGAGCGGGAGTGTGGAAGAGAGCGGATGACCGTCCTCCATACGTTGCGCTCGGCCACCGTCGGCTTGCAATAATCGATCTTTCGGATGCAGCCGCGCAGCCTATGTCGAATGATGACGGCTCGCTTCAGATAACCTACAATGGAGAAATCTATAACTACGTCGAGTTGATGAGGGAGCTTGAATCCCTGGGACACGGCTTTCGCTCGCGCAGCGACACTGAAGTGATACTTCGCGCTTACGAAGAGTGGGGCGAAGCGTGCCTTGATCGCTTCAACGGCATGTTCGCTTTCGCCCTTTGGGATGAGTGCCGGAAAGAATTGTTCGCAGCCCGTGACCGATTCGGAGAAAAACCATTTCATTATTCCTGGAATCCGCAAACTGGATTTTTCGCTTTCGCTTCGGAGATAAAATCACTTCTTGCGATGAATGAAGTCGATGGCTCGATTGATGACCGCACGCTTTATCGCTTCATCGCTTTTCAGGAGCTTGCCGGATCGGAACAAACTCTATGGCGCGGAGTGAAGAGGTTGCCGCACGCGCACTGGTTGAAACTGCGATGGCAAGGTGATCGCTTCGATCTGAAAATTCAACGCTACTGGGACATCGATCTTGAGCGCGAAGAAAACATCACTCTCGATGAAGCCGCCGCGCGCCTCGGAGAACTGTTTGCCGACAGCATCAGGCTTCGATTGCGCTCTGATGTGGCGGTCGGGTCGAGTTTGTCGGGAGGGCTTGATTCATCGTCGGTCGTCTGTCAGATTCACGCGCTCGGCGCGGCATCGGGGCAGAAAACTTTTTCCGCGAGGATGGAAGACCCTGCGCTCGATGAAGGTCGATACATTCGCGCGGTGCTTACGCAGACCGGCATAGAAGGCCACGAAGTCTGGCCTTCATCGAATGAGCTTGAAAGAATTTTTCCGCGCCTGTGCTATCACCTCGAAGAGCCTTTTCTTTCGACCAGTCAGTTCGCGCAACATCTGGTGATGCGGCTGGCGGCGGAACAGAGTGTGACAGTGCTTCTCGACGGGCAGGGCGCTGACGAGTTGCTTGCCGGGTACATACCCTACTTCATCAATCGCTACGCCGATATGGCCGAAAGCTGGCGGCTCCTTGCGCTATGGCGCGAGCGGCGCGGTTTTCGCGCAAGACACGAGCGCGCGTTTCCGCTATCGATGAAGATGCTGCTTGCGCGAATGCTGCCGGGAGCTTATCGATTGCTGAGGCGGGACTCCGCGAACGGATCGCAGACGGCTTCACCAAACGGAATGAGCGCGTGGTGCGGCAAAGAGTGGCTCATCGAGTTTGCCGACGAACAGCCAACGGAGATCAGACATTCGAAGAGGGACGGTCTCACCGGAAGGCTTTATCAGGACGCGATGCGGGGAGAGTTGCAGGAGATTCTTCGATACGGCGACCGGAATTCTATGGCCTTCTCGCGCGAGGTGCGGCAGCCGTTTCTGGATCATCGCATCGCCGAGTTGCTCTTTGCGCTGCCTCCCTCCTACAAGCTGTTCGATGGCGAAACGAAAGTGGTTCTTCGCCGTGCGGTGAAGAATCTGATACCGAAAGAGATTCTTCACCGCCAGGACAAGCTCGGATATCAGGCTCCTCTGCCGACCTGGCTTGCCTCTCCGCTCAAAGCATGGGCCGAGGGCAGAATGGATCAGGCGCGAAGAGATTTTCCCGATCATCTCGCCGCCGATGCAGTCGAAAAGTTCCGGTCGCTTGCTGCGCGAATGGATGAACATCGCGCCCGCGCTTTTTTTGCATGGCTCACGCTCGCCGAAACGACGCGCGAGTTGCGCAATCTCTCCGCGAAAGATTCTTCTTCGCCAACCGTCAGTATAAAAGCCTGACTCGCTATCTATGGCCAGACTTTATTACATCGTCCAATCTGAAATGATGACCGGCGGGGTCATAGAAGCGCAGGTGATAGGAACTCTGCGCGCTCATGCGAGGATCGAGGGGCAGCCGAAAACGAAACTGATTTTTCTGGAGGCTGGGCGCGTGGCCCTGAGCCGCCGCGCCCGCGCGACACTGCGCAAGTACCGCAGCATTTGGCCCGAAGGCGATATTTCAATCGTGCCTTACGTCAGCCGTCTGGGAGAAAATTCTGCCGGGAAATCGCTGGCTGTTTACCTCTCGCGCGAAAGGATGTCGCGCGAAGAAATCATATTTCATTGCCGCGGGCCTGCGACCACCTGGGCCGCGCACACGGCAAGAGAATCTCTCTCGAAAGGGCGCGTCATCTTCGATGTTCGCGGCCCGTTCGCCGACGAAACCATACACAGACTCGGATTCCCCTGGCCTTCGGAGCTTTCCCCCCAGGCCGAAAGGGCGCATCGTTTGTGCATGGATATGGACAGACGCGCTGCGGCGGTCGCTGACCGAATCTTCACCATCTCGCCGGGAATGAAGCGATACGCGATTGAAAATTTCGGAGCTTCGGAAGATAGCACGCTCGTCGTGCCAAGCTGCGTTGAGAATCTTTCATTCGATCACAAGACGAGAGATGAAGTGAGAAAAGAGTGGGGCGCGAATCCCTTATCGCCGGTTTTTCTCTACGCGGGGCGTTTGGGAAGCGAGCGACTGCCCCGGCACATGTTCCGCCTGTTCGCCGCCGCGCTCCGCATAAGACCCGACGCGAAGTTCATACTGATGACTTATCTCAATCAACTGGCCGATATCGAATCGCTGATGAAAGAGGCGGGAGTGCCTCGGTCAGCGGTGACGGTGGCGAGTTATTCGAGAGATGAAGCTCTGCTTCGTATGTGCGCGGCGGATGTCGGGCTGCTGTTTCTCGAATCCGCGTTGCGTTATCAGGACTGTCTGCCGATAAAAATTCCCGAATACCTGTCAGCCGGATTGTCGCTGGCGATGAACAGTTCGGTCGGCAAGCTTCCCGATCTGGTCAGCAGCAGAAAACTCGGCTGGGTTATAGACGAAGATGTGAGCAATGAGGCTCTCGATGAGAATGCGCGAAAGATGATCGCAGAGATAGAAGAAAACTCAGCAGTGATGAAGCAGAGATCGCTCGACGCCTGCTCGGAGTTTTTTCTCTGGAGAAATCATGTGCCTGCGATTCGGCGCGCTTACGGGCTTGAAGAGTATCAGGACGAAAAGGCGAGCGAGTCGATCATAGTTGCGAGTTGATATATGTGCGGCATTGTGGGGCTGGTGACGTGGAAAGACTGTGAGGCAAGGATGCGAGTCGAGCGAATGACCGCTCTCGTTTCGCATCGCGGGCCGGATGATGAAGGCTTCGTCTCATCTGACGGCGTTTACCTCGGACATCGAAGGCTTACCGTCATCGATCTAACAGCGAACGGCCATCAGCCTATGACCAACGAAGACGGAAGCGTGTGGATCACCTACAAC
The DNA here is from genome assembly GCA_002483445.1 of Blastocatellia bacterium UBA7656. Classification (GTDB taxonomy): domain Bacteria; phylum Acidobacteriota; class Blastocatellia; order UBA7656; family UBA7656; genus UBA7656. The sequence continues at coordinate 34,529 of DLHY01000143.1, forward strand.
GGAGAACTCTACGCGACAGAGTCGCTCAGAGAATGGCTAGGCTCTCGCGGCCACGTCTTTCGCTCGACCACCGACACCGAGGCGCTGATTCACCTTTACGAAGAAGAAGGCGCGCAACTCTTCTCGCGCATAAACGGAATGTTCGCCTTCGCCATCCACGACCGGCGAAATCGGAGGCTGCTCATTGCGCGCGACCGGCTCGGAATAAAGCCGCTCTTCTATGCTTTCAAAAACGGCGAACTGATCTTCGGCTCTGAAATCAAGTCGGTGCTTTCAGGACTCGGCTTCGTGCCTTCGCTCAGGACGGACGCGCTCGGTCAATACATCCTGCAAGGCTACGCTTCGGCTCCCGATACCGTCTACGAAGGTGTGTATGCGCTTCCGCAGGGACACTATCTCGACATCTCGCTCGATGATCTCAAGAGTGGTCGGATGGCGGAACCTGTTGAATACTGGGACGCGCCTTTCACCGGAGATGACACTCGCCCGACGGAAGAGATAGAAGCCGAGCTTGAAAATCTCATTCAGGATGCTGTGCAAATTCGCAAAGTGGCTGATGTTCCGCTCGGCGCGTTCCTGTCGGGTGGCATCGATTCCAGCGTCGTCGTCGCGATGATGGCGCGCGGGGCAGATGAGCCTGTGAGAACTTTCACAGTCGATCTGCCCGGCACTGCTCACAGCGAAGGGGCAAAGGCGCTTGCGGTATCCGAGAAATACAAAACCGCTCACACGGTTATCGACTGCGCGCAGGAAGGCAGGGATGAATATTGGGCGAGGCTCGATCACTTCGACGCGCCTTTCAACTGCGCTTCGCTGCTCAACGCCTGGCTCGTTAGTCGCGCCGCCCGTCAGCACGTGACGGTAGCTCTTTCAGGCGATGGCGGCGACGAACTTTTTGGCGGATACACGCGCTACAGAGATTTCGCCTTGTCGAATTCGGATCATGCCGGTCGCGGGCTGCTGCGACTGGCAGGCGATCTGCTGCCGCAGGATTTTCGCGGTCGCGCTCGCGTGGAGAAGATGGCTATGGATGACTTCACAAAGTTTTTCACCTCTCGCCATCCCGTATCGATTGAGACAGCCCAAGCTCTCACGGGCGCGTCGCTCGCAGACTGGACGGATCGAATGCGCGCCGTTTATGAGCGCCACCCGGCAGACCGTCTCACGCGGGCGATGTATCTCGATCTGAAAACCTATCTGGCGGATCACGTGCTGGCGAAAGTCGATAGCGCAAGCATGGCGGTTTCCCTCGAAGCGCGCGTGCCTCTGCTCGATTATCGCGTGGTCGAGTTGGCCGGGCGCATACCTTCGAGCCTCAAGGTCAGAGAAGGCGCGACGAAATGGATACTGAAAAAACTTGCGCGAGGGCTGCTTCCTGAAGGACTCGTCGATCAAAGCAAAGTCGGATTCGATCCGCCGCTCGCCTCGTGGATTTTTGCGGAAGAGATGGATCAACGGCTCACGGAACTCTCGCGCCCCGATTCTCATTTTCGTCGCGCGCTCGATGGCAAACTCATCGACCGGTGGATAGGTGACCTGCGCTCGGCCTCGCGATGGAGAGTGCCTCAGCGAGCCACGCTGTGGGCCGTCTATCAGCTTGAGAGATGGATGCAGATGCAGGAATCACCTTCGGTCGTTGAGCAGCCCGCCGCGCAGATGTTATGAAACGCACGACGCTTTTTACCTGCTCTATCTATCCCGACTTGACGCGAGTTTGGTATCACTTCGCTTGGCGCTACATGGATTCTTCCCACGTGCAGTATGTGATATACGACTGCGGCAGCAGATTGCAAAAAGAATATTTCCCTGACGCGCTGATCGTGAGATATCCGAATGTAGATCACGGCAGAAAAATAGATGATTGCGTGCGAAAGGTCATCGATACTCCTCTGATGTTTTTGAGCGACGATGACTCATTCATCTTGAGCGATCAGACGGAGCCTGTAGCGGCCCGCGCTCTCCTCGATGATGAGATGGCCGCGGCTTTGACTTTCAAGCCGAGGGAGTGGTGGGAATTCGAGATCGAAGGCCGCCGCTATCCGGTTATGGGGTCATACTCTCTCGTATTCAAACCCGAAGTGATAAAAAAAGAGGGCCTGAGTTTTCGCACGCGCCCCACAGACGAGCCGGATATTCGACAGGGCAGCGGATATTATGACACGGCTGATTATGCGAATAAGCAACTGCTGATGAAAGGGTACAAAATAATCGTGCCGGAGAAGGAATCTCGCGGCGAGATGGTGCGATCCTACTCCGCCGTCAGCAGCGCATTTCTGAACTTCACTCGCCGGAGATGGTTCAATCACGAGTATCGCCTGTCGAAACCGCTCAGGGATTGGGGGGAAGAAATCAGATCGAATCTGCGAAAGCTGGAATGGGCCTGTGGGGTGTCGGCCATCGTCGCTCTTTATAAAAAACTGTTCGATGAAAAACCTCAATTCCATGATTTTTTCACTTATGACGATCTGCGCGAGTTGGTTGAAGACATTGATGACGGCAAACAGCAGGCCGTTGAGATGGTAGAAGGGTACAGATCGCTGATGGAACGGCTGGAGGATCGAGCGTGAAAACCAGAGCGATCATCGTCACGCCGATTTACCCTTCACCCGACAATCCACAGGCAGGCGCTTTCGTTCATCGCCAGGTGGTGAATCTGTCGCGGCTGGGAGTCGAGTGCAGAGTTCTGACTTATCGTCCCGCGCCTCCCCTGTTTCCTCGATGGCTTGCGAGCAGATCATGGCTGCGATACTACTGGAAGCGATTGCGCTGGCCCGATGAGCTTGACGGCGTGAAAGTCGATCAGGTTTTTTATGACCGTCGCTGGGAAGAAGGAGAAGATGTCGTTCCTGCCATCGGCGCATCGCTCATTCGACATATCGAATCTCATCACATCCAAGCCGACGTTGTTTATGCTCACTGGCTTTGGACGGGAGGCGCGGCGGCTCTCCATCTGCGCCAGAGATTCGGCTGGCCGGTTGCGGCCATAGCTCGCGGGAGTGAGATGCACGACTGGCAAGCCGTTCATCCGTATTGCAGATCGTACACTGCTCAGGTGCTTGGAGAAGCTGATTGCGTTCTGACTAACTGCGAGGACTTGCGCCGACGAGCCGAAGAAATCGCGCCAGGGTCTTCAAACAGAATCGAGGTCATCTATAACGGCTGCGACTCGGAAAAATTCCGGCCCGCTGAAGACAAACATGAAGCGAAGCACGCGACAGAGTTTTCTCCTCATCAGAAGATAATGCTTTTTTGCGGAGATATAATAAGCCGCAAAGGGATTTCGGAACTGGCCGAAGCTTGGAGAGATTTTTCTCCATCTCACGAGGACTGGCATCTTGTGATGGTCGGTCGCATAGTCGAGCATCAGCTTGCCGAGGAGTTGAGGCGGGCAGGCAGTCGCGTCACTTTCATTGGACAGGTGAAGCACGAGCGCGTCGTGAAATACCTTCAGGCCGCCGACGCCTACATTCAACCGAGTCGATTGGAAGGGCTGGCAAACGCCACGATGGAAGCGATGGCCGCAGGGCTTCCTGTCATCACCACAGACACCTGCGGACAGCGCGAACTGATTGAAGACGGACGAAACGGATGGCTCGTGCCGTCGGAAGATACGAGCACGCTTCGAGGGGCGATGGAATCTCTCGCCGACGATTTGGAACAGGCGAGGCAAATGGGTGAAGCGGCGCGGCGAACTATAGAGACGAAATTCAATCCGCAAAAAGAAGCGGCGCGACTGGCTGATATTCTCAAGCAGACTGCTCAGAAAGTGAGCGAGCCAAAGATGAGCAAATCGCGGTTGAGAGCATAGAGCCACTCTGAATGACACTTACAAGGCAAATTCCATGTGCAACTTAATAGATTCAACTCTAAATGGAGCCAAATCCAGATTGCGAGCCTTTCATCCCATGAGGCGATATATCAGGCTGCGCAAGAAGGTGACTCGGAGCATCAATAGAGTGCGACTTAAAGGCGATACGGTTTTTTGCCCATGCTGCGGAATGACCGCCAGAGATTTTCTTCAACGAGATATATGCGCTTTTTGCGACTCGCGCCCTCGTCAACGTTTCCTTTGGCTGTTTCTGGAGGATTTGATTTGCATGGGGGACAGCATTCTTCATTTTGCTCCCGAAGAATGCCTGGCGGCCCGTTTGCGCAATTTGACCGGCGTCGGGTATGTGTCTGCTGACGTTTCGTCTATTTTTGCTGATGTTCGCGTCGATTTGACTTCGGAAAGCGATGTGACAAGGCGGCTCGGCTCAGGCGCTTACTCTATCGTGATAATCAGCCATGTGCTTGAACATGTTCGGGACGATTTTGCAGCCCTACGATCTCTGAAATCGCTGGTGAGCCAGGATGGATATGTGCTTGCTCAGGTGCCGCTCGATTTGGACAGGGAAGTTACATACGAAGACTGGACGATCACCACAAACGAGGGAAGGCTTCAGGCTTTCGGCCAGGAGGATCATGTGCGAATGTACGGGCGGGACTTTGCTGATCGACTCGGAAAGTCCGGATTTCGCGTGCTTCCGGTAAACCCGTCAGATATTTGCTCGGATGATTCCATTTCGCGAATGCGCTTGAGCGATGACACCATTTTCGTTTGTCGCCCGGCCATCGAAGAAAATATGAATATAGGCGAGCGACGTTCGAAGTTCGCAAAGCCTCCTTCGTTATGCCCAGGCCAGGCGAATATCGGACAGACATGAATAACAAGCTTGAGCGCGCCGTGATCATCTTTGCTCACGAATGCGCGCCCTACAATCGACCTGAGTCTACAGTCGGTGCGCAGAGACCCGCTCAGTTCGCAAAATACCTTCCTGATTTCGGATGGCGCGCAATCGTGATTTGCTGCGACCACGAACGGAGAGGCATTGCCCGCGTGGAAGATTTGGCTGACGTGCAGCACGACACGAAACGAGCGATAGAACAATCAGACCGGCGCGCTTCGATCATTATTCCCACGCCATCGATGAAATGGGATGGCCTTCTTGATCGCATGTGGAGAGCCGCATCGTCAAATCAAACGAGATTCAAAAGCGCGAGATCATCGGTAAGAAAGGCTCTCACGCTGGCCAAGTTCGTCACCGGAGATTACTCACAAAACTGGCAGCCAGTCGCCCGCCGAGCGGCGCAGGCAATCGCTCAGTCAGTGAAAATCGATGCCTGCATAGGGGAGCATTCTCCCGACGCGGGTCTTTTTCTGGCGAGATGGTTTTCAAAAAAGTATGGCGTGCCGTGGGTGGCTGATTTCCGCGATCCGATTTTGCAGCCATTCAAACCATTCGCCCGACGGCTTTATCGACCTCTGGCTCAGAGGCTGCTTCGCACGGCTTCCGGCGCGATCAACGTCAATCGAGTCTGGGCCGATATGGATCGCAAACTTTTACGTTGTCCGACGTGGACGATTCCAAACGGATTTGACCCCGATGAGTTTTCTGCTTCGACAAACGACTCTGCTAAAGCGACTTTCACCATCGCATACATGGGAAGGATAGACCGCGCGCAGAGGCTGGAAACTTTTCTCGAAGGGCTGGCCCTCGCTCGACGAACTCTCGGCGCGGACTTTCCCAGTCGCATTCGGTTCCAGTATAGAGGAGTGTCTCACGAGCATGTCTGTGATCTGGCTGAAAGATTCAGTTTGACGGATGTGTGCGATTCGCAGGCGCGCATAAGCCGCGAGCAGTCGCTGCGGCTTCTCGTGAAGGCCGATCTTTTGTTGTTGTTGTCGGCGGATCAGTCTTTGCAGAAGGACGAGTTTTATTCGCGTGGTTTTTATCCGGCAAAAGCCTTCGAGTATTTCGGAGCCAGACGCCCCATCATCTGCGTGCCGGGAGATGGCGGGCTTCTGGATGATCTCATTCGGGAAACGGGAACCGGCGTCGTGCTTCGATCAACCCAAGAGATCGCCCGTTACATTCTTCAAGCCGTGAGTCTCCATCAGCGTGGAGAACCCCTAGTATACAATCCGAACGAGCAGGCGGTCTCTTCCTACACTCGGCGCAACCTCGCGGGACGACTGGCTGATGTTCTCAACTCTGTCGCTGCGCCTGAAAATGCAGAGGCGGTTGCAGTAACAGCGAAAGATGCTGTCATACACCCTGGGCCGGGATATTAAAAATGTGCGGTCTTGTCGCTTATTCAGGCAGTGATGCCGACACAGGAAAGAGATTTATCGAAAGGGCGAATCGGTTGCTCCTCCACCGCGGCCCGGATGATGAGGGCGTCTATTTTGGCGAAGGCATCGCCCTCGGACACCGCAGGCTTTCGATAATCGATCTCAGTTCAGCGGCGCATCAGCCAATGATCTCTCCGTGCGGCCGATGGGTGATCGCTTACAATGGAGAGGTCTACAATCATCTCGATCTTCGCGCCCGACTCTGTCGCGACTGGGAGTTCCGTTCGCGCAGCGATACCGAAACCGTGCTTGCCGCGCTCGCCATCAATGGTCCAACAGCCTTTGAACACATGGTCGGGATGTGGGCGCTCGCCCTGTGGGACTCGAAAGAAAAGCGATTGCTCCTGTCTCGCGACCGATATGGACAAAAGCCTCTCTACTGGCGAAGGTCGGATGACGGCAGTTTGAGATTCTCCAGCGAGATCAGCCCGCTTCTCGAAGAGGACGAGCATCCTGTGATGTACACGCCCGCCGTTGCTGAATTCCTCGCCACGGGCAACTACGGGCATCTGGGCGAGCGGACTTTCTTTCGCGACATTTACGCTTTCCCTCCCGCGCACTGGGCTTCGATACGAGCAGCAGACCATGCGCCGACGCCGCAAAGATACTGGCGATTTCCCATAGCTTCAAATGGCGACCGACGGCCTTATGATGAGACGGCTCGACGAGAATTCAGAGAGACTTTCGAAGAGGCCGTGCGCTCTCAGTTGATGAGCGATGTTCCGCTCGGCGCGACTCTTTCGGGCGGGCTTGATTCAAGTGCAGTCCTCGGCTGCATGGCCGAGCTTTGCGGCGACGATCAGATAGCCGTCTTCACCGCGCAATCAGAAGGCAGCGCGTTCGACGAGAGTCGATATGTGAAAGCAGTCGAAGAAAAGTGGCGCGGACGATTTCGCCTGCACTGGATTCGACTCGAACGGATGATCCTCTCCGAGGTGATCGATGAAGCGATTCGCGCGCAGGAAGAACCTTTCGGCGACCCTTCGATCATCGCTCACGGACTGCTGATGAAAGCGGCGCGCGAGGCGGGAATCAAAGTCGTGCTAGCCGGACAGGGAGGCGATGAACTCCTGTTCGGCTATCCGTTCATGTTTCATTCATTGCTTTCCGGGGCGATGCGTGAGGGCAGATTGAAATGGGCGATCAAGGAAGCGCAAGCTTTCGGACTCGACTGGAAGACGCTGCTGCGAATGGGCTTGTCTGCGCTCGCACCCGAAGCGGAGAGGAAAGCGCGCCTTCGCTCGCGCCTGAAACGAAGATGGTGGCTCACCGATGTTTTGAAAGAAGCTGTGGTAGAGAACGATCTGGCTGCGACAAGTGACTCTCGTGCGGTGTTACTCGAAACGGTGGAACGCTCGGCTCTTCCTCATTTGACTCACTACGACGACCGCAGCGGGATGGCGCGATCCGTCGAAGGCCGTATGCCTTTTCTCGATCATCGATTGGCTGAGATTGTCGGCCATCTCGATTCAAAAGCATTCGTCGGCGGAGGGAAATCGAAACTGATATTGAGACAAGCCCTCGGCCATCTCCTTCCCGATGCGGTACTCGAACGGCGGGACAAGATAGGTTTTTTCACTCCACTTCGAGATATGCTCAAGGCCGAGAACCAATGGGTGCGCGCGCTGGTGACAGACGAGCGGGCGCGCTCGTTGAATCTTTATGATTGCAGCGTGATGGATTCCTGTCTTGACGGACTCACTCGCGGAGAGAGACGCCTTGACGCAGCGCATCTGGTGTGGCGCGCTCTCGCGGTGCGAGTGTGGGCCGATACTTTCAACGCGACCTCGCTGATATGATCGATATTTCGCAAAAGCCTTTGCGTATTCTCGCAGTCGCCGATCTCTGGCAGGGAAGCAACGCCTACGCTTTCGTGCGCGCCTTCCGTCGGATGGGACATTCCGTGAGAACCGCAGCGCCCGAAAATTTTTTTCCTCTCTGGCAGCGAAAGGCATTGCGGTTAGTGAGAAGATTGCTTGAGCCTGCGTTGGTGCGCGAGTACACAAGCGCGCTCATTTCGGAAGCGAAGGATTTGCGCCCTCATCTCTTTTTCGTCTTCAAGGGAAGATACGTTTCCGCCGAGGCCGTCAGAGCCATAGGCGATCTCGGAGCCGTGACGATCAACTTTTATCCTGACGTGAGTTTTCTGGCGCACGGCAAATACATCCCCGAAGCGTTGCCCGTTTACGACTGGGTATTCACGACAAAAAGTTTTGGCGTCGCGGATATGCAGCGAATCGTCGGCGCGCGCTCGGTTTCTTTCCTTCCGCACGGCTACGATCCTGAGACGCACGCGCCGGTCGAACTGGATGACGAAGACCGCGCGAAGTATGAGTGCGATGTGTCGTTCATTGGCACATGGTCGCCTAAGAAGCAGAAACTTCTCGAACACGTTCGACGCGAGATGCCTTCTTTGCGACTGCGCGTCTGGGGCGCGCAGTGGGAACAGGCGCGACCGATTCTGGGATCAAGCATTGAGGGGCGCGGAGTTTTGGGCCGAGAGTATGCAAAGGCGATCATCGCTTCGAATATCAACCTTGCCATACTGAGCGAAGCGCGAAGGGGAGCGTCGAGCGGCGATTTGATCACCTCGCGCACTTTTCAGATACCGGCAACCGGCGCATTCATGCTGCACGAGCGGACGGATGAACTGCTTAAGTATTTCCGTGAAGGCGTCGAGTGCGGCTGTTTCGGCTCAGATGAGGAAATGGTCGGCAAAATCGCTCATTATCTCGATGACGATCAGGAGCGCCGCACAATAGCCGCCGCCGGACTGTCACGCTCCATAGAGTCGGGATACGCCGTCGATCATCGCGCTGCCAGAATTCTGGAGAAAGCGGTCGAGATACGATCTCTGCGAGCGGAGACGTTGCCTGCTTGACGAGCGTTGCTGATCGAAAAAATTCGGACGTTTGCCGAGGACGAGCATTATGAACTATTACAAGATGCGGCTCATGATTCCGGAGCCTGTCAAAAATGTGATTCGCGAGTTGAGCTATCTGCCCATGTTTTCCGACTGGAGCAGCGCGGTCAGCTACTACCGAATCAACCACGCGAATCCCGATAAGCCTTTGCCTCCCGCGATAGACCTCAGGATCAGGCAATTGAAACATCGCCCCATACGCATACGCGCTCACAGCACGGATGCGCGCGTGGTCTTTTCGACCTTCGTGCATCGATTCCATTTGCCGCCGAAAGGGGTGATCCGCGACGCCCCGACATTGATCCTCGATCTTGGCTCCAACATCGGCTGCACCATCGCGCATCTGGCCTGCCTCTATCCGCAGGCATCAGTTGTCGGCGTCGAACTCGACGATGAGAATGCCGGATTATGCAGACGAAATATCTCTCCATGGAAAGATCGCTGTCAGGTCATAGAAGGAGCCGTCTGGGCCGAAGATGGCGAAGTGCAGTACGAAAGACGGGAAGGCTGCGAAGACGGTTTTGCAGCCGGAGCGGAACTGCCAGAGAATGGGGAGTTGCGAACTGCGAAGGCCATATCGCTCAATACCCTGATTGCTGAAATATGCTCCCCCGACCAGTTCATCGACTACGTCAAGATGGATATCGAAGGCGCGGAGCGCGAAGTTCTGCGACGCAATACCGAATGGGCAGCGCGCGTTCGGTCTATCAAAATAGAGTTGCACGGAAATTACTCGAAGGAAGATTGCATCGCGGATTTGCAAAGGCTTGGATTCAATGCCTGGGCCGATAATAATCACGCCCTTTGCGCTGTAGGAGTCAGAGAACTTCTGGCATGAATCTACGCTTCGCTGTCATTGTCAGCCATCCCATACAGCACTTCGCGCCCTGGCACAGAGAGGTTGCCCGACTCAAGGAAGTCGACCTGCGCGTATTCTTCTGCTGCGACTGGGGGCTTGTCGCCTACACCGACCCGCAGTTTCAGATGCAGGTCAAATGGGATGTGCCGCTGCTTGAAGGATATGATTACGAATTTCTGCCCATAGATCGAAGACCCGAACGCCTCGGCTTCTGGGAAGTCGATAACCCGACCGTCGGGGATGCCCTCGACCGTTTCAACCCGGATGTCGTGCAGGTGTTCGGATACGCAAGGCGAACCAACTGGAGAGTCGCCCGGTGGACACGTCGCAATCGAAAGCCGCTGATGCTTTATTCCGATTCCAACGCCAGCAGAAAAATTCCTCTGTGGAAGAAGGCTCCGAAAGAAATCATCGTTCGATATTTTTACAACCGGGTCGACGGCGCGCTCTTCGTCGGAGACAACAATTTTCAATATCACAGGCATTTTGGATTGCCTTCGGATCGCCTCTTCCCCGGAGTGTTGCCCATAGATCGCAAAAGGCTCATAGGCGCGGTGACGGATCGCGAAGAGGTGAGAAGCGAATTGCGAAGAGGGCTTGGCATTCCCAGTGACGCCTTCGTGTTGATGTTTTGCGGAAAGTACGTCCCGCACAAACGCCCTCTCGATCTGGTTGCCGCAGCCTGGCAGGTCGCAAAGAATGGAAAATGTGTCTGGTCTCTGCTCGTCGGCGACGGGCCTGAGCGCGGAGCGATTGAATCGTTCTGCAAACAGGAGGGGGTCACTAACACCGTTCTGACCGGATTCGTGAATCAATCGAAGATAGCCTCGTATTACGCGGCCTCGGATGCGGTCGCCGTCACTTCTTCTCAGGACGCGCATCCTCTGGTCGTGAGCGAAGGAGCCTCGTTCGGACTGCCCGTGATCATAAGCGACAGAGTCGGGTGCATAGGCGCGAGCGACTCGGCCCGACCCGATATCAACGCTGTGGTCTACACTTGCGGAGACCTTGAACAATTGGAGCGCGCAATCGAGAGGCTCTGTCTCGACAAAGATTTGTATGGAAAGATGTCCGCCGCATCGGTCACAATATCAGAGTCACAGGATGTCGGGGTTGCGGCTCGCGCGCTTTCGGACGCGGCTGCTGTCCTTAAAGACATGGGGCCTCGATGAACGTTTTTTAGTATGAGCATAAGATCAATCGCGTTATCGATTTTTTATTTCAGCGTCGCTCTTTCAGTGGTGGGCGTCCTGCTGCAATCGATAGAGATGATGGCCGCTGGCACGCTCGGCGCAAGCGTCGGCTATGCGGTGAAGGATTATTTCAGACCGCACAACGACAGCGTCGACCCGATGACTGTCTATGCGATGTTTTTCGGCGCGTGGATGGGACTGGGCCATCTGGCCGGTTATTATTTTCTCGGCACCGAGTTCGAGGAAACTTTTTACGGATACGCCTCGATGGACTATTTGCTTGAGGCGCAGATGCTGGCCACTATAACCGTGATCGTTCCGCTCGTGTTTTATCCCTGGTTCAGGAAACTGTCATCTCCCGGTCATTCGCTTCCCAGACTTCCGAAAGCCGGCTTCGAGATGTCGGACAAGGCGCTTCTGAATTTTTGCTTCGCCCTTCTTGCTCTGGGCTGGGCGAACAATCTGGCGCTGGCTTCCTCAAGCGGACTGGGAACCTTGAGCCTCTTCACAAGCAGAGGATCGGAGATAGCCATCTTCCTTTTGACCTGGCACTGGTTCGGCCCGAATCCGACTTTCCCCCGTTGGACCAGATGGCTGCTTGCTGGCGCAATAATATCGGATGTCACTAATTCTCTGCTGTTCAGTTACATGCGAGGCGAGGTCGTCTACCCGCTGCTGATGTTCTTTCTGGCCATCGTGATGCGCAAGGCGATGACCAAAAAATATGTCTTCGCCGCTCTGCTCATACTGCCTGTGCTTGCCTTTGTGTATCACGGGATTGGAGAGTTGAGAGGACACGGCATATATGGGACGGAGAGGGTGGCGAAGCTCACGGGACAATTGTCGTCTGGTAAAAACGATGATGAGGAAGGAACTGATTCCGCCGCGCTGTCGCTCATAGCAAGAGGCTGTCTGTTCGCCCAACTCAGTCAGGTCGCGCGCATCGCTGACGAGGAAGGTTTCTACAACGGCGAGACTCTCGAATATGTCGCTTACGCTTTCATCCCGCGAATCATCTGGCCGGAAAAGCCTCTGATTACTCCCGGCCAGTGGTTTGCGGAAAAAATAGGTCGCGGATGGCGAATGAGTGAAACACAGTTCAGCAACTCCATCAATATGACCCTTACCGGAGAGTTTTATCTGAACTTCGGATGGATCGGCGCAATTGCGGGAGTAGTTTTTATGACTTTCATCTACGCGGTTTTCTGGGAGGCCACCGGGTTTTATGAAATAAAAAACAACCCCATAGGACAGGCTCTCGGTATAGCCATCCTGTTTCAGGCCACCGTTTCCAGTTCGGCAGCAGGCATACTCAATCTTATCTTTTCTTACCTTGCTACGCTTGCCGTCAGTTATCTCTTCATATCGCTTGCGAAACGCAGAAAGAATCGCACTGCATCGATGCTCAATCAGACGCGACAGAAAATGCCTTACCCTCTCAGATTGCCCTGAAGCGCGCTGCTCGTTTCAGAAAGCTCTGCGTTCGCGCCTTATCGATTGATTTGCACAAGCTATGTTGATGATAGTGTCCGTCATTTCAGGCTCCGGGTTCGGCGGCATTCAGATGGTCAACCGCCTGCTCGGCGACGCCATTCATCAGGCCGGAATACCGGGTACGGTCGTTTCTTTGCACGACCCGCTCGACGCCGAGTGGAGAGAGGACTGGCCCGACAGTATATGCGCGCGAGGATCGAAACTCAGATTCGTATGCGGCGCGCTCTCGCGCAGCCGTCACGCTCGCCGATCTGTCGTCCTGGTGTCTCACGTCAGCCTCGCTCCGGTTGGAAGACTGATCAAACAGATTTCCGGCGCGCAGCTTTATGTCTTCCTGCACGGAGTCGAATCCTGGCGTCCGCTTTCGGCGAGCGCGCGATGGGGTATGCGCGCCTGCGATCTCGCCATATCAAATTCGCAACTCACTCTCGAAAAATTTCGCGAGGCGAACTTGAGCCTGGCTGCGATCCGCGGCGAAGTTGTATATCTTCCGGCGCGAAGGCTCGCCCACTCGAACGGCAATCATACTTATCCGCCGCGCTCTGCTTTGCGCGCGCTCATAGTCGGAAGATTGTGGGGCCGAGGGATGGTCAAAGGGCAACGCCAGTTGATCGAAGTCTGGCCTGAAGTGCGAAAAGATTTTCCCAGCGCGGAACTTTGCGTAGTCGGCGCAGGCGGTGGCCGTCAGGAGTTCGAAGAGCTTGCGCGCGAACGGGGCGTCGAGGATGCGATCACCTTCACCGGCGAAGTCACGGATGAAGAACTTGACGCGCTCTATGCTTCAAGTAATGTCTACGCTATGCCGAGCCAGGGCGAAGGCTTCGGCCTCGTGTTCGCCGAAGCGATGTCGCGCGGGCTTGCCTGCATAGCCAGCCGCTTCGACGCGGGCAGCGAAGTCGTAGTCGATGGCGAAACCGGCATTCACGTCAACCCGGATGACCCGCAGGAATTACTCAAGGCTTTGAAAACTCTCTTCGGCGACGCAGACCTTCGCCGACGTATGGGAGAGGCCGGACGACAGCGCGTTGAGGAGATGTTCTCTCTCGAAGCATTCAATAAGAGGGTCGAACGAATACTGCGCGGAGAAAAAACGGATTGATGAAAGAAGTCATAAAACCGCCCGATTATCGCCAGCGCATCTATGGCGAATATGTCTCCGCCTTCAAGCGCACAGACAGGGCAAGCCTGCTTGCGGAGGCTCAACGTCACGCGCGCTTTTTCGATCATCTCTTCCGTCCGCTGCTCGAAGAAAGCCGGACTAAAGATTTGCTCGAAGCCGGCTGCGGGCCGGGCCATTTTTTATATTGGGCCGAAAGTCGCGGCTTTCAATCCGTCAGCGGATTCGATCTCTCTCGTGAGCAGGTCGAGCTTGCCCGCTCGCTCGAACTTCGCGCCGAAGAATCTTCTTTTCAATCCTTCCTTCCTCGCGTGCGCGAGTCTTATGACTGGATAGTGGCGCTCGATCTCATAGAGCATCTCACACGGGATGAGGGATTGGAATTTCTCGATCTGTGTCGCGCCGCGCTTCGTCCGGGCGGAAGGATTTTTCTCACCACTCCCAACAGCGCGGCTCTCCGTCCCGGCCCTGTCGCGGCGGGCGATCTTACGCACGAGACGATCTATACGCCTCAAACCATCGCGCTGGCATTGCGACTGACCGGGTACGAATCGGTCGAAGTGCGCGAGATCGCGCCTCCTCCGACCTCGATTCGCTCTCTCGTCAGGCGTATGCTGTGGAAGATGATAAGACTATGGCCGATGATGATCGATCTCGTCGAGGCGGGAAGTTCTACTCGAATTTACTCCCGCGTCATGTCGGTTTCTGCGAAACGCCCTCTTGAGTGAAATGATTATCCACGAAGGACACGAAAGGATCCGCAATGATTGGCTATCTTTTTTCTTCGTGTTCTTCGTGGACTATAGACGAATTGTTGTTAATTGATGGATAACCGAGTTCCGCAAATCTGGATTCACGCGCTCGGAGCGAAGGCAGGAGGCGGAATCACCTATCTCAATGCGATACTGCCGGAGATACTGGGGCAGATGGAGGGAAAAGGCGCGCGAGTGGTACTGCTGCTGCCGCGCGCTTTGGATATGGAACTTCCCTCATGGGTCGAGGCGCGCGCACTCCCTCTGGCCGCCCGCAACTGGCTGACCCGAATTTTCTTCGATCAATTCATACTGCCTCTGTGGATGAAGCGGGAGAAAGTCGCGGCGCTTTATTGTTCGGGAAGTTTTTCTCCGCTCGTAAAAACCGCGCCGACCATAGCTCTGCTGCGCAATGCGATTTATTTCGACCCGCGCTTCCTTGCGCGCGAAACTCCATTCAAAAGATTCCTGCTCAAACTGGAAGGGCGCTTGATCAGGATGGGCGCAGGGAACTGCAAGGCGATTCACTATCCTAGCCTCTCGATGCGCGATCTGGTCGAATCCCGCGCGCCTCATCTTGCTGACCGCGGATCGGTCAACTACTACGGCGTCGGGAAAGCTTTTGCAGATGCCTCGCCCGATTCGACCGCCGATGCGGGATCGAGCGCGAATAATCGAACGACATTTCTTTACGTGATGAATTACACGCTTCAGAAAAACCTCGGCTTTCTTCTCCGCGCGCTCACTCTGGCTCGGCGCGAGGCTCTGCCCGTTCAGGTCATCGTGACTTCACGGCTTGATCGCGGGCCGAAAGCCTGCTTTGACGAAGACCGCGCGCTCATTGAAGAAAACGATCTCATCGGATCAGGATATCTCACCCCGGTCGGCCCGCGGTATGGTGAAGACCTCATCGCGCTTTATCGCTCGGTCGATGCCTGCATCTTTCCCTCGATCTGCGAATCATTCGGCCATCCGCTTCTCGAAGCCATGTCGATGCGGAAGCCTCTGATCTGTTCAGACCTTCCGTTCGCCCGCGAGATATGCGGAGACTATGCGATCTATGTCGACCCGGATAGCCCTCATGACCTTTTACGAATCTGGAAAGAATGGCCTCGCGGCATTCCTGAAAGCTCGCGCGATTTGCGTCAAAATATTTTGAGCAAATTCTCATGGCGCGCGCACGTCGCCAATCTGATAGAATCCCTCGTAGAGGGGAAAGATAAGGAAAAAGGAAAAAGTGAAAAGGAAAAAGTGAAAAAAGCATCTTTACCTTTTGCCTTTTGCCTTTTGCCTTTTGCCTTTTTACTATGTGCGGCCTCACAGGTTTTTTAGGACACTTTCCGCCTGAGCGGATTTATGCCATGAACGCGCTGGTCTCGCATCGCGGGCCGGACGACGAAGATTACTGGTTCGATCCGTCCGTGGGACTGGCGCTCGGACATCGTCGATTGGCCATAATCGATCTTCGCCCCGAAGCCCGCCAGCCGATGACCAATGAGGACGGCTCTATCCGCCTCGTCTTCAACGGTGAGATTTACAATTACCGCGAGCTTCGCCGCGAGCTTGAACAAAAAGGCCACCAGTTTCACAGCCTCAGCGACTCTGAAACCATAATTCACCTCTACGAAGAAGAAGGCTATGACGCGGTTCGTCGCCTCAAAGGCATATTCGCCTTCGCGCTTTGGGATGCGCGCTCGCGTCGATTGCTGTTGGCTCGCGATCATCTCGGAATCAAGCCGCTCTACTACGCCGAGTTGAAAGACGGAATCGCATTCGCTTCCGAGCTAAAGGCGCTTCTGGTGTTCCCGGAAATCTCGCGCGAGCTTGACCCGCAGGCCATTCATCAACACCTGAGCTATATCTGGTCTGCCGCTCCGCACACGATGTTGCGCGGGGTGAAAAAACTCGAACCCGGCTATCGCCTCGTCGCAGGCAGTGAAGGCGTCATCCAACACGAGCCTTTCTATGATCTCCCTTATGACGACGCGCGAACCGGAGGCACCCGATTTGAGCGCGAAGAGAAGATACGCGAGCTTGTCCGTCAGGCCGTAGACCGACAGATGGTGAGCGATGTTCCGGTAGGCGCTTTTCTTTCGGGCGGGCTGGATTCAAGTTCTGTGGTGGCGATGATGCGACGCGCGACTGAAGAAAAGATTCGCTGTTACTCGATAGGCTTCGAGGATGACGAGCGACCCGACGCAAACCCCGTCGATCTTCCCTTCGCGCGAATCGTGGCCTCGCATTTCGATCTCGACCTGGTGGAAGTTCGCGTCCGCCCCGATGTCGTCGGCTTCGCCGAACGGATGGTCTATCTGCTCGACGAGCCGCAGGCCGATCCTGCCTGCATCAATGTTTATATGATTTGTCAGCAGGCCAGAGCCGACGGATACAAGGTTCTGCTTTCGGGCGCGGGAGGCGACGATATTTTTTCGGGCTATCGCAGGCACACGGCTTTGCACCTTGAGCGATACTGGGGCTGGCTGCCCGCAAGTGCGAGGCGGTTGCTGGCGCGAAGCGTGCGAGGGCTGAACGTCGGCAACACTTTGAGCCGCCGCATTCAAAAGAATTTCGTCTTCGCCGACCGAAAGCCTGAAGACAGAATGATGGCTTATTTTTTGTGGACTACGGATGAATCTCTGCGCGGCCTCTACGGCGGAGACTTGAAGCGGGAGCTTTCAGACTATGACACGCTTGAGCCGCTGAGAAAAACTCTCGCCCGCATACCGCGCGAGACCGACCCGCTCAACCGAATGCTCTACCTCGAAGCGAAGCACTTCCTCCCGGATCACAATCTCAACTACACCGACAAGATGAGCATGGCTCACGGGGTCGAAGTGAGAGTGCCGCTCCTCGATCTCGATCTCGTGGATTATGCCGTTCACCTGCCGCCCGACGAGAAACAGCAGGGAATGCGGCTCAAGGCGGCTTTCAAAAATGCGATGCGAGGCGTGCTGCCCGATGCGATCATCAATCGGGGCAAGACCGGATTCGGAGCGCCGCTGCGCCGATGGATTCGCGAAGAATTGAAAGAAATGGTTCGAGACGTGCTGTCGGAAAAAAGCATCGCCGAGCGCGGATTGTTCGACCCGCGAGCCGTCCAGCAACTAATACTCAGCAACGAGCGATTGGAAATCGACGCGTCGTACATGATCTTTTCGCTCATGTGCATCGAGATGTGGATGCGCAACTTCATCGACCGTCAGGCTCAGGCCGCTGTTCATTCCTGATTATATTCGCTCCATGTTACCAAGAGCCTGTCTTCCCATAGTTCAGCGCATATTGCGAAACCTTCCGAGAGGAGGTCACCGCCTCGTTCCGTTTCTGGAACGCAACTTTGCGCTGGAGGAAATAGAAACCGCGAGCCTCATCGATGGGCAGACGATGAAGGTTCGGAGCCGGGATGTTTTGCAGCGCCAGTTTTTCTGGTTCGGAGCTTATGAGAAGGATACGACTGAGTTGCTCACATCACTCATCCAGTCCGGCATGACAGTTCTCGACATTGGAGCCAACGTTGGATATTTCACCCTCGTGGCCGCTCGATGTGTCGGGCCTGCGGGCAGGGTTATAGCTTTCGAGCCTGTGCCTGATAATCACGCTCTGCTTGAGGAAAATGTGTCGCTCAATGATCGGCAGAATGTTACGGTCGAACGTCTCGCGGTTTCGGATTCCAACAGCTTTGTGAAAATGTTCCTTTATAGAAAAGATGTTAATTCAGGTATGGCCTCCATGCTGGGTGAAGAAGAAAATTCGTCGGTCGCCACCTGCCAGGTTCAGACCTGTAGCATTGACTCTTATCTTGCCGATCACGGAATAACTCAGGCGCATATCGTCAAAATAGATGTGCAGGGCGGGGAAGGAAAAGTTCTGGACGGTATGATGGAGATGATGGGCCATGAGACAGGGCCATCGATTATCTGGGAACTCAACCCTTCAGTTCTGGCAAGCTATGGCGATTCAACCGACAGATTGATAAAGACATTGAGCGACAAAGGGTATAAGTCCTTCCTCATCGGATCAAAAAAACTTACTTCGATAAAACCAAACGCGAGCGATAATTTGCCCGAAGCCTGCATGGTGCTTTCAGTGAAATCAGAGAAAGGACTTCCTCAAGCGTGGAAACTGGAAGAATGAGAGTCCGACGCAAGCTTTTCAAATAAACACTGATGAGACAAATTCTTCAGCAAATCGACTCAGGACGAACTGTTGTGCGCGAAGTTCCGGCGCCCGTGTGCGGACGGCGCGAAGTCCTCATAGCCAATCACGCTTCGCTCCTGTCAGCCGGGACGGAAAAGATGGTCGTCGACCTTGCGCGCAAATCCCTGTTAGGCAAAGCGCGCGAGCGGCCCGATCAGGTTCGCCGCGTGCTGGAAAAACTTCGACGCGAAGGCGTGCTTGAAACCATCCGTCAGGTTCGCGCCAAACTCCGAGACCCCATCGCGCTCGGTTATTCATCCGCCGGAACCGTCATCGAAGTCGGGCGCGATGTTCGCCGATTTCGCCCCGGCGACCGCGTAGCTTCCAACGGCCCGCACGCCGGAGTCGTAGCCGTCCCTCAAAATCTCGTCGCCCGCATCCCTGATGTATCTCCGTTCGAAGAAGCCTGCTACGGCGTAGTCGCAAGCATCGCGCTTCAGGGCGTGAGACTTGCTCACATCGGCGTGGGAGATCGCGTCGCCGTTATCGGGCTTGGACTCATAGGCCAGATCACTTGCATGATACTTCGCGCATCAGGATGCCTGGTCATAGGAACCGATACCGACGAGGAGAAACGTCGATTGGCTTCCGAGACAGGTTGCGAGGTCGGCGCGAAGGATGAATTTCTCGCACGGATTTCAGAGCGAACGGACGGACACGGAGCCGACGCCGTTTTGATAACAGCCGCGACCGCAAGCAACGACCCCCTTGAAATTGCGGCATCGGCGGCGCGAAAGAAAGCGCGCATAGTCGCAGTCGGCGCGGTCGGGCTGAACGTCCCGCGCCGCGAGTTTTATCCCAAAGAGCTTGAACTCGTAGTGTCCTGCTCCTACGGGCCGGGCCGCTATGATGCGAACTACGAAGAGCGCGGCGAGGATTATCCTTACGCTTACGTCCGGTGGACGGAACAGCGAAATATCGAAGCCGCGCTTGAACTGATAGCCGCGCGTCAGGTCGAGGTTCGGCGGCTCACCACTCACACTTTCAAGATAGAAGAAGCCGAACGCGCTTACGATCTGATCGAGCAGGCGAGCGAGCCTTATCTGGGAATAGTGCTGACCTATCCCGCGTCGGATGAGACGGAAACGCTCAAGCGGAAAATCATACTCGACTCAAAGATCGCGTCACGCCCCGTCGCCAGTGACGAAATTCGAATAGGAATGGTCGGGGCAGGGAATTTCGCCTCTCTCGTTTTGCTCCCTCTCATCGAAAAAATGAAAGGCGTGAGGTTGCGCGCGATTTGCTCTGCGGGCGGGGTGAGCGCGACGGTGCTGGGCGAGCGACATCATTTCGAGACGGCCTGCTCGTCGATTGATGAAATCCTCTCTGATGAATTGATCAACACCGTTTTCATAACCACGCGGCACCATCTTCACGCGGAGCAGGCCATCACGGCTTTGAGAGCAGGCCGCAGCGTCTTCATAGAAAAACCGCTTGCGATCAATGAAAGCGAGATCGATGAATTTGAAAACGCTCTCGACGAGATGAGCTATCCGGCGTTGTGGACAGTCGGATTCAATCGCCGCTTCTCACCGGCAGCGCGAATGGTCGCCGAATTTTTTTCTTCGACGCAACCCCGGACTCTGACTTATCGCTTCAACGCCGGGGCTATTGCGTCTGATCACTGGACGCAGGATTTGGAGAGGGGCGGCGGGCGAATCGTCGGCGAAGCATGTCACGCGCTTGATCTCGCAAGCTTTCTCCTCAGCGGCAAAATCGTCCGCGTGTTTGCAGAGCGCGCAGCGTCGTCGGAGACTGATGACGAGACTGCTATCATCGCGCGAATGGATAACGGCTCAATCGCTTCGATAGGATACTTCGCGGGCGGCGATAAGAGTTTTCCGAAAGAGCGAATAGAAATCTTCGGAGGCGGGCGGGTCGCCGTGATCGATGATTTCAAAACGGTGACTCTTTCAAAAGACGGGCGGGCGCGAACGGTAAAAATATCAGGACTCGACAAGGGACACGGCGCGGAATTGAAAGCGTTTTTCGAGGCGGCGCGAGGAGGCGGGCCTCCGCCAATCGCTTATGATTCGATAATAAATACTACGCGCGCTTCGCTGGCCGTCCTTGAGTCGCTCAGAACCGGCCTGCCGGTTGACATATAGATTTTAAACCTGAGCAGCGAGAGGGGTATTCGACGCAGAGACGCAGAGACGCAGAGTCGGCGCAGAGAAGAGTTTCTGTACTCGGCGGTTTCATCGCTCTCCTGTTCACACATCTGAGAGCCGCTACGATGCTGTAGGCTTGCGCATTAGTTCAGGAAATGCGAATGCGACAGGTTTTGAATTTCGTCCGCCAGATGGGGCCGGGATGGATAGCGCGCCGCGCAACCTATTCGTTGCGACGACAAACGGGATGGTTCGAACGCCGCTTTCCTCTCGCCGACTGGACGCGATACCAACTCGCAAGCGTTGCGCCTGACCTCTCGCCTGATCGCTTGATGAAACACCTGGAAGAAGCGGGCGAGCGATTCTTCATCTCTACGAAAAACAGCGAGCAGCGCAAAACCAGGCTGAATGAAATTCTGTCGAAAGAATCTATCGGTGAAATCATCCGCGAGACGGAGGCCGCGCGCTCAGGCATGTTTCGATTTTTTTCTCACAAGGAAATCGAAATGGGCTGGCCTCCTCGCTGGCATCAGCACGCGGAATCGAAGATCGAATGGCCGAGAGCGCATTGGAACAATCTGCCGGATATGGGCGAGCAGGATGTCAAATGGCTATGGGAGATCGGAAGATTCACGGTCGCTTACTCGCTCGCTCGCGCTTACCTTCTCACTGGCGAGAACTCGCACGCTGAAACTTTCTGGCAACTGGTCGAAAGTTTCCGTGAGGAAAATCCGCCCAACGCGGGCGCTCACTGGATGTGCGGTCAGGAGTGCGCCTTTCGCTCTCTCGCGTGGTGCTTCTCTCTTTTCAGTATGCTCGACGCTCCCTCGACGACGAGCGCGCGCGCGCGGATGCTCGTCGAAATGCTTGCCGCGCACGGCGAGCGCATAGAAGGCAACATCGGTTTCGCCGTTCTGCAAAAGAACAATCACGCGATAAACGAAGCCCTGGGACTGTGGACGATAGGCGCGATGTTTCCTTTCCTTCACTCGGCGGCCAGATGGGAAGCGAAGGGCCGGGAAATTCTCGAACGCGAAGCCGCGAGGCAAATCTACGATGACGGCTCTTACATACAGCACTCGATGAATTATCATCGGCTGATTCTGCAAAGTTATTCGTGGGCGATTCTGCTAGGCCGGATGAGCGGGCGAGAGTTTTCTTCCGCGCTTAGGGAGCGGCTTTCTCTTGCGGCGAGATTTCTTTATCAAACGACGGATGAAAGCGGGCGCGCTCCGAATTACGGCTCGAACGACGGCGCGATTTTGTTTCGATTGGACTCGTCAGATTTCAACGACTATCGCCCCGCGATTGCGCTTGCATTCTGGGCCAGCGAAAAAAAACGAATCTATCCGCAGGGCTTGTGGGACGAGCCGATTGCGTGGATGTGCGGCGAAGAAGTTCCTGAACAAGTCGATCCTCCGGCGCGCGTTGATCTCGCGGCTGAGATGGGCGGTTATTACACGATTCGATCAAACGAAACATGGGCGATGATTCGCTGCTCTTATTATCTCGACAGGCCCGCGCAGGCCGATATGCTCAGCGTCGATCTGTGGTGGCGGGGCGCGAACATAGTGGCTGATCCCGGCACTTATTCTTATAACAGCCCGCCGCCGTGGAACAACGGCTTGAGTCTGACGGGCGCGCACAACACGATTCAAGTTGACGGTCTCGATCAGATGGAGCGCGGGCCGCGCTTCACCTGGTTTCACTGGAATCGCGGCAAAGTCACCCGTCGCCGGACGACAGAAAAAATCAAAATCTTCGAAGGCGAACAGGACGGCTATCGTCGCAGACTGGGCATCATTCACCGCCGCGCCCTGATGCTTGTTGACGAAAAATTGTGGATCATAATCGACGACATCAGAGGCGAAGGAGAGCATCATCTCTCATCGCAATGGGTGTTTCCGAAATCAACTGTTGAGTCACGTTCCCCGAACTCGTTCAGACTTCGCTCATCATCGGGCGATTTCACCGTATCTTTTTTCACCTTCGCTAATGGAATATCAATCGCGACTCGGCTTGAAACGGTTTGCGGCTCGGCGGATTCAACGCGCGGGTGGTTTTCTGATCGCTACTTTCATCGTGAGCCTTCGCCTGCCGTCATCGCGTCTGATCATTGCGCGCTGCCTGTGCGCAGAATCACTCTCATACCTCTTTCAGAAGACACGATCATCGAATCAATCCACTCAACAGAAATCAAAGTGTTGATCGGAGCGAATCGCTTTTCGGCTCAGATAGCTGCTTTCCCCTACAGCCATGAATCGTCGATTATCCTTGCGACGAAACTCGAAAGCGCATGAAAATTCTTTACGTTCAACAACACTTCGCCACCGCGAGCGGAGAAGCGGGCGTGCGCGGTTATAATCTCGTCAAAACGCTCGCCGAGCGCGGACACGAAGTGACGGTTGTCTGCGGTCACAACTGGCGCGACAGTTCACTTCAATCGGACAGCAAAAAGCGGGTGGTTGAATTCGATCTCGACGGTTTTCGCGTCGTTCAGATAAGAGTCTTCTATTCGAATCATCAGAGCTTCATAAAACGACTGTGGTCTTTTTTTCTGTTCGGATTTCTTGCCTGCCGCGAAGTCGCGCGCCGCAAATCCGACGTCATATTCGCTTCATCGACCCCGCTCACTGTGAGCATTCCGGCCATATTCGGAAAACTTTTCAAAGGCACGCCTTATGTTTTCGAAGTGCGCGACCTGTGGCCCGACCTGCCCATAGAGATGGGAATCATTCGCAATCCCATAATCAAAACCGCGCTTTATTTCTGGGAGCGATGCGCCTATCGACTGGCGTGGAAGCTTGTCGCGCTCGCGCCCGGAATCAAGGAAGGCATTCATCGAAAAGCCGGAGTAGACCTTTCGCGCATAGCGATGATCCCAAACGGAAGCGACACGGAAAATCTGCTCCCGCTTGGACGACTGGCGCGAAAGCATCTGCCGATTGCTGAAGACACGTTCGTTCTCGGCTACACTGGCACGCACGGAATCGCCAACGGGCTTGATGCGGTGCTTGATGCCGCGGCAGTTTTGAAGAAGCGCGAAGCAGATAATATAGCGTTCGCGCTCATTGGCGACGGGCGCGAAAAAGCGCGGCTCGTCGGGCGCGCAAAAGATGAAGGATTGGATAACGTTCATTTCACAGGACTCTTCAACAAATCGGCGTACAACGAAGTGCTGGCTGAGATGGACGCGGGTATGCAAATTCTGATGAACGTCCCGGCGTTTTACTATGGCACTTCGCCGAATAAATTTTTCGATTACCTGGCCGCAGGCAAACCTGTGATAGTGAATTATCCGGGATGGATGAGCGATCTCGTCACTGAAAACGATTGCGGTGCGGCTGTCCCTCCCTGTGATGCTGAGGCTTTCGCCGATGCGGTCGAGCGATTGTACGAGGAGCGCGACCGATTGGAAGAGATGGGGCAACGCGGGCGCGCGTTGGCCGAATCGCGTTTCAGTCAGCAGCGAATTTTAGTCGAGCTTGCCGAGTTCATCGAAGAGCGGACGGTTGATGGCAAACAACCGAATGAACAAGCGCGGCGCGCGGTGGATTAGATCAGCGCAAAAACTCTTCTCTGCGTAAACTCTGCGCCTCGGCGTCTCTGCGTCAGGAACCCCTCTTGTTGTTTATGTATTTGCAAGGCGTTATAACATCGAGATGCTTTGATAGCCTGCCAATGCATGAAAAGCGATAAGGGTATTCGACGCAGAGGCAGCCCAGAGAAGAATCAAGGCTATGGAGAAAATGAATCGGCTTCCGGCAGCATTTTTAACTTATGGATGGTGTCGCGTATCTTATGTCATAGTTCATTCTCTCGCTCGTCGCGGAGTCAAAGTGCATGTGGGCGATGCCTCGCGGTTGGCGATGTGTCGATACTCCCGGCATCACGCTTCATTTTCGCGCTATCGCAATCCTTATCGCGATCCTGATGGTTTCATCAAGGATGTTGCCGATGCGATGCAGCAAACGGGCGCTCAGGTTCTCATCCCCGGACACGAAGACATACTGGCCATCGCGCGCTTGAGGGATCGCTTTCCGAAAAATATTCTCATCCCCGTAGTCGAAGCTGATCGAATCGCGGCAACCATAAACAAGTGGACGGTCTGCGAGCTTGCCCGACGCGCGGGCGTTCCTGTGCCTGAAACTTTCAAACCTGAAACGCGCGAAGAGTTGATTGAAAAATCAATCGCTCTTTCATACCCGGCGGTCGTGAAGACTCAACTCGGCAACAGCGGCAAGGGAGTGTTCATAGTCGAAAGCGCCGACGAATGCCGGGAGCGTTTCGACTGGCTCGTTGAGACGTATAAACTCGACCGCGAGCATTGGCCCATCGTTCAGGCATTCGCGCCGGGAGCTGGCTTCGGCGTGTGCCTGCTTTACAATCGCGGGGAGTGTCGCGCCTCGTTTGTCGAACGCTACCTCCGATGCAAGGAAGGCAAATTCGGCACGAGCGTATTTCGCGAAAGCGTCTGCGTCCCCCAGCTTGAAGAGTATGCCCGCTCATTGATGGACAGTTTGAAATGGCATGGCGTGGTTCATCTCGATTTTCATTACGACGAGCAGAGTCGTCAGGCTGCGCTCATCGAAATCAACCCGCGATTCTGGGGGGCGCTCGACTTGGCGGTTCGCGCAGGCGTGGATTTCCCCTGGCTGTTATATCGAATGGCCGTCGATGGCGATGTCGAGAAAGTTACGTCTTATCAAACAGGAGTCCGGTCGCGATGGATCGTAGGCGAGATAATTCATCTGATCAATCTCGCGCGGCGCGGCCGCCTGATTCAGACTGCAAAAACTATCAAAGACATTCTGGCCATTCATTCGGACGGGTGCGATGATTTTCGCGTGACTGATCCGCTGCCGCTCCTGGCAGAGATACTTTATTACGGAAGCGGATTTCTGACTACAGGCAGCA
This sequence comes from Blastocatellia bacterium UBA7656, assembly GCA_002483445.1. Lineage (GTDB taxonomy): Bacteria > Acidobacteriota > Blastocatellia > UBA7656 > UBA7656 > UBA7656. The sequence goes on from DLHY01000143.1 coordinate 60,264, forward strand.
CCAACCCCATCGAAGAAGGCATGATCGGATGAACGTGACGGGGTGAAGGGGTGAAGAGGTGAAGAGGTGATGAGGTGAAGAAACAGCAGGCACTTGCACATTCTGACTTCTGACTCCTGACTTCTGACTTCTGCCCGCTGCCCACTGCTATGAAGCGATTGATGAGACTTTTCATTTACCGCCCGCCCGATGCCACGGGCTTCTGGCGCGCTCGCGCCAATGATCCCGGATGGTTTTCGGTGATGTGGGCCAACCCCGCATACAACGAGCTTGCGCACGCGGATCAGTGGAGCGCGATAGAGCGCAATCTTCCCGCGCACCGCGATGCCGTGCTTGACCTCGGATGCGGGACGGGGCGATTGAGCGGGAGGCTCGCGGAATTATTCAATCGCTATGTGGGAGTCGATCTCGACACTATGGTTGCGGAAGCGCGTCGCCGCAATCCGGCTCTGGGAGCCGAATTCGTGTCGGCAAGCGCGCAGGAGTACGATTATCCGGCGGACAGCTTCGATATGGTTTTGTCGATGGCCTGTCTTGCAAGCGCGTGCAGGGCTGATGAGTTTCCCCCTGTTGCTCAAAGAATAATGTCGGCGACTCGCGCGGGAGGGAAGATAGTTTTGATCGATCCATTTCATCGCTTTCCTGCACTGGTGCGGACGTGCAGATTGAGCGCGAAGGAAGTGATCGGGGTATTCACGTCGCTTGGCGCGACGCTCGATGAATGGAGCGCGATTCATTTCATTCCCTCGCGCCTCATATTCGCGCGTCGGCAGCTTGCGCGTTTTCAACGCCTGACCCGCGCGGGCTATCGCGTAGGCGAATCAATTTGTAGACTCGCGCCTCGACGGTTGGGCGATTATCAGGTGATCGCATTGACGAAGAAGTAGTGATCGGTTGTGAGGAGCTTTTCGAATCAAGGTTTTGCCTGCGCCACTCAACTCGCTGCGATGATTATTTCGCTTTAGCGAAATAATTTCGTTGACGCGATAATCCTGATCTCATACCATCCGGAATGAGATCGACCCCGGAGCAGCCTCACGGCTCTCCGGGTCCCTCCGGGTTGCGACCCGGAGGGTTTAATTTTTTCTGATGCTAACGGATTTCGTGGTCACTCGATGGGTTTTCAAATCTCTCGACCCTGACAGGGGTATTCGATGCCCAGAGGCCGAGTTTACGCAGAGGAAAATTCTTCTCTGCGAGGTCTCTGCGCCTCTGCGCCTCTGCGGTTTTTACCCCTCTCGCTGTTCAGACCTTCGAAGCTCACTGCGGCCTCCACGAAATCCGTTAGCGCCAGAATTTTTTATGAACAGAACTTCCTTATCTGCCTGCTGACTCATGCACCTCCGAATAAACATTCCGGCGTGGGGCGGACGAGAGATAGCAAAAGGGATTGCATCTTTCGCTTCGCGTGACGCTTATCGAAATCAATTGTTGAAAGAGATTGAAGCCGAGCTTCATCCGTTCGAGCCTCTGCTTGTTTCTTCGGCGCGTTATGCGATTGCGATTGCCGCGCGAATGCTCGGACTCGAAGGCCGTCGCGTCGCCGTGCCGGGTTATGTCTGCCCTGCGGTGATGACGGGGCTTCGCGCCGCGAATGTGGAAATCGTCGCGGTAGATTGTCAGACTTCATCTCTGCGTTTCGATCCCGACGCTATTGCTCGCGCAGATATCGACGGAGTGCTTGCGGCGAACACTTATGGAATCGATCAGGATTTTTCCATACTCGCTCGCCTCGGCGTTCCTGTCATCGAAGACGCCGCTTATCAGGCCGGTCGCAGAGACGCAAACGGCGCGGCGTGCGGGACTCGCGGGAGCGCGGGAGTGTGGAGCTTCAACTTCAAATCTCTTACCGCAGTCGGCGGCGGCGTTTTGATCGCGAAGGAATCTATAGCGATCAACGAAAGCGGCTCTGGGCGATTAAGAGAAGCCGTTCGCTTTTTCAATTATGCTGCGCGAAGTCTTGCTCGACACCGCATACCGAAATTTTTTCCCGGAGCCGAATCGCCATCGCTCGAAGCAGACGGCGCGCCGAGAGATGCGTTGATGAAAATCACCTGCTCGCCGATGTCTGAACTTCAGGCAGCAGTCGCTCTCGCTCAATGGCAGGCAAGAGAGAATATCGCCGCGCGTCAACTATTCAATTCGACTCACCTTTATAAAACTCTTTCGCGCTGTGAAGCATTCACTCTTCTCTCAAGCGAAAGCGAAACGCTGCCTCACCTGTTTCCTCTGCTTGTGCGCGCAGGCGGCAAAGAGGCTCCGGGAGCCGTTTTCAGCGTCCGGCAGTTTCTTCACCAGCATGGCATTCAGACTGAAACGCCTTACCCCATGATTGGCTCTGAGGATGAATTGCCGAACTCTTATGATCTCGCGTCGCGGCTGATACTGGTTCCGTGCAATGCCTCTTTGGACGCGCGGCAGATTCGTTTCATCGCTTCATCGCTCGAAGAAGCTTCGCGCCGGTTGGAAATCGCATCGCCTGCGGGGGCTTGGCGATGATCGAGTGGAGAATGGCCGTGGTGAGCGCGAGCGCGTTCGTTGTTTGTCTGATCGCAATCCCCGTGTTCAAACGAATGGCGGCCCGCTGGCGGCTCGTCGATATTGCGGGCGCTGACCCTTTGAAAATTCATGCGGCCCCGATTCCATTCGTCGGCGGATTGGGAATAGTCGCGGGGTGTTTGCTTTCGCTCTTTCTGATCGTCGGCAGGCTCGGCGAATATTCAAAGGGAGCGATCTGGATTTTATTGCTCGCCCTCGGCGCGGCGGCTCTTGGCTTTTGCGATGACCGCTTCAACGTTCGCCCGTCAGTCAGGCTGACAGTTGAAATAGCAATCGGCTGGGCGTTCGCTGTCATGGGCGTCGTGACAGATTTGTTTGCGGGAGTATGGTTGAAGGCCCTTAGTTGGGGCGCAACGGGCTATGCGTTGATGATCGCTTTTGTGATTTTCTTCGTGGCGGGAGCGATCAACGCTATCAATATGCAGGACGGTATGGATGGGCTTGCTGGCGGGGTTGCGTTGATTTCCTGCGTGGGTTTCACCGTCGTCGCATTGTCATTGAATCAATTTCTGGTCTTCGCGCTCGCGCTCTCTATGGGAGGGTCGCTTGCGGCTTTTCTGATTTACAACTTTCATCCGGCATCAGTTTTCATGGGCGACAATGGAAGTTATTTTCTTGGATTCCTGCTGGCGGCAATGGCATTGATTTCAGCTTTCGCAAATCCGGGCGTGATGAGTCTCGCGGGAGCAGCATTGATGATCGGAGCGCCAGTCTTCGATGCAGCCTTCGCTGTCATTCGCCGCCTTCGGCGCGGAGTGTCGCCTCTGGCGGGCGACCGCAGCCACTTTTATGATTACCTGGCCCGTCGCGGGCTTTCCGTCCGCAAGGTCGCGCTCATCAGCTACGCTTTGCAAACCGGCTTCGTTTCTGTCGGGGCCGCGATTCTGATGAAATGAAAAAACGAATTTATCTTTCTCCGCCGCATCTCGGCGACGCGGAACTTGAGCTTGTCAAAGAAGCGTTCGCCTCGAACTGGATAGCTCCTCTTGGGCCGCACGTCGATGCTTTTGAAAAAGAAGTTGCCGACTACATAGGCGTCGCTCATGCGGCGGCTCTTTCGTCAGGCACGGCTGCCCTCCATCTGGCTCTGGTGCTGGCGGGCGTCCGCGCAGGCGACGAAGTCCTCTGCTCCACGCTTACTTTCAGCGCGAGCGCGAATCCTATCGTCTATGAGCGAGCCGTTCCCGTCTTCATCGATTGCAATCGAGAGACGTGGAACATCGATCCCGGCCTGCTCGCGGAAGAGTTGAAAGAATGCGCTGCACATGATCGCCTGCCGCGAGCCGTCATCATAGTCGATCTTTATGGCCGGAGCGCGGACTATGATCCGATCACGAAGGTCTGCGCAGAGTATGGAGTGCCGATCATCGAAGACGCAGCAGAGGCTCTGGGAGCCGATTACAAGGGACGCCGAGCCGGGAGCTTCGGCCTCATGTCCGTGCTTTCGTTCAACGGCAACAAGATCATCACCACATCAGGCGGCGGGATGTTGCTATCTGATGATGAATCGCTCATTGGTCGAGCGCGATTTCTGGCGACGCAGGCGCGCGACTCTGCGCCTCACTATCAGCATTCGGCCATAGGCTACAACTATCGAATGAGCAACATACTGGCAGCCGTCGGGCGAGGGCAGATGAAAGTTCTGGAAGATCGCGTCGCGAGTCGGAGAGAGAACTTCGAGCGTTACAAAGCGGCTCTCTCTGATCTGCCTGGAATTGATTTCATGATCGAAGCCGATTATGGACGGTCGAATCGCTGGCTTACCTGTATAACCATCGACCGGGAAAAATTCGGCGCGACCAGAGAAGACATAAGGCTCAGGCTTGAAGAAGAAAACATCGAATCGCGCCCGGTGTGGAAGCCGCTTCATTTGCAGCCCGTTTTCGCACAGTGCCGCGCGCGAGGCGGCTCTGTTGCGGAAGATATTTTCGAACGCGGACTTTGCCTGCCGAGCGGATCGAGTCTGACCCCGGACGAAATCGACAGGATAACGAGCATCATTCGCCGCGCCCGGCAAGACGCATGATCGAAGCCGATTGGCGAGCGATTTCCCATCACAGCCAAAAAAATAGTCTTGCTATTTCGGGCCGATGCGGATAATTTTGAGGCTGTCTGAGTTTGCCCCTCGCGCTTCGATATTTTATCCCCTTACAACTGAATGGTTGAGAAGCAGGTTGAACTACCCTTCCCCACAGTGAGAGGCCCAAGCAGATGGCAAGCGGAACCGGAGTCGTAAAAGTAGCCACAGTCAACATAAAACGACGCTCGAAAGCAAGAGCCTGGTGGATAGGATTATTATCGAGACGAATTCAGTACGGACTGGATTTGGTTATTCTCGCCATTGCATTCGTTCTGTCCTATTTCTTTAGATTTGATTTCGTGATGACCGAAGAGCAGATGATCAGGGGGCTGATCCAGATGCCCTTCGTGGTCTTGATTCAGTTTACGGTGCTGACTCTGGCGGGCGTGCATTCCTTCATCTGGCGTTACATCGGAATGTCTGAAGTCCGGTCGTTCGTCAACGCGGCCATCTGGTCGCTGATGCCGCTGCTTGTTTTTCGCATAACCCTGCCCGACAAGCTGCAAGGGCTGAGGGTGCCGCTATCGATCATACTGATGGATGCAGTGCTGGCTTTCGGCGGAATAGTAGGACTGAGAGTTTTGCGCCGCGCTCTCTACGAGCAATATGAAAAACAGCGCGAATCGGCCCGCTCCAACGGACTCAAAAAACCTGTTCTGCTCATAGGCGCAGGACGGGCCGGAGTGCTTGCGGCGAAAGAAATTCTCGGACGCGGCGACATGGGGCTTGAGATAAAAGGATTCGTCGACGATGATCGTAGCAAGCACGGATTGATGATTCAGGGGGTGCGGGTACATGGCGGCACCGGTGAGTTGCCTCATCTCGTGCGCGAGCTTGGCATAGATCATGTGGTCATCACCATAGCCACCGCATCAGGGAACAACATCCGCCGCATAATCGAAATCTGCGAAGAGATTCCTGTCCGTGTGCGCATCATACCCGGTCTTTATGAAATCCTCGAAGGCACAGTCGAAATCTCTCGAATACGCGATGTGCAGATCGAAGACCTGCTGGGGCGGGAAACTATTCAACTTGATGAAGAAAGCATGAGGGATTTCCTCGCCGGAAAAACCGTTATGGTGACAGGCGCCGGCGGTTCCATCGGCTCGGAGCTTGCCCGACAGGCCGCGCGCTTCCTACCCTCGCGACTGCTGCTGGTCGAGCGCGCGGAGTTCGCGCTCTTCAATATAGACCGAGAGATCGGAGACTCTCACCCCGATCTTGCGATCACTTCGCTCGTCGTAGACGTGGGCGACGAGGTGGGTATGCAGGCCGTCTTCAGCCAGTATCGCCCGCAGGTCGTGCTACACGCAGCGGCCCATAAGCACGTGCCGATAATGGAAGCGAACGCGCCCGAAGCCGTAAAAAATAATATCCTGGCCACGCGCGTACTCGGAGAGATGGCCGGAAGGTTCGGAGCGGAAGCCTTCGTGCTGATCTCGACTGACAAGGCGGTGCGCCCGACCTCGATTATGGGCGCGACCAAGCGCGTCTCAGAACTGGTCGTCCAGGCTCTCGATCAACGCTACGCGACCCGATACGTTGCGGTGCGATTCGGCAACGTCATAGGGTCTGCGGGTTCAGTCATACCGATATTTCAGGATCAGATACGACGCGGCGGGCCTGTGACCGTAACTCACCCTGAGATGATGCGCTACTTCATGACCATCCCTGAAGCGGCGCAACTCGTGCTTCAGGCGGGGACGATGGGCGAAGGCGGCGAGATTTTCATACTCGACATGGGCGAGCCTGTGCGCATTCTCGATATCGCAAGAGACATAATCACTCTCTCAGGGCTGAGACCTTATGAAGATATCGACATAGTATTCACGGGCGTGAGACCGGGCGAGAAGCTCTTCGAAGAACTGGCGATCAATGAAGAGGGCGTGACGAAAACCCGGCATCCGAAAATTTTCATAGGCAAGATCGCTGCTTACCCGGAAAGAAAAGTGCGGCTGATGGTCGAGCGGCTTTCCTCGCTTGCCAGCGCAGGCAATGAGCGCGAACTGCGCCGAAATCTCAACGCCTGTCTTCCTGAAGCCCGCATCGCTGACAGCGACGCGATGGTTGAAGCCTTCAGCCCCGGCGCTGAGTGTGAGCATGTGGAAACTTCCGCCCCGCCGCTTGTGCATTGAGCAGTAGAAATCGAGAACAGGAGAGACAAATCATGAAAGGCTTTTCACGTCGTTCATTGTTCGGGTTGCTTCCAGCCGCTTTTCTGGGAGCGTTGTTTCCCCGCAGAGCCAAAGCCGCCGATCAGCCTCGTATGCAGGCGGCGCTCGATGCGTTGAAGACCGCAAGGCGAGAACTGGAAGCCGCTACAGAGGATAAAGGCGGACACAGGAAAAGAGCGATAAATCTGGTCAATCAAGCCATCAATCAGGTGGAAAGAGGCATCCAGTTCGACAGGCGACGCTGAAGGTGAGAACCATAGTATGAAGCGGATCGAGACGCCTCTGCCGGGGGTCTTTCTGATAGAGCCTCGACGCTTCAGCGACGAGCGGGGATTCTTTTTTGAAAGCTATCAGAAGGAAAAGTATCTTGCGCTCGACATCGCCGATGTGTTCGTTCAGGACAATCAGGTTCACTCGGTCAGGGGAGTCATTCGCGGGCTGCATTATCAGCACCCTCGCCCGCAGGCAAAACTCTGTGGGGTCGCGCACGGCGAAGTGCTGGATGTGGTCGTCGATGTGCGGGCAGGCTCTCCGCATTTCGGCCAGCATGTGAGCGCGATTCTTTCCGACGAGAACAGGCTTCAGATATACGTGCCTGCGGGATTCGCGCACGGCTACGCGGTTTTATCCGAAAGCGCAGAGTTCCTCTACAAGTGCAGCGATTTTTATTATCCCCAGTTCGAGCGGGGAGTGGCGTGGGATGATGCTGATCTGGGGATAGATTGGCGGGTCGATTCTCCTCTGCTTTCAGACAAGGATCGGCGGAACCCGCAGCTATCGAAAATCCCCAGCGATGAGTTGCCGCGATACGAGTGAGCGCCCGATATGTAACTATTGACTTTCAAAGGACGGTCTCCTATTCTGGGGCTGCATTTTCGCGGGAGCGGAGGCATGATGAAAAGAATGAGTCTTCACCTGAAAACTATGAGCGCCCTGTTTGCTGTGGCGATGCTGCTTGCGCCTGCAAAGACGACCGGTTCTCCGGCGGCGCAGGATTTGAGCGGAACGCTTACCGTATCGGGCCATGCGATGGTCAACGGCAAGGCGGCTCAAACGGGGATGACCGTTCTGAGCGGAAGCACGATTGAGACCGAGCCTGACGGCGATGTGACAATCGATCTCGGCTCGCTTGGACGGATTCACATCAGACCCAACACGAAGGTCGAGCTTCGTCTTGCGCCGGGCAACTGTCAGGCGTTGATGGATCGCTGCGGTTCCATAACTCAACAGGTGCCGTCGGGCGTGACGGGCCAGATCAGAGTTGTTGATGCCAAATACGTTCAGGTGGCGGTGACGAGCGGCAAGGTGGCGATCAATCGCGAGATCAAAAAGCGGGACGGCGATATGAAAACGGAAAAAGTTTCGCTCCGCGCCAGAAGCGATAAAAGGTATTATGACGTCAGGGAAGTAAACGCCGATGGCGACTCGTTATTCACCGTTCAATGCTGTCAGTGCTGTTTCGTCGAAAAGACCCGCCCCTGATTTTAATCGTGAGCGGCAGAGGTAGCCGGTATGAAATTCAAATCAATAATCAGTCTTCTTCTTGCAGTCACCGTAGCGACCATCTTTTCTTTCCGGTCGCTCGTTTTCGCCGAGGCGACAAAAAGCGAGGCGAGCGCGGACAAAAAGATTTCATCACGCGATACTGGCTCTGCGCCTCAGCAGGAGCAAACCGGCACGCTGACCACCACAGGGTATGTGACGATCAATGGGAACGAAGCGCGGACGGGCGCGACGATAATGAATGGGGACATCATAGCTACCGGCCCTGATTCGGATGCCACGATTGATCTCGGCCCGCTGGGGCGCATTCAGCTTCGCCCTGATACTAAAATCAAGTTGACACTTGCGGATAAGAATTGTCAGATCGTAGTCGAGCAATGCGGTTCGCTCACTCACTTCGTCCCTGCGGGCGTTTTGTCTCAGGCGCGGAGAGTCGAGCCTGGGCTTATGGAAGTTGCCGTCCTTCCGGGAGAAGCCCGCGTGACGACCGGCAGTGGAAATAGCAACGAGGCTATGGTTAAAACCGGCGAAAACCGCGTATTCGAAACCTTTGAAAGTATGACCGCCAACGGCGAGACGATTTACACGCTCAACTGCTGTGATTGCGAAGCGCCCGCAGGCGCGCCTTTCCTGCCGATAGGGTTTTGGGGGCTGCTTGCAGCCGGAATAACGACCGGAGTAGGAGTGGTGACAGGCGGCGATGACCCGGTCAGTCCCGTGTTCCCCTGATGATTTGAGAAAGCAGTAAAAAGGCAAAGGCAAACTGCCTTAGTATTTATCTCCCCGCATATTTGTCATGATGTCGCAGTTTCGTTGCTCTCTGCAGGACAACCGACAAAGCAGCGATAGAGCGGTTTTCATTACGCTGTAGTGACAGCCTGAATGATCACGCTTATTCCGGCTGCCCGAAAACTCTATGAAAGCCGCGCTCGACGATCCGTTCGATATGGAGAAAGTAATATTTTTCCGAACGGGAGGTATGAGTCGTGGTCAAGCTTTGCCCGCAGTGCGGATTGCACGTTCACAGGTCGCGCGCAAAAAACTTTCGTGAAAAACTGATAAGGCTGTTTACTCGCTACAAGGCATATCGCTGTCACGAATGCGGCTGGCGCGGCTGGATAGTTGATGATGTGTCGCGACGGTTCGTTGACCGAAGGAAACAACTGCGCGTGATTCTGGGCGTGCTGACGACAGTCATGCTCGCTCTACTGGTCATCTACGTCATCAGAACGCGATGACCGCCTTCACCAATAATCTGCTTTATCCCTTAGCCAAAGAATACTCCATTCCATAATCGCCGTCCTGGGCGAGTTCGTGAAGATGCATTTGGCATCGCGGCGAAGCGCCGCCATTAACTCGTCGGCGCGTCTTGCTCTTCAATATTCAGTCACAAGGACTAAATGAAACTGAATCGAAAGTACACAGTGATGAAGCGAAGAAATCGCTTATTTTTCACTATGAACCAGGTATAATCAAAACGATGAAGGCGTACAAGTACAAATTGAAACCGAGCGCGAAAATTGAGGCCATATTCACTTCATGGTTGGCGACGCTTTGCGAATTGTACAACGCCGCGCTTCAAGAGCGACGCGATGCCTATCGCATCAGTGGCATCTCGATCAATTACAAGGCTCAATCCAAACAGTTACCTGAAATCAAAGAAGAACGAGTTGACCTTAAACGCATTCATTCCCAAGTCATCCAGGAAACATTGAAGCGCGTTGAAAAGGCTTTCGATAATTTCTTTCGTCGGGTCAAAGAGAAGAAAGACAAGGCAGGCTTTCCTCGATTTCGTTCTTCACCTCGTTACGACTCCTTCACCTTCCCGCAAAGCGGCTTCCGTGTGGACCAGAAGAGGAAGAAGCTTCATCTCTCGAAGATCGGATCAGTCAAGGTTCATCTGTCACGCCCAATCGAAGGGAAGATCAAGACCTGTACGATCAAGCGCGAAGCCGATGGCTGGTATGTCCTGTTTGCCGTCGAGGAAAAGGAAAAGAAGTCTGTCGTTGTCGCGGCTGATGAACCCGTTGGTATTGATGTGGGCATTAAAACCTTCGCTACCCTCTCGAATGGCGAACAGATTGAAAATCCTCGCTTCTTTCGTCAAGGTGAGGGTGAGCTAAAGAAAGCGCAACGTCGTGTCTCTGGCCGACGCAAAGGTAGTCATAGGCGAAAAAAAGCGGTCAGGCTACTGGCGAAAAAACATCAGCGCGTTGCCCGCCAAAGATGCGATTTCCATTTCAAAGAAGCGAAGAAATTGACACAGAGGTTTCGTGTCATCAAATTTGAAGATTTGAATATCAAGGGGATGGTGAAAAACCATCACCTTGCCAAAAGCATATCCGATGCCGGATGGAGGCAATTCATTTCAATCACTGCTCACAAAGCGGAAGAAGCTGGCGGGCGAGTCGAAGAGGTGAATGGGTCTGGCACGTCAACAAAGTGTTCGCGTTGTGGTCATCGTCATAGAATGCCGCTCTCGATTCGAGTCTATCGTTGCTCGAATTGCGGCCTTGTCCTGTGTCGAGACCAAAACGCGGCGATCAATATCAAAGAAAGAAAAGGGCGGGCAGTCCTTGCGTCGAGGCGGAAGGTTACTTCTGTCGAAGAAGCGCGAACCTACCAACGGACTCAGTTGGAATCTCCGCCTATAACCGGCTTTACGGTTTAGGTGGAGAGGATGTCAACATCGCCCACATCAAAACCACGTGCAGAGTCCAGATAGCCAGAGCGTAAGGCAACTGGAACTTTATCACTCCGTACTGATCCTTCATGTTCAAAAGCGCGGTCGGAACTATGTTGAAGTTGGCAGCCATCGGCGTCATCAGCGTGCCGCTCGATCCGGCAGTCAGCGTGATGATTCCAACCATAGCCGGATCGACTCCGTAAGGCCCGATGATCAGAGGCGACAGCACTCCGGTCGCTATCACGGGAAAGGCCGCAAACGAATTTCCCACCACCACCGTGAATAATGTCATGCCCAGACAGTTCGTCAGCACCAGCAGAAACAAATTGCCTTCAGGCACGACCGCCTGAATCCCTCGCGCGATCAGGTCTCCGATCTTCGCCGCAGTGAAAATCACGCCGAGCGATGCCAGCAGTTGAGGCAGAATGCTCACCGTCCCCATCGCATCGTTGATCCGCCTTCCTTCCTCCATCATCTGCCGCGCGCTTCCTCTTGTTATCATCAAAGCCATCCCTATCGCCGCCACCCCGCCAAATCCCAGCCCGACAATCGCGCCCCGGCTCGCATCCATTCCTAAAAATCTGCTCACCGCTTCGATCCGACACGCCAGAGCAAAGGCCAGCACCACGACAGGAATCGAGAGGACGGGCAGAAAAATTTTGTTTTTGAGCGTGTCAGCGCGCCGGGACTGTACTTCTTTCGGAGTTTCTTCCGCCTTGCCGCGCGTCACACGACCTGCGCCGTCGAGCGCGACCATAACGAGAACGAGCAATCCCGTGACCGAGTGCGGGAGAAAGCTTCCCCCGGCGAAGATCACTCCTAGAAGGAACCAGAAACCTGCCGAATGCCTGCGATGCGGATTCGTGCGATCTCGCCAGGTCATCGCCGCAAAGATCATCAGCACTGCGCCCGTCATCACATACACACCATCGAGGCTCACCACAGCGCGCACTATCTGAGAAATGGAAACCGCGATCATCACTTTGTCCCCGCCTTTCTCGCATAGCGCCGGTCGAGGAGATAAAACTGAATGATCGCCAGTATGACCGAAAGGACGACTATGGGAACGGTGTATAAAACCAGCCGCCATACGCTGACCTCGTAGCCAAGCCCAATGAGTACGCCGAACACGAGCAGCACGCCCGGTTGAACGGGCGAGAGATTCTGCCCATAGAAGTTGCCATAGTTTTCGCTGGCGGAATTGGCCGCCTTGATCTCTTCGATTTTGTCTTCCGCTAATTCGTTTGCGCTCGCGGCTCCCGTCTGGGCTTCAGCCGCGCCCACGGACATGGGAAAAACCAGAGGCCGCACGAATGAAGGATGACCGTTAAGCCTGATGCCGAGTATGCCGTGAAGTATGCGAAAGAGTTGATAGACTACGGCCAGCCGTCCGACTGTTGCGACTTTCACTCGACGGATCAATCGGGCGGATTGTTCCTGCAATCCGAATGCTTCGGCCAGACCTATGGCGGGGAGAGTGATGATGAAGAGCGTCATCAATCGGTTATCCGCAAAAGCGCGACCGAGCATGTTGATGATCCCTTCCTGTCCCGGCTTTGTGAGGTAAGGCATGCTTTGGAAAAAACCTTCAGCCGAAAACAGCGGAAGCCCCGCAAGCAGGCCCGTCGCGAGAGCGGCGGTGACGACGACGAGCGTAGTGCGCAGTTTCAGGACGAGACCGACGACGACTATGGCGATGCCGATGAGTTTCAACCATTCAGGCAAGAGTGAGTCTCCTTTCGCGAGGAATCGCGGGAGACATTATACAGAGGGAAGTCAGGAGTCCAGAGAGCCTTGAGAGTCGAGGGCTTCATAATCTCCCGACTCTCTGGACTCTCCAGACTCTCAAGACTCTCTGACTATTAAAGATTGAGCACTTCGATATTCGACCACAGATTGTTCTTGCGCACGCGGACGCGGTTCAGCCCTCCTCGCAGGTTCAGAGCGGTCTGGTCACCGTTGATCTTGAGTTTCTTTTTCGAACTGTTATCCTTCGTGCCGACGATCACGCCATTGATTTCAAGCTGAACCAGCCCGTTGAAGCTTTTTCCTTTGACCGTTATGCTCGATCCGCTGAAAGATGCGCTCTTGATGGTCGGGCCGCCCGAATCGGCCTCGCTGAAGTCTGCCGTCACCGCATTGCTGTTGTTGCCCTGACCGTCGATGAAAACGAGTCTGCACCTCATGGCAGCAGGCACGTTGGCCAGACCGTTGACCTCAAGATTGAAATTGAACGTTGTCTGCCCGCCGGGATTGACCGCGAAGGCAGCGTCCTGGCGAAGTATGTTTCCTGATTCGTCGAGCAAAGTGGTCTGCGCCTGCGTTATATCGCCCTGCACGTCGGTGACTGTTCCCGTGAGAGTCAGCACATCGCCAAAAAGATTTCCGACCAACGAACTGATGGCCGGAGCCGCGCCGCCACCTTCCCTGAGTGTATAACCGAACCTGTCAAAGGCGCGCAGGTCGGCGTCTGTTATCGCAGACCTTTCGCCGAACGCTATGGCTGGATCCATAAGGCCGATGGACATTCCGAGGAAGCGACTGTCTTTCCAGTGGCTCGACTGCTCGCCGTCTCCTCCCGTGCCGTTGGGCCGACCGGTCGAGAGAGCCAGTTCCGCGCCTCCGTCGAAAAACATGTGATCGCCTCCTGATGAGAGTATCCGCTGCGCGGTTGGGAATGTCCCAGCCGTCGTACCCGGACGGAAGCGGAAGATATCAAGGACAGAGACATCGAGAGAGGCGGACGGATTCAATTCCCGGTTGCCCACTCTCGAAGAGAATCCGAGCGCGTGGCCTATCTCGTGCGCTGCAACGCCATCAAAATCGATCTGGTTTGGATTGATACCGTCGTCGGGATTGAAATCAAACGCGAAGTTCGAATTGAAACCAATCGAAGGCGGAGGGCCGAACTGCGCCTGCTCACCGGCAGGGTCGGCCACTGGGTTGATGCTGCCTAGATTGCGCAGCAATGCCGAAGGAACCGTGACGCCCGCCACGCCGCCGATGTCAGTCGGCAGAGGCGACGCAGGCAGCGAGTTGTAAAGCGCCGCCTCCTGTGCGCTCGCGCCCGTTATCAACCTGTTGCGCACATCTGCGTATCCTGACGGATTAAACAAAGCCTGTGTGCCGGTGCTGCCCAAAACGTTTGCCGGAAAAGGCGTGCCGAAGCGAGTCGGGCCGAAGTCGACGTCTATGACTATCGTGATAGCAACGACCGATTGAAGTCGAGATATCCATCTGTTGGCGGCTGCCAGGAATCCATCCCTTGCCAGCGGAAAAGTGTTGAGTTGCGCGGTTCCTCGCAACGTAATAGTGATGTCGCCTGCCTCAGGGCTTAATCCTTTGCGAGTGATTACCCACAAGGGCGCGTCAGGGTCGCGCTCATTCATCGTGCGCGCCTCTTCGACAGTGGCCGGACGGCAGATCACTTCCCCGTCATTGGCGTAATAAACAAATCCCTCCGGTTCTGCAATCGTCCAGTCCGAAGAATCCAACTGCGGCGCATTAGCCAAAACAGGCGCGTTGTATGCGGGCAGTCCTGTCGCAACCGCGAGCGCGAATATGATGAACAATCTCAGAGTTGAATGGCTTCGCTTGAGCATAATCTCTACCTCTTTCCTCAATATAGCTGTCCTGAACAGATAAACCTTAAACCGACGGCTTGCGCTGGTAATGTAGAGCCGAGACTCGACTCGAAAATACACGATCCAACGACCTCAGATTATAAACCTGAATGGCCGGAAACATGATAGTTTTTCTTTGCATTCTTTTTGTGATAAAGAGAATCAATGCGAAAATTATTTCTGTACGAAAGGCTGAGGATGCTCCGAAATACTGCTCTCTGCGCTCTCTTCATTTTTTATCTTTCACCATTCGCGCTGCCGCAAGCCTCGCTCACTCCGAGCTATGTTCCGCAGCGCGTGTTCGATTCGAACGATAACCGCTTCGCCGATTTCGAATCGATGATGGTCGACTTGGCGCGCGCGGATGTCGTATTCGTCGGCGAACAACACGACGATCCCAATACTCACCGACTCGAACTCGCCCTGCTCGAAGGCATAGCGCGCCGTCGCTCAGGGGTCGCGGTCGCGATGGAGATGTTCGAGCGCGATACGCAATCGCACATGGATGATTACCTCGCGGGTCGCATCAGTGAGACGGATTTTTTGAAAGCCTCGCGCCCGTGGCCCAACTACAATGCCGATTATCGACCTCTTGTCGAATTCGCCAAAGCTAAAAACTGGCGCATCATCGCAGGCAACGTCCCGCGTCGCTTCGCTTCGCAGGTCGCGCGTTCGGGACTTGCCGCGATTGATTCATTGCCCGCCGTAGATCGCGCGCTCATAGCCCGCGAGATCGACTCGACGAAGGATGATTACTTCAAGCGATTCGCCGAAACGATGAAGTCCCACCCCGCAGGCTCGATGTCGGAAAGCGAAATGAGCGCGATGACCGAACGATTCTATCAGGCTCAGTGCGTCAAGGACGACACAATGGCTGAATCAGTTGCAGCAGCAGCCGCAGCAGTGGAACCCCGCCCTCTGATAGTTCATTTCAACGGAGCTTTTCACAGCGACTATCGATTGGGCGCGGCTGCGCGGGCGAAGAAACGTCTTCCACGCTCGCGCATTCGAGTGGTGTCAATCGTCCCTGTCGCTGATCTCGACCAGATCAAAACAAATGATTATCGCAAGCGCGGCGACTTCATCGTCTTCACGCTCGCAAAGAAGAGCGACAAGTGAAGAGCGGCGAGTGAGGCGCGCTATCCGTTCACTCGTTGAGTCCGATGCGGCGGGCGAGGTCAGCCGTGCGCGGGTCTGATTGAAGGCTTTCGTAACGAGGATCGGTTTTGAGGAATATCAAAAAAGGCTCGCGGGCGGCGAGTGATTTTTCCAGCCACTCGAAAGCGCGATCTTTCTGGCCCGCATCGATGTAGGCGATGGCGACGTACATAGCGGGGATTTTTTCTCCTTTCGCTATCTGAGCTTCCATCCTTTTAATGTTCGGGCGAAGAAGATTTCTGATAGCTTCTTTTGCATCTCCTTTATCGAGCGCCTCTATGTCTTCCCGCTTTGCGCCCGAAAACGTCATGTGCCTGCGTATGATGTCGAGAGCCTCTTTGTACATTCCTTTGCGAAGGTAGGCTCCCGACAGACATTCGTGAGCGGCGGGCGATTTCGGCTCAAGTTCGAGCATACGGTTGGCCTGCGTGATCGCGTCATCATACATACGCGCGCGCATATATATATATGCGGAAAGCCCGTTGGTGAGCAGCGATACCGGGTCGAGTTCTAGCGCCGCTCTGACCTCGCTTGCACATGCTTGGGTCTGCCCGCGGGCCAGCAGGTAATCAGCGTAAAGGATATGGGTGTTCGGATTGCTGGGATTGAGGCGGATGGCTTGTTTTATGTTCGCTTCCGCTTCCTTCCAGTTCCATTCCAGCCAGAAGTTGACCGAGCCGAGCGCAGCATAAGCCTCTCCAAATGTCGGATCGAGTTCGATGGCTTTCAGAGCATAGTCTTTCGTTTTAGGCAGGGCTTCTCCGGCTGGCGCGTCCTTCCATGTATTCAGCGAAACGCGGGCTTCCACGTAAGCCACATAAGCAGGCGCGAAGGCAGGGTCTTTTTCAATGGCCTGCTCGAAGTAAGGGATGCTTCTCTCAAGATCAGGCAAAGTGTCTTTGGTTATCAGGTAACGGCCTTTGAGATAAGCCTCGAACGCTTCCGGGTCGTTCGCGCGGTTCGAAGCCTTGTCCGTGCGGGGCGCAGGCAATAACTCCAGCGCCAGCGAGCGAGCGACGCGATTGGCGACCTCGCTTTGAAGTTCGAGCATATCGCGCTCATTGCGCTCATAAGTTTCAGCCCACAGGTGAGTCTGATCTTCGACCCCGATGAGTTGAGCAGTGATGCGCACGCGGTCGGCCTCTCTCCTCACGCTGCCCTCAAGCACATAGCCCACGCCAAGCTCGCGCCCTATCTGTCGAATATCCTTGCCGGTTTTCTTGTAGGTCAGCGCCGTCGTGCGGGCGATGACTCCGAGGCGTGCAGGCTGCAAACGACCGAGTTGAGTTATCATCTCTTCGGTCAATCCGTCGCTGAAATAATCCTGGGTCGAATCCGGGTTGAGATTTTCAAACGGCAAAACGGCCAGCATTATTTTTCCCGCAGGCTGGATGGACGGAGAAGCGAAGCGATGCCACGCAAGGTAAATGATCAAAGGCAACAGCAGCGCAAACGCGAGAGCCAGGACGCGCAATCGAAACGAGAGAGCAGGTTTGCTCGCGGGCTTGGGTTCCTCGAATGAAGGCTGATCGGATCGCGCGTCGTCGTCGAGATTATCGACTTCGGCTATGAAGCGATAGCCGCGACGCGGGAGGGTTTCGATGTAGAGGGGCGACTGAGCATTATCGCCGAGGGCTTCGCGGATTTGCTTGATGCAGAAATTCAGCCCCTTGTCGAAATCTACAAAAGTGTCGTCGCCCCAGATTTGCGATTGAATCTCTTCGCGCGTGACGAGTTGACCGGCGCGCTCGGCGAGAAGAACCAAAACCTTGAATGGCTGCGGAGGCAGCTTGACCGTCGCTCCGTCCCTGCACAGTTCCTCGCTGCGGAGTTTCAACTCGAAGGGGCCGAAGCGGATTGATTCTCGGTGACCGTTGGATTGCATAGCTACAACGCCAGTGTCTGCTCAATTCAAATCACGATTATCTTAGCTCACGCTCATATCAAAACCAAGATCGCCGGTTGAAACGCTCATCAAATTTGCCTGCTAATGCGGCGCTAACAAAAATCTAATGCGCTGCCGGTTGGCTTGCTGACACATCTGATCCAGGCTGATGCTCGTTACCATATCCCTTTCAGAAGAGGTATACGAATGATGACTGTGAAGACATGTTTTTTCCTGCTGATTTGCTCTGCATTACCGGCGGCGATTTTCTTCGCGCCCGTTTCGGCGACAATGCCGGTTTCAGCCAGCCATGCGGATGATCGCGCTTCTGACCGGGCGGCTATCCGCGCGCATATCGAAAGCATCTTTCAGGCTTTCATAAACAAAGATGTCCAGAAAGTGCGCGCCACTCATTCCGAGGACTGGCGCGGATTTCTGGAAGGTTCCTCTGTCGCCATACGAGGCATCGAGGAATATATGCAAGCGGTCGGCGTCGGATTGAGGAATCCGAATGGCGGCATGAGCGGCTACAAGATAACCGACTATGATGTGATCTTTCACGGCGATCTGGCGGTGGTCTGCTTCGTTGCCGACGTAGAACGGAGAGGCGGCATTACGACCAAACTGCGAATACTCGATGTCTATGCCAAACGAAACGGCGAGTGGATTCAGACAAGCTCGCACACGGCGGTGCATCCCGACGCGATTGCAAAACAGCTATCGACTCCCGTTACTGTCTCGCCGCAGATGCGCCAAAACATACTCGATGCCCGTGAAGCAGTCTGGCGAGCCTATTTCACCAATGACCGGGCCGCGCTTGAAAAGCTGATCCCTGAAGAGGCGATAGCTATCAATGACGGCTCGCCCGTCTGGTCAGACCGCGCAAGGATACTGGCTGGCGCTCAACAATTCGCCCAAAGCGGAGCGAAACTCGTCCGCCTCGAATTTCCAAAAACCGAAATGCAGGTTTATGGCAACGTGATCATCATCTACACGACCTATCTTTATGAGATAGAAACGCAGGGCCAGCGACGCACAATGAAAGGTCGCGGCACTGAGATTTTCGTCAGACGCAACAACACTCTGGTCAATAGCGGCTGGCATCTCGACGATGGGAATTGACAGCAGATCGGAGCGACGATCAGGATATTGGGCCGGCGATTATCAGTTCAACGGGGGACGTTTGATGAAGAGTAAGAAGCACATCTTTGGAAATCTTGTATTCGCTCTGGCGCTTTCACTCTGCTGCGCGGCGAATGCGCAGCAAAAAATATCAGCCTTCGGGAGCGATACGCTTGAGCGAGGAACGGTGAGGGTAGGTTACTGGAACGCGGAAAAGAACACGGGCGCGGGAGGCTTCTTCATCGTCTACGGCAAGCCTGTCTGGAAAAAAGAGTATGAAGATGCTGCCAAATTCGATGCTATGACCAAAGGCAATGTGTGGCGAATGGGAAGCGATTACTGGACGGTTCTTGACACGAATATCCCGCTCCGTGTTTCAGGCGTGACGGTGCCGGTCGGCCAGTGGTATCTCGGACTGGAGAGATCGCAGGACGGATCGAAGTGGAGTCTGGTTTTCATCGATCCGGCGAAAGTGAGAATGACTAAACTCGACCCCTCGGAGATAGGTAAAACCAAAGTCGAGTTCAAAGCGACCATGACTTTGGAACAATCCAATGAGTTGGCCGAGAAACTTACTATCACAGCCGATCTTCCGAAAACGGATTTGAAACAATCGAGGCTGACGATTTCGTGGGGCAAGCTCCGATTGTCGGCCCCTGTTGAAGCTTCGTTGTAATGAGACTCGTGTGTCACTCGCAATCACGTGATTGCAGAGGACTGAGTATCAACGGGGTCATTCGACGCTGAGACGCCGCGTTGTCCGGCAAGCTGCCAGCTTGCCGCAGGCTTTCACGGCTCGCTGCTGGAAAGCAACAGTCCTTTGCTCGAAGCAACGACAAGCTGGCAGCTTGTCGAACATACAAGATGCTGAGACCCAGAGTCGGCGCAGAGAACAAAACTCTGTGCTTTAGACTGTGCTGCGGCTTCACGCCGTTTCGTGCAAATCGTCAAGGAATAATTCTGCACTGGAGGGTGTATGGATACTGCTTCGAGCAGTGTGGCGGGGACGGATCTCGCCCAGTCTCGCCGACTGGATATGAACGTCGCTCGGAAAGTGTCGCGCCTCGATTCCGTAGACTTGCTTCGCGGGCTTGTGATGGTCTTCATGGCCTTAGACCATGTGAGATATCCTTACTTCACGGATTCGACTTTTTTTCCTGAAGACATGCGCAGCACCTACGCGGCGATTTTTCTGACGCGATGGGTGACGCACTTCTGCGCGCCGATGTTTTTCTTCCTCGCAGGCACGGGCGCATATCTGTCGCTGGCGCAGGGAAGGAGTATCAAGGAAGTTTCCGGTTTCTTCTGGAAGCGCGGGCTATGGCTGGTTTTTCTGGAACTGACGGTCATCGCCTTCGCGTGGTCATTCCTTCCGTCGTGGAGATTCGGCGGCGTGATATGGTCTCTCGGATGGTCGATGGTTTTAATGTCTCTCATCGTGCGTATGCCGGTGAAGTGGATAGCCGCGCTCGGCATCGCGATGATCGCGCTGCATAATCTTCTCGATCCTGTGTCTCCTCAATCGTTCGGCAACTTTTCATGGCTGTGGAGGATTCTTTATTCAGGCGGGTTGATAAAAGTCGGGTCGATCAATTTCCCCATACTCTATTCGTTCATCCCGTGGGTGGGCGTTATGGCCGCAGGTTATGCGACAGGCCAAATCCTGACGTGGGAGCCAAAGCGACGACGCAGGTGGCTCATCATCACAGGCGCGGCGATGACGGCGGCTTTCATCTTTCTTCGAGCGACGAATCTCTATGGCAACCCCGCGCCGTTCGCGGCTCAGGAGACGGTGGAAAAATCATTCATCCTTTTTTTGAATGTGGCGAAGTATCCCGCTTCGCTTCAATTCCTGCTGATGACGATAGGCCCTTCATTGTTATTTCTGGGATTGTTTGACCGATTTGATTTTCGCTCCGCGCGGGGGTGGCTGGCGAGGAAGATCATAGTGCTTGGCCGCGTGCCGATGTTTTATTACCTGCTGCACATTTTTCTCATTCACCTGCTGGCCATCATCACAGGAATCATATTCGGGCAGCCGGTCAGTTGGATGTGGAACAGCCCTTTGCCGATGGAGCGACCGCCGGTCGAGGGATACGGACACGGCCTGCCTTTCATTTATGGCATGACTTTGCTGGTCGTGATCCTGCTCTATTTTCCCTGCCGCTGGTTTGCCGAAGTGAAGCGGCGAAGAAAGGACTGGTGGCTCAGGTATCTTTAGATTCAGGTCATATCGATTTGCGCGCAGATGAGCAGGTTGAATGCATGTGAGCGCACACAGCGCCGCCTTCTCATTATAGCGGCTTGCATAAGCATAACAGCGAAAGGGGTTCCTGACGCAGAGGCGCAGAGACGCAGAGTTTACGCAGAGAAGAGTCTTTGCGTAAATGAAAAGCTGCTGAACTCTCTACTTCAATTTTATTTCAAAAATTTTCGGCCAGAGTTTGCCGCTGATGAATATGCGTTTCTGCGCCGCGTCGTAGGCGATGCCGTTTAGCACATCTTCTCCGCCCTCGGACACATCAGGGTTGTGCAATCCTCTCAAGTTCAGGAACGATGATACGCGCCCGCTTTCAGGATTGATTCTCAAAATCAAATCCTCGTGCCAGACGTTGGCCCATATCTCGCCTTCGATGAATTCCAACTCGTTGAGATTCCTCATCGCGCGACCGTTCATAGTCACGCGAAGTTTTTTGACCGGCTCGAATGTCGTCGCATCCATATAAGTCAACGTGTCGCTGCCGTCGCTCATGATGAGGTTCTTTCCGTCGTAACACAGGCCCCAGCCTTCGCTCTGATAGGTGAATTCGCCGATCTTGCGAAACGTATCGCGCTCATAAACGAAGCCGCGATGCGTCTGCCAGGTGAGTTGAACCAGACGGTCTCCGACCATCGCCAGACCTTCGCCGAAATACTCATCCGCCAGATCGACTTTCTTCAGCACCTTGCCCGACTGCAATTCGACGCGGCGAAGCGATGACCGTCCGAATTGCCCTGTGCTTTCATAGAAGCCGCCGTCGTGGAATACGAGACCCTGAAGAAAAGCCTTCGGGTCGTGCGGGTAGCTGGCTACGACTTCATAGGAGACCTGCTCAGGCATGGTCGCTCCTTTATCGGCAGCAGGTTTTTCGACCGGAGTCTTTTGATCTTCTCTTGTCGCCATCACGACGAGCGTCACGACGATTATCGCGCCAATCGCAGCAGTGATGAATAAAGAAAGCTTCGAATTTTTTTTCGCCGCTGTGTTTTGATGCTTCTCCGATTTTCTAGCCAATGGATTTCCTCCATGTGTTTTCGAGCTTTGAGGGCAGATTATACGTCTAACATAATGGGATTAAAAACCCCGCTCGCAGGATTGATCTTACATGCGCCGTTTTATTTTCGGTATATTCAGTCCTGAAAAATCAATAAACCATTCCGAGGAGGAAACCGTAATGCGCTACTTCCGCTCTTTCGCTGTGCTCGCTTCACTCGTCCTGTTTTGCCCGGCTGCCGCTGCGCAGGAAGTCAGAGAAATCAAAGTGACGATGAAGCGGTTCGAGTTCAATCCCAAAACGATCACCCTTCGCAAGGGCGAAAAAGTAAAACTCACCGTCGTCTCTCAGGATGTCGCTCACGGTCTTGCCATAAGCGAGTTCGACATCGATGTGCAGGTTCGGGCGAAGCAGTCCAAATCCATCGAGTTCACGCCCGACAAGGAAGGCAAGTTCGATATAACCTGTTCGGTCTTTTGCGGAGACGGACACCCGGAAATGATGGGCGAGCTTATAGTCACCTCCGCGCAGGCTTCAGGGATGAAAGTCGATTTCGATGAGCGCGCGCCCGGAGTGGTCATCGTCGAAAGCGGCGGAGAGCGCATACGCATCGATACGACGACTAAACAAGTGACGAGCCTGAGCAAATCGGAACCCGCCGCGACTCAGCCCGTAGTTGCCGAAAAAGGAGAAGAGAGCCGACGAACTTCAGAGCCTTATGATAATCGAATCGTCAACGTGCCGACCCCTAAGCGCGTGCCTCGCCACAGCCTCAATGTTTATTTCTCGCACCGCTTCCAGCAGCCCGTGCGTCAGGACGACGTGCCGGTGAGGGAAGAGTTCAGAGGGATATTCGGATTGGACAGCAATTCGGTTTCGTCGCTCGGCTTCACTTATGGAATAACCGACCGGCTCTATGCCAACATTCAACGCTCGCCTCTGTTTCAACAGGGGCTTAACCGCACGATTGAAATCGGGCTGGGCTATCATCTGCTCGACGAGGCTGGTCGCTCGCCCATAGCTCTTTCGGCTTATGCCAGCATGGAAGGCAATAATAATTTCAGCGAGGAATTCACCTGGAACATTCAGGCGATGATGGCCCGCAGCGTGACCAAATACGTGAATCTGTTTTTCTCTCCCGCAGTTCATCTGAACGCCAATGGGCAGGATCGTTTTCGTTCGCCTCTCAAAGACTCGTTTCCGCTCGACCCCGAGGCGAGGGATTTTCGATTGGGCCGTCACACAGGCTCTTTCGGATTCGGCGTCAACGCGAGGATAAGACCTACGGCATCGATTCTTTTCGAGTACACTCCGCGCGTGGGATTCAAGATGGGACTGGTCGAAGCCACTTTCGATCCGACCTTCACGCGCATAACCCGATTCACCAACCGCTCGGAGGCCGAGATAGGATTCGGCATAGAAAAGCGATTGGGCCGCCACTCGTTCGCGCTGACCTTTTCAAACACGCAGGCGACGACGACCAGTCGCTACAATTCGAGCAATCTCTTCCTGCCTCCCGGAAGATTCACCATCGGATTCAATCTGTTCAGGCGTTTGTTGTAGGAGGAGAACAGGACACGGGTTTTCGCTGATCTGATCCCGATCCTTCGCATCTGCGTTCATCCGTGTCCTGCTCCGGTTTTAATCTGCGCCACCAGGTCAGAGCGCAACCGCGGCCAAAGCGGTGTCGGATGTATTAACGCCCGACTCCATGAACCTTGTACAGGATCAGTCGAAAGAGCATCATGTCAATCCTGCTAATCCTGTTAATCCTGTCAGACTCTTCCTCCCCACATTTTCGGGTTTTACGTTTCGCGCTTCATTGTGTATAGTGTCTGCTCATTACACAGCATATCTTCTATCCCGGATGATAGGGGTTTCAAACAAACAACGAGGAGTTGGACATGGAGCAACCTGCCCGAATCAATCAGGATGTCGTTGAATCTCTGCAAGCGACGGCAAACCGAATCCGCATTCATTCGCTCATCTCTACCGCAGAAGCCGGATCGGGACACCCGACTACTTGCATGTCGTCGGCAGAACTCATAGCCGCAGTGTTCTTTCACGCCATGCGTTACGACGTGGCTAACCCGCGCAGCCCGCTCAATGATCGCTTCGTCCTCTCGAAGGGCCACGCCGCGCCCGCGCTCTATGCCGCATGGGCCGAAGCCGGAGCTTTTCCCATAGAGCGACTCATCACTCTCAGACAATTGACGAGCGATCTCGAAGGCCACCCCACGCCTCGACTCCCGTGGGTCGAGGTGGCAACAGGGTCATTAGGTCAGGGGCTTTCATGCGGAATGGGGATGGCGCTCAATTGCAAGTATCTCGATCAGGTCGATAATCGCATATTCGTTTTGATGGGCGACGGCGAAGCGGCTGAAGGATCAGTCTGGGAAGCCGCCGAACTCGCCTCGCATTACAAACTCGACAACCTCATCGCTCTGCTCGATGTCAACGGCCTGGGCCAGAGCCAGCGCACTATGTACGGCCACGACACGGAAGTTTATCGCCGCAGATTCGAAGCCTTCGGCTGGAATGCCGTCTCAATCGATGGACACGACCTGGACGCAATCATCAGCGCGTTAGATGACGCTCTCACAGTCAAAGACAAACCCACGATCATCGTCGCGCGCACGAAGAAGGGCAAGGGCGTTTCCTTCATAGAAGACAAAGACGGCTGGCACGGCAAACCGCTCAAGAAAGGCGAAGAACTCGAACGCGCGCTGGCCGAAATCCGCGAGTCGGACACTGAGACCGAAACCTTGAAGATGAAATCGCCTGAAGGCCGGACGGCCAAGCCTCTGGCCGATGGCGGACAATCGCCCGCGGATCATTATGAAATCGGACAGCAGTTTGCCACCCGCGAAGTTTATGGCGCGGCGCTGGCCCGCCTCGGCTCTGAAAACACGGCGGTAGTCGCGCTCGACGGCGACACGAAGAACTCGACTTATTCGGAAAAGTTTTTGAAGGTTCACCCCAATCGGTTTTTTGAATGCTTCATCGCCGAGCAGAACATGGTCAGCGCGGCTGTGGGGCTGGGCGCGATGGGGAAAATCCCATTCGCTTCGACCTTCGCCTGCTTCCTCACCCGCGCTTACGATCAGATACGGATGGCCGCGATCTCTCAGGCCAATCTGAAACTGTGCGGCTCGCACGCGGGAGTATCGATCGGCGAAGACGGCCCTTCGCAGATGGCGTTGGAAGACCTGGCGATGATGCGGGCTATCGAAGGCTCAGTGGTGCTTTATCCGTCGGATGCGGTTTCCACGGAAGCTGCGGTGAAACTTGCGGCCTCGCGTCACGGAATTTTTTACATCCGCACGACTAGACCTAAATCGCCGGTCATTTATCCGTCGGATGAAAAATTCGAAATCGGGCGGGCGAAAATCGTTCGCCGAAGCGAGGAAGACCTTTTGACGATAGTCGCTGCGGGCGTGACTCTGGTTGAAGCCCTGGCCGCCTGCGACGAGCTTGAGCGCGAAGGCATACGGGTTCGCGTGATCGATATTTTTTCCGTCAAGCCGATTGACGCGGAGACGTTGCGATCTGCCGCTCGTGAGACTGGCGATTTGATAATCAGCGTTGAGGATCACTCATCGGAGGGGGGGCTTGGCGACGCGGTAGCCTCGGCGGTGTCGCCTTTGGGGATTCGCGCGCACAAACTGGCGGTCTCTGATCTTCCGCGCTCAGGCAAGCCTGAAGAACTGCTTGCCGCTTACGGAATCGACCGGCGCGCGATAGTTGAAAAAGTGAAGTTGTTGTTGAGCGAGAAGGCTTGATAACATAAACGACTAATCATTCGAGGTGGGGTAATGCGCTCTGGTGAGGCAGCCAGTGGTCTTGATCTGAGCGCCATCGAAAACAAACGCAGGCTTCGACCCTGCGCAACTCAACAATTCTTGCAGGAGTGACCATAATGAAAAGAATGCTTCTTGTTTTCTCCATCATGCTTTTAGGTCTCAGTCAGGCGGTTTCCGCTCACGACCCGCGCACGGTCGCCAGAGATTTCACACACTCGATGGCCATCGAGGGCGCGGGCAAGTTTTCGCTCAACTACAAATCGCTTCACTTCAACGAGACGAATTTCAACAATCGCAAGGCCGAGCGCGCGCTTGCCGCCTTCAACCGGGTTTGGAAGAGCATAGGAAAGCTCGACACCGAATTCGAAATCGTCATCGCCGGAGTGAAGGTTCCGAAAGGTTCTTACGTACTCGGCATCAATTATGACGCCAACGACAACTTCAAGCTGGTGCTTGCAAGCGGCGGCAGCGAGATCACTGCGCCGATGCAGTTTGCCACCGGCGGCCCGGTTGTCAATTACCTCAGCTTCGATCTCAGGCCGGACAATGACACGGACACTTTCACAATCGAAGGCCGATACGGCCCTGCCCGCATCTGGGCCGAAGTCAAGGTTCCTTACCTTGCTTCTCACGGCCACGAGAAAAAGAATTAATAATGCGAATCAAGGGTTGAAATCATGAATAAAGAATCAACCATTTACAGGCAACAACTGGGTAAAAGTCCAAAAGCCAGGTTTGTAAGTTCTTTGGTTTCAACAGCGACAATTTTCTACTCTTGATTCGCATTAATAGTCCGGAGTCTTGAGTCGGGAGTCTGGAGTCCGCAGGCTGGCTCCTGACTCCTTTCTCACCTTTTGGGGGACAACCATGAAAAAACTATTTGCTGTCACAATCATTTTCTTTTTGTTGATCGTCTCTGCGCTCGCTCACGATGGAGTGAATAGACAGGACAAAGGGCCGTTCACGCTCAAAAAACTGACCGATGATGTTTATGTTCTCTACGGTCGCGGCGGCAACATAGGCATCTGTGTCACCCCTGAAGGCGTCGTCGTCATCGATGATCAGTTTGCCGACCTCGCTCCGGGCATCGCCGCGCAAATCAAAACGATCAGCGACAAGCCGATAAAATTTCTCATCAACACGCATCATCACTTCGATCACACGGGCGGCAACGAGTTCTTCATCAAGATGACGACCATCGTCGCTCACGACAATGTGCGCAAGCACATGCTGGCCGCGCCCCAGGAAACAATCGATAATCAGACGGCTCGCATTCAGAGACTCGAAAAACAGATAGCCGAGGCGAAAGACCCGCAGTCGAAAGAGGTCGCCGACATGAAAGGTCAGATCGAGACGGCGAAGAAAAACGTGGAAGCCGCTCGCGCCATCAAGATAAGCGAAGTGCCTGCGCCCAACATAACCTTCAGCCGAGAGATGAGAATATATGTGGGTGGCAAAGAGATTCAGATATTTCACGCCAAGCGCGGACACACCGACGGCGATTCGATCATCTATTTTCCCAAAGAGAAGGTGGCGCATCTGGGCGATCTGTTCGTCAACCGCCGTATGCCTTTCATAGACCGCGCGCACGGCGCATCGACTGCCGAATGGGTGGAAACGCTCGACGCAGTGCTGTCGCGAATCGATCCGGCGTCACAGGTCATCCCCGGACACGGCGATGCGGGAACGGTCGCCGACCTCAAGGCTTTCCGACAATACATGGTTGACCTGCGCGCGGCGGTCAAACAGGCCATCGAAGCGGGCCGCACGCGCGAGCAGGCCGTAAAAGAAATTCAACTGCCTCAGTACTCCAGCCACATCGGTTACGCTCAGGGACTCGCGGGCAACGTCGGTATAGTCTACGACGAGATGAAAGAAGGGAAGTAATCAACGATCCACGAAGGACACGAAGGTTCAACAAGTCACACGAAGATTTTTGATTCTTCGTGTACTTCGTGGATATTTATTTGTCGAACTTCGCGCCTCTCGAAAGGAATATAAAGGAAGAAGCGGAGGTTAGCAGTCCCGATCCTGAGCTTTGGTCTGAGCGGTGATTTCATTGCGGCAATTGTGCAATGAAAACTCGCGCAGGCCAGCCGAGGGCGTTCCTTCATGGTGGCCTTTATCGAAAAGAGCGGGAGGCGGCTGTTTCTGTGACCGGCGATAGCAACTTGAAAGACATTGGCTTCGCTCTGCACGCGCGCCTGCTCGTGGAAAGAGGCAGGGTTGCCGAACAGATTTCCGAAATGTTCCTTCCGCTCATCATCCGCGCGCTCGGTCGAAAGTTTCCCAACCTCAATGATCCACACCTCGTCGAGACCGCCGCAAACGACGCGGTAATGGCTTACCTCAGACGACCGGAAAAATTCGACCCGGCGAAAAGCTCGCTCATAGCGTGGCTCTATCTTGACGCGCGAACGAATCTGCTCAACCTGCTTGAGCGGCAAAGACGCATGGAGCGACGCCATGCTGAGATCGAGCGAACACTCCTAAGCGATGCCGGGTCAATCGACCCGGAATGGGCGTTGATCGAGGAAGAGTCGCCCATCATCAGAACGGTTCGCGAGACTGTCACTGACCCGCAGGATCAACTGATGGTCGCCCTGATGGCCGAAGGAGAGCGCGAGACCTCTGTGTATGCCGAAGCTTTGGGCATAGAGCATATTTCAGCCATCGAGCAGGCGGTCGTCGTCAAACGTCACAAAGATCGATTGAAGGTAGCCCTGCGTCGCGCGCTAAGGCGGCGTTATCTGGCGATACTGGTTGCACTCTCTGCTCTTGGCGGGCGAGTCAAAGCGGCTGCGCGAAATCCTGTTCAATCCGTCGCGCTCGTCGCCGCGATGATCGCGCTCATCGGGGCTAATCTGTTTCTCTGGCAAAAGACGAGCGCAACCGGAGGGCAGATAGAAACTGAAAATGTCGCCGAGATGATCGATTCCACGCCGCCGGACAGGAGAGATGAAGAGGCGGCGCAATCGAGCATAGTCAGAGCCGATGGGTTCGTTGAGAAGATATTTTTCCAGTCGAATCGCGCCGCCGAGCAGGGAACCGAGCAGATGCACATCTGGATGATGAATGCGGACGGCAGCCGGGAAGAACAGGTGACGTTTGGAGATTTCGAAGATACCGCAGTTGCCGTGTCGCCTGACGGGACGAAGATCGCTTTCATTCGCAGAATGTCTCCGAGAAGTCCCGGTGACAGTTATGGAAGCGTCTGGGTGAGAGACCTTGTGTCGGGAATAGATATACCCTTGACTGTGGAAATAGATTATCCGTGGGGGCCGTATCAATCGGTTCAGCCTGCCTGGTCGCCCGACGGGAAACAGATAGCCATTATGCGCGTTGACGCCAGTCCTTCCCCCGCTGATGATCTGCGGGCATCGATCTGGGTCATGGATTTCCTGCCTTCCATCGGAGAGCCGAGGCGGGTGACCCTCGAAAAAGGATTCGGGAGCTCGGAGCCTCAGTGGTCGCCGGACGGTCGCATATACTACATGATGCAGACCGTTAAGGACGCCAACTATGCGATCCATAGAATCGATCCGGCGACAGGGATGCAAGAAGAAGTGATCCCCGTCGTTCGGGATGATCTCAACCCCAGGATTTCTCCTGACGGAAAGAAACTGGCGTGGCGGGCTTATCGCCATAGCACTCCGTCAGGCGATGTCTACGTTGCCGATGTCTCGAACCCCGTCGGCTCTCAGCTACGACTGACACCTTATTCAGGCTGGGAGGTATTCGACTGGTCGCCCGATGGCAGCCGGATTCTGATGACGGAACTGAGGTTCAGGCTGACTGATTGGAGTATGAAGGCGATGATTCCTTACGTTCCCCGTGATGTCATCGCCAGCCTTGAATGCGCGAGGAGAGAGGAATTATTCATAGAACCTGAATTCCTGAACATCGTTCGCGGCTGCATAGGCGGAGAGTTGACGGCAAAGCACCAGTATCGAATATTGAGCTACTCGGCAAAGGGGCAGGGATTGTGGGTAGTGAGCGCAGACGGATCGAATCTCGCCCTGATCAATTCCAACACATCACACAAAGCAGAATTCCGCTGGGCGCGCATCACGGCGGCGGCGGCCAGAGCCATCAGCGAAAGGCAGAGGGGAAAGAGCAGGAGAGTAGACAAGAGGCGCGAGAAGCGGTGAAAACGTCTCGTGAAAAAGTTCGACCAGTCGCCAAACCCGCTTACTGCTTCAGGAAAATCTGTCGAACTTTGCACTTCCTAGTCGGAACATGAAGTATGGGTATTGCTAATAAATCATCGCTCCAGGAATTGAAATTGGTATGAAAAGAGATTGCTATGGATAATAAAGCAGAATCCGATGCGGCTGAGAAGAATACCTCCAAAAGATTTACAACGTGGCTTGGTGCGATCACTGTTGCCATGTCTATTCTCGCAGGCGTCGTAACGTATTTCTCCTATCATCTAGCTCGTCAAGCGCACTATTACGAACAAGAAACATCAAGACGTAGATTCATATTAGATACTCTAAAAGAGATGCAACAGGTTCAAGAAAACGAAAAAAGGTCGATGCAATCGCGCTCGAACGGCTCCCGCAAATGCTGATTTAGGCTCGCGTTGCCGCAGGGCTGACGCAAAAGCAACTGGCTGAAAAACTCGGCTTCAAAGAACAGCAGATACAAAGATACGAAGCCACTGATTATAGATCGGCATCTTTGTCGAGAGTCATCGAGATCGCTCGTGCCATTGATGCCGAGATGCGATAGGTCTACTTCTTCAGCCCAAGCCCCAGAAAAAAAATTGGTCTGAAAATTTTCCACCAGTCAGTGACGGCGCGCATCTTCGTATAAGCGATGCCGTCTGCTTCAGGATACTCAATCGTCACCGGGACATCGACTACTCGATGCCTGAGTCTCAACGCCTTGAACAAAAGGTAGGGTTCAAGCTCGTAACGATCCAGCCACTCCTGCCATAAATTGATCCGCTTGTCTTCAAACAGAGACACCCGAAATGCGCGAAAGCCGCTCGATCCGTCCGTCACCCGTCGCCGGACGAAGAGCGTAAATAAAAATGTGTATGCCCGCGTCCCTAAGCGACGACGCAAAGGCATTCGCAAAAACTCGCCGCCCTCAACATAACGCGACCCCTGAGCAAGTTCCGCTCCGCCTTTGATCGCATCAACAAGTCGCGGTATCTGTTCGGGCGGAGTCTTTCCTCCGCCTGATACCACGACCACTATTTCATAGCCATGTTCTATTGCGTAATCGATGCCGCGTCGAATGGCCGCGCCCACGCCGCGATTCATCCCCTGACGCAACACCACTGCGCCCGCTTCTTCGGCAAATCTCGCTGTGTCATCCGTCGAGCCGTCATCAACGACGGCGACCGTCTCGACAACGTTGAGAGGCACGCCTCTGACCACACGGGCTATGCGTTCGCCTTCGTTCCACGCGGGCGCTATGCACAAAACGCGAGGGTGTTGGGTTAGGGCTGTGTCTTGCTCAGATCGTCTTTCAGCCATTGGTATGTCCGGCGCAAACCCTGTTCGATGGTGACGGACGGAACCCAGCGAAGCTCGCGGCGAATCTTTTCTATGTTGACCACTCGGCGGCGGATGTTATCGATGTCGCGGCGATCAACGCAAACCGGCTCGCGAGCAGAGCCGGTTATCTCGATGATCATCCGCGCAAGCTGGTTGATAGTGGTCTCGCGCCCGGTGCCGATGTTATAGACCTGGCCCTCGGCTTTGGCGGCGAATGCCGCAAGCAGAGTCGCTTCAACCACGTCATCGATATAAGTGAAATCGCGCGTCTGATCGCCGTCGCCGTGAATGCGCGGAGCATCGCCTGCCATGGCCGACTCGAAAAACTTCGCGATGACGCCGCAGTAAGGATTATCTGGCCGTTGCAGCGGGCCGTACACATTCGAATATCTCACCACCGCAGTCGACACATTGTAGCTTTCATAAAAAGCCTTGCAGTAATTTTCGCCCGCGAACTTCGACACTGCGTAGGGACTGAGCATGTTGGTCGCGTCATCTTCGTTAATGGGCAGATAACGCGGATTGCCGTAGACGGAAGCCGAAGACGAATAGACTACGCGGGGCGTCTGGAATTCGCGCGCAGCCAGCAGAATGTTCAACGTGCCGCCGATATTGACTTCATAATCCTCTCGCGGATTTCTCGTTGAAACGATGATGTTGCGGGCAGCGAGGTGCAACACCGCGCCCGCGCCTCTGACGACTTCTCGGACTAAATCGAAATCGGTCACGCTTCCGCGAATGACTTCGAGCCGTTCGCTTTCCGTGGGCAGGTTGTTTATGTCGCCCGTGTAAAAATCATCAAGCACGACGACCTTATAACCGTCGCTGAGAAGTCTGTCGACTACGTTCGATCCGACGAATCCCGCGCCGCCGGTCACTACTATCTTCTCTTTCGAAGGCTCATCTGCCTGACTCATCCATCCTCCAAAGTGATCGCTATAAAAGCCGTGTGATGGTGGACGCCAAACTGACCGGGTAGGATACCATCTCGCCTCTTTCGATTGCCAGAGCCGTTTGAACATTCGCGCCAACACAGACGTACTCAGTGTGGACTGAGGAACTGAAGCCAGCGTTTGGAAATCAAATCGTTCGAGGCGCTCTCTCGCCTCGCTCTCCCTCTTATGCACGCAGACAGAAGTGTGAGTCGAAGTGTGTCGGCGTGAAGCGGAGCAAAGGAGGACTCGTTATGTTGATGGCTGATACGATGGCGATCTTTTTCGTCATACTCGGACTGATGCTCGCGCTGCCGGGGTTGTGGCTGCTGTGCGTGGGACTATGGCCGCGCGCAGTCGCGGATTCGGCGGAAACGTGCAGCCGGGGACTCATCAAACCTTTTCTGGCAGGGCTTCCAATCACTATATTCACGATCGTTTTAGCCGCGGTGCTGAATCGTGTGCCGGGCGCTGTGGGAAACGTCAGCGCGATAGGAATCGTCTGCCTCTATGTCATATTCGCAGGCGCAGGCACCGCCGGACTTGCGACCTCGATAGGCCGCCGTCTCTCATCGCCCGCAGACCGCGAGCGACCTTGGAAAGCCACTCTTCGCGGAAGCATCGTGCTTGAGCTTCCGTTCCTGCTCCCCGTAGTCGGCTGGTTCGTGGTTTTTCCTGCATCGATGATCATCGGCAGCGGCGCTGCTCTGCTCGGCCTGCTCAAACGCGCATTCGTCGCGTCACCGACCACCGCGCCGCTCGGAACGGGCAACGTCGCAGCGCGATGAAAGGCACAGCGATGAAACTCTCAAGACGCGCGCTGATCAAAGCGTCCGCGCTTGCTGCCGGAGCTTTGCCCTTCACGGGATGCGAGCGAATCATAAGCGATGTCACTCGCCGGATGGGGCAAACTATTCCTGATCGTGTGAGCGCGGCAAAGGGCAAAGATATAGACGCGGATTTTCATCTGCTCTCGCGAGCCGCCTACGGCCCCTGGCCCGGCGACCTCGACCATCTGCGCGAGACGGGGCAGGAGCGATGGATCGAAGAGCAGTTGCGCCCGGAGAGCATCGACGACACCGCGTGCGATCTTCGCGCCCGCCGATTCGAAACCCTCCATCACGATCCCGGCACCTGCTACGAATATAAAAAGCCTGTGCTTCGCGAAGAGATCGCCCGCCACACTCTGCTTCGCGCAATCTATAGCCGCCGCCAGCTATTCGAAGTGATGGTCTCCTTCTGGACTGATCACCTCAACATCGATATGGAAAAAGGCGATTGCATATATCTCAAGCCTGCGGATGATCGCCTCGTCATTCGCGCTCACGCGCTCGGACGATTCCGCGATCTCATTCGCGCTTCGGCCACATCGCCCGCGATGCTCGTCTATCTCGACGGCAAGGAGAATAAAAAGGCCGCGCCCGATGATGTGCCGAACGAAAACTATGCGCGAGAGCTTCTCGAACTTCACACGCTCGGAGTTCATGGCGGATACACTCAGCAGGATGTCTGCGAAATCGCCCGGTGTTTGACAGGCTGGCGGCTGCGAACGAAATGGAGAAAAGGCGCTGTTTATTTCGACCCGTCGCTGCACGACGATGGCGAAAAGACAGTGCTTGGCCATCGGCTCCCGTCGGGAGGGGGCGAATCTGACCTTGATCGCGTCGTCGATATCGTTTGCTCTCATCCTTCGACCGCGCGCTACATAGCGACGAAGCTCGTTCGCCGTTTTGTATCGGACGATCCGCCCGCGCCTCTCGTCGAGCGCGTGGCAACTGTTTTCACTCAAACCGAAGGCGATACAAAATCGCTCCTGCGAGCGATACTGACTTCAGAAGAATTCAAAGTTTCGAAGGGCGCAAAGTTGAAACGTCCTTTTCATTTCATAGTCAGTTGTCTTCGCTCTATGGGAGCCGACACGCACGCGCACGCACAGTTGATCGAATACCTGACTCGTATGGGGCAGGGACTCTTTCAGTATCCGACTCCCGACGGCTACCCGGACGAAGCCGCGCCCTGGCTCGGCGCTATGCTGTGGCGATGGAATTTCGCATTCGCGCTCGCGGCAGGTCAGGTGCCTTCGGTCAGCGTTTCGCTTGATCGATTGATTGACGCCATGGGCGCTTCAGATAACCCGGTAGAACTTCTTCCTCATTTCATCGGGCACCGAGGCGCGGCGAGCGAGATCCACGCACTCGAACATTATGCGGCCAGTCGCGCGCTCACGGATGATAGAAATCGCGCGGAGCTTGCGGGGCTGATACTCGCCTCGCCTGCGTTTCAGAGGTATTGAATTATGAAACCGTCACGTCGCGGATTTCTCCGTCAGATGTTTCTGACAAACGAAGCGGTCACCGCCGACCAGGGCGCGAAGACTCTCGTTTGCGTTTTCCTCAGAGGCGGAGCAGACACTTTGAACATGGTGATTCCCTATGGCGACGATCAGTATTTCCGCCTGCGCCCGACGCTCTCCATCGCGCCGCCCTCGAAAGGCGGATCGGACGCCGCGATCCGGCTCGATGATTTTTATGCCTTTCATCCGCGTCTGCGCCCACTTTATCCGCTATTCGAAGAAGGGCGATTGGGAATAGTGCAGGCCGCAGGGTCGGACAACACGACGGGGTCGCATTTCGAAGCACAGGATCAGATGGAGCACGGCGAAGCGATGGGGAAAACTATCGGCGGCGGCTGGATCGGAAGGCATCTCCGAGCAATGAAGAGAAAAGAATCGACTCCGCTTTCAGCCGTTGCCATCGGCCCTGCGGTTCCCGAATCGCTTCGCGGAGCCAGGCAGGTAAGCGCGATTAATTCTCTCGATGAGATTCAAATCAACACTCCATCGGGCGATCCGACATCCGCCTTGCTCGCGCTTTCTGCAATGTATGGCGCTGATGCGGGGATACTGAGCCAGCCTGGGCGAATGACTCTCGATCTTCTCCATCGCGTCGAGGGATTGAGAGCGAGCGAATACAAAGCTGCAAATGATGCCGAGTATCCGGCGGATGAATTCGGCAGCGGGCTTCGCGAGATTGCGCGACTCATAAAAGCGGGCGTGGGGCTTGAAGCAGCCTGCATCGATCTGGGCGGATGGGACACTCATTTTTTTCAGGGAGCGGTCGACGGATTGCAGGCCGAAAACATCAATCTGCTTGCGCGAGGTCTGGCGGCATTCGATGCGGACATGAAAAATCATCGCGACCGGGTGATAGTTCTTGTGATGACGGAATTCGGTCGGCGCATTTATGAGAACGGCTCGCTGGGGACGGATCACGGTCGCGGGTTTGCGATGATGGCGATGGGGAGCCGCGTCAACGGAGGAAAGATTCATGGTCGATGGCCCGGATTGGAAGAAGATGAAAAAGAGATACTCGGCCCCGGCGGGCTGCGCATCACTACGGATTATCGCTCGGCGCTTGCGGAAGTCCTCACGCGAGTGATGGGCAATAAAGATATTGATAAAGTCTTTCCCGGTTTCGATCCTCAGCCGGTGGGGTTGATTGGTTGATCGAGTTGATTTCTGTAACGCACTACGAGTGACGTGAAACTTTGTAGAAGACTTTTTGAGGAGTCATCCCGGTCGTCAGAGACGCCGCCCTGAAAGTATGAAAAACAGTTGACGACTCCAAATAACAGACTCCAGACTCCAGACTCTCGACTCCGGACTTTTTCCCGAGGAGCGTCGCCGCCTTCTACAGACGGCCCGATTCAATGAGCGATTTCGGATTTCACCGGTACGCAAGTCAGACTGAGTGAGTCACTATCAGATACCGCCAGGGTCTGCGAAGCCACAATACCGGCAATCGGTCTGGGCCTCATACTATTTGGCATCGGGGATTGCGAGCAGGCCGAAAGCGCCACCGCGATGAACGCCACAGCCTTTTGCAGCAACATCTGGTGATCAGCCGTATACTCCGTAAGCGATGATGAATAGATCGACACGGCTCCATGTATATGATCATCCCTGATTATTGGAAAGATGGCGAGGGTGCGGTACGCAGCAGAGCCTTGAAATGCCAGAGACGGAAGATCGAGTTGGGGATCCGTATTGCAGAACGGTTGGCGATTGGCTATCACCCAGCCTGTCACGCCTTCGCCCATCTCAATGTTGCGACCCAGGAGCAACTCCGCATGATCACCTGCTGCATGTGTCACGACGCTGTGTCCTGTCTCCGGCACCACGAGCGTGATAGCGCATAGATCATAAGGCACTAACGCGCTCAACTTCTGTGTAAAGGTCGCAAAGATTTCTTCCCGGCTGCGCGCGCCTATTATCGCTTGCGCGAGATCGCAAATCGCTTTCACCTCAAAGTGAAAGAGGCTGGCCTGGTCAGCCTGTTCTTTTTCTGCTTCCTCTGCAAAGCCCACTGCCGGAGCCACCTTCCGCGCGGCTTCGGATAGTTGTTCGCTCGGCTCGATGCCGAATGTTGGAACAAGCATACCGCGATGTGCTCGTATTTCCTCCTCGAATTCCGGCAGGTGAGCGATAAACGTGCCAACGACGCGCGGATCATACTGAGTGCCGCTGCCGCGCATGATAAGGTCAACGGCCTCCTTGCGCGTCAAGCCCTTGCGGTACGGGCGGTCTTCGCGCACCGCGTCGAAGCAATCCACCACCGACAATATGCGCGCGGTCAAAGGTATCTCTTCACACCTCAAACCGTCCGGGTATCCCCTCCCATCCCACCGTTCGTGATGATGGCGCACGACAGGCACTATAGGGTAAGGAAACTCGACCCGACTGAGAATCTGAGCGCCAGCTATCGTATGAATCTTCATCTTCTCAAACTCAGCCGCAGTGAGCTTGCCCGGCTTGTTAAGTATGTAATCCGGCACGGCGATCTTTCCTATATCATGCAATAGCGCGCCTGCTTTTAACGCCTCGACCTCGGCTTCCGAGCATCCCAGAATACGTGCCAGCCCCGCCGCGTAAATCTGCACGCGCAGGACGTGTTCGTGAGTGACCTCATCTTTGGAGTTGATGGCAACTGCAAGGGCTTCGATGGTTTCCCTGTGCGCTTTTTCCATGACCGCCA
This sequence comes from Blastocatellia bacterium UBA7656, assembly GCA_002483445.1. Classification (GTDB taxonomy): domain Bacteria; phylum Acidobacteriota; class Blastocatellia; order UBA7656; family UBA7656; genus UBA7656. The sequence continues at coordinate 97,586 of DLHY01000143.1, forward strand.
TGCGTTTTTGCACGCTGTCGCGGTATTGGCGATGCACAAAATAAATAGTGAGCAGCACCGGACCTCCTATGCCTGCCACCATCATTGGATTATATTGAAGCGACATGTACATTAAGCTGGCTGCGCTGCTGGTGGGCAGAAACATTGGGAACGCCCAAAAAAACTCTTTCCAGTGTTGCACAATGGGATTGCTGTGTCGCAATGCGAGCAAGGTTGCAAGAAGCAGCGCATTAACTGCAAATTGAATTATACTGGCAACAAGCAACGCGATGGTAACAGCGAAAAAAGCGTGGCCGCTGGCGTCGCTGACCTCGCCAAATCCGTATCTGAGCACTGCGCTTAAAACTACTGAAGCTGAAGCTGCGCCCAGCGACATCATGCTGGATGAAAAAAAGTTGCTGGAAAACCGGCGGGTGGTGCGCCGGGATGAGGTGAAGCCCTCGATCCCGGCGATGAAGACTGCCGGAACAAGGCCGTGCCAGCAGGCGATGACAAGAACGATGGCGTCGGTGAGCGTGAAGGTGATACGTTCATGTGTGAACCCCAACCCCACCGGCAATCGGAAGTGCTGTGGAAATAGCCCGATACTGATCGCCACCAGCATTAGCACAAGCAGGGTCGCTTGCTCTTTGAGCGCATACTGAGTGGCCAGACTCAGGGCAGACGCCAGCCATAGGCCAACGCCTGCAGCAGTCACGATCAACTGATACAACCAACTCTGCTTATTTATGTCTTCCTTAGGCAATGTAGGCTCCTAAACCGGTTGCTCCTGTCAGTTACTACGGTGCAGGAATACCGTGTCGTAGAAACCTGTCAGCTTGTAGCCGGCCTTTTGGTAAAAAGCTGGCGCTCTCCTGATTTGCTCATTAACGAGAAGGCAGAGGCACTTAGTGCGCGCCAGCAGACTCAAGCTCAATTGCGAGAGGCAACGCAGTCCGTAACCTTTGCCGCGCTCTTCCGGGTCGACGTATATTCCTTCGAGATAAATGCAATCGGGCGTTTCGGACATGATGTCGGCATTGAAGATCAACCGGCGATCCTCTATCCAAACCCACACGCGACCCTGCTCAATGCGACGCAGCCATCGCTGCCGAAAGCCAGCAGGGTCGACCTCGATCGGGTTGACGCCGCTTTCTTCAAAAACCATTTCGGCATAGACAGGCAATACAACCTCCAGATCATCGGGCGTGGCCAGACGCAAGCTGCGTACCATCTCGCGCGCCTCTACGGGCGAGTGCTGCTCGAACAATAACTCGCGGCAGACTCGGCGGGCCGTTTGTCCGCTCTGCGCAAAATAACTCCAAAAGTATTCCACCTTCTCCTGCTCGCCCAAAATCATGTAGGCCGAGGGGCAGTTTTTGGCGAGTTGGGCGAAGGCCGCCAAAGCCGCATCGCTGCGGGCTTCTACCAGCGTGGCGTGGCCTATCAGGGCGACGCCTTCCATCCGGCCCTTTCTGTCGCGGCAAGCGTAGAAGGTGCCGCGATTGAGTTCGCTTACAATTCCGTTGTCGTGGATAAAGCCTCTTAGGAAAACGGTGTGGACAGGGCGTGTGGCCAGAAAAGACAGTACCTCGGTCTCATCCTCATTGGAGAGGGGATGGACTGCGAAAGAGTTGTCTGCGTTCATAGGCAATTCTGGCTTGGTTGTCGCAATCTTCCTTCTTACAGTCGATGAGAACATATAGTACTCCTTGATAATACTGGAATTGTCACAGCATTCCATCTCGACGCCGGGATGAAGCCGTGAAGTATCCCCTATCGTTTTCAGATCGCACCTAGGGTTTCATACCAGGTGTGTTGTCACCGATGACCATCGCCCAGTATGACTGCGCAATCGCATCGCCAAGCAGCATTCCATCGCCCAGTAGCATCCCGTCACCCAGCAACATTCCATCGCCCAGTAGCATCCCGTCACCCAGCAGCATTCCATCACCCAGCAACATTCCGCAGCCTAAAAAAGGCAGACCGTCTCCGAGCAACATGCCGTTGCTGGTCATAATGTCGTCGCCCAGCCGCAGGCCTTGCGACATTCTCGTTGAGTCGCCCAGGAGCATACCGTTTTGCATGATGATACCGTCGCCGAGCAGCATACCTGTGCCGTAAATCCGTTGATACTTTGTAATGAGATCGATCCCTCTGGCGCTGGTATAGTTAAGTAAAATGCCCTGCGCCCAATAAAATGTTTGTCCAGCGATGGTCGTCTGAGGACTCGGCGGCGTGCTGGTGGTCAGCAAAGGTGAGCCAAGAGGCGTGTTATTGGTCAGGTTAGTGCGCACGAGCCGAGCCAGTCGCACCGCCCCCTCTATGTTGACCTGGCCTGCGCCCTGCTCAAACAGGTTGTAGCCAGCCATGGGCTGTGCTGTGTACATCAGAATCGCCTTGACCAGGTTCGGGGTCAATCTCGGGTTGGCCGCCAGCATAAGGGCTGCCGCACCAGCGACGATTGGCGCGGCCATCGAGGTGCCGCTCAGGCGCATCATTTTTTTGTCATCGTTATTGTCGCCATCGTCATCCTCTTCATCATCCTCATCGTCACCCTTGTAAGTGACAGCCAACTCCGGATGGGAAGTGACAAGGCTATTATTTTTCGCTCTGGAGCTAATCAGTTTGTTACCGGGCGCGACCAGGTCAGGCTTGATCAGATTGTCGTAATGCTTGAATCCGTTTGTGTCTGTCCAATAACTGCGCGTCGGCCCCCGCGAACTATAGGTAGCGATGCCATCGTCGCTACGCACATCGGTTCCGTATGTGTTTGTAGCGCCGACGGTGATTGCCGACGGCTCATTGCCAGGTGAGTGTATATGCCCGTATATCTTTTGACCTGCGCTGTTTTTGCCATTGTTGCCAGCAGCCGCCACCACTACGATGCCGGCATCAACCAGGCGACGAACAGCGCGGCACAAAGGATCGTTCCTGTAAGAATCAACAGCCAGTGTTCCGACACTCATATTGGCGACACGGATGTTGTAGGCCGCTTGATTATTCATAATCCAGTCGAGAGCCTGCAACAGCCCGGACACGGTGCCTATGCCTTGGGAGTTCAGGACTCGAAGGTTTATGATATGGGCGCCGGACGCGATGCCCTCGTATATCTTGGGGATGCCCTGGGTGCCACCTGCCGCCAGTCCGGCGACATGAGTGCCATGCCCGTAAGGATCATCCGTATTCATGCCCTCGCCCGTGAAGTCTACATTAGTTACAACGCGCTTGTTGCCATCTGACCCTAAAAATGAATGGTGTGCGGTGAAGATGCTGGAATCAAGCACGGCGATGCCGATGCCCGTTCCGGTAAGTCTGCTGTTGCCACTCTGTTGACGCATTACCGCCGCGCCGGTAGTGGTCTCGACATGGCCAAGCATTTCCACGTCTCTTTCCAGAGAGACGTATAACACTTCGCTGAAGGCAGCAAGCTGCTCGACAAAGTTTACAGGCAACTCCACCAGGCGCGAATTGAAGCTCTGGAAGTGCTTCTTTACCTTGACATCACTACGATTGAGGAGCGCATTGAGCGAGAGGCTTGGTGTGCCTTTGAGTTGAACAACGACTGTTACGGAGCTTTCTTTGACCGCGTGCGGGCCGAGCCTCTTTTTGCCGCGCACTTCCTTCACTCGTTCGCGCAGATCAGGAGATATATTATCTGCCTGCGCTGAATCCTGGATGGATGAGTCGGCGGATGCCGCAGTGATTTCTATTGAGTCTTGCGCGGACTGCGCACTGCTGTTGCTGGTAAGTAGGACGCTACTGCATAAACAGACAAGCAGCAAGAAGGACGTGAGCCACGTTATCACTGGCGAGCGCTTTAGGGCGTTCATCGAGGCCTCCTGAGTGCTGCTAGCAAAACTGCGGTCTGTTACCTGTTGAAATTAGAACCTTCCTGCGCTCATATCGCTTACGCAAGCCCCGTACCGCATGGGCTTTAGTTGCAAGTATATAAATCGGAGTTCTTTACAGATCATCATTAAAACCAGGAGATGACCGAATTCAGTCAGTTTGAAAGAGATCGGTCTGTCAATTTGACTGGCACTTGGAGCAGGAACTTAAACGCTGGTGGGCTGGAGCAAAAATCGCCGTGGGCATTCTTCAGCTTTCTTGGAAGTGCCTGAACAATGTGTTGGATGATTCGAAAGCGCAACTACCCCTCTTGCGCCAAGTAGTGTGTATGGAAGGACAGGTTGAATGGGTGCTGTATATACCTCCTGCCATCTCACTATCTTCGATGGCAGTCTGCCTCATTCCCTCATCAGACCGCTCAACCAATGAAGCGTGTTGAGCAGCAGTTTATAGTTCTGCTTTGCTACCAGCGCATTCATCCCGACCGGCTGCCTGTTCGGGCCTCCAAGCTGCGCCGAAAACATCGCCGCCTCTCCAAATAAAGCGACTCGTCCTTTCCCGTATTTCAACGCCGCCCCCTGACACCAGCCCTTCACCGAAACGCGAGGAGTGTCGGGCTTGAACTCCCACGCAACTGTCGGCATAAGCGATATCACATCGCTTCCGAACACGATCAGCGGACGCGCATCTTTCCCCACCTGAAATGCCGACCCGGTGAAGGTCGCCACTTCATCGATTCTTTCATCCGCCCTCCTGCCATCGGTGATTGGATGAGACGCAAGCGATCCGTCTGAGCGTTTGAATATCATCGGCCCCCGCGCGTTCTCTATCATCGCGAAACCGTTATTCCATCGCGCGCCGAAAGCTGCTCCCAGTTTCTCAGCCGCCCCCGCCATCGGCATGTGATCGGCAATCAACATCAGCGATCCGCCGCCCCTGACCCACTGCTCGACGGCCTTGATCTCTTCATCCGTGAAAGCGGATGGATTCGGAAGAGACCAGTCCTGCTGGTTGCGCTCGGCCAAAGCGTTGGCGATGACGAGAATCTGCAAGCCCTTCAAACTGTCCCGGCTGAATTTATCCCTGAACGGCAGCACTCTGTATCCGTCGCGGCGCAGCAGTTCGGCGAAAGGTTTGTAACGACCTTCGACAGTATGGAAATTGAAATGAGCTTCATCGAGCATCACTACGGGGCCGCGGTCTGCGGGAAATTCCGGCTTGCCAATCTGCGGATTGAAATTCGGATCTGCAACCTGCTGGGCGTGAGGCGTTGCGAAAGAAACGATAACGAGCGTGACTACGAGAAGGATTCTTTTCTGCAAAGCGAAGACACCTCCCGGATTGTGATTTCTCAAATCTATCTTCAGCTTTGCAGCGCGATGACGCAAGTCCTCGACATTCAAGGCTGCGCAAAATTTCCGGAATGCGCCGGGAGCGCACGGCGGAAATAAAAATCGAGCGCACACGAGCCATCAAATCATGAAAGCAAATATGCGCTCCCCGCTCCTTCGAACTTATTTCAGCCTGCGCACACTCAAACAGCGCGCAGACTTTTCTTTTCCTCGACCGCCGTGGCTTCCCTCGCTTTTGCCTTCGCTTCCGCTCTTCGCTTGATGCCGATGAGCATTCTTCTTTCCATCACGAAGTGCGCCGGTTCGAGCAGCGCGTAATTTCCGAGCCAGCTAATCAGCCCGCGCTTGCGATCCCAGCGAATGCGAATTATTAGCCGCGTCGTCTGCGAATCGATCTCTTTGAGGAAGAAGCCCCACGTCCCGCCGCGAACAGCTTCTGTTCCCAATGCTTCTTCGTTCACCTGTCCGCCAAGCACTATCGCGCGCCGAGGCTCGATGATTATCACGGGCAGAGGCGGCGCTTCAGGGTGCAGCCATACGACATCGCCTTCGCGGATGGTCTGCCACTCGTCGACTATGCGACTGGCGTTTTTGATGTCGCAGCCGAACAGGTTTTCAAGCCAGTCATAGCTGTAAAACCCCGCGCGATTCTGACCTATCTGCACTATCCACGGCCACACATCCGCGACCGGCGCCTTGATCGTGATCGCATGGGTGGCGGTGTGTTTGGGGTCGGGCAGAAAATCATCGCCCGGAAGAGTCTCTGTGAATTCTTCCTGTGTCGCGCCCCAGCGCAGATGACGCGGACGAACGACGAGCGCGTAAGCTGCGAGCGCGCCCGCTCCCGCTGCCATCAGATTGCCGATCATTTTGAATTTTTTGCTCATAAGTTCCTCCTTGAAGTCAGAAGTCAGAAGACAGAAGTCAGGAGTCAGAATAGAAAAACCGCCCACTGCTCATCGTCTTACGATTCGCGTCAGAATCGCTCCATGAATCGCGCCCGCTACGGCTCCGGCTGAGGCTCCTGTCAGGATGCCGGTCACGATCAATCCTGCCACTCCCGATGGAGATGAACTCGCGCCCACGAAGACGACTGGCATGGCTACAGCCCACGCCGCGGCGTTGGCGAGTACCCACCATCCCGCTCTTTGAACGTGGCGACGCAGCGCCAGCCATTGAGGAGTTCCAAGCACGAGACCCAGCACAAGGCCCATAATCGCGGCCAATCCATACTTCACCACGTCGCTTATCTCGGCCATCGGCGTGGTATCCGCCTCATCGTTCATCAATGTGCTGGGGAGCATCCCAAGCGTCCACGACACGAATGCTCCGATGGCTGTGACTGCTGTCCAGACCTGCCATTTCATATTCCTGAGATAGCGGCGCAATACCGCCCACTGCGCTATTCCGACGATGATTCCCTCGAGCGTGCCGGCTGCAATTATCACCGCAGCCATAGTCGCAGCGCCCACAGTCGTTTCAATCGCCCGCACAACTCCTACGGCGACGGCTGCCGCGATGCTCAACCCGATGACCTCTCCCGCTGCGTTTGCGCATATCCATTCAAGCCATAGTTTCCACTCCCACCCGGCTTCATTTTCTTGATGTGATATGATCGCTGACATCTGGACTATCTCGCTTTCGCAACCCCTGATTGAAAGCAGGCAATATTCGTACCCCGCGAGCGCGCAGATATTCGAAGCGTTTCGATGAATGCAGGACGAAAACTGCTGAGAACTCCGCACCTCGATGGGTGATAGCACTCATTCGAGTGCGGAATTCGGAATGTGGAGTGCGGAGTTCTATTCTGCATTCCGAATTCCGCACTCCGCATTCGAGAGACTCTCAAGACTCCCTGGACATGATAGACTCTATAATTGGATCACGAGGGTCGCCACCTTCATCAACACTAGGGCTTATGTATGAACTCGCAAACAGAGACTGAAAAATATTCCTCCGTCGTGCCTACGAAGTACTGGCGCCTGCTCGAAGACGGGCGCGTGCAGTGCGATGTCTGCCCGCGATTGTGCAAACTCCATGAAGGTCAGCGCGGATTGTGCTTCGTGCGCGCAAGACAAAACGACGAAGTGGTGCTGACCACCTACGGGAGATCGAGCGGTTATTGCATCGATCCTATCGAGAAAAAACCGCTCAATCATTTCCTGCCCGGAACTCCCGTGCTTTCGTTCGGCACAGCCGGATGCAATTTGTCCTGCGCGTTTTGTCAGAACTGGGACATAAGCAAATCCAGAGAGATGGACACCCTCGCCGATGCCGCTTCTCCCTCTGCCATAGCGCGAGCCGCTCACAAACTCGCGTGCCGCAGTGTGGCTTTCACTTACAACGACCCGACCATATTTCTCGAATACGCGATTGATGTGGCCCAGGCATGTCGCGAAATGGGCATCAGGACAGTAGCCGTCACAGCCGGTTATATCTGCGAAGAGCCACGCGAGGAATTTTATCGCTATATAGACGCAGCCAATGTCGACCTCAAAGGATTCACCGAGCGGTTCTATCACCAGATTTGCGCCGGTCATCTTCAGCCAGTGCTGGACACGCTCATCTATCTCAAGCGCAACACCCAGGTCTGGTTCGAAATCACGACGCTTCTGATACCGGGCGAAAACGATTCGGATTCGGAACTCGAAGAGATGACTCAGTGGGTGGTTGAAAATCTCGGCCCGGATGTGCCTATGCACTTCACGGCTTTTCATCCTGACTGGAAGATGTTGGACAAGCCTGCCACTCCGCCCTCGACGCTGACGCGAGCGCGTCAGATAGCGATAAAAAACGGAGTGCGTTATGCCTACACCGGCAACGTTCACGATGAGCAGGGCGGAAGCACTTACTGCCACAGTTGCGGCCATCGGCTCATCGGTCGAGACTGGTACGTTTTGAATGAATGGAACCTGACGGCAGACGGGCAGTGCAAATTCTGCGGCGCGCGTTGCAAGGGAGTATTTGAAGAGCGTCCCGGCAATTGGGGGGCGCGCCGCCTGCCAGTTCGTTTGCAGAACTTCGCGTGAGCTAGTCGCCCGTCTCTTCGTCGATTTCGATCTTCGTGGCTTGCGCAAAATCTTCCGGCTTCACTTCAAGCCGATTGCAAATGCCCGTGATGCCGCCAAGTCGCCTCACCGCAGCTTCGGCCAGCATCTTCTGCACCTGAAACTCGACGCTGCCTTCGAGGGTGACAAGCCCGTTTATTACTATGACCATTATCCGCTCTGCCGGCACACAGAGGTTCGTTCGCAAAGCGATGAGCGCCTTTCGCGCAATCTCCGCGTCTCTCTGTTCAATCTGCGGCATCACTGCTGGATTGCTGGCAAGGGTTGTTGCTTCCATACGGTCTATTATCGCTGACATTATGATCGCTCCTTCCTTCGAGCAAAATAATTCTTTTCTGATTTGTGCAACACGTATGCCGCCAAAGGTGAGAGCGAAAGAGCGCATCTTGCGGGGAATTTTCGCGCGCGTTACGGGCTTTTGCGCAGCCGCGCGGGGAAATCTGCGCAGCAGATGAGTATTAGGGAAAAGTGGGAGAGAGTCTCGAATGCGGAGTGCGGAATTAAGAAGGATTCCCTTATTCCGCATTCCGCATTCGCAATTCCGCATTCGAGAATCATCACTCTACTTCTCTTTCATACTTGACCACTGCGACCGAACACAATGCCTGCCAGGCGACTCTGGCCGAGACGCTGCCCAATACGTCGCGCTTGGCGTCGAGGATGCCGGTCGATCCGAGAACTATCAAATCATAATCTCCGCTTTCGGCTTCTCCGAGAATTTCCGTCGCCGGGTTTCCTTCCGCGATCACCGTAAGCACTGAACAGCTTCCCGCTTCGAGTTGCGCGCGGGCGTCTTCGATCATCTCTTCCGCCTCAATCTGGAGTTCCTGTTCCAGTTGAATTTCAGGATCGGCCTGATCGAACACATCGCTGGGATAATCGAACCACTCGCGATCCAATCCGAGGTGTATCCATGGGGTTTCCTTCACGTGCAGTAGAGTGACCTCAGCCGTGTTGATGTCGAAGTATTTCACCATAGAACTTATAGCGTGTCTGGAAGCCAGCGATCCGTCTATTGCGACCAGCACCCGCAGATCGTTTTCGCCCGACAGTCCCCGCCCGACTATCGCTATGCCCGGAGCGTGTTCGACCACGCGGCTCGCTACAGGCCCAAGCCCTATGTCTGATCCTTCATATCGGCCTTTCGCTCCGACGACCGTCACCTCGAAAGATTCAGCAAGCCTGACTATCACATCGGCGGGCGAGCCGACCTCTGAGCGAGTCTGAGCGGAGATGCCTTCAGCACTGAGCGTCTTTTGAGCCGCGATGAGAATCGCCTGTGTCTCCCGCGCTATTCGCCGACGGTATTCTTCCTGAATGCGGCGGCGGTTTTCTTTGCCTGATGGATGAAAATCAGGCGACACGCACAGCACAGTGACCCCGTTTTCGCCTTTGCGAAGCAGTCGAGCCGCCGAGCGAAGAGCCATCGTCGCGTCCTTCGATCCGTCACTAGCCATCAAGGTTTTCATCGTGACCTCTCAATGTCCGTAAGCCTCTTCCTCATACTCTTCTTCGCATCGAGGGCAGCAGAAGGGATTTTCCGAAGGGTCTCCTTCAAGCGCGGCATGGACGCGGCGCATAGTCTTTTCATCGACATAGTAAAGATCGCCGCATTCCCGGCAGTGGAGCGCGTTGAGGTTCTTTCCAGCAGGGTATCTGGTCGGCCCTTCGTGAATTCCCATCTCTTCCGGGTTTATAGTTTCTCTCAGCCTGTCCATATTGCCTCCTTCTAATTTTGCTGCTCGAATTCCTTAAAGGCTTCGTCTTTAGATAATGTTCCCCAACGACGCACGACATCGTTGGGGAACGGGAAAATGGAACTAGGGAGTAGTGCAGATCATTTCAAACGAAGCCTTGTTGGACTCCATCACATTTGGAGAAACAATCTTGATCGCCTCCCATCCTGAATACCTGGGCAAGGCTTTTCCGCCCAGCGTCCACGTCGTAGACACAGGTTTAGTACCCGGCCCGGCGAATGCCAGAGTAAACACTGGCCCTGTCGCCCCGTCGCTTCGAAGAAATGTGTACTTCACACTTCCAGCGCCGTTTGCGGTGATTGTCCCTTCAAACTTGATGACTGCCGGACAGGGACCCGCATACCTGGGAGGGATTGCCTTGAGAGAAGCTTCCGTCACCTGAAATTTCGGCTTCTCTCTGCATATCAGTTCAAACCCGGCTTTGTCGGAAACCATCTCGTTGGGAGAGAGTATCTTGAGCGCTTCCCATCCTGAGTAATGCGGAAGCGCGGCTCCTCCGAGCGTCCAGGTAGTCCCGACACGTTTCGATCCCGGCCCGTCGAATGAAATGGTAGAGACGGGCGCTGTGGCTCCGTCGCTTCTCAGAAAAGTGTACCTCACAGTCCCTTTTCCATTGACGGTGATTGTGCCGGAAAACTTGATGACGCCGGGGCATGGGCCCTCATATTTCGTGGGTGAAGCTGCAAACGAAACAGCCGTCACCTGAAACGGCTGGCTGCTGGCCCCTGACTGGAACGGAACAAAAAAAAGCGCCAGAGCAGATGCTATGAGCAGACAGCACGATTTGCGGAACTTATTGGTGAACATGTTGCTACCCTCCTTTCAAGGGCAAACTTGCGCAAAATATTCAGGAGCAACGACTGTGCCAGTTGATAATCAACATTTTCCGGCGCGAGAGCGGACTTTGACTCAACTTCGCTGCGGGACTTTGCGCAGGCTTCGCCAGTGAAAAGCAGGTTTCAGCCATTTCAACAGGCTCGTGCGCTGGCACAGGCGTTGCCTGAAAACATCTATTTCTGATCATCGCTATCTGACAGTGGGAACGATTCCAAACCAACAAAGGGAGGTACATCATGTCATCTCAAATTGCGCCGCAGGCAGGGGAGAAAACTTCAACCGACAAACCGGCAATTGTCAAAGCCGAAAACCTGTTTGATCGAGTGAAGGAAGTAACTCAGGCGATTGCTAACAAGGCTTACGAGTTCTTCGAGAATGGCGGTCGTCGCCTTGGCCAGGATCTTCATGACTGGCTGCGTGCCGAACTGGAACTGCTCAGGCCGATTCCGGTCGAGGTTTCCGAAACCGACACCGAGTTGAAGATACTTGCCGAAACGCCGGGCTTTTCAGCACCCGACATAAAAATCAGCGTCGAACCTCAGCGGATCATAATCAGCGGAAAAACCGAAAAGTCCACAGAAGAGAAAACAGAAAAGACCCTTTACACCGAGCGATACTCGAACGAGATACTGCGCTCGTTCGACCTGCCGGTGAAGGTTGATCCCAATAAAGCGACAGCCACGCTCAAGGACGGATTGCTTGAAATCCTGATTGCGAAAGCCGAGACGAGCAAGCCGGTCGATGTGGAAGTGAAAGCTGGTTGACGTGATCTATGCGAGGACGGGCGCACTTCAGCCCGTCCTCGCTCATTTTCAGGAGGCGAGATGTTGATAAAAACAAGGAGCGACTCAGACGGATTGCGAGTCGTGTTTCGAGTCCGTCATCCGGTCCGAATGCTCATCGAAATGAGCATCCATTCGCGCGAGATCGATGATGAGTCTTCGCGCAGGTGTCTCGCCGGGATCAAGAAGATAATCGATAACAGCCGCTATGGTTTTGCCGATCACTGCGGATGCGAAGAGTGCGAATGGTACGCAGTGATGGTCATAATCCGTCACTGCCTCAAGGAAGCCGAAATCGCCGGATGCCACGCGGCGACCAGAGCTTTGGAGGAAGAGCAGGGAACTGCCGACAGTGAAAACAATTTCAAACCAATGAGAGAGGCAAGTCGTGCCATCTCGAATTATCTGTAATGCACTGATCTACAACTGAGAAGGAGTACACCGTGAGTGACAAGAAGAAACTGACCACCAATGCCGGATGTCCGGTCGCTCACAATCAGAACGTGATGACCGCAGGGCCACGCGGCCCGCAACTTTTACAGGATGTCTGGTTTTGGAAAAACTCGCGCACTTTGATCGGGAGGTTATACCCGAACGGCGCATGCACGCCAAAGGCTCAGGAGCCTACGGCACGTTCACAGTCACGCGCGACATCACCCAATACACTCGTGCGAAGATTTTCTCGCAGGTCGGCAAGAAGACCGAACTGTTCGCCCGTTTCACGACAGTCGCGGGCGAGCGAGGCGCGGCTGATGCCGAGCGCGACATACGCGGCTTCGCCCTCAAGTTCTATACCGATGAGGGCAATTGGGATCTGGTCGGCAACAACACACCGGTCTTCTTCCTGCGCGACCCGCTCAAGTTCCCCGACCTCAATCATGCAGTCAAGCGCGACCCGCGCACCAATATGCGCAGCGCGCGCAACAACTGGGATTTCTGGACATCGCTCCCGGAGGCTCTGCATCAGATCACCATCGTCATGAGTGATCGCGGCATTCCGGCCAGCTACCGTCACATGCACGGATTTGGCAGCCACACCTTCAGCTTCATCAACGCGAAGGACGAGCGCTACTGGGTCAAGTTCCATTTCAAAACTCAGCAGGGCATCAAAAACCTGACTGACGCCGAAGCCGAAGCGATCATCGGCAAAGACCGCGAGAGCCATCAGCGCGATCTCTACGAGAGCATCGAAAAGGGCGATTACCCGCGCTGGACGCTCAAGGTTCAGATCATGCCCGAAGCCGACGCCGCACGGGTTCCCTACAACCCCTTCGACCTGACCAAGGTCTGGCCGCACAAGGATTACCCGATGATCGAAGTGGGCGTGATGGAACTCAATCGCAATCCGGAGAACTTCTTTGCCGAGGTCGAGCAGTCAGCTTTCAATCCAGCCATCGGTTGCAGCGGGCGACTCGTTAGAGCCGCCCGCTGACATCAATCTTTTAGCTGGAAATATTTTTCTTCGTGGACGCGCTCTTTCCGAAATCGCGCTCGGAGCATTATGGCTTTGACGTTTTCGATCATCTGCGGATTCCCGCAGGCGTAGCACGTGGCGTTTGTATGATCGAAGCCAAGCGCGTCCGCATATTTTCTTATCACGTCTTCCACTCGCCCCGTCTCTCCCTGCCACTCAGCGTCTTCCCACGGACGACTCACCGTAGGAATATAACTGAGCCATCCGTCGCGCGCCGTCTCTTCCAACTCATTTTTGTAAACCGTGATCTCGCGTGAATGGCTTGCTCCATGAATGACGGCGAATCGCAAAGGCTCTGCTTCCTTGCGCGCAAGCCTCAATTGATGAGTTCTGATTATACTCACAAAGGGAGATATGCCTGTGACAGTTGCGGCCATCAGGTGGCATTTCATTCCGCTTTTTTCATCGAGAGTGAAACCGCCCGCCGCGCGTTTTCGCAGAAGCACGGAGTCGCCGATTTTCAACTCCCAGATTCGCGGCGTCAGTTTTCCTCCCTCGACGAGTTCAATGAACAATTCCAGAAGCGATTCTTCGGGAGAAGACGCTATCGAGTAAGCTCTCTGAATTCGCTTATCGCCCGATTCAACTGCAAGGGTAGCGAACTGCCCCGGCTGAAATGTGAAAGGGCCGTTGGGTCGGAATCGAAATATCGCAAGGTCTGAAGTGATATCTTTTCTTTCGACCAGTTCAGCCCTGTAGAAATTCGCCGTCGAATCAGTCAATGTTTTCTCTCTCACGCTTTCGGATGCGCCTTGTCGTAGACCTTCATCAGTTGTTCCATCGAGACCTGCGTGTAGATTTGCGTAGAAGACAATCGCGCGTGTCCGAGCAGTTCCTGAATGGCGCGCAGGTCAGCCCCCGCCGAGAGCAGATGCGTGGCGACGGAATGACGAAGCGAGTGCGGGCTTATATCGTGCGACATGGCGCATTCGCTGATGTACTTGTCGAGCATTCGCCCCACGGATCGCGTGGTTATCCGCGTACCCTGATAGTTGAAGAAGAACACTTTCGGATCGCGCTGATCTTCGCTCGCTTCGACGAGCAGTTCTCCCCGCACGCCGAGATATTCCTGCATCGCTTCTTTGGCCTTCGATCCGAAAGGCACTATTCTTTCCTTGCGTCCTTTGCCGCGCACGCGGATTGAATCGTTTCGAAAATCCACGTCTTCGAGATTCAGCCCGACAAGTTCCGACACTCTCATGCCTGTGGCATAAAGCAGTTCGAGTATCGCGCGGTCGCGCTTGCCCAGAACGGTTTCGGGGTCAGGCGTTTCGATGAAGCGAATCACGTCGTCAACCGACAGCACTCTGGGGAGTTTCTTTTCGAGTCGCGGGCTTGAAACCAGACGCGCCGGATTCATCTCGACGATTTGCTCGCGGCACAGAAACTTGAAGAACGTGCGAAGAGTGGCCAACTTCCTTGCGATTGAAGTCTTCTTTCTCTTCTCGCTGTGGAGCTTCGACATGTACTCGCGAATGGTGATGTGATCGATCTGCCGCACATCGATGTGTCGGCGATTGCCTTCCGCATCGACAGGGCAGAGCGTGTCGTAGAATTGTTCAAGGTCGCTCAGGTAATTGCGCAGAGTGTGTTCGGACACATTGCGCTCATACTTGAGATGATCTCTGAAACGGTCGATATATTCCTGCATGACGAGACTCTCTCGCTATGCCACACAAAACGGGATGGCTCTATTGTATGCTGTCGAGTCCTGAGAGTCTATCGAGTCTTGAGAGTCTCGGCAGATTAGATCGAAAGATTTCCCGACTCTCAAGACTTTCCAGACTCTCCAGACTCGCGACTCCTATGATATTTGAGATAGCGGGGAACCCACATCTTCGCCTCGACTCTTCGCCGAAGTTCTTCTTCTGAAACCGGCTCTGCAAGCCCTTCTCGTGTCGCCTGCATTCCTACGGCCACAGCCACGCGGCGCGCGACTTTTCGGACATCTTCAACAGGAGGAAAGAGCGTCGCCCCTGCCTCGCTTCGCGCAGGCGACATCTCGCTCAAAGCTCTGGCCGCCGCGACGAACATCTCATCTGAGACGCGCCGCGCGCCCGCGGCGAGGACTCCCAATCCGACGCCGGGAAAGATGTACACGTTATTGCACTGGCCCGTGCGAATCTGTCGCCCTTCATAAACCACATCATCGAACGGGCTGCCGGTGGCGATTATCGCGCGCCCCTCAGTCCATCGAATCAGGTCACGGGGATGCGCCTCGCTCTTCGATGTCGGATTCGACAGCGGAAAAATTATTGGCCGCTCAGTGTGACGCGCCATCTCGCGGACAGCTTCTTCGGTGAAGGCCGCGGGCTGCGCCGCCGTTCCTATCAGGATGGTCGGGCGCGCGTGAAGGATGACTTCTTCAAGAGTGATGTGATCTCTTCGCGCAACCGGCCAGTCCTCCACGCGCTCTACGGGCTGCGCGTAAGCGAGCTTGAACCCTTCGAGTCCCGGTTCTTCCGAATGCACGAGACCGTTTTTATCCACGAGCCAGATTCTCTTTTTGATTTCTTCCTGCGATAAGCCCTCGCTTCTCATCGCCGCGACGATCTGATTGCCGATGCCCGAAGCCGCCGACCCTGCGCCGAACATCACTACTCGCTGCTCGCTTATCTTCGAGCGAGTGACGAGCGCCGCCGCGAGCGCGCCTGCGAGGGCCACCGCGCCTGTTCCCTGAATGTCATCATTAAAAGAGCAAAGCCTGTGGCAATAGCGCGAGAGCAACCGGGCGGCGTTATGACGGGCGAAGTCTTCCCATTGCAAAAGCGCGCCTGGGAATTTTCGCGTCACCGCCTCGACGAAAGATTCGATGAACAGGTCATACTCTTCGCCGCGCATTCGCGGATGACGCCATCCGACGTAGAGCGGGTCGTCGAGCAATTCCCGATTGTCGGTTCCCGCGTCGAGCAAAACCGGAAGAGTCGAAGCCGGATGAACGCCAGCGCAAAGGGTATAGAGCGCAAGTTTGCCGACGGGTATTCCCATCCCGCCGACTCCCAAATCGCCAAGCCCCAGAATGCGTTCGCCATCGGTCACGACTATGACTTCGACCTTAGGATTTGGAGCGTTCGCAAGAATTTTATCGATCTCGTGGCGACGCGGATAAGCGATGAAAAGTCCGCGCGGGCGGCGATAGATGTGGCTGTAGACCTCGCAGGCAAGGCCCACTGTGGGAGTGTAAATTATGGGCAGCATCTCGCGGATGTGGCGACCGACGAACCGGTAAAAAAGAGTCTCGTTGCGATCCTGCAATGAGGCGAGATAGATGTAGCGTTCAAGATCAGTCTCCTTGCCTTTGTAGTTTTCGTAATTGCGGGCGAGTTGTTCTTCGACATCCGACACGCGATGAGGCAGGAGTCCTGTGAGATCGAATTCTTCGCGTTCTTCTTCGGAGAAGGCCATGCCTTTGTTGAGGAGCGGGTATTCGAGAAGGAGTTGGCCTGCAAGCGACGTTTCGAGAATTTCTTCTCCCGTATCATCGTCGCGGATTATGCGAAACCGTGTCATGGAATCGGGTCCTTTCGTCAATCGTCAAAGGAAGATTAAATCACAGGCGGGATCAGATGGGCAGGGCGCAGGAAGAATCGTTTTCAAGGCGTGGTCGAATGGTTCAAAGGTATTTGACTTTTCCGATCATCTTCTCCGGCGCCTCCGTTCTGTGAAGGAAAACAAGACCTTTAAGCATCTGACCAGGCGTTCGAGAGCCGCGCTTGCAGTAGATGATTCCGGCGTGCGGGATGCCATCTGAATTCATACGCAGGAAATCGCTGTCATGAGTGAAAATCACCCGGCCTGAGTTTTACGCGAATTCAATATGCTTTTCGTCCTACGGGCCCAGCAGTCCGGCATCAGCAGCAGTGGTGACATCGATGCCGCGCCGCCTGAGTCCGACTGCGAGAGCCAAAGGCATGTGTTCGTCGAGATGAAAACGAAGCTTGCTGCTCAATCATCCGCCTCATCCACGAGATTCTGTAATCGCAGGTCGATCACCGATGGGTTATTGCGCAGAAATTCCTCGACGAACTCGTCTTCCCGGCGCATTTCTTCCTGTATTTCATCAACGTGTTCGAAGTAGTAAGCCAGAGCCGCGTAAACATCGCTGATGGTGATAGTAGGATATTCGGTAGCGATTTCATCGGCGCTCATGCCCAGGTACTCGTGCCAGGTAATGATATCGATAACTCGGAAAAACTGACTGCCCAATGGGCGGCTGCTCTTGAAGACTGGCAGCGATGGGAGAGGGCTGGCCAACTAAGTACATTGGAACCTAAATAAATTGAGGTTTCGTATGGTCGCCAAATTAAGCTGAACTCAAGCGTTCAGGACGTTTTTCGCTGGCGAAAAACACCAACAAACTTAGGTTCCGTGGTTTCGCCGCACCAGGCGAGTGGGGCGATAGCCGATTATGGGAAAAGATGGGAAATCGAAACGCTGTTTGGATGTTTGAAGAGCCGAGGCTTTCGGCTTGAGGAAACGCATGTGGTTGAGCCTGAGCGATTGAAGAAACTGATCGCATTGTTGGCGTTGGCCTTTTGTTGGGCGCATATAGTAGGCGAATGGTTGAGCCGACAAAAGGGACTCAAGACCAAGAAGCATGGACGGTTGGCGAAAAGTATTTTTCGATACGGGTTGGATCATTTGCGGCGCATATTATGCAATCTTTCGGATCGCTTCCAACAGATTGCGTTTCGGCAAGTTATTCAACTTTTGTCCTGTACATAGATGCTCAACATCAAAGATTCTTTTCGGCAGAATGGGCAGTAAAACAAATTCATGTTTATCCTCTGGGGTTCGGGTTGAAGGATTCAGACGCGAGAAACGGTCGGGGCGCGAACCGATCCACTCATCATTATGAATGTTGTGAACGAGAGAATCGCAAATAGCTTTGAATAGGGATCGTGGTTTTCAAAGCAGCAACCACCGAACCGGTTTCTTCCTTGTTCGCGGGATCCTACACGGACTGCGCCGAAATGAATAGCACACGGATTCGAGCGGCGCAAGCGCACTTGCCATTACTTCGAGGTCTCGCGCATTTTTTTCAATAATCAATCGATGTTTGCCTTCCTTGATGCAAAGCTCTTACTATTCAGCCGGGGGAATCACGATGGCTAAACTCGACAAATCTGATCACTCCACCGGCAGATTATTCGATGAGCCTCAATCGCAAATCGATGACATCGAACATCGCCCTCTCGCGGATCGACTCCGCCCCGGCTCTTTGGATGATTTCGTCGGGCAGGAAAAAATCGTCGGCGCAGGTCGCGCGCTGAGAAAGATGATCGAAGAAGACCGTCTTCGATCTCTCATACTCTGGGGGCCTCCAGGCACAGGCAAGACCACGCTTGCCCGAATCATCGCCGAAAGAACTGCGGCCCGATTCACTCCCTTCAGCGCAGTCGTATCAGGCATTCGCGAAGTCCGCGAAGTGATGGCTCAGGCCGATACTCACAGAAAGCGAACAGGCGCGCGAACCGTCGTCTTCATCGATGAAATTCATCGCTTCAATCGCGCGCAGCAGGACGCCTTCCTCCCCTACGTCGAAGTCGGAACCATAATCCTGATCGGCGCGACAACTGAAAATCCTTCCTTCGAAGTCAACTCGGCTTTGCTCTCCCGCTCGAAAGTTTTCGTCCTCGAACCGCTTCAGTCCCATCACCTCATCGCCATAATGCGACGCGCCCTCGAAGACCCGAACGGATTGGCAAGCGAACAAGTGGAAATAACAGACGAACTTCTCCACCTGTTGGCGGCTCACGCATCGGGCGACGCTCGCGTGGCTTTGAATACTCTGGAACTGGCCGCTTCAATCGCCGAACCGGACGCGACCGGCGCAAAGCATCTCACGCGCGAAACCCTCGCGGAAGCCATGCAGCGCGCATCGCTCGTTTATGACAAGTCGGGCGAAGAGCATTTCAATCTCATCTCGGCATTCATAAAATCCATACGCAACTCCGACGCCGATGCCGCCGTTTACTGGCTGGCTCGAATGATCGAATCAGGCGAAGACCCTCTCTTCATTGCGCGCCGCCTGGTTCATCACGCTTCGGAGGACATCGGCCTTGCCGATCCGATGGCGATTGTTCAGGCGGTCTCGGCTATGCAGGCCACTCATTTCATCGGCCTTCCCGAAGCTCGGCTCGCGTTGACGCAAGCGACGATTTACCTCGCGCTCGCGCCAAAATCGAACGCCGTGCTTGCCGCTTATATGTCGGCTCAAAAAGACGCGCTCGAAACCGCACGCCACCCTGTCCCACTGCATCTTCGCAACGCGCCGACTTCACTCATGAAACAACTCGGCTACGGCGCAGACTACAAGTACGCGCACGACTACGAATCGCATCGGGCGGAAGAGATGCAGTGCCTGCCCGAAAATCTGCGAGGAAGAAAATATTACAAAGAGTCTGAAGTCGAGAGTCTGGAGTCTGGAGTCCGAAAACAAAGCGATCCTGAAAAGGGATCGCAATAAACCTTAATGCTGACTTCACATGCCGGACTCCAGACCCCAGACGCCAGACTCCAGACTTGCAAAGGAGGAATTTATGTCTGAAGTGATAGTTTCGTCAGTAGGGTTTTTGAAACAGGAAATCACCGCAGGGCCGCACAGGCTTTACGCCGATGAACCCAAAGAAGCGGGCGGAAACGACACCGGGCCTGATCCTTATTCGCTGCTTCTGGCCGCCCTCGGCGCCTGCACTTCGATGACTCTGCAACTCTACGCGCGTCGAAAGGGCTGGCCGCTTGAAAAAGTCCAAGTGAGTTTGAGAAACGAGCGCATTCACGCCCGCGATTGCGAGGACTGTGCGAGCGAAGATGGCATGATTACGAGGATCGAAAGATATATTTCGCTCACTGGCCCGCTCGATGAAGAGCAGCGGGCGCGACTTCTTGAGATAGCTCAACGGTGTCCCGTGCATCGCACGCTCACGGCGGAAATATCGATCAAAGATTTTCTCGATTGACGCTACTGCTTCTTCGCTTTGCCCCATCTCTCGTAGAGGGCGGCGAGAAGATTCTCGGCTTTTTTTATTCTGGGGCTTTGCGGAACCTGACCAGCGCGCAGCGAATCGAGGCTCTCCTTGAAAAAAACTTCGGCTTCGACGAATCGACCCTGCGCCATCAGACACTCTCCCATCGCGCTTTTTGTTTCGGCCAGTATCCGCGCGTCTTTCGGCATCGTCCGGTTGTAGTATCTCAATGCCTCGGCGAGGATTGATTCAGCGCGGGCGTGCTGCCCCGTGAGCGAAAGCATGATGCCTATAGCGACTGACGGAACTTCGTTTTGACTCGAAGGCATTCTCTCGTTGTAAACCGCTATTGCCTTCTCAACCTCTCTTCTGGCTTTCGCCGTTCCGCTCTGAAGATATCTGGAATGAGCGAGGCCCAAAAAAACCTGCATCGTGAACGGATGCCATTCGCCATGAATTTTCCGATGAACATCGTAAGCTTCCGAGAGAAATGCGAAGGCTTCTTTGTGGTTCCCTCTCAAGGATTGAATCCAACTGAGGTGCCTGAGCGCGCCCGCCGTATGACTGCCCGATGTTTTCGCGTAAAGACGCATCGCCTCCTGAACATGCGTTTCGGCTTTATCGATGTCGCCCCATTGCATATAAGTCGATCCCAGATATTCCTGAGCGATGGCAACCGTGACGTGATCCGCGCCGTAACGCTTTGTGAATATATCGACGGCTTCGATGAGCAGGCTTTCAGCTTCGGCAAACCCGTCTTTGGCGTTGAGCAAACTTGCGAGGTCCAACATCATGTAAGGCAGATTGTTGCCTTCATCCCTGCGACGCTGGATGTCGAGAGCCTGTCGATATAATCGCTCGGCTTCCGGCGTGTCTCTACGCAGAGATTTGACGCCGCCGAGATAAAAAAAGCTCTCGGCTGTTTTTACGTGATCTTCGCCAAACAGCGCGCGGCGCAACGCCAAGGCCGATTCGAAATGAGACTGGGCCAAATCCAATCGGCCTATCGCGCGATATGTGTCGCCTATGGTGGTGTGAATCTCGGCCTTGATTTCAGGCTGATCGTTGAGATCGGATTCGATCCTCCGCGAGGCTTCGTCCAGTGCTTCGATGACCGTAAGATCATGCGCCTTTCCTTTTCCCGGCGCGTACCAGCTTGGGTTGGCGTAAGCGAGCATCTGCTGAAGGAAAGAGTTGATGCGTTCGGCTTTCGCCTGCTCGCGGCGAGCGCGATCGCGCTCTTCTGTCGCTACCCTCGACTCACGTTCGGCTCTGCGAGCCTGCCAGAAGGTGGCGACTATTCCTGCGACGAGCGTCAGAAGTAGGAGCGCGGCGGCGGCGACGGCGACTTTGTTTCGGCGGATGAACTTCGCGCTGCGATAAGCGAATGTGCCTTTGCGCGCAAGACAGGGAAGCCCTTCGGTGTGTCGGCGTATATCTTCGGAAAACTGTTCGACCGAACTGTAGCGTCGCTCGGGCTCTTTGCGCAGGGCCTTCAAAACTATATTGTCGAGGTCGCCTTTCAAACGTCGGCTCAGTTTTTGATTCTCTTTTTCTCTCCTTATGATCGAACTCGGTTTTTCAGCTTCCTGCTCGCAGATCGCGCGCGTGATTTCATCCATAGTCGATGTCTTCAATCGATACGGACGATGACCCGTTAGCAGTTGATAGAGCAGAACGCCGAGCGAATAGATATCGCTTGCGGTCGTTACCGCTTCGCCTCGCGCCTGTTCAGGGCTGGCATATTCGGGCGTCATCGCGCGGAGATTGGTTCGAGTGGCCTGCGCGGTTTCGGTCTGCTCAAGAAGTTTGGCTATGCCGAAGTCGAGCAGTTTAGGAGTGCCGTCTGAGGTGACGAGAATATTTCCCGGTTTGATGTCACGATGAATGACGAGGTTTTGATGCGCGTAATGAACGGCGGAGCAGACGGAGCGAAAGAGATGGAGCCGCTCTGTCGTGGAAATCTCATTGCGCTCGCAATACTCGATCACGGGAAGCCCCTCGACATACTCCATCACGAAGTAAGGCAGTCCGTCTTCGGTCGTGCCTCCGTCGAGTAAGCGGGCGATGTTCGGATGATCGAGGCGCGCGAGTATCTGACGTTCGTTTCGAAAACGTCGAAGTATGTCTTCGGTGTCCAGCCCGCGACGCACTACTTTTATGGCGACCTGTTTGTGATATTCATCGTCATCGCGCTCGGCCAGATAAACCGTTCCCATCCCGCCGCGACCGATCTCCCTGATGACCCGATAAGGGCCGATGCGATGATTTTCAGCAGCCTCGTCGAGGAGAGATTCCGCTACGAAAGCGACGGCAGGCGCTTCTATGAACTCTTCCGACTCGCGGTGAGCGAGGAGCAGTTTTTCAACTGCGCGTTTGAGCGAAGCGTCGCCTTCGGAGGCGTGATCGAGAAAAGCGCGGCGCTCGGCGGGGTCGAGGTCGAGGGCAGCGCTGAAGAGTCGTTTGATTTTCTGATAACCTTCAACTGTCTCTTTCATCATTGCTCAGTTGATCGTAAAGCCATGCTTTTGCCATCTCCCATTCGCGCCTGACCGTAGAGAGCGAAACGCCCGTCACTTCAGCGGTCTCTTCGAGGGTCAGCCCGCCGAAGAAGCGAAGCTCTACTATGCGGCTCTGCTCAGGGTCGAGTCGCGCGAGATCGCCGAGCGCATCATCGAGCGCGACTATATCGAGGTCTTTCCCCTTCGAGAAAGATATGGCCTCGTCGAGCGAGAGTTTCTGGCGCCGGCCCCCGTGTTTTTGAGCATTGTGAGAGCGCGCATGATCTACCAGTATTCGGCGCATCATGCTTGCAGCGACGGCGAAGAAATGGGCGCGGTTTTGCCAGTTGACCCTCGTTTGATCGACGAGCCGCAGATAGGCTTCGTGAACGAGCGCAGTCGGCTGAAGTGTGTGATCGGGCCGTTCGTTTTTAAGATAGTGGCTGGCCAGTCTCCTGAGTTCGTCGTAGACGAAAGGCATCAGGCGGTCTGCTGCCCGACGGTCGCCCGATTCGAGATCGCGCAGTATCAGTGTCACATCTTCAGAATGAGGAGCCATAGACTTTCCGATGATCGTCAGTCGCCCCGATTATACAACAACCTGCCGCGCGTGGGGATAAAAGCTTCTATAGTCTGGGAGCGCGTGCGGCTCGCACGCTTGCTTGTACAGTCAAGGCTTTAGGGCTTTTTACAATCTCTATAATGGAAGTCCGGCGCGCAGGCCGCGCGCGCTCCCAGGTACAACAGCCGAGTCCGTTTGATGCCTGACCCGGAAAATCTCTCCCTGCCTGAACCTTTTTGACGCTGAATCTCGCGTAATGGGATGTTGATTTCAATGAGAGGGAAATAAACCGAGCAGGCGCGAGAGCGCATTATCAATCGTCAGGGAGTGAATCGAATATGAAACGGTACACGAGAGTTATTGCAAAAGCGATGGCCGTCAGTCTTCTGCTTGCGACCTCATTGACCAACCTGAATGGATACTCTTCCATCGAGGCAGCGCCGCCCGATGCGCCACCCGAAGTAAATGTTAAAATCCTGGTCGCCGCAAAATCAGAGGACAGCTTGCCCAAGGTTATGGTCATTGAGAAGATTGGTGATGAGGTTAATCAAAAATTGCTCGCGGTGCGCGGCCTGCCGGAAGGTGAGAAAATTATTCTCGTGGACTTATATGGGGATACTCCTTTTGGCCCGACCTTTCTTGCCTTAAGCAGTGAGAATAAGGTTTACCTGCTTATTAATGACCTTACCGACTCATTTCTCCACGTGCAGGGAGAATTTGACCTTCCGATCCCGAAACATCTCGTTGACAATGAGCCTGCCTTCGATCGCGATCCTGTAAACGACCTCCTCAACATTACGGATAATCTCAAGCGCAGTAATCTTGTATCGATGACCGGGCAGATGCGGGATGTTACCGAACCCTTCACCTTTGAGTCGCTTGATCGCAACGCCGGGATGACTCCCAATATCAAAGGTCTCGCCTACGATAACAACGTGGAGGGCGCGACGAGATCATTTCTCTATGGAGTGGATACGAACACGGACTCGCTTGTATTCGTATTCAGCCCTCTTCAGGGAAAGATGATAACGAAAGGCGGTCTGGGCTTCGACGCAATGAAAGCCGAGCTTGATATATTTTCCATGCGCATGGGAGAGGATGTGATAATAAACAAGGCTTTCGCGCTCATCACGATCGAAGGCGAAACCCTTCCCGGCGTCTACCAGATCGATCTCAACACCGGGCAGGCGTCGAAGCTCTTTTCCATCAACGAGCCAGTGCAGGGCTTCACGGTTATTTCGGTTGAGGAGGCTCCCGACACAGCAGCGCCGCAGGTCGAGAACGTCGCGGTCGCCGGAGGAGCGAGCAAGGTCAAGCGAGGGAAGACAGTTTCCATCACGTGGGAGGCGACAGACAACCGAGCAGTCGCCCGTCAGTTCGTAGAACTCTCTACCGACAACGGCCAGACCTTCAATCCGATCTCCGATCAACTGCCGGGCGATGCGCGCAGCTTTGAGTGGACGGTCGATGAGAATCTCTCGAAGAGCAAGAAGTCCTTCATACGCATACGCTCGCTTGACGGCGCGGGCAACGAGGGAGAAGGAATGAGTCGCAAGATTAAAATCAAATGAGGGCTCGATCCTGCGGCGCGCAATCGTCTCAGGAAGTCGGCCTGAAGAAATTCTCATCGCAGGCCGACTTCGATCATTGCAATCACAACCACCCGCAACAAAAATGCGCTTGCTCTGTGTGATTCGATGATGCGCAAAATCTGATGAAACAGATGACAACTCGCTCCTCCCGGTCTATCCTTAGCCGGTAATGAAGAGAGTCAATGCCCCCGGTGAAGCGATCTCCTCTCAGGCTCTGACGGATGCCGAGCTTATCTCTCTCTTTCATACCGACCCCGATCGCGCGTGGGAAATCTTCATCCATAAATACGCTGACCTGATATTCGGCTGTCTTCAAAGACAGGGATTCGATTACGACCGCGCGATGGATCGCTTCGTCTATGTGTGCGAGAAACTCTCCGAGAAGGATTTTCGCAGATTGAAATCAGTTCGCTATGCCGGAAGTCATGGCGACCTGACTCCCTGGCTCCTTCAGGTGGTCAGAAATCTTTCGATCAACTGGGCGCAGTCAGAGGAGGGAAGAAAACGACTCCTCAAGCCCATAACGAAACTGCCTGCGCGCGATCAGCGCATCTTCGAACTCTATTTCTGGAAGGGAATGACTCCTTCCTTCATCTGCGAGCAGTTGCAGATCGAAACCAACACAAAGATAAATCCGGTCGAAGTGTTCGACTCTCTTGAGCGCATCTTTGCGCTGTTGAGCCGCAAGAAACTCTGGAGATTGATGAGCAATCTGGCGCGTGCGCGCGGGGAGGTCTCTCTCGATGAGATCAGTGAAGAGACATCCCTCGCCTTTCAGCCTGTCGATGAGAGGGCCACTGCTGAAGAGGAACTGATCGAAAAAGAAACCCAGGAGCGCGTCAACCGGGCGATGGAGCAGTTGAGCGCGAGGCAGAGGCTGGCCCTTCAACTCCGCTATGAGGAGGGCCTCGCCGTCGGCGATATCGCCCGGATCATTAACATCACCGAGAAGGAAATCCTAAGGATGCTGGGCGCGGCATTGAAAGAACTGAAGCGACTGCTGAAATAATCGCGGTTTTGTCTGTTGTAAGATTGGGGGGGATAAAAAATGTCAGCGACGGATTGCCCCACGGACGACGATTTGAATGCTTACCTGGCCGACCGGCTTGCCGGAAGCGGGCGTGACATGATCGAATCGCACCTGAGCCGCTGCCGCCACTGCCGTCGCCTGCTCGCCTCCCTTCACGAGGCGTCAAAGCCCGAGTTGGAGGTCGCTGCTGCGCCGGTGTGGCTCAAGGCCCGTGTCGCACGTCCTGCGCGAGGCAGGGAGGCAAAAACGCGGTCGCCGATTTTCGGATCGCGGCCCGCGATTGCAGCCGCCGCGGCAGCCCTGGTGGTGGCCATCAGCCTGTCGGTGTTCGTTTTTATGAGATCGGATGAGCAGTTGCCCGCCGACCGGCTGCGCGATCACGAGCGCACATCTGCCGCGGCGCGATTGCTCGATCCATCGGCGGGCGCAACTGTCGCTGCCGGTCGAATCGAATTTCGCTGGTCGGCAGTCGAAGACGCCCAGAGTTATACATTGACTCTGCTCGACGAAAAAGGCGACATCGCGCATCGCGCTCCTGCTGTGGGAGAAGGATTGACCTTCAGCACAGGCGATGCGCGGCTTGAGCGAGGAAAGTCTTACTACTGGTTTGTGACGGTGAAGTTCTCAGACGGGACTGCGCTCGATTCGGAGATATTCAAATTCACACTCGACGCTGAAAGGTGAGCCGAAGGCTTTCAAAACTCTTGTTTCTTCTCGCGGCGGTCGGCCTCATTGCGGCGACGCTTATGACGCTGCGCGGGCCGGCGGCTCGCTCTTTTTTCGAAGCGGGATTGAAGGCCAAAAGCGAATGGCATCTGGATCAAGCCATCGAAAATTTTCAGCGGGCGCTCAGACTCAGGAGCAGTTTCGTCGAGGCGAGATTCGAGAAGGCGCTCTGCCATCAGCTTCGCGGCGAGTTCCTCGCCTCGCGCGAAGAGATCGCCTCTCTCCGGGACGAGGCGATGTCGCCTTCGCTCCGCGCGCGTCTGCTCAATGCCGCCGGAGTCAATCACTTCAATTCCAATGAAGCGGACGCGGCCATCCGTCTCCACACGGAAAGCCTGTCGCTTGCAAGAGAGTTGAAGGATCGCCGCCTCGAAGCCGAAGCTCTCATCGATTTGAGCCGCGTTCTTTATCACCTCAACGGCCAGCCCGACCGCGCGCTCGATCACCTCAACGAGGCGTTGCTGATAGGGCGCGAGACGGGCGATGAGATAATCGAGGCCCACGCCCTGCGCAATATCGGAGTCGTTCGCTGGTGGTTCAAAGGCGATCTCGACCGCCCGCTTCAGGATTATTATCTTCCTGCTCTCGAAATCTACCGGCGAC
Organism: Blastocatellia bacterium UBA7656; assembly: GCA_002483445.1. Taxonomy (GTDB): domain Bacteria; phylum Acidobacteriota; class Blastocatellia; order UBA7656; family UBA7656; genus UBA7656. The sequence goes on from DLHY01000143.1 coordinate 124,669, forward strand.
ACGGCGAGTTGCGCTGCGCTGCCATCATGCTTTCGAACATCTCGCTCATTTACAGCGCGCGGGGCGATCTGTTTCAGTCGCTCAAATACCAGAGCGAGAGCATAGAACTCAAGCGTCGCGTGGGAGATATGGCCGGGTTGTGCGATTCCTATTATTACCTCGGACTCCTCTACGATGGGATAGGCAATTACAGAAAGGCTCGCGATCTCTATTTGAGCAGCGCGGAATTGAGTCGCCGGACTGGATACCGCCTGACCTTCAATGAAGAAGATTACCTGACGAGTGTGTATATGCGTCTGGGTGAATATGACAAGGCGATAGAATCGCTCAACCCTTTGCTGGAGCGCGAGCGCGGGAATCTTTTTCAGACAAAACGCTACCTGGGCGACCTTGCTCACTGCCATCTGCTGAAAGGAGACGCGGAGACTGCCCGGTTGCAATTCGAGCGTGTTCTGGAGATAGAACGGTTGATAGGCGAGCCGGACGTCCGCTCGACTATCGTGATAACGATGTTTCTGGGCGAAGCATGGATGCGAAAGGGCGATTTCGAGAAAGCGTCCGAATTATTCGCAAGCGTCGAAGAGATGAGCTTGAGGCACGATGAAAAGACCCTCTCGCTTGGGGCCAGCCTTGTGATGGCCGAGTTTATGGACACTCAGGGACGACGGGCCGAGGCGCTGAGGTATCTGACGGAAGCCGCCGAGATGCAGTCTCAAAGGTTTCGTTCGAGCGGAACGATACTCGTCGCGGGACAGAGCCGCCAGTTGTATGACCGCATATTCTCGCTGCTGCTCGACACGCCGCGCAACGGCCAGTCGAAAGACGGTTCCGGGACCGAAGATGAGCTTGCGTTTCGCTTCCTCGAACAGTGGAGATACAGTTCGTTCCGCAACCTGATTCTTCAATTGAGTGAGAAGAAAGCCCGCCTGCTCACATCGGGGCCGGAAGAGAGAGAGGCGCTTCGGCGGATCGAGAAAGCCTCCGACAGGTTCAAGCGCAAGGGAGACGCCGAGACGTGGGCGCAACTCCGCCGCGCCTACAGCGACTATGAAGACCTGACGCTCAAATCCGAATTGGCTTATCCGAGATATCGCCTCGTGCGCGAGGCCAGCCCTGCAACTCTCGAAGTCGCGCAAAGAGGGCTGGACTCGCAGACAGCCCTTGTAGAGTACCTGTTGGCGGGCGAAAAAGTTTACGCGCTCGTCGTCACGCGAACCGGGCTGAAGAGCATCGCGCTGCCGGTGACGAAAACCAGTCTGGCGGCGAAGGTGAAACTTTTTCGCTCGCTGGTATTCGGCGGAACGGGGAAAGAAAGCTCCGACTGGCAGATGGTCTCTGAAGACCTGCGCCGACTGCTCATCGCCCCGCTTGAAGAGTCGAACGCGCTTGCAGGCGTCCGGCGGCTGGGGCTGGTTCCGTTCTCCTTCCTTCACGATCTGCCGTTTGCCGCGCTGGCGCGTGTCGAGGGAGAGAAGGTCAGATTCCTGATCGAGGATTATTCTCTGTTTCATTCGCCGTCGGCTAGCTGGCTTGCGCGCTCTTCGAAGTTGCGCGGCAGGGATTCGACCGATCTGGGTATGCTCAGTTTTGGAAGAAACGAATCCGAAGAGCCTGAGCTTATGCCGCTTGAATTCGCGGTCGAAGAGGCTCGCCAGGTGGCCTCGATTTTCGGAGGAGAGGCGAGGGCCGAAAGCGAAGCGAGCGAGGCCGCGCTCAAACAACTCGCTCCGCACTTTCGTTATATTCATCTCGCCACACACGCGGTCACCGAGCCTGATATGCCTTTGCTCTCCCGCCTCAAACTCCAAAGCAGCGGCGAAGACGATGGCGACCTCACGGTGCGCGAGATACTCGACCTCGGAATCGAAGCCGACCTTGTCACTCTCGGAGCCTGCCGGAGCGGCCTCAGCCATCCTTCGCATGGCGACGAGTCGAGCGAAATCGACCGCATAGGATTGATCGAAGCCTTTCTGCACGCCGGGGCCGAGAGCGTTATGGCGAGCCTGCTTCCCATAAGCGACCGTCCCACGACCGAGTTTATGAAGGTCTTTTACTCGAACCTGCGAACGAAGGAAAAAGCCGATGCGCTGACTGAGACCCAACGCGCGATGATTCGCGGCGAGATTTTCATACTCGAAGACGGACTCGTCCGCCGCCTTTCCCATCCGCGATACTGGGCGACTTTCATTCTCGTGGGCGATCATCGCTGAAAAAAATCAATCTCACAATACCGATTTGTCTGCTGTAAGCAAATGGCGGACAGCCTCCTGAAGAAGAGACGCGATGAAAATTCTTCGCCTCGGCGCCTCAATCGAACAAATGTCTGTTGTAAGTGAGTGATCGAAGTTTTATCGCACATTATGCGAACGGAGAAAACCCCGCTCGCCCGATAATCAAATTGAGCCGGAGCAGGTTGTGATTTATTCGAAAACCTCTCGACGGCGTAAGGAGTTGAAACATTCGCATCAGGGAGGATGAGTAATATGAAATCGCCGGGTTTTGCGCTGACGACGATTGTCTGTCTTTTTGATTCCATCAGTCAAAGATACCGCTGTCATCGCCGCACCGGCAGCCCCTACGGTTTCAGGCGATGTGACTATCGATTGTCCGGGCGTTCCGGCAGGCACGAGGGCTTCCATCACTGCGACTTCAGGCTCGTGCGTGGACAATTGCACAGGGCTGGGAGGCACGGCAACCTTCAGTTCAAGCGGGATTGCAAAGACCACCCTGAGCGTGACCTGCTCCAGTCTTTCGTCTCTGACAGGATGCGAGTTTACCGCCTACGGAAGGAAGCACAGTGACGAAATTCAAGGCCGCAATCAAAAGGACAAGGACAAGGAGCGGAGCGACCGTATACACACTGGATTTCAAGTGTTGAGCAGGCAATTCAAAAATTCCCGGAGAGTGTGAAACAGGAATACGATTCGCGCTTTCGAGCGATTCCTGAACAAAATTTCTCTCGTCCATCGGAATCGTCTGTTGTATGGGAGTGAGACAGTTTCCGACACCTGTTTGTAAAAGGAGATCATAGTGAAGAAACCGATTGGCTTGATCGTAGCGCTGATTTTTTCATCCCTGACCGGCGCGTGCAGTCGCTCGCAGGAAACTTCGACAGTCGCAAGCGTCAGGGACGCCGGACACAGACGCTATCAGATAGAGTCGGGCATCGTTGAGTATCAGATGAGCGGCGGCCAGAATGGGAGCGAGACCATCTACTTCGACCGATGGGGAATGCGCGAAGCGAAATACACCCGGACGGAAATCTCCTTTTCGGGAATCACTCAGAAAACCAACACCCTGACTTTGATCGACGGCGAATGGATATATGTCCTCGATATGGACAAAAGAACCGGGACCAAAACGAAAAACACTCTGCTCAAAACCATAGCCGAGAAAACGGGCAAAAAAGATTTCGGCGAGATAGGCGAACAGATGCTGCGAGATATGGGCGGAGAAAAAATCGGCTCGGAAGAGATCGCGGGCAAGCCGTGCGATGTCTGGGAAGTCAAACGGCTGGGCAGCAGAAGCTGGGTATGGAAATCGATAGCGTTGAAAACTCAGGTGAAGCTGGGCGGACTTGAAATGACCAGCGTGGCGACTCTTATAGAAGAAGGCGTTTCCATCCCCGATGACAAGTTCGCTCTCCCGTCAGATGTCAATATCATCGAGTCTGAGGGGATCGACAAGGCGCTGCGAGACGCAAAAGGTAAAACCGGGAAATGAAAACCCATGTGATTCAAGCCGCGCTGCTGATCGGGCTTTTCGCCTGCGTAACCGGCGCTATCAATGCGAAGGATGCGACCTTCAGGATAAAGGCTGGCAATTCGGCGCTTCCGGAAGGCGCGAGAATCGATGTGAGCGTGGGAGGCGAAGGCTGCGATTGCGCGGCTGGGGAAGCGAGCGGAAGAGTCGACAATCGCGGCTATGCGACCGTCATCCTTCGCTCTTCATGCGCATCGGTCGATGTAGCTAAGTGCAGGGCGATGGCTCGCGCAGAGATCGTTTCAGGCGGCGTCAGAACCGTATACAAAGGCAGCGCGAGGCTCACGCAGATCACCAACGGCCCTTATGTCAGCACGGTCATACTCATCCCCTGATCGCGAAAAAATATTTTTCTCGCCCGGTCTCAGGTTGAAAAAAAAGTCTGTTGTAGATCGATGAGCGAAGTAATGTCGGACGGCTCAAATGGCGCATCGCTGTCGGGAGTTGCGTCAGGAAGGTATTCGATCAGGTTGAGAGAAGGAAAGGTCATAAACTGAAAAGGAGAAAATCATGAAGTCATTGCTCAGATTCGCTATCGCGCTTGTTACAGTATCTTGCTTTGTCGCGCTGTCATCGGTCAGAGAGACGGCTGCCCTAGCGGCTCCTGTGTTCGCGGTGATCAATGTTGAAATCGACTGCCCCGGCCACGCCAACAAGGGAACGGTGGCTTCCATAACTCTGGTGGGAAGACCGGGCAGACTATGTCCGGAGGCTTGTTTCAAGGGAAGCGGCGGAAAGGCGACATTCAACGGAAGCGGTAAGGCCAGCACGACTATCTATCCCGATTGCACGGTCAGCGATCTGGGAAACTGCGAGGTCGTCGCCTTCTGGCAGGACCCGAGCGGAAACGTCATCAGGAGGCAGGGCGCCATAGACAGGCGCATAACTCCTCCCAAAGCCATCATCAAATGCTGAATCTCATTGGCGGGCTTGGCAGTCATGGTGATCCGGTTTGGAGTTATTGATGTCATCCGTGATGATGACAAGAGATGATGAAAATCGGTTGTAGTTCTGGCTGATGGTCTTTGAAAAATAATGCGACCGGTTTCAGCCCCAATGGGGCGGCAGTATGACAGCCCGGGCCAACGGCCTGGGTACGAACCGTTACACATCGCAAGCCCTGTAAGGGCGTCTCTAACTGGTTTCATTATTTTTTCAAAGACCATCAGCCGGAAGCTCGCGCCCGTAAAAACTTCCGCCTCAAGCCGGGACTACGAACTTTTCCAGAGGAGGCCATTGTGAACAGATCGAAAATATCTCTAGTCGGCGCGCTTATCGCAGTCGCGTTTCTTGCGGCTTCAGCGACGCGATTGCCCGCAGCGGCAATCGCGCAGAGAAGATCGAAGCCTAAGATCGTACACCTGACCAGAGATGCCGCCGTCAATGGCTTCACTGTCCAGACGATCAACAACAAGTTCATATTCCAGGCCATCAACGTCCGCCATCCCGATACGGGAATGCGGCTCGAAGGCCATCACGACGCTGAGTTGTTCTGCAACGTGCCAGTGTTCAGGAGGCTCCTGTTTAATAAAGGCGATTCCGAACGTACTCGCGTCAAATGCCTGCTCGTGATGGTGACTCCGAGGATCATAATCAACGAAGAGTAAAATCGATGAAGAAAAAGTTGATCATTCTGCTCTGCGCCGCCATCGCTTTTCTGTCGGCAAACTTTCTGACACCTGATGTCGCCGCGCAGAAAGCCGATGGCCTATACATAATATTCGACGCTTCAGGCTCGATGATGGGACTCCTTTCTGATCGCTCGCGCAAGATAGACGCGGCCAAAAGCGCGGTCGAAAATTTTCTCGCGAGAGATTTCCGCGGATACGAAATCGCGCTTCGCGTCTACGGCCACCGTAGAAAAGAGGACTGCGCGGATTCAGAACTGCTCATCCCGTTCGGCCCGTCGGAAAAAGTCGCCCCCGCGCTCAAAAGCGCGATCAATCGCATCAATGCCGTCGGGCGCACTCCCATCACGTACAGCCTTGAGCAGGCGTTGAAGGATTTCGGCGACCGCGCGGGCGAAATCATCCTCATCAGCGACGGCATAGAATCGTGCGAGGCCGATCCCTGCGCGCTTGTGCGCGAGTGGAAAAACAGGAATGTGAAAATCCGCGTTCACGTCGTGGGACTCGGACTCGAAGAAAAAGAGCGCGCCGCGCTTCGCTGCATATCCGAAGCGGCAGGCACAGAGTACCGAGACGCCTCATCCACCGCGACGCTTGCAGAAGAATTGGGCCGGATTCAAAGTAAACCCATCACATCTGTCTCAGGCGTGAAAGTGACGGTGAAGATGACAGCCTCCGGGTCGGGCCTCTGGTTTCGCGGAAACTACGAGCTATGGCAAAACGGCGAGAAGAAATATCTCGTGCATGTGATAAACGGCGCTGTGGTCGCGCCGGGAGTCTATGACATTCATCTTCCGAATCGACTCACGCCTTATGTCAAAAAAGGCGTAGAGGTGACTGACCGTGAGGGGCAGCATTTCGATATAACCGTCCCGGTCGGGCATGTGACATTCGTTTATCAGAGGGCGGACGGGAGCCGCGACAAAGATGATCGCTGTTTTATGAGCCGCGCGGATGGCAATGAAAGAATTTTCAAAATGTCGGGCGAGCGTCACCCTCTCACTCCTGGGCGTTACACAGTCACGGGATGGAGTCAGAAAGGAAACTACGAACGAATCACGTTCGAGATCCGGGAAGGCGAAGATAAAACGGTCGCGCTCAGGGCGAGATAGAGTGTGAGTCTGCGCTGAAGGTTGCAGAGATAGGAAAGCCATCGGTTTGCGACACGTGAAGCTGTGCGCCCACGAGATTAGGCGGCGTTGAGAGTACCGACTTTAGTCGGTAGACTTCGAGTTTCAAGACAGCCGACTGAAGTCGGTACTCTGAACATTTTTGCGGGTCGCCCCCGCGCGCAGGTCTCTCATACCACCAAAAAAATTTCCTGCCTGAACTTTTTTTCCTCTGAAACTCGCGTATTATCTATGGCAATTTCAAAAGGAGGTCGCCCCGATATGAAAAAGATATTGTTTGCCCTATTGAGCCTGATGATTTCCATCCCGTTCATCGGTTGTTCAACAAGTTTCTCTGCTCCTGCTCTCGCTGATGAAGTTGATTTCATCGTCGTCACCGATGACAACTTTCTGGCTGGATTCAACAGCGCCTCGCCCGAATCTCCCGTTTTTTCATTGCCTGTAACAGGGCTTAACACGGGTGAAACGATAAAGGCCATAGAGTTCATCTCTGGAATGAACAAGATTTTAGTCATAACCAGTCTGGGCATAACTCGTGAGATCGACATAGCGACGGGCGCGGCTCGCTCGATAGGCTCGATTCCATCCTCTCTCGTCGGTCAGAGTCAGGGATACGATTTCGATCCTGTCCGCAAGATACTTCGCCTTATCAACGACGCCGGACAGAACATCCAGATAGATCTCAACACCGGAACTATAGAGGATATAGACCCGATGCCTGTTTACGCTCCCGGCCAGCCGAACACCGGGGAGAAGCTGAACATAATCGGGCTTGCTTATAACAACAACAACCCGGACGCAACCTCCACGAAACTTTTCGCCTTCGACAACGGCAAAAAGAATCTGGTCACTACCGACAACGCCGTTGCTGCGAACTGGTCTGTGGTAGCGGCTCTGGATTTCAACGCAGACGGCAACAATCTCGGATTCGACATCGCGCCCGGCGCGAACACTGCGCTGATGGCGACGAAGCTGGTCAACGACCTTTTGCCGAAGCTTTTCTATATCGATCTCCAGACCGGCAGCGCGGTCGAGATAGGCTCGATCGGTTTGAACAAGAACATAACCGGGATGGCTGTGATCACGACTTTCACTGACAGTTCGCTCAACACATCGCGCAAACTGCCCCTGGGAGGAGAAAACACGACGAAGGCTACTGTGCTTTCCAACAGCCAGCCGGTTGCCAATGCGCCAATTGATTTTCGCGTCTTCGAAGGCCCGAACACAGGGCAGACCGGAACCGCGAACACCAACGCTCAGGGCGAAGCCAGTTTCGTTTACCGGAGCAACGGTCAGAAGGGAACGGATTCGATCATCGCCACTGGCGCGGCTGATGGGAAGAAGTTCCTGAGCCTCGGTACGACGGAATGGACGGACGGGCCTATCATAGTAAGCGTCGAGGTGACAGGAAAAAACCTCACCCTTCGAGGGTTCAACTTCACGCGCGACGACCAGGTGGAGGTCAACGGCGAAATGGTGAGCAAGACCAAATTCAAAAACACTTTCAAGCTGGTGGCCAAAAACGCGCGCAATAAACTTTTCGTCTGCTCTCCGGGCGAGCAGCCGAAAACGAATACCGTCAGGGTGTTCCGCAACCCTCTCGGCGCTCCTGCCCCTCCTGTTCAGGACACGTCGGCCTTTGCAACCTGTCCGTGAGATAGTACCCCTACGCGGCAAAGCTGATGGGGTAGCATTACTTTTTCGGTAGTCATGAAAAAGTAATGCTCAAACCCGGAGGGCGGCTCGCCCGCCTGACTCGCAATAGCGAACTGCGAGGCAAGGAAAACCTTTTGGGTCTAAGGAGTTGCAGTCGCACGAATGCGTGAGAGAAGCGGGCGAGCCAAGAAGTGTACTCACTACCCGCGCTCCCAGCAACAGAGGTTTCTTTTCTCGCAACCTTCAGCATTACCTTTTCATGACTGCCACTTTTTCATTGCCGCCAAGTTTCTGATTCGTCTGCCCTGATGGCAGGCTTTTGCCAGACAGGAAAAATTCTGTTCCCGCCTGAACATTTCTGCCTGCGGTTTTCGCGTTATGTAGAGAAGGATTGATATCTGGCCTCAAAGCCGTGCCGAGCAAAGATTCATCGAGGGGATAAATCGCAAGGTTCAACAGAGATGGCAAAGCAGCAGGGACTGCTGAGGATATGGGTATGAACCATTCGCGATATTTCCGGCGATCAACTTCGCCGGACTGCCGCGATACGTGTCTTCAGTCACGTTGCCTCTGCACTGCACTCTGAAAACCGATATTGAAACGGAGGTACATTCATGCTCTCGAAAGACGTTTCTCAGTCTCGGGGCCGAAATCGACGACCTGTCTCTGTGGCCAAATCAACACGGCAACTCAAAGCATCAACGGTCATCGCTTTCGTTGTATTACTGATCTGGACTTCCGGTCCGGCGCTGATGGAAAACTTCAAGGCGCGCGCCGCGACCGCTTCGGGATTTCCCTATTCGACTCCTATCACCTTGAACAATGCGGGTACACAGTTGTGGGTAGTCAATCCCGACCCTGATAACAACTCCGTAACCGTCATCGATGTCACGGATGATTCGGGCCGCGTACTCGCAGAGATTCCCGCAGGCAACGAACCGAACTCGGTCGCCATAAACGATGATGACTCGCGCGCCTATGTGGCCAATACCGTCAGCGGCACGGTTTCGGTCATAAACACAAGCACCTTCGCGGTCGTCGATACGATAAGGGTGGGAGTTGAGCCGCGCGCCCTCTGCTTTACGCCCAACTTCTCCAAACTGTATGTGGCCTGCTCATCTTCCAACGACATACACGTTATCAACCCTGACGACAATCGAGTGACGAGGATCATCGAGAACCCGTCCTTCAGCAACCTCTTCGCAATGACGATAACCAACGATGGAGATTCTGAGGATAATGACGAACTGCTTTATGTGACCAATCTCTATGCGGAATATGTTCCCGGCTCGGATCCGAAACCGGCAGACGATGTGGGCAAAGAAGGCATCGTCGGCGTAGTAAACGTCGGCTCTGATTCCTTCATTGATCGAGTCAAGCTCAAATCCGTCGAAACGGCTTTCAGATCCAACGGTCGTTCGCGCAACGCTTCGGGCGACGGGATCGCCCCCGATCCGAATCCGGCGACCTTCACCGTGCCTACCTCTGCATTTCCCAACCTGCTGACTTCAATCGCGGGAACTCGTCAGAACGGCACGAATATGATTTACACTTTTTCCCTGGGGTCATCACCTACCGGCCCTGTTCGCTTCAACGTCAACATACAGGGCCTCGTCTCTTTGATAAAGGGTCTCGAAGACGCGGGCCAGACGCGCAATCTCAACGACGAGATACGCCTCGAATCTGCGGACCCGTTCCCCGAAGGCGTGCCGCGCCACCGCTTCACCACGCTGCCCTGGGGCATGGCCTTCTATCATAACTCCTACAAGGCCCTCGGAGTGTCTTCCGCTTGCGATTACGTCGTCGTAATGGACTTCGACGAAAACGGCAAGGCTACGATCATCCCCGACGGGCCGAACAACATCAGGCGAATGCTGACGGGTACAAGGCGCGACCCTGATCCGGACAGGGCGATCTTCCTCGACGGGAAAGCTCCGCGCGGAGTCGTCATCAACCGCTCGGACACGCGCGCTTACACCTTCAACTATGTCTCGCGCGACGTGACGGTCATCGATCTCGCTAACAACCGCGCTATCGCGACCGTCGAGACGACAGCCTCGAAAGGCGACCCGGTTGTGCAACTCGGCAAGGAATTGTTCAACAGCGCCATAGGGCCGATTGATACGAGCAATCGCAGGGCGGACGGCTCGGTCGATCCGAGAGAGGGAGCTATGTCGGATTTCGGCTGGGTCAGTTGCGCGACCTGCCATCTGAACGGGCTGACGGACGGGGTGGCCTGGGCTTTCCCGGCTGGGCCTCGAATAAGCACTTCTATGGACGGGACGTTCACGAAATCGACGGGCGGGCCTGTCATTCAGCGCGCCTTGAACTGGTCTGCCATTTTCGATGAACTGGAGGATTTCGAGTTGAACACTCGCGGAGTGGCCGGAGGCCGTGGTCTTATAACGCTTTTGGATGGCAGCGCCGACCCGAACGTGGTCGCCTTCGCTCTCCCAAACCACGGACGCGACGCTCGCCGCGACGCGATCACCGAATATGTAAAGACGATTCGTCCGCCTATAGCGCCGGAGGATGATGACAATGGAAAGGTGCGGTCGGGGCGCAATCTGTTCAAGAAAGTCGGCTGCGCGGACTGTCACGACACGGCGCTTTGGACTCGCAGCCGTGTGGAGTTCGCTCCCCCGCCCCCGACAAACGAAATCGAAAATGGGCAACTCCGGGGACAACTCCAAAACGTAGGCACATTCGACCCGGCTCGACCGCACGAAGTGAGAGGGACGGGCGCTGTGATAAATCAGACGGCGCTCGGAGCTACGGGCTTTAACACCCCATCGCTTCTGGGCGTCCACAGCCGCGAGAAGTTCCTCCTGCACGACGGGTCTGTCACCTCTTTCGAGCAGTTGTTCGACAATCCGGCGCATGTGGGCGATCATCCCAAGCTGCGCAAATCGGGCATCAGGAAGAAGATCATCAAGTTCCTGCGCTCGATAGATAGCGGTTCAGCGCCTTTCAATTAATCGCAAATCGATCTCCCGTCACGAATGCAGGGCCGGCTGCCGCGTGCAAACGGCCCTGCATATCATACAGGCGAGACAGTTGTGTCCTATTCTTGTGGTGATGGAGTAGGGACAACCCTTGTGGTTGCCCGGATCGCGCGAAAGCGCGATGACATATCATTTTGCTTCGCAAAATCTTCTTCAACTCACGTTCAGGACACCTCTTGATAATTCGAGGCCAGCAAAACAACTATAGGATACTGCCGGAATTCCGGCCATCTACATCCCGACAACGTATCTGCTTTATGCTGCGAGGCGAAATCATTCCGCGCTCGCGCCTTGATTTCATCTCGTTGACAACCCGTGCCTCGATTTGTAGATTGACTCTTACTGTTTCCGCAGCATTCGCATTGCCGCCACAAGGCAAGATGATTTAGAGTCCTTGATTTGACCGGCATCCGAGGCGACGATACATTAGAAGTGACGATTGGTGCGTTTCTCTAAAGGCTTTAATCAAAGGATAAAACATGAGCATTGAAACCGCGCTGGGCGAAAGTTTCATCACCACCAAACTGAGCGAGATCGCAAACTGGGCGCGAAAGAATTCTCTCTGGCCCATGCCATTCGGAACAGCCTGCTGCGCCATCGAGTACATGTCGGTAGTCTCGGCTCACTACGATGTGGCTCGATTCGGCGCTGAAGTCGTTAGATTTTCTCCGCGCCAGTCCGATCTGATGATGGTTATGGGAACCATAACCGACAAGATGGGGCCGGTGATGAAGAGAATCTACGATCAGATGTCCGAACCCAAGTGGGTCATCTCCATGGGCGCGTGCGCGACTTCAGGCGGATTTTATCGCGCTTATCACGTCGTTCAGGGCATAGACGAAGTCATACCCGTCGATGTCTACATTCCCGGATGCCCGCCTTCGCCCGAAGCCGTGCTTCAGGCAATATTGATGATTCAGAAACTCATCGAGAAGGAAACCGAAATCGATGCGAACGCGCGGCTCGATATCCGCGAAAAACTTCTCAAGGAAATCACCGTCTCTTCGCCCAAGCCTCTGCTCATAGCTGACGAGCAGGCGCGTGAGGCTGTGCGTCTGGTTCAGATCACCCGCGAGCCTGCCGCGCCTCAAAATCCCATCGCCGCTTTGCTCAAAACGCGGTTCAAAGAAGAAATCCTCGACGAAGATGATTTTCGCGGCGACCTGACCGTAACAGTCAGACCTGACCGCATAAAAGAAATCTGCGAGGCTCTCAAACGAGACCCGACGACGAAATTCGATCTTCTCTCGACGATCACAGGACTCGATTATCTCGGCTATCCGAATAAGACAAGCGATGAGCGATTCAACGTCGTCTATCAGCTTTATTCCATGGATCACGGTCACAGGGTTCGCCTCAAAGCGCCGCTTCCGGAATCCGCCCCGGAAATCGAGTCGGTCTCTTCTGTTTGGAAGACGGCCAACTGGTGGGAGCGGGAAACCTACGATATGTTCGGCGTCCGCTTCCGTCATCATCCCGACTTGCGTCGCATTCTCTGCCACGAAGAATTTCTGGGCCACGCGCTTCGCAAAGATCACGAGGCGGGCCTTCGCACTCCGCTTTCGCGCGACTACAAACTGCCGCTCGAATACATAACCGAATGGCGCGATGACGAGCGGCCTGATCGCTTGAGCGGCCAGCCTACCATCATCAACATAGGCCCGTCGCATCCGGCCACGCACGGCACTCTTCGCATAGTCGCCCGACTCGACGGCGAACTGATAAGCGATGCCGATGTCGAGATAGGCTATCTGCATCGCTGCTTCGAAAAGATGGCCGAGACTCATCAATGGAATCAGGTCATCCCCTACACAGACCGGCTCAATTATATGTCGTCGTTTCTAAACAACGTCGGCTATGCGTGCGCGGTCGAAAAACTGCTCGGCATAGAAGTGCCTAAGCGCGTCCAATACATTCGCGTCATACTCGGCGAGCTATCGCGCATAATGGATCACATGGTCTGCATAGGCACGAACCTCGTCGATCTGGGCGCGATAACGAATTTCTGGTGGAGCTTCGAGCCGCGGGAAGAAATATACGACCTGCTGGAGATGACGGCGGGCGTCAGAATGATGGTCTCTTACGTCCGAGTGGGCGGACTTGCGGCTGATCTGCCGAGAGATTTCGTCCCGCGCGCCCGCGAAGTCCTCAAGCGCATTCCGAAATACATCGATGATCTGCATCGCCTCAACACTCACAACCGGCTGTTCAAACAGCGCGCAGTCGGCGTGACCGCGATCAGCGCCGAGGATGCTATCGACTGGGGATTCACAGGGCCGATGCTTCGCGCCGCCGGAGTCGCTTACGACATTCGTCAGAATCATCCTTATTCGAGCTACGATGATTTCGAATTCGAAGTGCCTGTCGGAAATCGCGGCGATATGTATGACCGCTATCTGGTTCGAATGGAGGAGATGCGCCAGAGTTTGAAGATAATCGATCAGGCGATAGAGAATCTGCCCGAAGGCCCCTATCAGGTCGATGACCGCAGGATCACGCTGCCGCCAAAGCTGGGAGTTTACGGCAACATCGAAGATTTGATGAATCATTTCAAACTCGTCATGCACGGCATACAGGCTCCGCCGGGAGAGGTCTACGGCTACACGGAGGCCGGAAACGGCGAGCTTGGTTTTTATATCGTGTCCGACGGCTCGATGCGCCCGTGGCGAGTACATGCTCGCGGGCCGTGCTTCCCCCTCTTTTCAGCGTTTCCCAAAATGATCGAAGGAGGGCTGATAGCCGACGCGGTAGCCGCGCTCGGCAGTTTCAATATTGTCGCGGGAGAGCTTGACCGATGATCGAACTGAGCGAAGAAGGCAAGCGACGTTATGAAAAAATACTGAGCCACTACCCGGAAAAACGCTGCGCGCTCGTCCCCGTGCTTGCGCTGGCTCAGAGGGAGTTCGGATGGATATCGGAAGAAGTGGCCGAGTACATAGGCTCGCTGATGGATTATCCGTCGTCGGACGTGTTGAGCGTCGCATCGTTTTACTCGATGCTCCACAAGCAGCCGCGAGGCCGGTATCATCTTGAAATGTGTCGCAACGTGAGTTGCTGGTTGATGGGCGCGTACCCTTGCATAGATGAGATCAAGCGTCAGCTTGGAGTCGAGGCGAACGAAATCACGCCTGACGGGAAATTCAGTTGGAACGTGACTGAATGTCTGGCGTCGTGCGGGACTGCTCCGGCGATGCAGGTCGGAGATCGTTACTATGAAGACCTCACGCCCCAGCGCGTGAGAGAGATAATCGAAGAGTTGAAAGACGAATAATGTAGGGACCGCCCTCTGTGGCCGACCCAGTCCGGCAGTTACAGCGGTATGCACATGGGTGAACAGGTTGAATACAGCGCAAATGTGACCTTCTCATTAACACCGCGATTGATCGCGGTGACGAGCGAGAGTCTTGAGCCAAAAACTGTTTCAACAGTTTTTCTGTCCGCGCAGATGTCGATCTCGAAAGCATCTGCGCGCCTGACGATGAGTCGAGGAATCAAACTTCGGCAGAAGGAAACTGTTAAAACAGTTCGCGGATTTCGAGGCGCTCTGTTCACCGCGATCAATCGCGGTGTTAATGAGAGAACTTCCTGCTCGTTCAACTGAAAGTCGCTTGAAATATTTCAAACTGTCGAAGGAATCAGTCGAATGACAAAAGTGCTTCTTGCCAACATAGACGCGCCCGGTCAGAGAAAAATAGAGAAGTATCGCGAACGCGGAGGCTATCGCGCGCTTGAAAAGGCGCTTCAGATGGAGCAGTCGGCAGTGATCGAAGAAGTCAAGACGAGCGGCCTGCGCGGACGGGGCGGCGCGGGATTCCCGACGGGCATGAAGTGGAGCTTCGTCCCGCGCAATACAGGCAAGCCGACCTTCCTGCTTTGCAACGCGGACGAAAGCGAACCCGGCACTTTCAAAGATCGCTTGCTACTGGAACGCGATCCGCATCTTTTGATCGAGGGCATGGCGATAGCCGCTTATGCGCTCGATTGCCATCTGTCTTATATCTATATGCGCGGCGAGTTCGGCTTTCTGACTGAAACCGTAGAATCGGCTCTGGAAGAGGCATACAAGGCGGGCTTGTTAGGCCCGTCTGTGATGGGACGCGACTACGCGCTCGATATGCACCTTCATCTCGGACAGGGTGCGTACATCTGCGGCGAAGAGACTTCGCTGATAGAATCGCTCGAAGGCAATCGCGGCTATCCGCGCATCAAGCCGCCGTTTCCAGCCGTTTCGGGTTTTCTCGCTTCGCCGACTGTGGTCAATAACGTCGAGACGCTTGCCGCTCTTCCGTGGATCATCACGAACGGCGGCTCGGCTTACGCCGCGATGGGAACCGAAAAGAGCAAAGGCACGAAGTTGTTTTCCGTTTCGGGCCACATAAACAAACCGGGAACTTATGAAGTAGAGCTTGGATACCCTTTGATGGATTTCATCAATAATGAATCGGGCGGAATGAGGAGCGGTCACAAGCTCAAGGCGGTCATTCCGGGCGGCTCGTCGGTGCCGGTGCTGACGGCTTCGGAATGCGAGGGAGTGCTGCTTGATTACGAATCGCTTTTGAAAGCCGGGTCGATGCTCGGATCGGGCGGAATGATCGTGCTTGACGAGACGACCCGGATGCCTGAGACGCTTTCGGTCATCGCGGATTTTTACGCGCACGAATCGTGCGGGCAATGCACCCCCTGTCGCGAAGGCACGGGCTGGGCGGCGAAGATTCTGCGCAACCTCATCACGGGGAAGGGAAAGAAATCGGACATCGATTTGCTGTTGAAGATCGCCGACATGATGGAAGGCAAAACTATCTGCCCGCTCGCGGATGCGGACGTGATGCCTATCAGAAGTTTCGTGACCAAGTTCCGCAGCGAGTTCGAATCGCTTTGCTCAACATAATGCATTAGGTCTTCGAATTGGTTGAAGAAATATGGATCAACGGGAAAAGCTGAAAAGAATTCGCGCCGGAGGCAAGGCCCGGTTTATTTGGTTCTATGGGGTCATGTGTTTTGGGCTTCCATGCGCCATACTCTTTGCCGTCGCTTTTCAGATTGTTATGCACGGCTTTTCCCTGTCCATCTTCGTCGCAGACAATTTCCTCACTCTTCTGATTGTATCCCTGGTTTTGTGGCCTGTGGGAGGATATGTCTGGGGCGTTCTGATGTGGAAAAATTTTATGGGAGTTCTGGCAAAGATCGAGGCGACTGAAAAGTAGTTCGTTTCGACTTGCGCACAGGATTGAAGAAGCGATGCCAAAATTCACACTCAACGATCAGGAGATAGAAGCCAAACCCGGCCAGACGATCATTCAGGCCGCCATCGATCACGGGATTTCAATCCCGCACTACTGCTATCACCCCGACCTGCCCATAGACGGCAACTGCCGAATGTGTCTGGTCGAGGTCGAAAAAATGCCCAAGCTCACGCCCGCCTGCACCACCCTGGCCAGCGAAGGCATGATTGCGCGCTCCAACAACGACCGGGTCAAGGAAGCTGTGCGCGGCGTGCTGGAATTCCTGCTCATCAATCACCCGGTAGATTGCCCCGTGTGCGATCAGGCGGGCGAGTGCCGTTTGCAGGATTACTACATGGTCTATGGTCTGCACACCAGCGAGATTCCGCTCGACATGAAAGTGCGCAAACGCAAGGTCGTAGATCTCGGAGAGATGGTCGTACTCGATCAGGAGCGTTGCATACTCTGCTCGCGTTGCGTGCGCTTCTTCGATCACGTTACGGGTACGGGCGAGATGCAGTTCTTCGGACGCGGCGATCACAACTCGATAGGCACGTTCGAAGACCGCCCGCTTACCAACCCTTATTCGGGAAACGTCGTCGATATATGTCCTGTGGGCGCTTTGACCTCGCGCGATTTCAGATTCAAGGCCCGCGTCTGGTTTCTTCACAGCACCGATTCCATCTGTGTCGGGTGTTCGACCGGCTGCAGCACGAGGGTGGATCATCGCGACGGGACGATCTTCAGAATGATTGCGCGCCGCAACCCGGAAGTGAATAAAAGCTGGATGTGCGATGAAGGCAGATTGAGCTTCCATCGACTTCAGCAGTGGGAGCGCATCGCAAGGCCGATGAGAAAAAGCGTTGACGGTATGCAGGCTCCCATCACCTGGGAAGAAGCCTTCATCTCGGTCGATTCGAATCTGAAGGAAATCGCCTCTAAGCACGGGCGTGAAAGCGTGCTTGGATTTGCTTCGGCTTCGGCGACCAACGAAGCTTTGTTCCTCTTCAATCGCTACATGAGCGAGAAGATCGGCGCGACCCATTTCGAGTTCCGGCTTGATGGCGAAGACCGAACGGTGACTGAAAAGGAAGACGAAATCCTGCGCCGTCTCGACAAGAATCCGAACACGACGGGCGCAATCAAACTCGGATTTGCAAACGAGCATCTGGGAGGAATCCGCGGAGCTATCGAGGCCGCCCGCTCGGGGAAGCTCAAAGCCGCCGTGATCATTTATTTCAAGCCGCTGATTGCGCGAGCAGGCGATGATGAGAAAGAAGCTCTCATCGCTGATCTGGTCAACGCGCTCGAATACTCCGTCGTGATCGCCCCTTATAAAGCAAACTGGCAGAAGGCTGCAAGCGTGCTTCTGCCTGTCGCGGCGTGGACTGAAGAAGAGGGAACCTACACGAATTATCAGGGCCGGGTTCAGTTCGCGGGCCAGGCAATGCTGGCGGAAGGCGACGCTATGCCGGCGTGGGAAGTCTTCGCCGGATTGCTTTACGCAAGCGGCGAGAGCCGACTGTGGCTCTCATTCGATGAAGTGTTCCAAAGCATGAAAGAAAGCGTGACCATCTTTCACAACATCACGCTTGAGCAGGCGCGGCGCGAAGGCGCGCTTGCGACCGAGTAGGATTTATGAAACGACCAGCAATAACGATCAACGTATCGGATATCGCCGAGCGCGAAACTTCTTTTGCGAAAGAGATGTTCGCTCCGCTTGCGGGGATGGGGTTGACCTTCACCCGCATGATGCAAAACGTATCGGGCAAGATTCGCCCGACGATAAGTTACCCGGAAGAGCGACGTTCCTACTCGGAGCGATATCGCGGCGCGCACATACTGACGGCCCGCGAGGATGGAAGCCCGCGCTGTGTCGCCTGTTATATGTGCGCGACCGCCTGCCCAGCCGATTGCATATACATCGAGCCGGGCGAACACCCTGACCCGCACATTGAAAAATATCCTACGCGATTTGAAATCGATATGCTGCGCTGCGTCTTCTGCGGATTCTGCGTCGATGCGTGTCCTGAAGAGGCGATCATCATGAGCCGCGAGACTGAGATATGCGCATTCAGCCGCGACGAAACCATCTGGGGAATTGAGCGATTGATGCGACGACCGGAGCTTGCCGAATTCGGCCTCGGATATCGCCCGAATGCGGAACTCGTCGATTCGCGTCTGGCATTCGTGCCGAAAGAAAAGCTCATAATGTCGATGCCCAACTCAATTACGTTGAAAGAAAAAGCGGAGATGATTCCGCACGTAACGTTCGATCCACGGAAGTAGCAGGGATCAGGGGTCAGGGGCCGGGGGTCGGTGAAGAGAGATATTACGGAGTTTCGTCAGAAGTGGTTTTTAAGGAGGGGCTTCGCGAAATGATCGATAGCAGGTCAACAATGACCTTCAAAAATGAAGAACCTCTGACCTCTGACCCCCGACCCCTGACCCCTGATCCTGACGACTGTTAGCTATTGACTGTTTTCGACAAATGGGCGAAAGTTTATCGACTTTTCGCAGCAATAGTACCTGGTTGTTAAAGTTCTGAAAGGAGGCTTAGGCTTAGATGACTTATGTGATAGCGGAACCCTGCATAGGGACCAAAGATACTGCCTGCGTGGATGTATGCCCGGTCGATTGCATTCACCCGCGCAAGGACGAAGAAGCGTTCGAGGGCGCGGAGATGCTCTACATACATCCTGACGAATGCATCGATTGCGGCGCGTGCGAGCCTGCCTGTCCGGTTCAGGCGATCTTCACCGAGGACGATTGCCCTGAGCAGTGGAGGCATTTCATCGAGATCAATGCGAACTACTACAAGTGAGCAGGGAGAGATGTCTTGGCGTTCGTGATATGTGAACCCTGCATCAGCGCAAAACAGCTTGCCTGCGTCGATGTGTGTCCTGTCGATTGCATACAGGGAGGGCCAAACGAGGAACAGATGTACATCGATCCTTCCACATGCACCGACTGCGGGGCGTGCGAGCCGGTCTGCCCTGTATCGGCTATTTTTTACGAACCGGATGTGCCGGTAAAATGGCAAAGCTTCATCAGGAAGAACGCTGACTTCTTCGCGCGCACAAGCAGTTGACAGTAACGAAATCGATCTCCGAAGAGCAGAAAATAATCGTGCCGCTGCTGAGAGCCTTCAGCGGCGGCATTCTGTTTTTGAAGAAGTTCCTTGCATTCTTCCCTCCCGCGCCGTTCGTATTTTCATGCGCATGGGCCACATCGCTTTTACGGTTTATAGACATGTTTTACCGTTTATTCACAATAGCCTGAAAAGTTTCAGCCTATACTGACTTGTTCGATGCTTTTGCGCTGGAGGGTCGGAACTATCGATAGCAGCAGGACGTAGAAAAAGTATCTCGTAATAAACTGATGATACCGAGGCCGACGGGAGTATGATCCCCGAAAGAAACAGATGTCACCTCTCTGGCGAAAACAACAAGGCACAGCGACGTTCAGAAGGCTCTCTGTCATCACGCTTGCGATGACTTTGTTAATCGCCTCGATTTTCACGCAGCCTGAAATCGCAAATCAAAAAACGTCGGAGCCGCCCACCGTTGCATTCATCAACGTCAACCTGATTTCGATGACCCGCGAGCAGTTGCTTACCGGACAGAGTGTAATCGTCCGTGACGGAAAAGTAATCGAAACCGGCCTGTCGAATCGGGTGAAAGTTCCGACGGATGCTTTGAAGATCGATTGCCGCGGCAAGTACCTCATTCCCGGACTTGCTGATATGCATGTTCATCTCAACTTCGATCAGAGGGACAACGAAGCGTTCCTGAAACTTTTTCTCGCAAACGGCGTCACCACCGTACTGAACCTCATGGGTTTTCCCATGCATTTGAAACTGCGCGAGCAGGTCGCAAAAGGCGAAATCCGCGGGCCGACGATCTATACGAGCGGCCCTTTCGTCAACGAGCCTTCCCACAAAACAATCGAAGATGTCGAGCGCGCAGTCATAGAACAGAAAAAAGCCGGATACGATTTTCTGAAAATTCACGGCGAGCTTTCCCGTCCCGTCTATCATCATCTGCTCGAAGTCGCCCGACGTGAACACATGCGCGTGATCGGTCACGCGCAACGCAACCTCGGAATGATGACTGTGCTGGAAGAGAAGCAGGAAACCATAGCTCACGCCGAGGAGTTTCTCTACGCTTACCTGGGATTCAAACGCAATTACCCGACCGAATTGCTGGAGACCGCGATCATGATTCGCGAAATCTCCGACGCGACCGCGCGAGCCGGAACATGGGTCATACCTACGCTCACGGTTTACAAGGGCATAGGTCTTCAGGTCGAAGATATCGATGCAGTGCTTGCTCGTGCGGAGGTCAAATATATGCCCGCACGAGTCATGCGAGGGTGGATTCCCGCGAATAACACTTATGTGCGGAGGTTCAAAAAAGAGACGGCTTCGACGTTCAAATCGCGTTACGCACTGCTTGAAAAACTTGTCAAAGGACTCAAGGACGCCCGCGTGCGATTGCTTGCCGGAACCGATACGCCCGTGCCTTCGGTCGTTCCGGGGTTTTCCATTCACGACGAATTGCGTGACCTCGTCGCGGCAGGACTCACGCCCTACGAGGCTTTGAAAACTGCGACCGTCAACACGGCGGAGTTCCTGCAAAGAGCGGATGCGGGAACTGTAGCCGCAGGCAAGCGCGCCGATCTGATCTTGCTCGACGCCAATCCTTTGGTCGATATCGCAAACACTTCGCGCATCAGCGGAGTGATGGCGGGCGGGCGATGGATGTCGAAATCAGATTTGCAAAAGATGATGGATGAAGTCTCCGCTTACGCTCAGGAAGAAAAAAAGTGAGGTGAAATATGCGAATGAGAATTGCGATTCTGGCCGTTTTGATTCTGCTTTTCATGCAGGGAAATGGTTTCATTGCGGCACAGGAGCGGCCCGCGATTGAATTCAAGACCGTAGAGTTGACCGATTCCACGGGTCAGAAAATTCAAGCCGAGATGGGAAAACTCCGCGTGCCTGAAAACCGAAGTAAGCCTTCGAGCAAGCTCATTGAGCTTACAGTCGTTCGCCTCAAGAGCAGAGCGGAAAAACCAGGCCCTCCGATTTTTTATCTCGCAGGCGGGCCGGGCGGATCAGCCATCTCAGAAGGTGGTTTTCCGTATATGCGAGCGATCGCCGAGCGTCTGCGCGAAAATCACGACATGATATTTATGGATCAGCGCGGGACGGGACGCTCCAATCCGCTCGTCGCATGGGCCGCGCCCGCTTCGATTCCGACAGACGCTTTTCTTTCTCAGGATAAAATGATCGAGCATGTCCGTTCGTGGGGCGCGCAGGCGATAGAATCATTCAAGCAAAGAGGAATCGATCTCGCGGGCTACAATTCAGTCGAAAGCGCGGACGACCTCGATGACCTGAGAAAGGCTCTGGGAGCCGAAAAAATCAGCCTTATAGGTTTCAGCTACGGCACGCATCTCGGCCTTGCGACTATACGTCGTCACGCGGCTCATCTCGATTCGGTAGTGCTTGTCGGAACCGAAGGCCCTAATCACTCGTTCAAACTGCCTTCGACTTATAACGCGCAACTCAGAAAGCTCTCTGATCTCGCCGCCGGGGACTCGAATGTAAATGGCAAAGTACCCGATATGATCGCGCTTCTTCGCCGTGTGCTTGATAAACTGGATAAGCAACCGGCTGTGGTCACGATCCGCGACTCACGAACCCGTCAGATGGTCGATGTTCCTGTGGGCAGGTTCGGATTGCAGATGCTGATTCGTTTCGATGTGGGCGATGGAAATGATTTCCCGGAATTTCCTCTGCTCTTCTACACCATCGACCGAGGCGATTACTCTGTGCTTCGCAAATACGTCGAGAAGCGATACAACCAGATCGGTCGCGGAGTTTCGGGAATGACCACGATGATGGACTTGTATTCAGGCGTGACTGCCGAGCGGCTGGCGCGGATCAAAAAAGAGATTCCGACGAGCATTTTAGGAAACGCGATGAATTTTCCTGATATGTACATCGGTGATGTCTGGGGCAATCCCGATCTGGGAGATGAGTACCGCGGGCCGCTTCTTTCAAGCGCACGGACACTGTTTATCAGCGGGACGCTCGATTCGAACACGCCGCCCTATCAGGCGGAAGAACTGCGCTGGGGATTCGCAAACGGCTCGCACATAATCGTAGAGTACGCCGGTCACGAAGACACGCTTCCCAACCCGGAGGTGCAGTCGGCGATAGTAGATTTTTTTAACGGAAAGGATGTGAGCGGGGTGAGGATTTCTCTGGGCAAGCCCAGATTCAAGCCCATCCCATAAAGTGCCTTTTGTGCCTTGACGCGACGCTCGGCGAGGCCAGACGCGAGCGTCCGTCCGAGGTTTTCAGTTTTTGACTTTCAGGAGGAGACTAATGATAAAGCGCAAATTCATGACTGTGGTTTTGATCCTCTGCTTTGCGGCAGTGGTTCAGGCTCAGGGAAAAAAAATCAGAACTTTCGAATCCCCCGCGCCGACCGAAAGGGCGACGACGCGACTGCTTTTCGTCGACACCGAGAAGCGAGCCATCATAGGCGAAGTGGCCATCAACTTCGGGCAGCCGGTCTGGAAGAAAGAGTATGAAGCTCTGGGAGCGTTCGACATACAGACCAAAGGGAAGGTGTGGCGATTCGGCAAGGATTTCTGGACTACGCTCGACACCAACGTTGCGATCAAAATCGCGGGCAAAGAGATCGCCCCCGGCGCGTGGTATCTGGGGCTTCATCGTTCGGATGATGGCGCGACGTGGAGCCTTGCTTTCATCGATCCGGCCAAGGCGCGGGCGGCTCGCCTCGATGCCTTCGAGGCCGCCAAAGCTCCGGTCGAATTCAAGGTGCCGATCACGACGATGGAGAAAGCAGCCGAATCGAAAGAAAAACTCACCATCCTGCTTTCTTCAAAGCCGGACAATCCGACCGACGTGACTCTGAAAATTCAGTGGGGGACGCTGCAACTGAGCGCGCCCATTCAGGTCACGCTCTGAAAGATTCACGTTGAGAATCAGCGCAAGAAAACTTCCTGCGCTGATTCTTAATCGTGGAGGAAGGATGAACAACCGCGTTAGACAGTGGACGCTTTTTCGGATTCCATCCATTATTTCGCACACGCAGCCCCCAGGCTTCTACCCCGACAAGGTTATAAAATCCACCACGCGGCAGCCTCCGGTTTTGAGCGGAACTTTTCCTGATCGAGCGGAGTCAAAAATATCAACTGCGCAAGCGATCAACGCCGGACTGAAAGAATCAATATCGATCATTCGATAGAGAAGTCTGGTAGCGCGACCTGCCAGGTTGCGCATGTCTCGAAGGTATGAGAATCGGGGAACTCGCAGGCTAGCAGCCTGCTATACATTTTGGGAGGAATTTAAGATGAACGACAGACGACGCAGCATCCGAATATCACCACAGAGAGTCGCTCTTTGTTTCATTCTCCTGTCGTTTTCATTTTCAACCACGTCTTACGCGCAGACCAAAGACAAACTCAACGAGCGCAGTTTTCGCGACGGGGCGAAAGCCATGCGATCGGGCGATTACAAAAAAGCGATAACCATTTATAAAGAAGTCCTCGACCGCGATGCTGAGGAAGTGCAGGCTCATCTCCAGATAGCGCGCGCTTATCTGAAATCTCTGAATTATCGCAACTGCTACGAACACGCGCTTCGCGTGAGCAGAATCGATGCGAACAATGCTCGCGCGCACGCGCTTGCAGGGGCGGCTCTTCTGCGTTCGGGGCTTATCGTATCGGCGACCAACGAGCTTGTGGAAGCGTTCCGGCTCGATCCGAAAGAGCCGCTGGCGTTCGGAGCCGCCGCCGAAATCGATTACTACGAGGGACGCACGAAAGAATCCCGCGCCAAGGCTTTTCAGGCGCACCTGCTCGACCCGCAAGAGCCTGATTATCTTATAACGATAGCTCGCGCGGCCTCGCGATTGGAATACTTCGCCGAAGCCGCCGACGCTTATGAGAAATTTCTCGACAGCGCGCCGATAACCGATTCGGAGCGGCGCGACCGCGTGCGCGGGCTTATACGCTTCTATCGCCGCCTTGCGGGACTCAGGATTTATCAGGTCGGCGGCGAGCCTTCAGGCAGTGTGCCTTTTCGAATGGGCCTGGATCGCCGTCCTTACGTGAAGGTTTTGATCAACGGGCGGGAAGCCAACTTCGTCATCGATACAGGCTCTTACTCGACTGTCGTTTCACAAAAGGCCGCCAAAAGATTAGGCATCAAGGAGATCGCTCGCGGAGGCAACTCAGAAGGCTTCGGCGGCACGGGCAAATTCCCCATAGTTTACGGTCTTATCAAAAACGTTCAACTCGATGGCGTGAAGGTTCAATCAGTCCCGTGCTTCATCCGCGCTTTCCACGTCTCAGAAGATCAGTCCCTTGAAGAGCGCGAAGACGGGCTGATCGGTCTCGCCGTGCTTTCCACTTTTTTGACCCAGCTTGATTACCAATCGAAGGTGTTGAAACTCGAACCTCAGGAAGACCCGACAATTCCTCTCACGCTTCCCGAAGATGTGCGGGTCGTTCCTTTCCGCACCACTCAAAACGGACTGATCAGCGTCGAGACTGAAATCGACAGCGAGCATCGCATCAATGCCATACTCGATTCAGCCGCCGGGTCGCTCGTTCTTTCTTCCTCCGCCGTCGAGCGATTCAATCTCGCGGATCGCAAAATCAAAGGCCAGACGAGAAGAGTCATCGGCGCTGCCGGGATTGCCGATAATGTCGAGTTGTTGAGAGTCGCCAACTGTCGCGTTGCCGATCTTCAGGTTAAAAACATACGCGCGTTGATTCTGGATTTCGGCGCGATCAACGAAACGAGCGGATTCGAGCAGAGCGGCATACTGGGCGGGGACTTTCTGAAGAACTACAAGGTGACGATTGATTTCGTTCGCTCTCAGATTCGCTTGCAGCCGCACACCCCATCAGAGGAAAAAGTTGTTCAGGGGCCTGTCAATAAACCGCCGCTTCTCGTCAGTAATTGATCGATTTGCGCCGTGCATGGAGAAAGTACGAAAACCGGAGAACCATCAAGCTGCCAGCTTGCCGCATATTTTCTGAAGAGCCATCGAAGCGGCCAGAGACGACGCCTTTATAGCGGCTTGCACATGGATGAAGAGGTTAAGTGCAGGAGAAGGCCAAATTTATACTCTTTGCCTTCATCCTGTTCACGCAATTGTAAACCGCTATAAAGTATGAAAAATAGGTGACGACTCCAAATAACGGACTCCAGATTCCAGACTCTGGACTCCAGACCTTTTTCAGAGGAGTTACTAATGAAAAAAGCAGTCTCAGTTTTGTCGCTGCTGCTGATAGTCGCGGCAGGCAACACGAATGGAGGAGTGTTGAAAAGTTTCGAAGGCGCACCTGAGCGCGCGGCGTTGCTCAAAGCGGATGAAGAGTTCGGAAAGATGCTTTCGGCGACGGGGATTGAAAAAGCTTATCTTGCTTTCATGGCCGATGATGGAAATATACTCGCTCGCGAGAAACCGGTCATAACGGGCAGAGAAGCGATTCGCCGATTCGTCGCCGAGGAGTCTCCTCGGATGTTCTCGAACTGGCGGGCGCTTCGGGCGGGAGTCTCGGCGGCAGGCGACATGGGCTACACATCAGGCGTTTTCGATTTTTCGATGAAGGATGCGGACAAAAACCAGCAAAGCGGGCAAGGCGTCTATCTGCTCTACTGGAAAAAACAGAACAACGCATGGAAGATCGCCGCGCTCGTCAAAGCCAATGCGCGATCACCACTCTCAAAGAGCGCCGATAAGATAGGGTCGGGCGAGCAACCTTCTTCGATGAAATCAGCCAGCAGGAGCAAAGTGGAAATCCAGTCGGCGCGAGAGGCGATCATGAAAGCTGATTCAGATTTTTCCGCGCTTTCAGAGGCGAAGTGGGCAGGCGAAGCTTTCGCCGCTTACATAACGGATGACGGCTCGATGCTCGGACTGCTCACGACAGGGTTGAGCGGAAAAGAAGTAGTGCGAACAGCGTTTGGTGAAAAGCCCGATCCGGGAGATTCGCTCGTCTGGAAACCGGTCATAGCCGGAATGTCTGCAAGTTGCGATCTCGGTTTCACCATAGGCTATTCTGTTTCAAAAGGCACAGACGCGGAAGGGAAGCCGAGCGTCAATTACGGGCATTACCTCACCGTTTGGAAGAAGCAGGCGGACGGCTCGTGGAAGTTCGTCCTCGATGGCGGTAGCCCTGCTCCCCCGCCGAAATGACCTGTCAGGCCGAGTATGAAATCTGTCACTGATGATTTGCCCGATCATGCAAATCATCAGTGACAGAAAATCTGCACCCATCGTTTTCGCGTCTGCGCATCTGCAATCGCAGGCAGCGATCTATTATCGAATGTCGAGTCCGCGTCTGCGTGAGGTTTCCTTGACGAGGAGGCAGAACGGGCGATCGTACTTGAACGGGGCCAGTCCAGTCGAGCAGTATGGCCGGATATGCGCCTCGCCGTTGGCTCCTCTGTATGTCCCTGCGCCTCCTACGACCGAAAGGACTTCAGTCGGCCCGTTGACATTTCCCAGAGGATCGTTCGGGTCGGTTGGAGCCGCCGGTTCAGTGGCCAGCGTGACCCCTGTAGCTCCCTGCAATTCGATTGAGCCGTTCATCGGACTAAGCGTAAGGCTGTGGTTTATGACGGCTCTGCCGTCGTCTGCGATGAATCCCCACGCGCGCCACGTTCCGCGAGGCGAGCCGGATGGAGTGCAGGGCGTGGTGAATATAACCGAACGGCTGACCACTGTTCCTTTGAGGAAGAACGTGGTGCCGGGCATCGCCGAAGAGATGCCCGTTCCCGGATCGGGAATGACATCATAGAATGCTGTGTCGAAGCCTCCTACGGATTGGGCGGCTCCCGTTGGCATCGATTGCGAAATCATCAGGGCAAGCGCGACAGCCATCATCACTCCCGCGCCCAAAAGTTGATTGGGTCTGATTCTCGATCTGTTCATGAAGATTTCCTCCTGATTTTATTATGCCTCGCCCTAAGCGAGGTTCATCCGGGTTTACTGTGGGGGCAGCCCGGAGGGGCTGCCAGAATCACCTGAAGGTCAATGTCGGGACGTTTGTTTGAAAACTTCCCCGATCAAAACGTTTTCACTCTTGATTCGGCTTTCGATTAGCCGATGGATGCGTCTCCTCATTATTAAAGACGTAATCGGCGCAGAAAATATTGCAAATCTTTTTGCGATAAAGTTCATTGCCGTTCGCGCGACGAATGATCTCTCGCATCAGATTCGTATAACTTTCCTCATATCATATTTGGTTACAGGATGGAGAATGCGACAGGCTTTTGAAATGTTTGCATCTGATACAGGGCAGGGCAAAATTGAGGGGAGCTCAAAAAAAGGGGAGAGGCCAGCCTCTCCCCGAATCAGTTTCGTTCGACGGTCTCTTTTTAGAAGACCACTCTCAAACCGAACTGCACAACTCTTCGGGCGAATTCGATTCCGCCAAAGTCGTTGAACCCGTCCTGGAAGCCCGCATTCACAGCGGTGCGATCAGGGAAGGTTGCGTTGACGAAGGTCGTTCCATATCCGGGCTGAGGATGATTGAACAGATTGAACAATTCAGCGCGGAACTGGATTTTCACTCTCTCCGTGACATTGGTGGTCTTGAAGAACCCGGCGTTAAGCTGGTTGATGCGGGGCGCGACTTCGCTGTTGCGCGGGATATCGCCATACGGGTTGTTGAACAGTATGGTCGATCCCGGCCCGTTGATGATCGCGTAGACTCGATCCTTGCCGATCGGAGTGACAACTCCGTTGTTGAGATCGTTGAGCAGGTAGAGGGCTGTCGTCGGATTAACTCCTGCGGTGTTCCAGCCGAAGGCTGCCGCGCCGAGCAGGATGTCGATTCCGGTGATGCCCACCTGCGTGTGATCCGCATTCGGGTTGCCGAAGAACGGACGAGCGCGGTCAGCCGTTACCTGCTGGCTGTAGACCGGCACGCCCAGAGCGTTGAGTTGGTTGTTGAATGCGTTGGCAATCGTGTAGCGTCGCCCGCTGCTGATCAGATAGACGCTGTTGATCTGCCATCCGCCGAGCAGGTGACCGAGGACGCCTTTCTGATCCTTGAAGGCCGGGATGTCCCAGATTCCATTGATCGAAAAAACGTGACGACGATCAAATCCTGCATAGCCGCGCTCTGATCCAGTGATGTTGAATGCTGCCTGAGAGAGCGAGCCTGCCGAAGTCAAACCGACTACTTCACTCGCGGTGTCAAACGCCTTGCTCAGGGTGTAAGACGAGCCGAGAGTGAGTTGATTGAACAATCTGCCGTTGTAACGGGTCTGTAGAGACTGATAGAGCGACTGTCCGTGATTGCCGGTTTCGGTGATGATTCCCTGTCCGGCCAGAATTCGGCCATTGCAGGCGGATTCGACATCGCGCGTCGCAGGATTATCGACACAGACCTGCGGGGTGATGCCCTGCGGCACAAGGTTCGGGAAACCGGGGAAGTTGATCGTCTGACCGCCGACGACGCGAGAGAACCCGTTGACGAGGCGATCAATTCTCGGATTTCCATCCCTGTTCTGAAACAGGCTCACGCCATGCGTGCCGAGGTAGCGAACCTCGAACACGTTGCTTCGACCGATCTGCCGCTGAATTCCAAGCGACCACTGCTGTGAGTAGGGCGAATGGAAATCCTGTGGAAGAGTTGACTGCGAAAGCAGTCGCGGGTCGAAGACGTTGGTGGCAACCAGGTTGTTCTGCCTGACGAACTGCTGCAAAGCTCCGGCTGTAGGTCGCGCGTTGGGAATCGGTAGAAGCGCTCCAGCCGCGGGATTGCTGATCGTGTTGTTGAACACGAACGGAGTCGAGGTCGAAAGGAAGATCAGAATGTTGTAGAACGCCGGGTCATAAGCGACGCTGTAACCGCCGCGAATGACGGTTGCATCATCTCCGAGAATCTTTCCGAAAAAGCCGTCTTTGCCAATTCTCGGAGTGTAAGCAAAGCCTACGCGAGGCGCCCAGTTGTTTTTGTCGCTGGCGAATTTCGGAATGGTTCGCGCTTCGATAGGAAGGTTCTGTCGGAAGAAAGCCTCCTGCGGATTCGATTCGCGAGCAGCCGTGATATCGCTCAGCGTGTTGACCGGCTGACCGGTGTACTCATAACGCACGCCGAGGTTGAGCGTCAGGTTGTCGCGTATCTTCCAGTCGTCCTGCAGGAAGTAGAACTGATCCGTTTCATTGTATTGGACGGTCGGCTCGCCTGCGGCGAAGGTGACCGATCCGGGATTGTTCTGAGAGAGGCGCGCAGGAGTGAAGGAGGTGTACGTGCCGTTGAAGTTGAACAACACAGTGCTTTCGTTGATCAACCTGCGGATGTCGATGCCAGCCGTCAGCGAATGCCTTCCGCGAGTGGCTCTGTAGGTGTCCGAGAACTGATACACCTGAACGAGTCGCCCCTGCGGGAGGTTGTTTCCGCCGCCGAGCGTCTGCAATCCGCCTGGGGCTCCCGAAGAAGTGCGAACTCCGCCGGGAACGTAGACTGAGAATGTGTCATCGATTTGCGGCGATCCCGGTATGCAGCCCTTCAACCCTTCGCATCCGCCTCCAAAATCGACCAGGAGTCGGCTGTAGGAGAAGAAGAAACTGTTGAGCGCGGCGTTGGAAACCTGACGATTCCAGGTTACGCCCGTCTTGTGGCTGTAGAAGGGAATGTCGCCCGTAAATCCGTTGCTCGCGCCGAGCGCGTTGACGCTGTTGCCTTCCTGATAGAGATAGCTTCCCCAGATGCTGTCTTTCTCGGTCAGCTTCACGTCGCCTCGACCAGTGAATTCATCCTGAGTGAAAGGAATGCTGAAAGTCCTTTCAGGGAAAGCGGCGCGGAAGGATGCAGCATTGGCTCCCGTAGCGGGCAGAGCCGGATTGATCGGAAGAGTGATTATTCCGAACGGATCGATGTCGGTTCGCGGACGCACGCTGCCGAGATCGGTTATCGCGAACGCGCCGAAATCCGCCAGCGCAGCGATGGCCGCGTTGTTGGGAAAAGTGGCCTTCAATCGCGAAAACTCTTCGGGCAGGAATGCCAGCCCCGTGCCGCGTCCTATCGTCGATGCGGGTTGACGTATCCCCTGATAGCTTCCAAAGAAGAAAGCCTTGTCCTTGATGACAGGGCCGCCGACGGTGCCGCCGAATATGTTCGACAGCAGGGGAGGAGCTTCCTCCTGACCGCCGCGTCGCTCAAGGTTGGTCAAGGTGTCGAACAACTTTTGATCGCGGTGGAACAGAAACGCGCTGCCGTGAAAATCATTCGTGCCGGACTTGGTCACGATGTTGACAATCGCGCCCTGATTGCGACCGTACTCGGCTGAGAAGTTGTTTGTGACGACCTGAAAATCTGCAACCGCGTCCTGGTTTGTGACGAAAAACGCAGGCCCGGCCACTGCCAGATCGTTGTTGTCCTGACCGTCAATGGTGAAGTTGTTCGAGCGCGAACGATTGCCATTGACTGAAAGCGTCGTTCCGTTCGAGTTTCCTGCCAGACCCGGCACGACTCCGGGCGCAAGAAGCGCCAGAGTGTCTATGCCACCTCCGGCAGCGTTCGAAGGAAGCTCGCTCACCTTGCGCGAATCGAATGAAGATGAAACCTGAGCCGACTCGCGGTTGACGACTTCTTCCGCACCTGCCGTGACGGTTACAGTTTCGCTTACGCCGCCCGGTTCGAGCGTCACATCGAGAGTCATTGTTTCGCCGAGACGAACGTCAATGTCGGTCAGCACCGAACGCTTGAAATTGCTGGCCTCGACTGTGAGCGAATATTTTCCGGGATTGAGATTCGTCAGACTGTAGATTCCTTCAGCAGTCGATTTGAAAGCAGGGCTTTCAACCCCGGTGGCCTGATTCTTGGCCGTGACCTTCGCATTTGTAACTACAGCGCCAGCCTGATCAGTGACCACGCCTCGAATTGAGCCGGTAGTCGCCTGAGCCATGACTGGCACGGCAAACAAAGGCATCACCAGCGCCGCCATCATAGCGACGGCGAGCGCGGAAGCCATCGATTTTGCCTTGCGGAGTCTGTTCATTATTACTCCTCCTTTTGGGACATTGAGGCCCGGACATCGAGCACGGTCAATAGTCCGGGTCGGACATGATGGGTCTTTAAAAAAGACACAACTAAACATGGAGAACGCAGCGCAGGCTGCTTCTCAAAATTCATAACCATTATGGTTTTGGCCGATCAAAATAATTCAAGCATTGTGCCAGAGAGCAACCTGTTGAAAAGCAAGAAACTCTCTTCAACAACCTGCTTCGATCAGTACGAAAATCTGGAATTCCATACGAAAATTCGGTTAAG
>DLHY01000146.1 GCA_002483445.1 Blastocatellia bacterium UBA7656
TCCGGCAGCGTCTCAAGGTTGTTATTGAGTAAAATCAAAGACCGTAACGATTCAAGTTCGCAGATTTCTCTCCCAACTGCATCCATTTCCCCGGCGTCAGTAAGCCCAGACAAAATATATCTCAAATCGAGTTCCTGGGAGTTGCCTTCTTTTGCCTGCCGGATTCTATCGCGTATTGTCTGTAACGCCTCGCTCATTATGATGACTCACCGGGCACAGAGAATGTTTGAAGAAATCTCTCGCGGCGTTATTGCTTTTCTCTTCCCCAGGAAACCGGGAGATGCGCCTGGAGAGATAGCAAACTACAGGCCAACAAAACGGCTGCATTATAGGATGTCTTACGCCGCAGAGCAATGATGAGCGTGAGAGCGTGTTTGGAAATCGCCTTTTGCCGCGAAGCAGATCGAAGAAGGTAGCCAGATGTGAAACATCTGGAACCGTCCATTAAACGATCCCGCGTTGGAGACGCGGCAGATGTTCTGGCGCTCTTTCAGAGCGCGAAACCTGATCGCTCAATCCCAGACGTTGCACGTCTGGCTACCTTCTCTCTGCGCCTTCGGCGCAAGGTCTGAACTTCTTAACGCGCTCTGATAAAAACCGCAAAGCCTTCACCACTGCTGACTCCCCAGACTCTATGGACTCTACAGACTCTCAAGACTCTCTCGACTCTTATCAATCGCGACGCACGAGCCAGTCCTGTGATCGAGCAACAAAAGATAATCACCCTCTTTTTTTGCTGCGAGCGATGAATGTTCGAATCCGGTCTCGCCTGATCGAAGGCGCGCAAGCTCCGTGTGATCGATAAAAATCTCATCGCCACACTGCATCACCCATCGACCGTTCTCTACGTCGGCAAAGACTGTGCGGATAGAGCCGCGCTCCGTCTCGCGGGCATGAAGTTGCTCGATCTCCGCTTGAATTATTGCCGCCCACTTAGGAGCCTCGCGCGCTGTTACGCCTGTGCGCATATCGGAATCCAACATCGTCATGCCTTCAGTTGCGCGCGCCACGCTCAGAAAATAGTCAGGGCCTTGATCCTCGAACGGCTCGAAATCATTTGTTTCGGCAAATGACTCAAGCGCGCGGGCAAGTCTGAAAGCCGACTGCAAACGCACGCTTACGCCTTTGATCGTCATTCGCGGCGAGCGCGGCGCGGGCGTGTGAGCCGATGATTCATTCAATCCCTCTGCCCTTCGCTCGAATTCCGCGAGGTGATCCGCGCCGAGTAAAACCCAGCGGCCACTGCGCCCGTCGCTCAGGAGCAATCGCCCGCTTGCCGTTGAAACAGTGATCCATTCCGGCAATGCGGTCTCTGTCGAGCCGCCCGCAATCTCGACCAGATGCGAGACTGTTTCTGCATCGAGCCAGATTTCAGATTGCGGATGCGAGAGCAGAAGCGCATCGCCCGCGCTGGCGAGTATGACTTCATCGGAAAGCCTCGCGATATCGAAGCA
Organism: Blastocatellia bacterium UBA7656; assembly: GCA_002483445.1. Lineage (GTDB taxonomy): Bacteria > Acidobacteriota > Blastocatellia > UBA7656 > UBA7656 > UBA7656. The sequence goes on from DLHY01000146.1 coordinate 1,455, forward strand.
GTCTGATCGAAACTCTACTGTTCGGAGGTAATGCCGCGCGGCGTCGGGGTGCAAAGTAGTTTCCCTGTTCCGATATCGCAGATGCAAATCCGCGTCTGATCGGATTATCAATCCGCTGCCTCCCTGACGTATGACCTGCGAGATAGACGTTTCTTCGTAGAGGAAGGCTTGCGCGCTTTCGGTCAGATAAGGCGCGAAGGCGAGGCTGCAACAGATCGAATGAATATTTATCAACGGCGCTCCTCAAGGTAGAGCAGGCTGGCAGCCTGCGGATACTCCAAAGTTTCACACCTTCAGGTTATCAACAGGCTGGCAGCCTGTTGTACATCATCATCAGCTTAACATTAGCACAGCGCGGCATCATTGCGCGGCTCCGGTCGTTGAGGTAGAAATAAGGCTATGCCCGTCGATACCCCAAAAGGAAAAGCTGTCGTGCTGATCGCCGCAAGCGGCACCTCTCTCGGCATGGAAGGGCGTGAGGTCAGGCCGGGGCTTTGGGAAAGCGGCGTGTACCTCGGACGCGACGGATTCGTTTATCACATCTATGCGGATGAGCGTCGCGGAGAGGTCGAGGCTCATGTGGCGGGCAAACGAGCGATAGGCGAATACCTCAGATGGGTCGATGGACTCTTCCGAGCGGGAGAGATTCCCGACGAGTCTAACGGCATACACTACCGGGCGGCGCGAAAGCTGAGAGAATTGATTTGAGCCGCCCTCCGGCGAAGTGGTATAGTCACGCTATGCTTTTCAAGAAATTTCGGGTCGGCATGGACATAAACGCATGGTGCGGCAAGTGCAAACTTGAACGCACACACGCCATCGCGGCGATGGAAGGCGACAACGTTTTGAAAGTCACCTGCTCGACCTGCGGCGGCACGCACAAGTTCAAATCAGCGCCGACGGCCAAACCCAAAACGCGCGCTACGGGGAAAACGACGACTCGCGGGCGAAAGTCCGACGCATACAACATAGACCCGGCCCGCCCGGTCAAGTCCTACAGTATGCAATCGAATTTTTCCGAAGGCGACGTTATCAATCACCCCAAGTTCGGCCTCGGCTCGGTTCAAACCTCTATGCCGCCAAACAAGATCGAAGTGCGATTTCAGGAAGGCACCAAGATTCTGCTTCACAACACGAGGCTGAGTTAGGCATCCGAATAAACAGTCTGCCGCGAGAGGTTTCATAATACTTTCGCTCTGCTCTCGATCAGCCCGTTGATTGATCAATGGTCTGGCTGCTCCATGCTCATCGACAGGAATTGGAAATATGAGATATATCGGAGGGATCGCGATACTGGAAAAAGGCGATGACTTTCCCGACCCGGCCAGCGGTCCAGGGAATTACCCTCTTGCAATCGGACGCCAGCTAACTCCTCAGTTGATGCTGGAAGGATACAGGAGAGGGATATTCGCCTGGTCATCCTATCCCGTGACATGGTGGTCGCCTGACCCTCGCGCCATCATACCTTTGGACGAATTTCATGTCTCAGGAAGCCTCGCGAGAAAAATAAAAAAGAAACCGTTTCGAGTAACGATTGATTGCGGCTTTGAAGAAGTGCTCAAGGGCTGCGCCTTGCCTCGCTGGACGGGAGATGAAACCTGGATGACGGAAGACTTCATCGCCTCGTTCATAGAACTTCACCATCGCGGATACGCGCACAGCGTGGAATGCTGGAAGGATTCGCGCGTGGTTGGCGGCGTGTTCGGCATCGCAACGAACGGATTCTTTTCGGCAGAGTCGATGTTCTATAAAGAAACCGACGCTTCCAAGATAGCTTTGTTTTATTTGATTCAATCGCTCAGAGAGTCGGGTTTTTCACTGCTGGATATTCAGGTGCTGACCGATCACACCCGCTCGCTCGGCGCGAGAGAAATTTCTCGCAGCAATTATCTATCGTTATTGAAGCAAGCTCTGAGGATTCAACCCGCGCCGCTGGCCAAAAGGATATTGGCAGAAGCCACCTGTTGAATAATCGCATCTCATCCGATAATCCCTCAGTCCTGGGAGAAAAAATGAGTAGGCATCCTCTCTCATTAACACCCTGCTTTAGCTGGGTGAATAGGCTTTGGCGACTTCAACCGTTTCAACGGTTTCTCGAAAACGGTTGAAACCGTTGGGAAGAGCCTTGCGCCGCTACCCACCTCGATGAATCGAGGCGTTAATGAAAGGCCATTTCTCTTCTCCTAATTGATGAGTTACCTCATCCGGCTGGGAATCCCAGATGGAATCGAATATAGTTACGCTCAAGTGGCTCAGACAACTCCGACCCTAAGAGGTTGCTGATGGAATCGCTGTGGAATGATCTCTGTTTTAGCATTAGAACTCTGCTGAAGAACTCAGGCTTTACTGCTGTCGCCATACTGTCGCTGGCCATCGGCATCGGAGCTAACAGCGCCATCTTCAGCGTGGCCAACGCTCTGCTGCTGCGCCCTCTCGCTTATCAGGACGCGGATCGATTAGTCATCCTCTGGAATCGCTCTCCCGGATTGAACGTCGAACAGGACTGGTTTTCGCCCGGTCAGTATCTCGACATCAAAGCGGAAAATCGTGTCTTCGAGCAGGTGGCTGTCACCATCGGAGTAAGCTTCAACCTCACGGGGCAGGACAGAGCCGAACACGTCGATGGAGCGAGGGTCTCTTCTTCATTCTTTCCGCTCCTCGGCGCTCGCGCCATTCTTGGCCGCGTCCTCCTGCCGGAAGAAGATGAGCCGGGCAAGCCTCAGACCGTGGTTTTAAGTTATCAGTTCTGGCAGCGGCGCTTAGGCGGCGACCGCGATGTGATCGGAAAAACACTCATACTCAACGGCAACAACTTCGAGATAGTCGGTGTGATGTCGGCAGACTTCTCTTTGAACAAGGAAGTGATGCCTGCCGTCAACGCCATAGAGCAGGCTGACCTGCTGCTGCCTCTTCCGATGACCGAAACCGCGAGGAAGAATCGCGGCAATGAAGATTTTAATATTTTCGCAAGGCTCAATCCCGGCGTCACCGTCGCTCAGGCGCAGGCGGAAATGGATGTGCTGGCCGCGCAAATGAAACAGCAGTACCCGGAGGCTTACCCCCCTGACGGCGGGCTTACCATCAGCGTCGTTCCATTGCTCGAACAGGTCGTCGGTGATATCCGCTTCGCGCTGTATGTGCTGTTGGGCGCTGTCGGCTTCGTGCTTTTGATCGCGTGCGCCAATGTCGCAAACCTGCTGCTCGCCCGCGCGTCGGCGCGACAAAGGGAGATCGCTATTCGCGCTGCGATGGGCGCGAGTCGACTTCGCATAATAAGGCAACTGCTGACTGAAAGCGCGCTGCTCGCTCTTGTGGGCGGTATTGTCGGACTCGCAATCGCGCTGCTGGCCGTCAGGGTGTTGCGCGCAACGGGGCCGGAAAACATTCCGCGCCTCGATGAAGTAGGCATAGATGGCCGGGTGATGGCCTTCACCTTTTTAATCTCGCTTGCGACCGGCATCATCTTCGGATTGGTGCCAGCGATCAGAGCCTCGCGCGTCGACCTGAATGAATCGCTCAAGGAAGGCGGTCGCAGTATGGGCGGCGGTCGCAGTCAGCATCGCATACGCAGGCTGCTCGTAGTTGTCGAGGTCGCCTTGTCTCTGGTTCTGCTGATCGGCGCGGGGCTGCTCATTCGCAGTTATCAACGCATAGCTAACGCTCATCCGGGTTTCGATGCGCGCAATGTTCACTCTCTTCGCCTTTCGCTTCCTGCTTCGAGATATCCCAAGCCGGAAACGATCATTTCTTTTCACCAGCGAGCCAATGAAAAAATAAAATCGCTGCCGGGAGTCGAATCTGTAGCGATAACCTATTCGCTGCCGATGAGTTCCGTTGCGTTCGCCTGGGAGCCTATAACCATCGAAGGCTACGTGCCTAAGAATGCTCAGGACTTCATCATTTCCAACACGCGCATCGTCAGCCCCGACTATTTCAGCGTGATGAGAATCCCTCTGATTGAGGGGCGATACTTCAATGAGCATGACAGACGAGGCGAGCCTGAAGCGGTCATCGTAGATGAAGCGATGGCTGAACGCTTCTGGCCGAATGAGAGCGCGGTCGGCAAACGGATGCGACGGGGAACGACAGGCTCTTGGCGCACGGTGGTCGGAGTGATCAGCGACGCAAAGGAGTACAGCGCGGAAAAGGAGCCGCCAATCGCTGTTTATTATCCGTTCGAGCAATCCGCCGCAAGGAACATGTACCTGGTCGCCCGCACAACTTCCGATCCCGCGCCGATGACTCAGGCGATCACTGACGAGATTCAAGGCATAGACCCTGAGATTGCTGTCTTCGATGTCGCTACGATGGAGCAGCGGTCATACGATTCTCTCGCGCGGCGACGCTTCGCCCTGCTTCTGTTTGGAGTCTTTGCCGCTTTCGCGTTGATACTTGCCGCGACAGGAATCTACGGCGTTATGACATACTGGGTAAACCAGCGAACTCATGAGATAGGCATTCGCATGGCGCTTGGAGCAGAACGGCGCAACGTCCTTCAACTCGTAATCCGACAGGCAGCGATCATGGTTTCAATCGGCATTGCGCTTGGACTCTCAGGCGCATTCGCATTGACGCGCGTTTTGTCGAGCCTGCTTTTCGGCATCAGCGCGACTGATCAGTTTACGTTCGTCGCGCTCTCGCTCGCGCTTGGAGGCATAGCTCTGCTGGCCAGCTACATTCCCGCGCGGAGGGCTGCGAAGGTAGACCCGATAGTTGCGCTGCGGTGTGAATAGTTTTCAGTTTTCAGTTTTCAGTTTTCAGTTCATAGCGAAACAGATTGGTCGGGTTTGCCAACAGTGGCCCATTCGCGGATGACGCGCGACAGGCTCAAAGGATATACTCAGCGCATCGAGTTTTAATCCATGAGGAGTAGCGAATATGGAATCGATTGATCACGTTCGTCTCGCGCCAAAGACAATGCGCGCTTTGAAGAGAGTTTCTTTCTCTCGATCATCAGGCGCTCGTCAGCGATCATGGCGAAGTCAGTTGACAGCCTCGGCTCTGACGCTGATGTTTATCGTCGCCTCGGCAGTGACAGCCGCTGCGCCATTGCAACAGCCTGAAAAACTTTCCGCCGCAGAGTTTTCACGCCTCATCCGCGACATCTCTGAAGAAGGCGGTTATTTTCGCTCGGATAATTTCACTTCCAACGAAACATCCTATCTGCACATAGTCGATAAGTTGAAACAACTCAGCGCGACCGGCGGAGCATACCTCGGCGTAGGGCCGGAACAGAATTTCACCTACATCGCCAAAGTGCGCCCGCGCATCGCCTTCATCGTCGACATCCGTCGTCAGGCGATGATCCAGCATTTGATGTACAAGGCTGTATTTCACCTTTCGCCGAATCGCGCTCAGTTTCTTTCTCTGCTGTTGAGCAAGCCTTTGCCGAAAGAAAAAATCCCGGCAGCGGGCGCTCCGGCCAGTGAGTTGTTGAGCGCCTTCAATCAGATTCCGGGAGATGATCGCGCTTTTGCCGCGAATCTTTCAGCGATTCGCAAGTCGATACAGGAAGATTTTCAGTTCGCTCTCTCGGAGAAGGATCAAGCGAGTCTGGAGTATGTCTACAAGAGTTTCCGCTCGGCAGGGCTGGACATTTCATATCGAATGGAAGGCTACCTGGGCGCTGACTTTCCGACGTTGAAAGATATCATTCTGGAGACCGACCTGAATGGAAAGCAGGGGAACTTTCTGTCGAGCGCGGAGGATTATGATTTCGTGCGCGGGATGCACGAGAAAAACCTGATCATTCCGGTCGTGGGTGATTTCGGCGGCAGGAAGGCGCTTGCAGCAGTGGGCGATTATCTGCGCAAGACCGGTTTTACGGTGACGGCTTTCTATACATCGAACGTCGAGCAGTACCTCTTCGAAAGCGGCCTGTTCGCTCCCTTCGCGGAGAACGTGCGGAAACTGCCCATCAATGATAAGAGCCTCTTCATTCGCGCAATCGCCGGGCGTTATCCGCATCCGGCCCGACTGCCGGGGCATCGGCTCGTCACCTTGTTGCAGAAGATGAACGTATTCCTCCAGGACTTCGACGCGGGACGTTATCAAAGCTATTACGATCTGTCGATGACGAACTTCATCGCGCCCGACAAGCCTTGAGGGGGCCTTTCGTGTGGAGCAATCTGTTAGATTGCTCTGCGCCCTCAAGGTGCGAAATTTGGAGATGCGCAAGCTCGTCTTGCGCCACTTTTTCTGAAGAGAAAAAAACATGGTGAAACATAGTTGGCGTGTTCTGTTTTGTCTCACATTGATCACAGGTTTATGCTTTGCTCAAACTCAAAGCGATCAGAAGAAGGAACCTGCGCTTGACATAGCGGGCGACTGGACTGGCACATGGTCTACGTACAATCCGGCGCAGGGGGCAGTCCCGGCCAAGGAGATATGCAAGAACCTCTCGTGCAAAGTCGTATACGAAGACGGAGTCTGGCAGGCGACATTCGAGGGTGATTGCGGGCGGCCTTACAAGTACACGATCAAAATGGAAGGCCGACAGGCGGGCAAGGCTGTGATGTTCAAAGGCACGACCGACCTCGGAGCGAAGGACGGAGGCGTTTTCGACTGGATCGGACGGGCCACAGAAAAAGAGTTCGTCGGATTTTTCACGAGCAGCTATTACACAGGCGTGTTCAGTTTGTCGCGGTCGAAGTGAGCCATGCGGCAATGGGGAGGCTGAGAGCCTATCAGGGTCAGGGAGATATACAGAAACTGTAGAATAATTTTTTATGCCACACAATAGGGCATTTCGGTAGCTACAGGGCGGAGATGTCACCGCAAGGAGAACGACATGATCGATGAAACCATTAGCGTACTGCCATACTTCTTGCAGTCTTTTGAAAACCTTATGGCGCACCTTGAAGAGCAGTTCGGCGACCTCGGTTCAAACGAGCGCGGCGATACGTTCCTGAACCTCGCAGAGAAGCTAGTCCCACTACTTGATGAGTTCAGCGAGTTTGCAGCACCAATTCCCAACACTAAGAAGAGCCACGATCAGGGCGTTGACTTGCTAACCTCTGAACCAGTTCATGGCAAAATCCTTTGCGTACAGTCGAAGTACAAAATTCGGGACAAGGCAGCATTTGATGGTGTCATCAGCAAATTCCGAGACTTCGAAAGCTCACTGCGTCCACGAAAACTACAGCCTGACCTTTTCCTACCCCACGAGAGCGAGACAGAAGAGGCGCCAGTCCCAGCATTTGCGGTTGTCACCTCTTCAAAGCTCGACAACATTGTCAGACTATATGAGAAATCCAGTCTGACATCCAAGTCCTACTACACGACACTTGTGGGCGAGAAGCGGCTTACGCTACTCGATGGTCCTAAAATCCTTTTGATCTTGCAGCAACTATATCGCAAGGCGCACTTGATTCCGACCGACGTGGTGCTGAACTCAGCAGATGGATGGTTTAGTACAGGCAACGTGCATATCGGAGCCATGAGAGGCTCTGATCTAACAAGATTATACAGAGAACACGGCGAATCGCTTTTCTTTGAAAATATCCGAGACTTCCTCGGTAAGACAAGCGGGCGTGTAGTCCAGAATAGGTCAACTGTTAACCAAGAAATCCTGCGGACGATTCGCTATGAGCCCGATAGGATGCTTGCACGTAATAACGGAATCACATTTCGGGCAACCGATGCCAAACCGGAGGGAAGCGACGGTCTTCGATTAGGTCGCGCTGCTATTGTCAACGGTTGCCAGACAACAATGTGCCTAGTTGTCAGGGCTCAGAACATC
>DLHY01000021.1 GCA_002483445.1 Blastocatellia bacterium UBA7656
GCAACGACAAGCTAGCAGCTTGTCGAACATACAAGACGCAGAGGTTGCGCAGAGTTTTCTTCTCTGCGTCTCTGCGTCTCTGCGGCAAAGTCCCCTCCCGTTGACGCAGATTAGAATTGCTGTGAAGAGCCTCGGTTGAAGACAAAGTGTTCTGGCTCTCAACCCACAAAATCCGGCGGCACCAGAAATTCTTAATCGTTCGTCTCTCGCGAAGCGACCATCGCGGGAGCCGCTATTTCGCTCCACTCTTTTTTGAACTGAACGAGGAGCCATCTCGCGCCCACGACCAGCCACAAAACTATGGCCGATGCAGCCATTGCAAACACCGCCTTGTATCCGACGAGCGGATTCTCGGCGCTGGCGAATATCGCCGCAGTCATACCGGCTGCCATCGGCCCTAAAACCATTCCCAGACATCCGGCGGCATTGATGAGCGCCATCGATGTCGCTCTGCGGGACTGGTCTACCAGAGTCGATGCATAACAAAGAGTCGGCGCGAAGAGCATCGCCGCGCCTATGCCGCCCATGATCATCACAAGCGGCAGCGCGCCGGCAGGAGAGTATCCGAGTAAAAAAATGGCGGCGGCGTAAAGAATCGAGCCTGCGGCGACGAATATCGCTCGCGGCAACAGGGCGGAGAACCTCGCTATCGGGTACATCGAAAGCGCGAATGGAAATGTCAGCATCGCAAACAGCCACCCAATCGCGCTGTCGCTCAACTGGTGAGCCTTGTGAGCGAAAAGAGAAAAGGTGACGATTATGCAGCCGACGGCGAATCGCTCTATGAAAGCGAGACCTATCGGAAACCATATCCGGCGATAACTGCGAACGAGCGCCAGCGACATCCGCTCGCCCGCCGCCTGCTCAATTCCGTCCTCGGAGAAAAGGGCTATCGCCGCGACGAGCAGAAAAATCATGCTGGCAAGAAGGTAAGGCGCTCTCCAATCGAGGCTCACTGCAAATCCGCCCATCGCGTTTCCAAAGGCGATGGCGAATATGATCGCCGCGCCCGCCAACCCCATCGCGCGCCCGCTCTCTTTCGTGCGCCCCAGTCGCGCCGCTTCCGCAAGCAGGATGGTTGCGCCGCCGACATGAGCCACGCCTTCGACGGCGCGCAACGACAGCACCAGCCAGACGGGAAGAGGCAAGGTCATGACGATGAGTAACAAGGCATCACTTGCGGCAAGCAGGGCAAGCAAACGGCGCGGTCGTTTTACTCTGTCCAGATAAGCGCCGAGAAATGGAACTGTCAGAGCCGCGCCAGCCATGTTGACAGACATGAAGGCGTACATCGCCCATTCTTTCCCGGAGTGCAGGTTCGCAAACAGAGGACGAATGGCGGGCGTGAGCATCGTTGCCGGAAGCATCTGCAAAAAGACGAGTGAAGCTACAGCGCGGAGTCTTTGCGATATATTGAGGCCATCGCTCATAAATACATTCTCTGAATGACAGTCAACCATATTCAATATGGTTTCGGCAAACGTGTTGATAGTTGAAATCAGACCCGCACTTGACGCCGAATGTCCGGGTATTATAAAAACCGACCGGCTGACCAGTCGGTTTTCCCATCATAGATGAACCTGATAAAAATGAGCATCGCACAGGCAGGGAAAACACAGTCTGCTCGAATCTATAAGCACAAAAACGAGCCTGGTCATCGCGTACTCAACGAAACCTGAAAATGAAAAAGAGGCAAAGATATGTTCAGCATCTTCAATCGCCGAGATCATCAGATTCTATCCGTCGCAATCACCCTGATTGCCATAACCGGGTCGGCTCTTTGCGCTCAGTCAGGACAGGAGAAACAAACTCAGCAGGATCGACCCTTCAGAGGCGGGCTGAACCAGGTCAAAGATCAGGACTCTCCGCGCCCCGTGCGCAACGATGTAGCGCAAACGGGAGAAGAGATCGTCACGCTCCGTTACTTCAGGATCAAAAAGGGGACGTTCGATCAGTTTCTCAAAGCCAGTGTAGATGGAGTGTGGCCTTATTTTGAGAAGCTCGGCTCGCGCGTTTTAGGGATGTGGCAGGTCATCACTCCTGCGGGAGTCGATGGCGCTCCAATGGAGAGCAAAGACTACGATGAAGTCTATCTTGCCACGCGCTACGCCAGCGTCGAACACTGGAAGGCATCGCGCGATACGGTGCGTCACGGCGGCAATGGGCCGGATTGGGTGAAATGCAAAGCGGCGCTCGATCTGCGTCAGAGCCTCACGCTTTCATCTCACGTCACATTTCTCAAAGGCCGTCTGGCTCCGGGCGGGCCGTATTTCATGCCGGGACTTGATGAGACTTATGAGAAGAAGCCTCCGAAATGAAAGTTCAAAGGCTTTTCTCTCATATTTTCCGTCATAAAGGAGAACACGATGAAATATTCCAGAAGAGTTTTCTTGTGCAGCATGGCCTTGTCAACTGCGCTGTCGAGACGGGCGGCGGCTCAAGGCGTGGTGAAGTACGTCCGGTATGAACGAGGAGGAAAGGTTTCTTACGGAGTCCTCGATGGTGAAATCATAAAACAGATACGCGGCGGGCTTTTCTCTAACCGCGCGGAGACCGGAGTGAAGGTGAAACTCAGCGAAGTCAAACTGCTCTGGCCCTGTGAGCCTTCAAAGATTCTGGCCGTGGGCCTGAACTTCAAGAGCCATCTCGGCAGCCAGCGCGCGCCCGAAAAGCCCGAACTCTTTTTCAAGCCGCTCACGTCGCTCGCCGCGCCGGACGGCGATATAGTCATCCCTCCCGGCGCGCGCAACGTCCACTATGAAGGCGAACTGGTCATAGTCATCGGCAGGAAGACAAGGCGCGTCTCAGTGGATGAAGCCGCTGACTGCATCTTCGGCTTCACCTGTGGCAACGATGTGAGCGAGCGCGACTGGCAGCGCGGAGACCTGCAATGGTGGCGCGCGAAGGGGGCTGACACTTTCGCTCCGCTCGGCCCCGTCATCACCACAGGTCTCGATTACAGGAAGTCGCGTTTGCAGACGCGCCTCAACGGCGAAGTAAAACAATCACAACTCCTCAGCGATCTCCTGTTCGACGCTGTGGCGATTGTGAGTTTCACCAGTCAGTACGCCACCCTGCTACCGGGCGATGTCATCTACACCGGCACGCCGGGAGCGACGAGCGCGATGAAGCCGGGAGACACGGTTGAAGTAGAGATAGACGGCATCGGCATCCTCCGCAATAAAGTTGCCGGTTCCTGATCTCTGCTCGCTCAGCCGATCTCTCAAATAGTCGAGCATTACTTTTTTACCACTGCCCCGAAGCGAAAGGAGACTCAAGGAATGACGCGAAAGCATTCATGTCTGATCCTGTTTCTTGTGACGAGCCTTGCTCTGGCGGGAGTGACAGGGGCGAGGACTCCGCAGCGAAGCCAATCCGGCGCGGCGCGCAGGCCCAACATCGTTATCATCCTGGGCGATGATCTGGGATATTGTGACGTGGGGTTATACGGATGCAAAGACATCCCGACGCCGAATATCGATTCGATTGGCAAACGCGGCATAGCCTTCACAAACGGTTATGTCACTGCGCCGGTTTGCAGCCCGTCGCGCGCTGCTCTCGTCACCGGACGTTATCAACATCGTTTCGGGTTTGAATTCAACGCCGGCCCGTTTCAACGCGCCATCAACAATCAGGAGATGGGGTTGCCCACTTCGGAAATCACACTGGCTGAGGTGTTGAAGAAAGCAGGTTATGCGACAGGGATGGTCGGCAAGTGGCATCTGGGAATGCACGAGAAGTTTCACCCCGTCCGGCGCGGCTTCGATGAATACTTCGGCTTTCTGTTCGGCGCAAACACGTATATCAATCCGCAGGCGGCGGGCCTGAAGAACGCTCAACCGGCGAGCAGCGATCCCAATCCGGGATGGCCGCGTAACCCGCGTAACCCGATCTATCGCAATCAGGCTCCGGTCGAAGAAGAAGGCTATCTGACCGATGCCTTCGCGCGCGAGGCCGTCTCTTTCATCGAACGGCACAAACAGGAACCTTTCTTTCTCTACGCGCCGTTCAACGCGCCGCATACTCCATTGCAGGCAACACAGAAATACCTCGACCGCTTTCAGCACATCAAAGACGAGCGCCGTCAGGTTTACGCTGCTATGGTCAGCGCGCTCGACGATGCGGTAGGCGAAATTCTCAGAAAGCTCAGGGAGTCGGGGCTGGAGAAAGATACTCTGGTCGTCTTCGCCAGCGATAACGGATGCGCGACCTACACCGGGGCTTGCACGAACGACCCGCTTCGATTCGGCAAGCTCACACACCTCGAAGGCGGCTTCCGCGTGCCGTTCGCCGCGCAATATCCCGCGAAACTGAAAGCCGGGATCGTCTATGACCGTCCAATCTCATCGCTCGATCTCTTCCCGACAGCAGTCGCCGTAGCGGGCGGGAAGATGCCGACGGATCGCGTCTACGATGGGGTCGACCTGATGCCGTTTCTGACAGGCCAGAAAAAGAATGCGCCGCACGAAGCCCTCTGCTGGCGCAACGGCGATAATGCCGCTGTGCGAAAGGGGAACTGGAAACTTTTTAAAGGCGGCGGGCAATACTGGCTCTTCGATCTGTCGAAGGACATCGGCGAGCAGAAGGATATGGCCGGCCAGTACCCTGAAATCGTCGAGCAGTTGAAGCGAGAGTTGGCGAAGTGGGAGGCGCAACTCAAACAACCGCTATGGCCGTGCCGCGAGGCCGCGGGCAACTGGGAATTTGAGGGAGTCAAATTGAGGATTTGTATTTGACCGGCGGTGAAGAGTGATGATGCATCGACGCAGATTTCTGAAACATACATCGGCAGCTATAGGCGCAATGATGATGCCTCGCGCCGGGTTTGCGCTCATGAAAAACCCGACGGATTTGCGACAGCGTGCCGCGCAGATCATCCGTGAATACGATCATCAGGGTATCCACCGCACAGGGACGAGAGTTGATGAACGATCAGCGCGATGGCTCGCCCGCCTCGCGCAAGGGTGCGGCGTCGCGCCATCGCTCGAACCCTTCACGCTAAACCGCGTTGATCCTCGTTCGTGTTATCTGCAAATCGGGAAACGACGGATCGAAGGATTGCCGATCTTTGACGGCGGCTTTACTGAGGCTGAAGGTGTGCGCGGCAGACTCGGCCCGTTTGACAGCGATGCTGAGATCGGGCTGATCGAGGCTCCCCCCAACGCCGAGTACACTCCGGCTTACGCGAAGATGCGGCGCGAGGCTCGGCATCGGGCAATCGTCATCGTCACGCGCGGCGCTCGCGCGGGTCTCTCTCCCATCAATGCGCCGCACTTCACCGAAAGCTACGGCCCGCCTGCTTTGCAGGTCTCAAGCCAGGAGGGTGAGTGGCTAAAGGAACAATCTGAGAAGAGAGCCGAAGTAATTCTGGTGACTCACGTCTCGCGCGTAAAAGCGCGGGCGTTCAACGTCACGGCCAGAATCAAAGGCGCTGATCCTGAGCTTGCTCCGCTGGTCGTTATGACTCCGCGCAGCGGGTGGTGGCATTCGGCCAGCGAACGAGGAGGGGGCCTTGTCTGCTGGCTTGAGGTGATGCGCGCCCTGACGGCGGCGAAGCCCGCTCGTCATTGTCTGTTTGTCGCTTCGAGCGGTCACGAGCTTGGACACATGGGGCTTGATCATTTCATCGAGCATCATCACGGCATGGTCAAAGATGCGCGCGTCTGGATTCATCTGGGCGCGAATATCGGCGCAAGGAATCAGCCCGGACATCGCTTGCAGACTTCATCCGACGATCTGGATAAACTGGCGATTGAAGCGATGAAGGCCGAGGGAGCGAGAGTTGATGAGGTCAGGCCGCGCGATGCCGCGCCACTGGGCGAAGCAGGCAACATCCATCGAGGCGGTGGTCGCTACATTTCGGTGGTCGGGCGCAACGGGCTGTTTCATCACAGTGATGATCGCTGGCCTGATGCGGTTGATGCGGATGCGGTGTCGGCTTTTGCCGGAGCGTTTGTCAGAATCGCGCTGGCGATGGCACAGGGCTGAAGCAGGAAAATCTCATCTTATCCCGCATCCATTTTATATCCGGGGCGAACATCGGGATGGCGAGATTGTGTCGCGCTTCAATATTTTCATGCTGAGTGAGGCAATGGAAGTCGAGCCATCAATCATACTTTCTCTGGAAGATCACGACGAGCGCGGGCGTGTCGCCCGCATCTTCGTCGATCACCCTTCGCGGCTCAACATTCTCAACAGCGCGCTGATTGCGCAACTGACTTCCGTCCTCGACAGTCTGAAAGATGACGAGCGTCTGCGCGCGCTCGTGCTGACCGGCGCGGGAGAGCGCGCTTTCATCGGCGGCGCGGACATAAACGAGATGATCGATTTTGATGAAGATTCTGCTCGCGCTTTCATAACAGGTTTGCATCGGGCCTGCGCCGCGCTGCGCAAACTGCCGGTTCCGGTCATCGCGCGAATATCGGGTTATTGCCTCGGTGCAGGTCTTGAAGTTGCAGCTTCGTGCGACCTGCGCGTAGCATCTGATCGCTCCAGCTTTGGTATGCCCGAAGTCCGCGTCGGCATCCCTTCGGTGATCGAAGCCGCCCTGCTGCCGCGTCTCGTGGGATGGGGAAAAGCGGCTCAGTTGATTTACACAGGCGAGGCGATTTCCGCGAAGGAAGCTTTTGACTGCGGCCTGATCGAGCGCGTGGTTCCCCAGGAAGAACTGGACAGCGCGGTTGATGATTGGATCAAGGCAATACTCGAAGCTGGCCCGCGCGCCATCCGATTGCAGAAAGCTTTGCTAGGCGAGTGGGAGAGGCTTTCACTCGACGAGGCCATCGAGCGCGGCATCGAGTCGTTCGCCGAAGCCTACAGGTCTGACGAGCCGCGCATACTGATGAAGAGGTTTCTTCAGCGCAAACGCAGCGAATGAGCGAAAGCTGAAGGAGTCCCGTAGCGCAATGCGGTTAGATTGCGCCCTGAAAGTACGAAATTTGAAGCTCCGCAAGCTGACAGCTTGCGCCACTTTTCTGAAGGAGGAGTCATGAAACGAATCGTCTGGTTGTTGCTCTTTGCTTTGATGAGCGCGTCCGGGTTGCGCCTTGCGGCTCAAGAGTCTTCCACAGGATCGATTCTGCCCGCGTCCGCGCCGTTCAATGCCTCGACCGTCATGATTCCGATGCGTGACGGCAAACAGCTTGCTGCGGATGTGTACGTTCCCAAATCTGGCGGCAGGTTTCCCGTCGTGCTGGTTCAGACTTCTTACAACAAGAATCATCTGCATGGAAGGAGAACACAATTATGCAAAGATCAGGTCTGACTCTTTCATTCCTCTTCATCTTTTGTCTGGCCCCTGTCGTTTCAGCAAGCCAGATGATCGACGGCAAGGTCGAAACCAGACTCGTGCCTGCTCCGGTGGAATACGCCGCGCTGTTGCCTGACGGGTATGAGCAGGCGAAGGATTTGCCTCTGCTCTTTTTTCTGCATGGCGGCGGCGGCGACAAGAGTTTCCTTGCGCGAATGCGACCGACCATCGACGACATGTGGAAGGCGGGCGCGCTGCCCCCGATGGTCATCGTCACGCCGAGCGCAGGGCGTTCGTTTTATATGGACTACAAGAACGGCTCTGAGAAGTGGGAGACCTTCATCGTCACCGAGTTCCTCGATCTTATGCGCGCGAAGTTCAAAGTCACGCGCGAACGCAAAGGCACGCTGCTCTTCGGCATCTCGATGGGCGGGATGGGCGCGCTGCGGATCGGATTCAAGCACACGGAACAGTTCGGCGCTCTGGCGGCAATGGAACCTGGCATCGATCCTGTGCTGAAATGGAAAGACCTGTCATCGCGCTATAAGTTTTATCGCGGGCAGGAATTGATGGAAACGATATTCGGCAAGCCTTTTGACGAAGCCTACTGGGAAGCAAACAATGTCGCTTCGATTGCTCTCGCGAGAGCCGACCGCCTGCGCGCGTCAGGGCTTGGCATCTACATCGAAGCCGGAGATGAGGACGCTTTCTACCTCCACGAAGCGACGGAGTTTCTGCATCGCATACTCTGGGATCAGAAGATTCCGCATGAATATCATCTGGTGCGCGGGGCCGATCATGTCGGGCGCACCATTCGGCCTCGCGCGATGGAAGCTCTCGCATTCCTCGCGCGTATGCTCAACCCTCCGCCGCCCGACCCGGAAGCAGAAGCGACGCGCAAACGGCTTGAGCCTTTGAAGAAAGCGGCTGTAAGGAAACCCTGAAATAGGAAATGCGGAATGCGGAGTGCGGAATGGAGGACGTATGCGCCAACAGAATTTGAGAGCAAACGATGAAGTTCTTTTCTCGCGGATTATATCAATACTCCGCACTCCGCACTCCGCACTCCGCATTCGCTGATGGAAGCCGCACGGGTCAGCCCCGTATGGATCGGCGAGCAGACTTCGCCGAGGAAGAGCCGTTGAACGAGAGATTAGCTTCGAGATGATCAAGGCTGAAATACACGGCCCTCTTGATCGAGCAATCAGGCTGTGCGAAAAGTCATGGCCATGAAGATCAGAAAAACCATCGAGTAGACTATTTCAAGCGCCCCGATTTTTTTCAGATTCAACTTGCCGACCGGAGCGAACAGGTGCCGGAAAGAGCGCGCCAGAGCCGGGGCGAATGCAATAAGAGCAAAGACTCTGAGATTTCCCGTGAGCGCGAGGGCGACGAGCGACACAAGCAGAGTCGAGTGATAGAGCGCGCAGCCGCGCCATAGCTTCCGTCTCTCGTTCTCCTTTCGCGCATTGACCGAGTAGACGCGAAGCCTCACATAAAAAACGCTGCTTGCAAAATAAAGCGCGCACATCGCCCACAGGCATACTGCCTTTGGGTCCCACGCCTTGCGAACGACGTAGTAAGCGATGGGCGCGGTCAGCGTCAGACCCGCTATGGCGAGGATTTCATTTGCAACCGCGCGGTCTTCGCGCCGCGTCGCCTGCTCCGCATTGATCGCAAGCAACAAGACAGATGCCGCTCCAAGAGGGATCAATCCCAAGAGCTTATCGATCACGAGAAGCGGCAGTCCGCAGGCTGCGGCGAATCCGAAACAAACGATCAGCGCACGGAACGAGTCTTTGTCTGTTCGCCCCTGACGGCGAGCGCGCCACCACGCATGAAGCGAGGGACGCGAGATGAAAACAGCGGTCACGGCCAGAGTGATGAGCCAGGCACGCGCGGGAAAGCTGCCTGCGACGATCACGCCCACCGCGAACGGAACAAAGAGCATGGCCCACGCGCCATGCTCTTTGGGAAACTTGAAATTTATGGACTGTCTCATTGCGATTATAAGGCCCAGGCCCGTTCGAGGTCGGAGGCTGTTTTTTCGTACCTTTCAATGGCGTTCGGGCCAAGCTCGAAGGCAGCCTGCCTGAACGCTTCGCCGAGGGATTTTTTATCTGCTTCCTCCAGCACTTCGTCCGCGAGGCGAAACAAAACGCTGTCTTCAAGCTCTATGTGAGCGGTCAGGAGGTCGGTATATCTGCGGGCGTCTTCAACAAAACGCTGGGTCGCTGCCTCGCTGCCGTTGCCCATCGCCTCTACTGCCCGACGGAGCGCCATGATGAGCGCGCGCTCGGCTTCATGCTGGCGGTGCATCACTTCGAGCGAGCCTCCATCTTCGCCTATCCCCTGCCGTCGCAGCGCCGGGAAAAGCAACTCTTCTTCTTTGCGATGATGAAAGCCATCCGCAAATGCGCTGATGAAATCGACGAGCCGGGAAAGCGATTCAGCAGGAACTTCCACTCCCGAAGCGATCCTCACGCATATTCCTTCCATCGCGCGCAGCGCCCTTTCAATCACGCGATGCTCATGTTTGAGACTGTACAAAGGGTGCGACATCTGTTCATCTCCTCCTTCGAAAAGTCTGGAGTCGAGAGTCTGAAGTCTGGAGTCCGTTATATGGAGTCGTCACCTGCTTTTCATACTTTCAGGGTCTCGTCTCTGACGACTTCGATGACTCCTCCGAAACTGCATAGCAGGCTGCCAGCCTGCTAGTTCCCTGATTTTCATAATTCCGGGGCGTCAACAGGCTGGCCGACGGTTCTACCGGGCGGCTCTTCGTTCAAGTTTCGGCTCCGGCTTCTTTGAGCAGCCGCATTATCTTCGAACTTCTCCGGGCCGAAGCACTGAGCGCAGACCAGCCATTCTTGTTCCTCGCGCTGACATCTGCGCCCGCTTCGAGGATCATTTTCACTATGTTCAGGCGGCCCTTCGATGCTCCCTCCATCAAGGCAGTCCATCCGTCGCAGTCGCAGGCATTGACATCCGCGCCGCGTTCGATCAAAGCGCGGGCGGTTTCTCCATGCCCGCCGAAAGCGGCTTCCATCAGAGCAGTCCTACCGCTTTCATCTCTACCATTGACATCGACTCCGCGTTCGAGAAGGGCTGTCACGGCTGAAGTGTTTCCGATCATCGCCGCTCGCATCAGCACCGCACAGCCATCTGCGCCTTTCGATCCGAGAGACGCCTGAATGATTTCCATGTGAACTTTTCCCGGCGCAAACTGCACAGGCTCGCTTTCCAGTGCTTGCATAACCACCTCTCGGCAAAGATTAAATCATCTCCTCCACTCACCTGCTAATGTGCATCATTTGCAGATGAGCAAACAATGACAGCAGGCACCGCGACGAGTGATGGCGGTCACGTAGTCATTTTGCCGCACAGGGGTTGGATGATTGCGCTTTTCGTGCAACAGACCCTTCACTTGATCGGCTCGATCTTAGGGTCTTTGATGCCGACCACATTGCCCGAGGCGTCAACCGAGATGGAGTAAGTGTGATTGATCTGGCCTTTTGCCGCAGGCACAGTAAGCTTTAGAGTCATCACGCCTTTGATCTGATGAATTCCAGGATAGACGGCCCGCCAGGTGACAGTAACGGTTCCCAGATGAAGTTTGCCGTCGCATTTTACATTTTTAATCCAGTCGGTCTTAATCTCCGATTTGATCGGCTTGACATCGTAGTTCCTGCTCGCGTTGTTGAACTGAAGCGGCATCGAATCGATTGCGGCCTGAATCTTTCCAATGCAATCTCGATCTCTCAACTGTTCGCAGGTGAACTGAATCGGTATCTTCGTATCGATTTTGAGATCACGCTGGGTGTTATTAGTAACCTGCGCGGTCGAGCCGGTCGAAGAGGTGCGGCCCTGGCCGAATTTGATATCCTTTTCGCAGCAGGAGTAGTCCGGCGGATTTTCTCCTTCCCTGACAGGCTCCAGTTTCGGATTGCCAGCATTCACCACGTTGCCCCCGGCTTCCACGTCTGTCGAATAAGTGTGTTTGATTTTGCCTTTCGCATCCGGCACGGTGAGTTTCAAAACGAGAGTCCCCTTGATCTGATCCGTGCCGGGATAGGTGGCCTGCCACTTGACTGTCACCTGTCCCGTGTGCGCCCTCCCGTCGCATTTGGCTTTGACATAATCGGTCGTCACGCTCGATTCCTTTGGCTTGATATCGTGGTTGAGACTCTGAGCATTCCACTGAAGCGGCACGCTTTCAGCGGCGACTTCGAATTTGCCCACGCATTCCTGATCTCTGGCAGTATCACAGGCGAACTTCACGGCGAATTGAGTATCGATCTCGACCTTGCGATTCGTGTTATTGGCCACCTGCTTCATCGCGCCTTTCGATTGATTGACCTGCGCGGGAAGTTCTATGTCTTTCTCGCAGCAGGAAAAATCAGGCGGCGCTGAGTCTGTGGCTGTCGCCACGATCTGAAATCCGCCCGGCCTTATGCCCGTGATCGGCAGCGTGAAAGTGTGTCTTCCATCTGAAGTCACATCGTCAGGCGTGATGGTCTTCGATTGAGAATCGCCTCCTGAAAGCGTGATGACTGAAGGCGAGTGATTTACGATAGTGATCGGCACGTCGCGGTCGATTCCTTCGAGTCCTGCGACTTCGACTTTCAGAGTGGTCTTCTCTCCTTTGAGCAGATTGGTTTTCGGCGCGGAAAGAATGACTCTGAGATTGTTCATTTTCTGTCTGGTGACGACGCCGCCTTCATCGAGTTCAAGCTCGGTCTGTCCCACGACATCTCTCGGAGACTCAACGACTATTTTGCGCGGAGACTCGGCAAGCTTTCCGGTCTCCTGCCCGCCAACTCTTATGCCGGTGTTTGCGAAGTCTCCGTCAAAAGGGCCTGTGATCTGAATGGGCCTTCCGGCCTGCCCGATGCCGGGCAGATGATAATCATCGGGCCTCCGCTCGCGGGGCTGATCTGTTTTAGGCTGATCGGTTCCGGGTTGCCGGGTTTTCGGCTGTTCTCGAACAGACACCTCGGCGCTGCCAGTTTCCTTTGCTTTCCTGTTTTTGAGCAACAGGCGGACGGTTCCTGTCGTCGCGGCTGCCGGGACAGTCCACTTGCCCGACTTGTCTTTTACGGGAGTCGGTTGATTTTCGACTTCGACGACATAGCCGTTCAACTCGTCAGAGTTCCGCATTCTCTCGGCTTCAGTCTGGCCTTTCGGCTCTGTGGTAACTGTGCCTGATATCGTATCGCCAGCGGCCAGATCATCAGGCAGTTAAACGGTGACTGTTCCGTGAAGGGTGTCGAATGTCGTTGTATGAAGACCCCGCGCTGTTTCCATCTTCGCGGAGGTTTGCTCCGGGGTCGATGATTCCTTTTCGCTCGTTGTCGGAATTTTTTGTTCCGTCGAGGTTTTCTTTTTCTTCTTCCCTTTTTCCTGAGCGGGAGCGAGAGAGGTCATCAGCAAAGCGAAGATGAGAAGGAAGATGACACTAATCCTGAGTTTCATGCCTGTATTCTCCTCGATATGAATTAAAAGGCAGTCCGCTGGATTACGCCGCTGAATAATCTATGATGTGGGTATTCTCAATAAGATGAACTCCCAATACATTGTCCTATAGCTCACTGAAAACCGCTCCGTTAGTGAACATAAGTCAGTTGTCCGCTGTCGAGCGCCAAAACACTCGATGCAATCCGGCTTCTGCCCGCAGCGGACAACTGAAGATGAAAAATCATCCGGCCCAGTCGCTGTCTTCCATCTCGACGGCCCGCGGGAACAGAATATTGTTTTCGAGATGGATGTGCTGGTGCAGGTCTTCCTCGAAAGCTCTAAGCCCCTGATAGAGCATCTCGTAGCTTGGACACCCATCCTCCGGCACCTGGAAATCCTGGCTCGCGTCGCGAATGCCGCGGAGGAGTTCTCCGGCATTGTCGTGTTCAAGCATCATCATTCTCACAGGGCTTCGCACAGTGCCGAAGAAGGCAGTGGGGATCGGATCGCCGCGGCGCAGGGCTTCTTCCATTCGCTCGATATAAGGAAAAAGTATCTGCTCCTCCTTGTGGAGATGAGGAAGCAGATCGTGTTCGAGCGATTGAAACAGCGATTGAATGCGCATCAGTTCCGGGTGATTGGCCGAGTGCGCGGAGCAAACTTTCGCCATCAGCAGACTGAGCCGCCCAAGCTCGCGCCGCGTGAAGGTGTGATGCTCACCGACTATGTAGCGCGTAAGCTTGGCGAGCCGTCTCACCCGCCAGTCGGCTTTCTCCTCTTTCGTCTCCGATGAGCTTACGATTTCCTCAAGCAGCGGCAGCACCTGTTCAATCGGTTTCCCGGCTCTGGCGCACGCTTCGCTGAGAGATTGAGCGCCGCCGCAGCAGTAGTCTATTCCGATCTTTTCAAACACCTTGGTGACGGCGGGCATCTCCAGCGCCAGTTCTCGAACAGTCCTTGATGCGCTTATATTCATTCTTCTTTCCTCATTCCCTGCTCAGGGAAAAGCCCTGCCGCAAGCAGGCGGCAGGGAGAACAGGCAGTCAGCACAATACAGTCATCAGAAATTTCGACTGACGGCAATCAATGTTTGATGCGATGGCCTTCGGTGCTTCCGGCAAACTGAAACTCCTGCACTTCGGGCAGATTGTGAGGCGCTCCGAGCATGAGGCTTCTCACAAAAAACTTGTCGGTTTTAGTTCTCTCGACGGGCTGGCAATGAAACTCGATTATCAAATTGCCCTTCCTGTTGCCCTCGTAGCTGTACACCGATGTGCAAGGCTCCCCGCGCGCCATCTTTTCGTCATCATGCACGAAGAGAGTTTTTCCGCTAAGGTATACATCCTTGAGCTTGGTTCGCTGAGTGAAGTCCACGATCCCTGTTTGTTTCTTCCCCGATCCGGCGCTCGTATCAGGCGCAAAGACTACGAGAGCGCCCACGACCATCATCAACGCAATCAGACCAAAACGCTTCATGGCTAAGTCCTCCCGGCCTGCTGTGGCCTTGTATGATCTCGATTTTAGAAGGGCAGTATAATTCATACCCGATTTGAAACATTACTTGAGCCGAGCTTGTCAGGCAGTGCCAGCAGTCACCCATGTCAGGTGACAGCCGTCACGTCTACGCGCCAATAAGAACCTCCAGCGCGGCGCGATCCCGAATGAAAAGGCTGGACCCCTTCTGCCGGATGATCTCTTTTGTCTTGAACTCTGCGAGCATACGGGTCACGGTCTCGCGCGAAGAGCCTATCATCTGCGCCATCTCTTCGTGCGTGAGCAAGACCTTTAGTCTGATTCCCTGATCGGTCATCTTGCCGTCGCTTTCGCACCATTCGAGCAGCAGCTTTGCGAGTTTGGCCGGAGCAGACCGGGCCAGACCGAGCGAGCGCACCTGTTCGTAAGCAATGTGATAGCAGTTGCTCAGATGCTCGGCCACGCGCATCGCGGCTTCGGAGTTTTCGGAAAGGAAGCGAAGAAAATCTTCTCGCCTGACGAAATTCACCTGACATGGATCGAGCGTTTCGGCAGTGACTTCATAAGGTCGGCCCGATATGGTCGCGCTCAGTCCGATGACCTCACCCGGTCCGGCTATCTGAGTGATTATGGTCTTGCCTTCGCTCGAACACGTAGATAGCTTCACCCGTCCGTTGCAGAGTACGAATATACCGCGAGGCGATTGCCCTTCGACGAACAGCATAGCTCCCCGCGGATAAAGAGTCGCGTACTTGATGGCTTCGAAGGCTTGCAGAACAGGCACAGAAAGATTGCAAAACAGATGATCTGCGCGAAGTTCGCAGTTGACGCAGCTTTCTATGATTTCAAGGCCGTAGGGCGATTTCATAAAGCTTCCCCCTTTTCGTCAGCAATCAGGATCATCCCCGGAGTCGAGTGCAATGCGCGTGCCGGTTCGATTCGTTCGCTTTAAGTTGTGAAATGCTTTTGAATGAAGGTGTTTCTGCGGGCTTTCCCGCAAGAGGTGGGGAACTTCTCGCAATGCCTACTGCCCGAAGCCTCTGAGCAACACTCCCGCCGCATAAGCCAGCAACGCGGCTATCGAGCCTATAGCAAAGGTCTCCAGACCTGACCGCCACCACTGAACAGTTGACCACATACTCTTGATGCTGCCTATTGCGAAAAACACCACGCCTGTCAGTGTCGCTGACAGCCAGAAAGCGTCGGTCACTCCGAAAAGGTAAGGCAGAAGCGGAATCAGCCCGCACAGCAGGAAGGCGCTCAGGGTGCTTGCGGCAGCCAGCCACGGCGAACGAACTTCGAGAGGCAGACCGTATTCCTCGACGAGCATCGTATGAACCCATCGCTTACGATCCGAAGTGATCAGATCGACTACGCGCTCAAGGTCTTCTCCGTCGAATCCTTTTTCGCTGAATATCTGGCGCACCTCCTCGCGCTCGCCTTCGGGAAATTTTTCTATGTGAGAGTGTTCTATCGCCTCGATGCGCTGGCGCTCTTCCGACTCGGTTTTCGTGCCGAGGAAGTTGCTCGCCGCCATTGAAAAACCGTCGGCGATTATATTGGCAGCGCCGATGATCAGGACGATTTTGGGGGAGAGGTGCGCGCCGACCACTCCGGCCACAACAGCGAATGTGGTGACAGAGCCATCGATTCCGCCATAAACCCAGTCTCTTAGGTAGCTGTGCTGAGGGCCGGCTGACAGCCTCGCTCTTATCCCTTCCGGTGAATGATCGTGTTCCATCGTTTAAGAAGTCGCGTCCCGACGAGTATAAACCATCCCATCGTCATCTGAGCAAACAAACTGTCAGTGGCCGAGAGCCGCAGGTGTATCAAATAAGATCGCTCATACTTTTCAAAATCAGAAAATTTGTGCTTGACTTGATGTATTAAATATCATACTATTGCGCTTCATTTCCCGTATCTGCGAATCGATTTCCGGCTGTACGGAATTCAGGCGCGATTATCTGGTGGGGATAAAGCGATAAGGATCAGCCTGACCGACTGACATTCTCAGTTCAACGCTTACCGCTCTCAACTCTATTAAAAGCGTAAGTGTTTGTCTGCCTCCTGTGCTTGACCTGTGGGCAGGAGTCTGGTTGTTAGCCAATCCGCATTTTCAGTTTGCCCTGTGGCTAAGGGAGAGGTGTGTTTTGTTCAACCGTGAACCAACGCGCTTGAGGCTCTCTCGAAGCCTAGCTCATTTTGCCGAATGATCCGGAGGCTGGACTTGAGAAAACTGACAGCAGTCATATCCATATTGTTTGCGGCGACGCTCACAAGCGGGTTCATGCTCTTTGAGGCTTTCAGCACCAGCGACGGCCCTCGCCAGCCTGTCGAATTCGATCACTGGCAGCACGTCTCGAAAGAGGAAGGGCCGCAACTCGAATGCTCCACCTGCCATCAGTACGCAAGCGCGTCGCCCAACGCAACCATACCGAGCGTTTCAACTTGCATGGTCTGCCACGAATCGATAAATGCCGACTCCCCCGAAGTCAAAAAACTCGCAGCTTTCGCCGAGCGAGAGGCTGAACCTCCATGGGTGCGAGTCTACTGGTCTGAGCCTTCAGCCAACGTTTTCTTCAATCACAAACCGCATATTCGCGCTGAGATCGATTGCGTCGCTTGTCACGGTCAGGTGTCGCAGGCCCGCAGAGTGAAAAGAGAAGTAAATCATTCGATGGGCTGGTGCATCGATTGCCATAGCCGGAAAAATGCCAGCATAGACTGCTACGCCTGCCATCGTTAGAGAGGAAGCATGAAGCGACGCGAATTCATAATACTCACTTCAATCGGCGCGACCGGCGCGACTCTTTCGGCCTGCGGGAACCCCGAAAACAAACTCATACCCGCGCTCATCCCGGACGAGGAGTATGTGCCGGGTCTCGATTACTGGAAGTCCACTTCATGCGAGATGTGTCAGGCAGGATGCGGCCTGCTCGTTCGCACACGCGAGCATAAGGCTAACAAGATCGAAGGCAATCCTCAGCATCCCGTCAATCGCGGCTCGCTTTGCGCTCGCGGACAGGCGGCAGTTCAGTCGCTCTATAATCCTGATCGCATAGAAGGTCCGTTGAGGCGCGCAGGCGAGCGCGGCTCAGGCAGATTTGAAAACATTAGCTGGGAAGAAGCCTTCGAGGAACTGACGGCGAAACTCGGCGAGATAAAATCCCGAAAAGAGAGCGTGGGTTTTCTGACCGGCGATGCCAGCGGCGTGACAGGACTCGCGGCTGAGATCCTCGCCTCTTCACTCGACAACGGCAGGCTTATCGATGCCCATGGGTTGAACGATCTGTGGATTCGAGCCGGGTATGAAAACGCCTATCATCAACCGATCATCCCTTCGTTCGATATAGCCAATGCGCGATATCTGATTTCATTCGGCGCGCGTTTCCTTGAGACGTGGCGCTCGCCGGTCAGCGATTCGCTCGCCTTCGGAGAGTTCAGGGGCGCGGCAATTCGCGGAAAGTTCGTTCAGGTCGAACCGCGCATGTCATTGACGGCGGCCAACGCCGATGAATGGCTGCCTGCCGCAGTCGGAACTGAATCGATGATCGCGCTCGCCTTAGCTCAGGTGATAGTCCGCGAAGGACTCAGCAAAATTCCAATTCAACAAAACGCCTTCTCTCTCGATGATTACGCGCCTGAGAAAACTGAAAGCGCGACAGGCATCGGGGCTGAAAAGATCATACGCATTGCGCGCGAGTTCGCTTCATCTCAGCCCGCGCTCGCCATCGGGTCAGGGACGAGCGTGATCGAACAGCAAGCAGACGCTGAAGCGGGCTTGAAGAGAATCGAGGCCATTCACTTGCTCAACAAAATCGCGGGCAATGAAGAAAAGCCCGGAGGCGTTCTGCTTCCTCTGCCGGGAATCGATCCGTTCGCGAAATGGCGCGGCAAAGGGCGATGGCTTCCGCTGACCGGCAAATCAATAAGCGGCCTGAGCGCGCTGTTGATTCATCAGTCCAACCCTGTCTTTGCTATTCCTCACACAGCCGACGCGATCAAATCCGTGCCGCTCATCGTAAGCTTTTCATCTTTTCCCGATGAGACATCTCAGATCGCCGATCTCGTGTTGCCCGATCATACATGGTTTGAAGGCTGGAACATCAAGGCGGCTCCTTCGGTCAAATCCGGCGCGGTTGTAAATCTCACACAGCCTGTAGTCTCTCCTCAACTGAACACAAAACAGACTGCCGACGCGCTGCTCGCCGTCGCGCGCAGTATGGGAATTTCGCCCCCGTTTGAAAACGCGGAAGAGATGACGCAACAGGCCGCATCCGAGATTGCGAAAGTCGCAGGCGCGACCGATGCAGAAGAGTTCCGCGCTTCATTCACTGAGCGCGGCTTCTGGACAGGCAAACCCGGAAGGATCAAAGGAGGATCAACGCCCAAATCATCGTCGAGCGAAGTCATCGATGAGGTGGCCAGTCTTGCGAAACAGGGCCATGCATCGGAGTTCCCATTCATTCTGTTGACCTACGAGCATCCATCGCTCGGATTCGGCAATCAGGCGAATCTGCCTGCTCTCCAGGAACTCCCTGACCCGATGACAGGCGTGATATGGGGAAGTTGGGTCGAGATCAATCCGCAGACGGCAAACAAACTCGGTGTGGCTGACGGCGATTTGGTAGAAGTTGAAACGCCTCACGGGTCGCTGAAAGCTCCTGCCGTCGTCTACGCGGCGATTCGCCCCGAAGTCATAGCGATGCCTTTCGGTCAGGGTCACGCATCAATGGGCCGCTATGCTGAAAATCGCGGAGCTAATCCCGCAACTATCAACCCCGTCGCCGCCGCTTTGCAGTCGGACACGGCGGCTGTTCGCGCAAAGATAACGAAGCTTTCCGAACAGGCCGCGCACATCAGATTCGGGACGACTTTGCCCGAACGGCCTCACATAGAACGATGATGAATGAAACTGAAAAAACACAAAAGCCGCAGTGGGCCATGGCCATTGACCTCGACCGCTGCACCGGATGCGAAGCGTGCGTAGTCGCCTGCCGCATCGAAAACAACATCGCCGTAGTCGGCCCTGAAGAATCGGCTCGTGATCGCTCGATGAACTGGATTCGCATAGAACGATACATGGAGGGCGAATTCCCTGATGTGCGCGTCCGCTTTCGTCCCGTCCTGTGCCAGCATTGCCAGGAAGCGCCATGCGAGCCTGTCTGCCCGGTCTATGCGACATATCACACCGAAGAAGGTCTCAACGCGCAGGTCTACAACCGCTGCGTCGGGACTCGCTACTGCGCGAACAACTGCCCGTACTCTGTTCGCTTCTTCAACTTCTTCGACCCTCAGTGGCCTGCGCCCCTCGAAAAATCTCTCAACCCGGAAGTCAGCATTCGCACGCGGGGCGTGATGGAGAAATGCACTTTCTGCATTCAGCGAATTCGCAAGGGCGAAGAGAAAGCGAGAGACGAAGACCGCGCTGTCCGCGACGGCGATGTGATTCCAGCTTGTGTCGGGTCTTGTCCGACGAAGGCGATGTATTTCGGCAACATCGCCGACTCGAACAGCGAAGTCGCTCGACTCGCCCGGAGCAATCGCGCCGAACGATTGATGGAAGACCTCGGAACAGAACCGAGAGTGATTTATCTGAGAAAGAGAGATCAAGCGTGACAGCAATGGATAGAGCGCGCGACGAACAGATAAACCGCGATCTGCTGCGCAGCGTCCGAGAGACGGGCTGGGGCTGGCGAATAGTCGTAGCCATAAGCGGGATGGGTCTTATGGCGGGCGTTGCGGCTTTCGCCTATCAGTGGCAGGAAGGCATTGGAGTATGGGGACTGAACCGGCCTGTGATGTGGGCTTTCGATATAACGAACTTCGTTTTCTGGATAGGCATCTCGCACGCAGGCACGCTGATTTCGGCCATACTGCGAGTGACCGGGGCGGGGTGGCGAAGACCGGTCACGCGCTGCGCTGAAGCGATCACGGTTTTCGCGCTGATGATCGGCGCTCTGTTCCCGATAATCCATCTCGGCAGGCCATGGGTTTTCTACTGGCTTGTGCCGTATCCGAATGAGCGCGGACTGTGGCCTAATTTCCGCTCGCCGCTGATCTGGGATTTCTTCGCCATAAACGCTTATCTGATGGGATCGCTGATCTATCTCTATCTGCCTCTGATTCCTGATCTGGCCCTGCTCAGAGACACATCGCGAGGATTGAGAAAGCGAATTTATTCCGTTCTCAGCGCAGGATGGCGCGGCACTGCGCTTCAATGGGACAGGCTTGAAAAAGCGGTGCGAGTGATGGCCGTCATCATCATCCCCGTCGCCGTTTCAGTTCACACCATCGTGTCGTGGGATTTCGCGATGGCTATTCAACCCATGTGGCATTCGACCATCTTCGGCCCCTACTTCGTGGCGGGCGCGATCTTTTCCGGCATTGCCGCGCTCATCATAGCGATGGCTGCGCTCAGGCGAGTCTTTCATCTTGAGAATTATTTGAAGCCCGTTCACTTCAACAATCTCGGATTGCTGCTGCTGACGATGAGCCTTATCTGGTTTTACTTCACATTCTCCGAATACCTGACGACGTGGTATGGAAACGAGCCGATGGAAAAAGCGGTCTTCCAGTCCAAGATCAGCGGGCCATACAGCCCTCTGTTCTTCGCTATGGTTGCGTGTTGTTTTCTCATACCGGCTCCGATGCTTGCCATAAAAAAACTGAGGACGATAACCGGCACTGTCATAGCGTCGGCATGTGTGGTGGTTGGAATGTGGATCGAGAGATTCCTGATCATCGTGCCGACGCTTTCTCATCCGCGACTGACTTTCAACTGGGGCAGCTATAAACCGACGTGGGTGGAGATAGCCATTATGACAGGCTCGTTTTCATACTTCGTGCTGTTGTATGCAGTCTTCGTCAAGATGTTCCCCATAGTTTCAGTGTGGGAATTCAAAGAAGGTCTCGCTTCGCAGACGCAGCCGGGACCGGCGACAGACAAAAAAGTTTTCCGTGCCGCATCAGGCGATTAGTTCCATGGGAGAGATGGTATGCATACAAAAGCCGGAGCATTCGACAAAGTGAATGAAGCGACGATGGCTATGAACAGGCTCAGGATGGAAGGCTTCACCCCCAAAGATATCACGATGATGTCTTCCGAACCTTTGCCTTTGGATGAAGACGACGAGAAGAGCAGGAGTCTCATCTGGCTGTTTTCAATCCTGGGGGGGATTTTGGGAGGAGTGGGGGCGACGCTGCTGACCACGCTTGCCTCGAAGCAGATGAATCTGGTGACGGGCGGAATGCCGATAGTCGCGCCGTGGGCGTTCGGAATAATCGTCTTCGAGATGTCGGCTCTCGGAGCGATTCTGGCGGCGCTCGGACGCATGGTTTATGAAGCTCGTCTCCTGCGCCGCGGCGTCGGAGCCGAGTACGGCAGCGTTGTTGCGCAGGGAAAAATCGTCGTGGCTGTCGATTGCGCGGACGAGACCCGCGCGCAGAATGCCGAAAGAGTCTTCGCATCCTGCGGAGCTGAAATGATCTGACTTTTTCTGAGCGTTTCTTACATTAGCGCAAGCTGACGGCTTGCAAACAGTAAGTGGCAAGCCAGCGGTTTGTCTTATCTAAGAAGAAATACAAGAAGAGGGAGAACGAATATGAAGAAGACAACGGTTTTGAAACTGTCCTTAACGATGGCGGCGCTTGCGCTTTTATCGCTTGCGCCGCCTGCCGCCAGACCATCTGCGTTCGAGGTTGCCTCCAGAACAGCTTCGACGCCGATTGATGTATACAATTCCAAGTGCGCGCTATGCCATGCGAAAAACGGAGCGGGAGTGCCAAGCTGGCGAGCGAAGGGACAGCCTGATTTCACGAATCCCGACTGGCAGAAATCGCGCACCGATGCCCAGATTGCCGAAGCGATAAGAAACGGGAAAGGCAAGTTCATGCCTGCCTTCAAAACAAAGCTGGCCGAAAACGATATCGCGGCGATTGTTTCGGTAGTGCGCCGATTCGGAAAGAAGTGATTCAATCGCTCAGACTCGCGAGCGATTGAATCACAGGCTCAGGCGTCCGGCAACGGGCGATCCGCCGGAAGGGGGAGTCGACGGCAATCGGCTCTGCTGTCGGGCGCCTGGTAATGCTTCTTAAAATCCATTCAGGCTGGGCAGAGGAGCTTTCCAACTCGCTCCATGCGCATACTCTCACTCCCTTTTGATTCCTCTGCCTGTCTAATACCCTGACTCATTTCTGAGGCTGCCCGTCGGGGCGGCACAGGAGAGTTCTGCGCTCAATCGAGCAATAGCATCGCCGAGGTGGGTCAGCGATGCAAACACCGATCAGGAGGATTAACATCAATGTTTCAAAAAGAGTGGGCAAAACTTTTTTTGTTGATTGCAACCTGCGCTTCTTTAGCCGTCTTCGTCTCGCACACGGCTCAAACGAAGGCTTACGCGCTGCCGATGTTTGCGCGCAGGCTGGGGGTATCGTGCGCGACTTGTCACACATCGCCTCCGCGTCTGAACGAAACCGGTTACAAATTCCGCGCCGCCGGTTATCGTATGCCTGAAGAGATAGGCAAAGGGAGCGAGAACAAGCCGTTCAAGCTCACAGACTACAGCGGCATCCGGCTTCAGGCGCGTTTCGACGCGACGGAATTCCGCACGGGTCAGGATGAGGATCACAAACCGGATTTCAATCTCTTCGCGGCTGAATTCTACACGCTCTACGGCCCGTGGGGAGGAAATTTTTCTTCCAACCTCAAAGTGACGATCTACCCGGAAGAAGACAGCGACACCGAAGATCACCTCAGAGTCGAAGGAAATTTGAAGTTGACCTTGGGGAACGACAAGCGATTCTTCGAGATTCGAGGCGGCGTGCCGCATCCGATGGAGGGCTTCGGCGCATCAGACGTTGCGATCACCAACACGCGACCTTATTTTCAGGAAACCCCGGCGAACTTCGATCAATCGACCGCCTTCACGCCGTGGAATTTTCATCAGGCGGCAGTAACGCTGGGCTATTATCAGGGAAGAAATTCTGTGCGCGCGCTGTTCCTTGAAGGCATAAGGCTTCACGAGGACGGCCAGCCCTTCGGCAGAAAAGAGCCATTCACGGAGGATGCGCCTTTCAGCAAACATCCCAAACCTGATTTCCAGTTGATGTTCAACCGAATACTCCACGACAACGCGGGCAGCGTGACGCTTTACTACTACCACGGCAACGTGACTCTCCCCGTTCCGAATACCGAAGGCGGCGCGTTCCAGAACTTTTTTGATCGCGTAGCTCTCTATGGCAGCTATCCCGTCAAAAAGGTGACGCTGTTGGGGGGCGTTCAGCGCGGAAGAGATGACCGGGTGACAGAAGGAAGATTCACAAGCCTCGGCGCGTATGGCGAAGTGACCTATCCGGTCTTCAACGACATCACGCACGCAGGCGTCCGTTACGACTGGTTCGATCCGGCGCGCGGCAAATCAGAAAACGAGATTCGCGGGCTTACGGCCTACATCAACGCCTGGTATCGCGATCAGTTCAGGTTCGTAGTCGAGTACCAGCGCAGAAACCAGCAAAGAGGATTGCTTGAGGACAAAAACGACAACGCATTTCAGGTGCGTTTGATCTTCATCAAGTAGTCGCTGGCAGGTTTCGAGCCTGCAATGCGTGACATTCAAGGGCGCGCGAATCATCGGGTCGGAGCAGAGTGACTATCTGACCTGTTGGTTCGCGCGTTCTTCTTTCAGAAATTGACAAACGGCGAGAGCCGGAATAGATTAGCCGCGTATGAAAAGCAGTTTCGTAATAAAAGACGCGGCCTGAAATAAAGTGTTGGGCGTCTGTTTCGCCGCCTGATTCAGAGTTAGACGCGGTAAGACACGTCACTTAGGAGACGGGATTGATGAAACGCCTTCTTATTCTCGCTTTATTTGCAACAGCATCTCCCATACTTGTTTTCGCCCAAGATAAGGATTCCTGCGCCAGTTTTCAACAAACAGCGAGAGCAACATACAATTTCAAACCATCACGTCTGACTGACTCTCAGCGCGACTCAAAATCCGCAGCTATGGATCGCTTCTGGCAAATGGTAAAAGCGAATCCCAAACAACTACTCCCTTGCTTGCGCAGTGCGCTTCAAGACCCGAACGCTGACAAATGGTTTCGCTTTGATACAAGCAATTTACTTGTAGAGCTTGATCCTTCACCTGAATCCAAAACCATTCAGGTCCGTAGTTATACTGATGTGGATTTAGACGATGTTGATCTGCGAGTCTGGGTGACGGTTCTTGCGCTGCGAGGCTTTGAAGGCTCTGATGTCTCTCAAGCAGGTATCCGCTGGTTAGCCTATCCTCAAGCAAGATACTTCTTACCTGAACATGGTGGTTATGAGGTTAAAGCGTTCGAGGGCGCTCTATTCATCTTTGGCAGCATGGATGAGTCCCAAGCAACTCCTGCTCTATTAAAGATCGTTAACCAACCAAATAACCCAGGACGTGAGAATGCTCTTTTGATTTTGATGGACCAGGCTACATCCGAATCTCTTCGAGCGTTAAGACAGATAGACCCAGGTGCATTCTCGGGAAAAGCCGGGGGCAGACTACGAGAGCTATTAAGCAATCCCGATCTTCTTAAGCCGCGTTCAAAGCCAAAGACGAACCGTGATGAATTCATCCGAGCTTTTCAGGAAATGCTTGACGGAGATTCGAGTGGATTCATGGAGATGGTCTCAAGAGTTCCTGATGGAGAAAAAGATGTCATTGCCGTACTGAAACCAGAAGACTTGCCAGTTGTGCGCAAGGTTCGTCGGATGATTATTGCGAGTGGGAATCAACACGCCATCGAATACTATAAGAGCTTCACTGATATTCTGATGGCGCTTGTGTGGAAGCCTGAGTTAGTGAAGTAATTTCACAACCGCGTCTAGCTCCTCGCTTGAGCCAGCCGCCTGTGTTTTGTCATGCGCTCTTCGTTGCTTCATCGGCTCTCACTCAAATGGGCGATGGCAACGCTGCCTCCTTACCCGACAAAGAAGATATGAGTCGACGAACCGATCAACAACCGAGGCATCCTGTTAGAGAATCTCGGCAAGATGCCATAACAAAATATCTCACGGCGTTGGAAGAAATTTATCCTCCGGCCAGGGGAAACGCGCATGTGTCAGCGAGATGAGGATAACATGATCATCGTCAGCGTTCCGTTGCCTGCGCGAGTGCGTGAGCGGATGCGGCTTTTTGATCAAATGGCTGAAGTCGGAACAAAGCTGCAGCTTGAGACGAATGAGTATATTATTCTGTCGAGTCAATGAGCTACGGCTTGAATGGAATGACCGTGCTATCGGGGGAGACTTTTATGTTCAATCTGAAAACTAAAATATTGATCATTGTTGCGCTATCAACGCAACTTCATCTGTCTATCGCCGCAGCGCAGCAAGACCGCGTCGAAGCCGACAAGATGCGCATCAAACAGATGCTCGAAGGCTTTTACAAATCATATATCAGCGATAACAATTTGCCGGAGAGCAAACGTCCGAAAGACCCGAAAGCTCCGGTTCTCAAACACAGCCAGCTTTTCACGAAAGAATTCCTCCTCGCTTACAGAAAGTTTATGAGCCGCTCGGACATCGATCATGACCCTATCGTTCAATCCAACGATGTCCCTGAAAAATTCATAGTCAAAGAGGTACGGCTCGACGGCTCGACCGCCTATGCCCGTCTGGAATATGTCGGCTATCCCGCCGATACTCCATTGCTGGAAGTCCGTCTCAAGGAGCAAAACGGAACCTGGTTGATTGACGCAATCGGCGATTTCAACAAAGCGCAGCCGCGCAGAAGCAGCCGAAAATATTAAAATGATGAAAAACTGAAAACTGAAAGTCTATCAATCAACAGGTCGCCCCTACGGAGCTACGGGGAAAACAAACCAACCCCTTTCTATAAACAGGTCGTCCCTACGGGGCTGAGTAGTTACAACTGAAAACTGAAAACTGAAAACTGAAAACTGTTCGTCGAGGAGAAATTCATGAAACAATACATGGCAGTATTCGCAGTTATACTTCTTGCGCTATGCCTCAACTGCGGGGGCGAGACGAATCGTCAGGTCTTCAAACGCTATGAGAATCCGTTCGCCGAAAAACGACAGCAGTTCAAAAAAATCGCCGAGATGTTGCCTGCCTCCGGGACTATGGCCGCGAATGCTCCCGCAAGTCTGTCAGTGAAGCCGGTATTCAATGCCAAAAACAAATCCTACAACACTGAGATCGTGATGTATGACCAGTTGCTCGATCCCGATACGGAATCAAAGGAGCAAAAGAGACTCGACCTTTTATTGTCAGGCGATCTCCTGCTGGGGATGAAATGGACAGGCCCGAAAAATCCTATGTCCGAAAGCGCGCTCGATAACAGCGGAGGCGACCTGGAGCAGTCGTTGAAGAAAGCTCTCGCCTACCGTTATCTGGTCGTGCTTCGTCCCGCGGCTTTCGTCGCCCCCGTGGCGGTGAGCGAGAGCGCATATAAACCGGGTGTGGCCGATATCGAAGCGTTGGTCGTAGACCTCGAAAGCAACAAAGTCGTCTGTTCCTGTCGCTTCACTGCGAGTTCCGCCTCCACAGTCGAATACGTTTACAAAGCAGGCGAGAGCCGTGAAAGTCGACTTGAGGCATTCGCCTATTCGACGCTTTATACCGAGGCGCGACAAAAACTGGAAAAATTATTGGCAGAGACGACCGGCGGCGAATTTGTTTTTGAGAGATGAGCCTCAGCGACCCTCGCAGTCAAAGCAGAATCGTCGCGATGATCAGATATATTGCGACACTGAGCAAATCCTGAACGACGGTGGCAAGTGGGCCGCTGGCAAGCGCAGGGTCAGCGCCCATCCAATCCAGAAACCAGGGCAGCAGACTGGCCATCTGCGTCGCCACGATTGCAGACGCAAAAACAGCCAGCGCAACTACCAAGCCTATAACTGCGCCAATGTTTAATATCAAAAGCGTCGCCCACGCCACGACGCCCAGAGCCAGCCCCATCATCAATCCCAGATTGCCTTCGCGCATCAGTTGATGGATCAAAGGCACAGGGCCATAAGCCAGATGTCGAACCAGAATGGTTTCAGTCTGCGTGCCTATCGCGTCTGCCAGATAAACCACCAGCGGAAGAAAAAACGCAACAGCTACATCTCGCTTGAGCGATTCCTCAAAGAGGCTCACCACTCCGCCCGCGAGGATTCCGCCGATCAACCCGATGACAAGCCATGGAAGGCGACCTTTCAGCGCCTTGATCAAAGAATGCTCCTCTATGGGCGAAGGATGAGCAGCGCCGACGCCCGCCATCCTCAAAACATTATCGATGTGCTCTTCGTGCAGGAATGCCAGAAGTTGCCCTATCGGAATCGCGCCGAGGAGCCGTCGATCTTCATCGATGACCGCAACATCAGATTCGTGTCTTTCAACTGCGAGCAGGGCAACCGTCTCTGCGCTGTCTTCGGGGTGAAACTCAAGCGGCGGGTCGCCGCGCAGATTCCTCGCTCTTTCATCAGGCGATGCGGCTATCAGATTTTCAATCGGAACCTGACCGATCAGCCGCCCCTCATCATCCACGAGATAAATATGGCTCGCTTCACGGGGCCGCTCCGCTCTGAGAGTGGCCAATATGCTTGCCACACTTGAATCGGCTGCGGCCCTCGGCACAGAAGGCGTCATCAAATCTCTCGCAGTGCGCATCTATCATCACTCATTCATGCAGGCGCGAGCCTGGGCATCGTCCGAATCTTTACCGCGCGGCTGACGATCAAACAACTCAGCGCGAATACGGCCAGGAAAATGAATCCCCATGTGAATCCGCCCGTCGCCTGCCTGATCGCTCCCAAAACGAGCGGCGGGAAAAATCCGCCCAAACCGCCTGCCGCGCCCACAAGTCCTGTGACGCTTCCGACCGATTGCGGAAAGTATTCAGGCACGAGTTTGAACACCGCGCCATTGCCAAGCCCTATGGCCGCAGCCATGCCGAGCGCGCCAATGGTGAAGGTACTCATCAAAGGACACGCCATAAAAATCGCCATCGCTGCCGTTATTGGAAACACCCAGACGAGAATTTTTTTCCCGCCTATTCGGTCAGCAAGCATTCCTCCGACAGGCCGCATCAAGGTCGCCAGCACGACGAAACCCGCCGTGCGCATCCCTGCGTCCTGCGGCGTGAGCTTGAACATATCAGTTAAAAACGTCGGCAGGTAAATACTCATCGCAACGAATCCGCCGAAGGTGAGAAAGTAATAAAGGCTCAACACCCAACTCATCTTGTCACTCAGAGGCCGCAGCATCTCTTTGACAGTTTTTGCAGGAGCGCGGCGCGGCGCATTTTCAGCTTTCATCACGAACACCACGAGCCACACCGAAAGTATCAACCCGAATGTCCAGAAGCCCCATCGAAAACCCAGCGCGCCTGCAAGCAATGGCGAGCCGAACGCCGCGAGCGATTGACCGATATTTCCCGCGCCGTAAATGCCGAGCGCGGTTCCCTGCCGTCGAGCCTCGTACCAACCGCTCACGAATCCGACGCCTACGGAAAAACTCGCCAGCGCGATCCCGATGAAGAATCCGCACGCAAGCAACTGCCAGTACTCGCTCACCCAGCCCATCAGAATTGATGGCACGATTGAACAGGCCATCACTATTGAAAATATTATCCGCCCTCCATAACGATCCGTGAGCATCCCTAGAGGTATGCGCCCCAGGCTTCCAAGTAAAACAGGAATCGCAATGGCGATGCTCACCTGGAGGGGATCGAGGTTGAGATTTTTTTTCAGTATGGGCATCATCGCCGATACCGAGCCGAAAACCGCAAAGCAGAAGGCAAAAGCTCCTGTGCCTAGCGCGAGTTGCAAACGGTTGCCTGACGGTTGAGTATTATTGCTGTCCATATTATTTCTTCTCCATCGCATAGAGATAACGGAGCAATCCGACATTGAGCAAAAAACAAATCAGACTTGCCAGCGCGGCAGGAAGAATGATCGATTCATCGCCGCCGAGATACGCATTCATCGTGGCCGTGAGCAGCCAGAGTTGAAGCACGACGATCACAAGCACTATGCACAAAATGCCGTAAACGATAGTCGTCTTCTGTTCGCGAGTGAATGGCTTTTTCATACCATCCTCTTCTCGACGCCTGTGGCGTAAATCGCGCCTTGTCGAATTTCGAGCTTGATGCGATCAAGCCCTCGGCGCGGCGGCCCTGCTACGGGCTGGCCCGTTTTCAAATCAAATATTCCCTGATGGCAGGGGCAAAGAAATCGATTTTGTTCCACTTCCGGCACCACCGCGCACGAAAGATGAGTGCATTCCTGACTGAAGGCGACGAAAGCGGTTTCACTCGTTCTAACCAGCACGCAGCGACGATGTTCTTCAGGGTATGAAAAGGTCAACGATCCGCCGACAGAGATTTCATCCTTACCAGCTATTCTTTCGATGAGCGGCTCGCCTCGACGGGCGCGAAAGAAGTTTTGAAACACGATCCAGAACTGGCCCGCGACGAAAGCGAAACTCGTCAGCACCATGAACTTCGTGAAATCTCTTCGCGCTATAAAATTATCCTCCGGCCAGTCGACGGGAAAATCCTTTCGCCATCGGGGCTGCTCCGCGTCAGGCTTCCCGTCTGGCGTTGTCGTTATCTGCTCGCTGCTCATGAATTCGTCGCCTCCTTTGAAATAGATATTAGATGATTGATGTTAGATGTTAGTGAAGAAGGGCTGCGCGCCCGTGTAGCCCTCCACCGTTAGGGTGTTGTCACTGACAGTATGAAAAACTCCTCTACTGACATCTAACCTCGAACATCTAACATCTCATCGAGAATCATCAACGTTATATCTTTCCCCATGCTTCGCTCGTCCATCGCCGCCGTCACATCGATGTAAGCGGCGCGTCCCGTCTTAGGGATCATTATATGTACTTTGGTCGCGATGATCTGCCGTCCGAATTTGAATTGATTTATGGGAGTCGAGCGCGGGCGCAGTCGTTCTATTTCTTCCATCGTGCCGAAGAAAAGCGCCTGACTCGGACAGACCGTCGCGCACATGGGCTTCTTTCCTACGGAAGTGCGGTCATAGCACATATCGCATTTCATCATCAGCTTCAATTCCGTCTCCATCTCAGGCACGCCGAAAGGACAGGCCAAAACGCAATTGTTGCAGGCGATGCAACGCGGCTTGCGGGCGGTCTGCACCACTCCGTCTTCAGTTCGTTTGATCGCATCAGCAGGGCAAACCTCGGCGCAGGTCGGCGCTTCGCAGTGCATACAAACGACGGGAACGGTCTGAACGGAATGAGCGCGGTCGACGTATTCGAGATGAATCATCGGATGGCCCTTGTGCGTATCGCATTCGCTGCAAGCCTGTACGCAAGCCTGACACCCGATGCAGCGATTTGGGTCGATGAAAAATTGATTGTGTCGCGGAACGGCCATCTACTCCTCAAAAAATGTACAGTAGGCTGCCAGCCTGCTGCTTCCTCAATTTTCATGCTTTCAGGGTGTCAACAGGCTGGCAGCCTGTTGTACATCCACGGCTCCTCTGAAATCTGGTAGCGCAATCTTTCAGATTGCGCTACCAGATTTCTCAGTCGGTCTTGCTCACTCTCACTGCGCAGACTTTGTATTCGGGAATTTTCGAAATCGGGTCCTGCGCTGAAATCGTCAACAGGTTCGCGCTCTGATTTCCCGCCCAGTGATACGGAATGAAAACGGTGTCGGGGCGAATCGTCGCCACAACATGCGCGCGCAGAGTCACTCGCCCGCGACGCGATTCCACCGTCACCCAATCGCCATCCTCCACGCCTAGTTTTTCCGCCAGACGCGGGTGCATCTCGACTTTCGGTTCAGGATATTGATCGATGAGCGGGCCTATCCTTCGCGTCTGCGTACCCGAAAGAAAATGGCTCACGACGCGACCGGTCGTCAGTATGATCGGATACTCTTGATCAACGTCTTCCGCAGGCGGCGCATACTGAGCGACATTGAATCGCGCTTTGCCGTCCGCGAAATAAAAACGGCCTGCGCCTTTCGCTATTGGGTTCCACGAACCCTTTTCAAAAAGTCGCTCAGTGCCGGGATCATCATCGCTCACACAGGGCCAGAAGACTCCCTGTTGTCGCTCGATTTTTTCGTAGGTGATGCCTGAATAATCGGCTATGCCGCCGCGCGAGGCGACGCGAAGCTCTTTGAAAATTTCTCGCGGCTCACTGAAAGTGAACCCGCGCTCGCGGCCCAGAGCTTTTGCTACGTCCTGAATGATTCGCCAGTCCTGACGCGCATCGCCGGGAGGATCGACCGCTTTGTTGATCTTGATGACGCGGCCTTCGATCTGAGTAACTACGCCTTCGTCTTCTTCGTGAAGAGAACCGGGCAGCACGATGTCCGCGTGATGAGCCGTCTCGCTGAGGAAGAAATCTATAGCGACGTAGAACTCAAGTTTTTCGAGAGCGCGCGTGACGAACTTACTGTCTGGAAGAGAGACTTTCGGATTGAAACATATCGAAAGCAGTCCGCGAATCTCGCCGCGATCTATTTTGCGAAATATCTCATAAGCATCCACTCCTGCGCCGGGAAGCTCCGCAGCATCGACGCCCCATACTCCCGCGACATAAGCGCGATGCTCAGGATTCGAGATGTCGCGGCCTCCAGGCAACTGATCGCATTTCTGACCGTGTTCGCGTCCGCCCTGACCGTTGCCCTGTCCGGTTATGGTCGCATAGCCGCACCCTTCACGACCTATGCGGCCCGATGCCAGCACGAGGTTGATCGCGCCTAAAACGTTTTGAACTCCGTGCGAGTGGTGCTCTATGCCGCGAGCGTGAAGCAGAAAACTCGTCCGCGCTTCTCCCCACCACTCGGCAGCCTGACGAATGGCTTTTTCCGAGATGCCCGTGACTTCAGCCGTCCGTTTTGGATTCCACTCTCTTACCTGCTCGGCCACCGAGTCGAATCCGACTGTTTCCTGTTCGATGAACTGGTGATCGAGCAAATTGTGTTCGATCATCAGGTGAAGGATTCCGTTGAAGAGCGCAACGTCGCGGCCCGGTTTTACAGGCAGAAACAAATCGCACGTCCGAGCAATGGGAGTGATGCGCGGATCGATTACGATTATCCGGGCGCCATTCTCGCGAGCCTGCCAGACATAATTTGTAGTGATGGGCGCGCACTCGGCGACGTTTGCTCCGGCAATCAAAACGACTTCCGATTTGAGAATGTCCGACCACGGATTGGCAGCGCGGTCTATGCCGAAAGCTTTTTTGTTGCCCGCAGCCGCGCTCACCATGCAAAGCCTGCCGTTGTAATCGATGTTGGCGGTCTTCAAACACAGGCGGGCGAACTTGCCCATCAGATAAGTTTTTTCTGTCGTGAGGCTCGCGCCGCTCAACACCCCGAAAGCATCATTGCCAAACTCAGATTGAATGCGTTTGATCTCCGCCGCGACGCGCTCGACTGCCTTTTGATATGTGACAGAGCGGAAACCGCCCTCTGATTTTTTATCGCGCTCGTAAGCCGAAAGCAGGCGATCAGGATGAGAGCCTTGCAGATAACGCTTGACTCCCTTGGGGCAGAGCATACCGCGATTGAAAGGAAAATCTTCGCGCGGCTCGAAGCCGATGACCTGATTATCTTTGACCTTGAGTTGAATGCCGCACTGCTGACCGCAGAAGCAGCAATGAGTTTGAACCAATCGATCAGGCTCTATGCCCGTTTCGAGTCGCACGCCGCTCGAATAAGCCAGATGCGGCCCGAAGCGTTCGATAATGTCTTGCTCCAGATCCGGTATTGTAGCCATAGCAGTTTTCAGTTTTCAGTTTTCAGTTTTCAGAATAATTTGCGCCATCACATCTTCACCCTATCTCCCACACACCTCTTCACCTCTTCACCTCTTCACCTCTTCATTCCATTCCCTTCCCTGCGCCAGCGCGAGCATACTTCGGCGGCAGCGCGGGCATATCCATTGATAATGCTCGGTCGCGTCGTCGATCTCGTATTTGAATCCGAGTTGTTGTTCGACTTTGATCAAATCTTCAACATGCATCCGCGAAGCGAAAGCTTCTTTGCAGCGGCGACACTGAGCCTGAGCGCTGCGTTCGCCGACATCTTTGTAGAAACCGACGCCGAGTTGCGCGGGGCGTTGAAAGATGTGAAAGAATTTTCCGAACGGCAGCCAAAGCAGCGTGAATATCACGGTGATGGCGTGCAGAATGGCGAGGAAATCATAGCCATAGCCTTTCATCCACGAATAGCTTGCCGTGAGCATCAATCCCGTTACGCTTATGGCGAAGAGCAGAATCAGGGGCAGAAAATCTTCGCCGAACTGCTGAAGCGCAGCCGCGCCGTGATCTCTCATGCGACGGCGCATCGCCAGCATCACGCCCGCGATTACCAGAATCGAAGCCCATACGAGACCGTGAAAAATCATGAATCCGAAAATCGAATGAATCGGAAATGCAAAAGTAGAGAAACCGAAAATATAAGTTCGATACCAATGGATGTCTTCAGGCAGAGTCTCGAAGTGAATCCAGCCGAACACCAGAGGGAAGGTTATAGCCATCGCCATCACGCAGCCCCACATGATGAGCCAGTGCGCGGCCCATCGCGATTTGCTCCGTCGGAAGATGAATCGATTGAGTGCAAATTCGCCTGTCACTCGTCCGAACCATTGCGCGAGGTTGCGCGAAAGATGTCGCGGGCGAAAGAAGACCTGCCATCCGCGCTTCCAGTAAAGGGCGGTCGGCGGTCTCTGAAGCCACATCGCATATCGATAAGTTATTCCGAAGGTCGCAAACAAAACGGCGAAGGTGTAGCCGACGAGCGCGGCGTCGAAGTGGGCGAGGTTGCGCGAGCCGACTATTATCAGGATAGCCAGCGCACTCGTCACAAGAGCGCCCCAGAGGGTAGCTTTGATCGTCTCTTTAGCCATACTCGTCAGACAGTCAACTCACTTCGAATAAAGTCAGTGCAAGAGTCGCGCCAGATCATGCGCCCGACGAAGAATTGAATTCAGGAATGAAATGACGCGCTCTATTTTATTTGTTTTCGAGGCGGGCGCTTTCGGAAGATTGTTTTTGAAACACCCCGAAACAAAGTTGAAGCGGATCATTGGAAATGTCCTATGGGTAACTTTTCGCAGAGGGTGCGAGGAATTGCCCAGTTTGATCGACACATCTATCGGGCGAGCAGTAAAGATACATAGAAACTGATGATTTCCGAGTATATGTAAATGGTTGACGGAGTGCAAACTAGGCCATTTCAATCATGAAAATGCTTGTGACATTTTTGTGAAAGGAGACCTAGTATGCACATTGCAGAGATTATAAAGCAGTTCCGTATTGTCTTAACCAGTAAGTTGAGCGGTCGGGAAGATCGTTCTGAGTTCATTGAAGTAACCTTGATTCTCCTGGTGGGATTACTTTGCGGTTTGTTCAATCCCTTTCAGGTTGCCCAGCAGTTAGGCATCTCTCCAAAGAATCTCTATTCAACCCTCAGAGAACTGGATGCTCGACAGTGGCGAGAGTTGTTGGAAAAGATGATACTGGAGAAAGCAATTCAGGAGTTGAACAACTACAAATCGGCTTCTGCTTCGACGCGCTCTCGGCTTGAGGCTTCCTTGAGCGTAGATGACACACTGGTCAAGCGGCTTGGAGAAGTTCTCTCTTATGTTTGGGCTTGGTACAGCGGGCAGGTCAAAGAGGTGCGTCGAGGGCAAGACCTGCTTGGCATAGCGTTGAAGATCCATGGGAGAATCTTGTCCTTGAGTTTGGTTTGGGTCAGCAAGCAGGGACGAGGCTCAAACACCAAACCAGCAGTCTTGCTGCGAGAAATGAAGCGATTGAAGGAGTTATTTGGGAAAGCGGGAGTAGATATAACGGGTCTTCCAATAAGCTTTGATTCTTGGTGGGCAAGCAGTCCTGTCAGTGAGCAATTGGCTGAGGAGGGATTCAAAAAGCAGGTCATCTGCGCCAAAGCAAACCTAGTCTTTGAGACCAAAGAAGGAAGAAAGAAACTCCCCCTTCATCGAAAAGATATAGAGTTGAAAGAAGGGTGGGGACATAGTGAGCCAGCCAAGAGAGTGAGAGCAAAAAGTCCAACATTTGGAGAAGTGGCCTTGATCTTCTTTCATCGAGCGAGGACTAAGGCCTACGGGCTGATCGCGCCACAGCGATTGATGAGAACAGGCGAGGCGCTGAGAGTATGGAAGAATCATCAGGCGGTAGAGACATTTTGGAAGCGGATGAAGAGATGGCTGGGATTGGGACAGATGCAGATGAGGGGACGATTTGGAGCCTGGGCGGAGTTGACCTTGAGGGTGATGGCATACTTGCTTGCACAAGAGATGATGACCGAGGAAGTGAGTACAATCTTTCAACTCACTCAACGGCTGAGGCGGGAAAGCACATTTGCAGAGTTAGTCGATGAGCATTTTCACACTGACCTGCCTACATTGTGCTGAACGAGGAGATTTTAAGCTGATTTGGAAAAGATCAGAGAAAGAATTCTTTCGCCCTTCGTTTCCCGTCAGCGTCGCTCTGGCAGAGGCAAACTTCATCAGGAATGCGTTTGATCTGAGCGCCATTCGCCTTCAGGCGCACCCAGTTCGGCCAGTTTCGCTCGCATCTCCTTCAGGCATCTTTCCTCGCAATCATCCACCGGTTGATCGAAGCCGTGCCGGTGCAGGATTCTTATGCTTAACGCCACCTCTGTGCGAAATTTCCGTTTGGGCGTCGAGTGAAAAGAATGATCGTAAGGATCGATCTCATAACGCGAAGCTCGTTCCTCACGAGGCCTGATCCACTCGGCCACTTGCCTGAGATCGTCGAACGTCTGGCGGCAGTACTCGCATCCCGGAACAGCCTGACCGCCCTCGTGGTCGTTCGTGCCGCTCAACATCAACTCGAACCCGACCTTTTCCTTCTTCCCCTTTACCATAAGATACTCCGGCCAGACCTCGTAACAGACGCGATGCTTCTGTATAAGGGACCTTAATCGATTCATGGCTTCTTCAGATTCCTTTTCGCTCATGGCCTTCCTCCGGTTTGCTCTCATCTCAAAGGAGTCGGTTCAACTCCGCCGTGTGTCTTGCAAGCTCACTTCCTCTCTTCTTTATTCGCTCAAGAGCATTGTGAGCGCAGTTTGTCCGAAACTCATCAAGGTCAGCTTTTATCTGATCGAGGCTCAGGCTGAGATTGTCTATGAGATTTATGACCAGAGAAAGACGCCCCTCTGCGCCGTTCGACAATCGTCCGGGGCGAAACCCTTTTCCTCCGCGGCGCCTGTCTTCTCTGAACCACTCGATCTTTCCCCTCAGCCTTTCAAGGTGAGATATGCAACCCTCCGACTGCGGGCGCTCAGAGGTCGAGCAACAACACTTTCCCGACAGATGCGCGTCCGCATCGCCGCAATCGCATTGCGGCGGAATCCTATCCAGTTCCTGGTGTAGATTCTCAGCGTCGAAGTAAATATCCTGTAGTTCATGAAACACGCTCATGACTTTCTCCCTTCTCCATCACACCTCAAAAGTACGACCTACGACTCTCCAGTTCACGGGATATGATCCTGATCGTGTCACCCTCTGACACCAGCGGCAGCCCTATAGGATTGCACCCGCCGGAGACTTCGTTGATCAGAGTCGAGGGGAATTGCCTGCTGCACTTTTTGCAAATCATGTCGTCGCCTTCCTGGTAGTAGCCCTGCTTCGCCTCATAACAGACATCGCAGGCATCCAGAGCCGCACGGTATTTTCCGTCCGAG
This sequence comes from Blastocatellia bacterium UBA7656, assembly GCA_002483445.1. Lineage (GTDB taxonomy): Bacteria > Acidobacteriota > Blastocatellia > UBA7656 > UBA7656 > UBA7656. The sequence continues at coordinate 36,886 of DLHY01000021.1, forward strand.
CTTTTGATAACAAAGAACCGGACTCTTCGGTTGTCCGACGCGGTGAAATCGAAGAACCTGGCATTGCCTGAGACATCAGATGACAGGATAAGAATGTCTCCATCAGGAGATGCGGCAGCGTTGTGCGCTGATGGCAGATTCGTTATCGCTATCGGAGTGGCTGCCGGTCTGCCGTTGACGTCTCCCATAAGGGCATAGACTATGATGGCAAGCAGCAGTGCTGCTATGACCGTCAGGACCACGGCAGTATTGTTTTTCTTCTGCGCAGGTTTTGTGAACTGCGCTCTCTTTTGCTCCCTCGCATTCGAGGATGAATGCGGTTTCATACTCGAATGATGTTTCCTCGACATGATGATTCCTCCCTGATCCATCCCGTCCTAATTCGCATCCTTTGCTGTGGGCGCGTAGTACCCGGCTCGTGTTCGAGCGGCGTAGGAGCCGACCTTGACCTGAATCTTCCGCCACTTCCCGTCCCTCGTCGTGTTGGTCGGGTAGTAGCCGATGCTGTACTGCTGGCTGACTTCGCGAGCGATTTCTTTCATGGCCTCCCTGCACTGCTCGACATCCGTCGGAAAATGGGCGAGTGTTCCCGTAGCCTGAGCCAGCTTTTCCAGTTCCAGCCGCGCCAAGTCTCCGCCAATTCTCATGCCTGACTCGAACATCCCGACCGGATAGATCAGGACATCTGCTTCTTCGACGCGCTCGACCAGCGATCTGAAACCGTTTCGGCTCGCGTTGTCTTCTCCATCGGTCACGACAACGATAACTTTCTTTCGGTTCCTCCCATCCTTGATGTGATCCAACCCGAATGCCACGGCGTCCCATAGCGCCGTCTGGCCATCGGCGCGCAGTCCGAGCAGAGAGTTTTCCAGCTTGTGTCTGTCGGAGATGAAGTCCGACACTATCTCGACGCGGTTGTTGAAAGTGACGACGAACATCTCGTCCTTATCGGTTCCCTCGTCTACGACATGCGCTGCCGCCCGGTAAACGTCCCGCATCATTCCCATCATGCTTCCGCTGCGGTCAAGTATGAGTCCCCAACTGACCGGAGCTTCGTCCGAGTTGAAGAAGCTGATCTGCTGCTCAACCTTGTCTTCGTAAACGCGGAAGTTTTCCTTCCTGAGACCGAGAATCGCCCGCCCGCTTTGATCGGTCACCATAATGTTGAGCGAGACAAGGTCTGTTCCAAGCCGTATTGCAGGCGCTTCCTGTGTCTGATGCTCGTGCTGCCCGACGACCGCCTCAAACACAGAGAGGAGCAAAACGGCTGACATTGTTGCAACTGTTCGGCCAAAGGCTGAAGGTTTCATACAACCCTCCTTATTCAGCGCGTTGAGAGATATTTTGTTGCGCGCTCAGTTCCGCGTTGATCCGCTCACAGTGCCGGCGGAATTCTGCGCAGCGACGCTTGACGCCGCGCATCTCAGCGACCCCGCAACTGCGGTGAAATCCGGCGACCGCTCCGGTCACTCGGTCAAATGCCTGGAGAGTTTGCTGAAGGTCGTTTGCCGCGAGGAATATCCCCCTTCTCAGTTCGAGCTTATTCTCGACAAGAGCCATCCCTTCGATAGGGGGGCCGACGGTCGAGAAGTCCATGCTCAACATCGTCAGGTCAGCGCGCAGCCGCGCGAGGATTTCATTGCAGTACGTGTCAGTATCTTCGCGCCCTCCCTTTTGCCCCTCCCCGCTGCAACATCGCCCTCCAAGATGCGCATCCGCATCGCCACACCTGCACTCGTCAGGTATATGTTCGACCGTTTCGGCCAGTTGAACAGCCTCCTGGTAAATGGATTGCCATAACTGAAACAGGTCCATAACTACCTCCTTCTCGAAGCTGATCGGACATCGACTCTGGAAGGAAGAGTGGGCCTGTAAATCAAGGCCCACAGAAAGTCGTAAGCCTCGTCTTCCATCCCCTCTTTCAGGTCGAAGTTGTAAGCCCTGGTCGGGCCGCCGAACTGCGGCTCGAAGGTCGTGATGGAAAATCTATAAGTTCCCTCGCGACTGATGCTTCGGATATCGGACACGCGCCATTGGCGCGAGTTTTCCGCCTTCTGAGACTCGTAGACAACCTTATCGTCGAATACGCGCAGCGTCCCCTCGCAGTCTCCTAACCTGTGGCGATGTCTGACCGCAAACTCGTAGATGCCTTTCTCTCCCGCATTGACGAAGCTTGTGGCAACAGGCCGCCCGACGCGGGAGAGCAGAAAATCGCTCACCTCTTTGCTTATCTCTCCCTCGATCACCTTGAACTCGAAATCGTGGTCGCGTCCGAGTTTCACCTTGCTCGATTCGTAGGTCAGAATTTCAATCTTCGAAGTGGATTCGAGTTTTATCATTTTGATGTCCTGGTAGCTCCACTTCCTCGCGTGTCCCTTGTTGGCGGTCTTATACTCGACGCCTCGCTCGCCAATGGTCAGTTCGCCCTTGCAGGAGCGGTAGAGGTGGTCGTGCTCGACCTTGAAAGTAAATTCCTGGGCAAGCGACTGGCCGCTCAATGCCAGAGCTACAAACGCCGCTGCGATGATTGATCTGATTAGCATTTGCTTCATAGCTTTCTCCCTTCACTGCACTTGCCAGTTGGGTTTCTGGGGAGCAGGCGTTGAAAGCATCGTCATAATCAACAGGTGTTGGTCGTGAGTGAGAACCTTGATTGCCTTTATAACGCTTTCAATCCCCGCATATTCAACATCGAACTCAAGCGATTGAATCTCGTTGAGCTTCGCTTTCACCTGGGCGAGGTTTATCTGGTCACGGCTCAACAGTCGCTGCATCTCAGCCTCAGCCACTCCAAGATCGGCCCTCTTTTCACCGGCAATCTTCTGGAACTGAAAAGCTATCTCGGTGATCTGTGACCTCTGCTCTTCAGTCATCTTTATCTGATCGCCGACGAGCAGAAAGAACCTCGACTGAATGCCGACCTCCATCAGGGTCGGCGTCAGCAGCCCCATCCCCTTGCCCATCGAGGCAGTCTGCGGCGAACGGGGAATCGCCTCCGGGCGTTGAGCCATAGTCGTGCCGCCTGTCACGAGCAGCAGGAATCCTCCGGCAACAATCAGCATCATTCGTTTAACAATTGCGCATTTCATATAGCACCTCCCTTTCATCAATAATCACGCGCCTACTTTTCGGCAGGGTCACCGCGCCGGGTCAGTGCGTCGGCGGCCCTGCCAGTTGCGCGAGTCCGGCTTTCTTCGCTCGCGCCCACTTCAAGCTTTGACCACGCCGCCATCACCGCAGGCACATACTTGCGAGTCTCCACGGGCAGCAAGCCCCGCCGCGACATCTCTTCAAAATCTCGAATGCCTATGCTATCGATGATCCTTTGAACCCTCCCTTCGCCCGCGTTGTAAGCCGCGAGCGTGAGCTTCCAGTCTCCGAATCTGTTGTAGAGGTAGCGCAGGTACTTCGCAGCGGCGCGCGTCGAATGCTCAGGGTGTGTGCGGTGGTCTTCGCCCGGCTCGACCGCCAGCCCGTACCTGCGCGCAGTCGCAGGCATAAACTGCCAGATGCCTCGCGCTCCTTTGGGAGACAGGGCCAGAGGATGGAAGCCGCTTTCGATGAGCGCAACCGCGATCAATCCTTCGGGCAGATTCTCCTCGCGCAGTACTTGCTCGATCATTTCGCGATATGTGTTGAATCGCGCGAGAACGGATATGGAAAGCGATATGCGGGAGGGCGACACATCAGAAGGTCCTGACGGCAGGCCCATTTTCTTCTGCTCGATCGCGCCACGCTCCCCCTTGATTGAGCGGCTTATTTCCTCGATAAGAAAGCTTCGCTCCGATCCTTCGGCGATTATCTTTTCGGCTTCTTTGAGGGCTTCCGCCGCTCGTTCGTTTTCTCCCTGTTTCCGACGAGCAGCACTTTCACTAACCAGATTCGAAGCGGCAATAGCTCGCTCGGCTGCGGAAGCGCGATCATTGATCGATGCTTCAACAGACTTCATAGCGCGCTGGACAGGGTCTTCAGTCGGTGATTGCGCGCGCGCAGTCGATTGAAAAGCGAGGGTGAGAAATCCGATGATAGCTGCCGCAAGCCCGATCTTTCGGCTCTTTGATCGCCTGTCGGTTCGACCAGCGCCGTTTTCCTGAGAGTCGGACTCAGCAGCCCGCCAGAAGATTGGGCCGAGCGACATCGATACCAACGCCGAGATCAACACTGCGTAGAAAGCCGATCCTTCGATCAGCCATCGCGTCACGCCGAATGAGAGAAATATCGCCGCCGTCTCTCCAGTCCCCAGTACTCCTGCGGCCACCATCTTAGCTTCCCTTCGCGACGCACCTGCCACGCGAGCGGCAACCAGTCCGACCACAAACCGCGCAGCAAGTACGACAAAAACCAGAGACACTCCGCCGAATGCGCCGGAGAGGCTGCGACCGTGCGATTGCATCAGGATCGAAATGAAAACAAGAGCGAAGGGTAAAACCGCTGCGGCAGGAGTGATCAATTTGCTAAATGCTGCCGTCTTGCTGCGGCTCAGGATTGCACCCGCGAAGAACGACCAAGTGTAAGCCGCAAGCATTCCAATCGCCGATACCGCGAGCGCCACGAGCAGCGCGAAGATAATCAGCCAGATCGCCAGCATTCGCGCCGTCGAGATTCGTCCTTCAGCCCGCTCCAGAAATCTGCTTGCGACGAAGTATGCGAATCCGAAGAACACTGCTACTTTGACCAGTTCGTAAGCTGCGACCACTCCATAAGCGGACAGGCGGGCGGCTGGAATTGCGCCAAGCGCCGAGTACAGGTGCAGCCCGATCATCGCGATAAAGGTTATCCCTGCGGCTGCGCCTCTCGACGCGGCTGAAGCTATAAGGTCATTATCGGATGAGGCCCGTGAGAGATCGCCCGGAATCCACAGGCTTGTCCCGGCGATGGCGGCGGTTGTGACAAGCGCGTCTCCTGTTTCCATTGCCGCAAACTTCGCAAGCAGCGCGGCGATGAAGATCAACATAAGGAGACTCGCGACGACGACGGCAAGCGAAATGCGCCGCACCTTCCACACATCTTTGCCATTGAACTGAAGGCCCGCCAGAAAAAGCAGTCCCACAACTGCTGCGTCTCGCGCAAAGCTCACTGCGCGGTCTGCCTCGACGTTGCTCGCAAGACGTGTCCACCACTCGACGGGAAGCATCACGAATCCTGCAAAGATCACGAGCAGCGAGAGACCCAGCCTAGCGGATTGAGGAACCCCTCTGCGTCTGGCGAGCCTGCCGCAGACAATCAGCCCCGCGACTCCAATCAGTATGGTCGTGATCGCTATGAGTTTCTCCATTGATCCTTTCTCCTTCAGTTCGCTGCGACCGGCGCTTCAGGCCCCGTGGTCGGGTGTTTTCTCACTTCGAAGTACCACTTCCAGATCTCGTAAATCGCCGGGTAAACCGCCAGTTCAAGAATGAACGAGGTGAAGATGCCGCCGATCATCGGCGCGGCTATTCGCTTCATCACGTCCGCGCCGCTTCCCGTAGACCACATAATCGGAACAAGCCCCATGAACATCACCCCCACAGTCATCACCTTCGGCCTGAGCCGCTTGACTGCGCCGTGCAGGATCGCTGCCTTCAGGTCTTCCTTGTTCCTCATCAATCCTTTCGCTCGCGCATCCTGGTATGCGATGTCGAGATACAGCAGCATGAACATCCCCGTCTCTGCGTCCACGCCCATCAGCGCGATCAGCCCGACCCAAACGGCGATGCTCATGTTGTAACCGAGCAGATACAGGAACCAGATCGCACCCACAGCCGAGAACGGCACTGCGAGGAGGATGATCAAGGTCTTTGCCACCGAGCGCGTGTTGAAATAAAGCAGCAGGAAGATGAGAAAGATGGTGATCGGCACAACCACGAAGAGGCGCTCCTTGACCCGTTCCATATTTTCATACTGCCCGCTCCAGATCAGTTGATAGCCGGCTGGAAGTTGGACGCTCTCGCGGATGGCCTTCTTGGCATCGGCCACATAGCTGCCCACGTCGCGCTTGGAGGTGTCGAGGGGGACAACGACGTAGCCCGCCAGGCGTCCGTTCTCATCCCTGATCATCGCCGGGCCGTTCACCAGCTTGATGTCGGCGATCTGCGCGATCGGGATTTGCGTGCCGTTCGAAGCCATGACGAAGGTGCGCGAGAGGCGGTCGAGGTCGCTCCGGTAATCTCTCATGTAGCGCACATTGACCGGATACCGCTCGCGTCCCTCGACCGTCGTGGAGACGTTCTCGCCGCCGATGGCTGACATCACCACGTCGTTGGCCTCATCAATGGTCAATCCGTAGCGGGCCAGCTCCTCGCGCTTGAGCGTGAAGTCGAGGAAGTAGCCGCCCGCCGTGCGCTCAGCGAAGACACCCTGAGAGCCGGGGACCTTTTGCAAGACCATCTCGATGTGCTCGCCGATCTCTTGCACTTTGGTCAGATCAGATCCCATGACCTTGATGCCGATGGGTGTGCGTATGCCCGTGGAGAGCATGTCCACGCGCGCCTTGATCGGCATCGTCCAGGCGTTTCTAACGCCGGGGATCTGCAGGGCTTCGTCGAGGCCGCCGGGGCCGTAGATCAGTTCGTCCGTCGTCTTATGATCCGGCCAAGCTCTGCGCAAAATCCCTTGCAGCCAGCGCGGCGCCCAGCTCGAATACCAGCGCGGCTTCTTCGGCCACTCGGTGTGAGGCTTGAGCACGATCACGGTCTCCATCATCGAGAAGGGCGCCGGGTCCGTCGCGGTCTCCGCGCGGCCCGCCTTGCCAAACACGCGCTCGACTTCCGCGAACTGCCTGAGCGTTTTGCCCATCACCTGAAGCAACTGCCCGGTCTGCGTGACCGATATGCCCGGCAGCGTCGAAGGCATGTAAAGCAGCACGCCCTCATCAAGCGGCGGCATAAACTCTGAGCCGAGTTTCTCGAAGACGGGGATGGTCAGTATGACTGTCAGAACAGCAATGCCTAAAGTAGTCCATTTGAAGCGCAGCACCAGTTCGCAGACGGGATGATAGATTTTCATCAGCGGTCGGCTGATGGGATGGGTCTCTTCGCTGTGAATCTTGCCGACCAGCACGGCATTGACGATTCGAGCCAGGAAGCGCGGCCTGAATTTGTAAGGATCCATGTGCGTAAACAGCAGCCGAATCGCCGGATCGAGCGTGATGGCTAGGAAGGCCGCAATCGCCATCGAGAAGTTCTTCGTGTAGGCCAGCGGCTTGAAGAGTCGCCCCTCCTGCCCTTCGAGCGTGAAGACTGGAATGAATGAAACCGCGATCACAAGCAATGCGAAAAAGCTCGGCCCGCCCACTTCTTTGACCGCGCTGATAACGACATCCTTGTAGCTGCCGTGTCTCCCCTCGGCATCCCAGTGTTCTAGCTTCTTGTGCGTCTGCTCGACGACGACAATCGCTGCGTCGATCATTGCGCCGATGGCGATGGCGATGCCGCCGAGACTCATGATGTTGGCGGTCACGCCCATCCAGTACATCGGGATGAAGGAGATGATGATAGTGATCGGAATCGTGATGATCGGAACGAGCGCCGACGGGATATGCCAGAGGAAAATCATGATGACGATGCTGACGATGATGATCTCCTCTATCAACGTACCCTTGAGCGTCTCAATCGCCCGCTCAATCAGTTCGGCGCGGTCGTAGGTGGTCACGATCTCCACGCCGGGCGGCAGCGAAGCTTTCATCTCTTCCAGTTTCGTCCGCACACGCTCGATCACCTTCAGGGCGTTCTCGCCGTAGCGCATTATGACAATCCCGCCGACGACTTCACCCTCTCCGTCGAGATCGCCGATGCCGCGTCGTATGTCCGGGCCAAGAGTCACGGTGGCGAGGTTTTTGACCAGAATGGGTATGCCTCCATCTTTGCTTGTGCCCACGACGATGTTTTCAACATCGGACACCTGCTTGATGTAACCTCGACCGCGCACCATGTACTCGCGGCCCGAAAACTCGACCAGTCGCCCGCCCACATCCTGATTGCCCTGACGCACGGACTCGACGACTCTATTGATCGGAAGGTTGTAGGCTTGCAGCGCGTTCGGATCGATGTTGACCTGATACTGTTTGACGAACCCGCCGAGCGGCGCGACTTCGGCGACGCCGGGAACGGCCTGAAGCGCGTAGCGCAGGTACCAGTCCTGGAAGCTCCTAAGCTGGGCAAGGTTGTTCTGTCCGGTCTTGTCGACAAGTGCGTATTGAAAGACCCATCCGACCGCCGTCTCGTCGCGGGCCAGTTCCACGTTTACGCCCTGCGGCAGTCGCGGCAGTATGTTGCTCAGGTATTCAAGCGTGCGCGAGCGCGCCCAGTAAATGTCCGTTCCGTCTTCAAAGATGATGTAGACATAGGAATAACCGAAGTCGGAGAACCCGCGAATGTCTTTGACCTTAGGCACGCCGAGCAGCGACGAGATGATCGGGTAGGTCACCTGGTCTTCCATGATGTCGGGGCTGCGGTCCCAGCGTGAGTAGATGATCACCTGCGTATCCGACAGGTCGGGTATCGCGTCGAGCGTGATGTTTTTTATTGACCACAGCCCTCCGAGCGTCGCCATCCCGATGAAGAGGAAGACGATGAATTTGTTGTGCGCGCAGGCTTCGATGATCCTGTTAATCATGGTCGATCTCCTGATCTTATTTCTTGTCGTCCGCGTACTTAGGCACTAAATCCATTCCGCAGTCAGGGGCTTTTCCTGGCTTGTCAGACTTGTAAGCCGGGTGCATCGGGTCGTACCAGTAAAGAATCTTCCGCTCCGTCTGCTTCTGAGGCTGCGAGTGATCGACCTGCTCGGTCACGTGTCCGGAGTGATCCTCCGCATCAGGCTTATGCCGGGAGTGATCTTCCATCTGCGGGTCGGGCTTCTTTTTTTCCTTGGGCTGATGGCCGGAGTGATCCTCTTGTTTCGTTTGAGGCGCGGCCTGCTGATGCTGAGAGTGATTCTGCGGCGGTTGCTTGCCGCCCGCCGGAGCGCCGCCGCCGTGACTCATGCCGGGCATCCCCATTCCGCCGGCCGCCGACTTGAGCTTGCTCTCCGAGTCTATGAGGAAATTGGCTGAGGTCGCTATTTTTTCGCCGGGCTTCAGGCCGGTGAGTACGATGAAGGTATTATCTACCTTCGCGCCCAACTGAACTTTGCGCGGCTCAAAATATCCGCCTTCGAGGGACACAAAAACCATCTGTTCAGAACCGGAGTCGAGGACTGCCTCCTGAGGCACTACCAGTTTCTTTCCGTAATCGATCCTGAGTTCGACATTGGCGTACATATCAGGCTTGAGCGCGAAGTTCTGATTTGGGAATTCGATCCTCACTTTCAACGTCCTGGTCGCGTTATCGAGTTGAGGATAGATATAGGTGACTTTCCCTCTGAGCGGGCGACCGGGATAGTAGGAAAGCATCATAGTCGCCGCCTGTCCAACCAGTATCTCAGGCGCTTCATACTCGTATATGTCGGCGATTGCCCAGACGGTCGAGAGATCGGCGATTGAGTAAATCTCTGTATCGGGCGTGACACGCTGTTTGGGATAAACATTGCGCGAGAGCACAAAACCGTCTGTCGGCGCATAAAGCGTCACTGCCTTTATCGGCTTGCCGCGCTTTTCAAGCTCCTGTATCTGCTCTTCGGTAAAATCCCATAGCTCAAGCCGTTTTCGGGCTGATTGATACAGCGACTCGGCTCCATTGACAGCCTCGCGGAATGGGCTTTCGCTCAACTCATTGCGCCCTTTCATTGCCAGCAAATATTCCTGTTGAGTCTGAACCAGTTCGGGACTGTAGATGCTGATGAGCGGCTGGCCCTTTTGAACCAACTTACCCGTGAAATCGACATAAACCTCTTCGACCCAGCCTTCGACCTTTGTGTGAATGCGAACGATCTTTGTCTCGTCATAAGCCAGCCGCGCTACTGCCCTGAGCGTCTTCGACACCGACTTATATTCAGCCTCGCCGTAGGTGACGCCGATCATTTGTTGTTTTTCGGGACTGATCTGGAAAGCGCCCTCGGGCAGACCAGTAGCCATCTGACCGCTTTCGTAGACCGGCACGAGATCCATTCCGCAGTCGGGAGCTTTGCCCGGCTTATCGGATTTGTAGGCCGGATGCATGGGGTCCTGCCAGTAGAGAACTTTCAATTCAGGCTTCGCCTCCGAAGATGACGGCTGATCGGGGGATTGAGCATCGGCTTTGAAGAGTACGTCTCTTTTGATATAGCCGATTACCACAAGGGCGAGAACCAAAAGGGTGATGATGATCCGCGCCGCACGCTTTTTTGATTTCGCGGGTCCAAGCGCGTTTGTTTTCTGTATCGCTCCCTGTGAATCGTCCTGTGTTGATTTGATTTCGTCGTTCATCTTTGCGTCCTCCCGTCAATCGCGAGTCACGGTCTGAGACCCGCGCCCACAAGCGGCTCCAGCGCGGCCACTGCCTTTTCCATATTGCTGATCTGTTCGTAATAGCTGATCTCGTAGTTGAGCAGCGTCACCAGGTTATCCATCAAGGTTACGAAGTCGACCGTGCCGACTTCGTAACCGGCGATGGCCGATTCGAGCGAAAGCGACGATTGCGGGATAATGGTCGTGCCGTAGAGACTCGTGAGCCTCTCGGCAGTCGTAGCCGCGAGATAGCGATCCTTGATCTTGAAGTACAAAACGGTCGTGATGTTTTCGAGCCTCTTTTGCTCAACGGCCTTGCTCGCCGCGGCTTCGGCCACTGCGGGGCGCTGCTTTTGCCAGAAGTAAAGCGGTATTTTCACGCCCACACTCACTCCGTACATTTCAGGCATCTCAGGGCGATTCTGGTAGTTGAATCGCACGGTGAAGTCAGGATAGAAGTTCTTCTCAGCAAGCTCTACGGCGTATTGCTCGCGGTCGATCCTGCGTTTCTGGGCTTTGAGTCCGGGATAATTGGCGAGCGCATACTCTTTAAGCTCGGAGAGCGTGTATCGAAACTGCTGAGGCTTTACTTCTTCGGGCCGTCCGAGCGGCGACTCGGTATCGCGAAAAAGAAGACTGTTGATGCGCGCTTCGGTCGTCTGACGGCGCTCTTCAAGCACTGTAAGCTGATCGATGAGCTTTGAAATCTCGACCTGCGCTTTGAGCACATCCTGTTGGATTCCCTTGCCAACCGCGTAGCGAGCTTCGGCAATACGGGCGAACTTTTCCAACAGATCTTTGTTCTTCGATACGATCTCGATGGCTCTGGTCAGATAAAAAAGATCGAAGTAAGCATCCTTGACTTCGGCTATCACTGAAAGGCGTGTCTGCTCGTAGGCCCACCATTCGGCCTCAGATTCGACTGCGGCCATTTTGCCACGGAGCGCCAGCTTGCTGGGAAAAGGAATCTCCTGCGAAAGGCTGAGCATCCTTGCGCTCGACGGGTCGCCTTTCTGAATATCGAAAGGTGGAACCGGAATTATGTTGCCCATGTAACCGAATTCGATCATCGGATCGGGCAGCGCCTTCGCCTGTGGTACGCGTTCCCGCGCCATATCGAATCGGCGCTGCATCGCTTTGATCTCAGGATTGCGGGCGAGCGCGTCTTCAACAATCTCTCCGAGAGAAACCACCGGGACTTTTTGCTGTTGAAGCGGGGATGTCGCTGGAGTCTCTCCGCCTTCGGAAGCCCTGAGCGCGATCTGCTGAGCTCGCGCAAAAGGCGCGACGAGCGAAACGACTGCCAGGGCGCAGGCGATGATAATTCTGATCGATCCTGCTCTCATGAAAAATTCTCCTGGCCCGAAGGCTTCAAGCCACCGGGCTGAAAGATCGTATGAACTGACGCGAAAATGCGCGCGAGGGTCTATATGATCAAAAGGAATGAGTGCGTGAGCAGGAGTGTTAGATCAGGAGAGATGAAAGCGAGATATAAAGAGGTCGCTGTCGGGTGTAGCCGGGAGGCCCGTGAATCTTTATCGAAATGAGCGATTGCGCCCTGACCGAGGCGATTATCGCAGGAGCATCCTCGATCAAAGCGATCTTGTGCGTCGAGAAGGAGACGACCGGCAATTCGGCCTGCGGCTGACCGCGACAGCAAGAAAAACTCTGCGGAATAAAATTGATGCCCTGTCCGGCGGTCATCACCTGGTCGCCTGATGAATGCTCCTGACTGTGATGCATCGCAGTATGGTGATTGTGCGCGCCGTTGTCCGTGTCGGCTTCGGGTTTATGATGATTACAGGAAGTTGAACCGGATGCGTGATAGTCGCACAGGCAGTTGACCGCAGCCCACGACTGCTGAACAGCAAAGAGCGCGAACGCCACGCCGAGCGCGCCGATTCGACGAACTGTGCGTGAGCGGGTGCTTTCAATTGTTCGGCTCCTTTTCATGTCATCTCAGCAATCAGGCTCCGGTTTTTCCTATTGACGTGACAGATCAACGCAACCACTATGCCGTCATCCAACAGCACAAAAAAGGCTGAAATCATCGCTCGAAGCAGCTTGATTTGAGGGGATTCCCCCACCAGATCGGGCTTTTTCCGCAGCCATCCGTTCCTGGCTGTTTATCCGCTCTCTCTTCGGTCCTCGCGTCAAGCGTTATCATTCCACCAAAGCTGAAGCTGGAATTCATCATCAGGCATCAGGATTGCTCTAGTGAATGGCGGAGGAAATTTTATGAAGATACTTGTTGCAATCGACTCTGCCGCTTCTTCTGCCAGCGTCCTTGACGAAGTGAAATCGAGATCGTGGCCCGCTGACGCTCAGATTCAACTCGTCAATGTCGTTGACACTACCGGTCTAATCAGCGTCAAGGGCGACCTTCATGAGTTCATTCGCGCGCAGGAGGAAGCGGCCCGCTCGATGCTTCATGCTGCCGCTGACCGCCTCGCGCCATCGGCGCAGCAGGTTTCCACGCTCGTCATCGAAGGCTATCCGCCGAAAGTGATAGTCGAGCGCGCGAGGGAGTGGAGCGCGGATTTCATATTCGTGGGATCGCACGGTCACAGCGCGATTGCGCGGTTCTTTCTCGGCAGCGTGGCCGGTTATGTGGTTCGCCACGCCCACTGCTCGGTCGTGATCGCGCGAGCATCCGAAAAGACAGGCGGTATGAAAATACTTTTTGCGACCGACGGGTCGGAGGCTTCCCTTGCTGCGGCTCGATCTGTTGCGAAGAGAAAGTGGGCCGATGATGCCGAGTTCGAAGTTCTGGGCGTCGCAGATGAAATCATCCCTGTAATCGATCCATGGTATGGCGGAGGTACGACCATTCAACGGATTCAGGAAGAAACCGAAAAGCTTGTGCGTGAGGGCGTGGAATCGGCTCAAAAAACTCTTCTCGATGCCGGTCTCAAAGCAACTGCGTCGGTCATCAAGGGGCATCCGAAAGCGGCCATAGTCGATGAAGCTGAAAGCCGGACAGCAAGTCTCATCATCGTCGCTTCACACGGGCGTCGCGGCATCACTCGGCTTTTGATGGGCAGCGTCACTGAAGCAGTAGCCCGTCACGCTCACTGTTCGGTTGAAGTGATAAGAGAGCGCAGTCAATTGTATTGAGCAGTTTGTTTCGCTCGAAGCTGACTGCCCGTATGACCTGCGTGCTTTCGCGGACGGTAAAGATGAATTTTGCGCATCGCCTGCCTCCGTCATGAAAGCGTGCGATTCGGATCATCGAAGCCGAATATCTGCCGATAAGCCGCAGCCGCAGAGCATACCATCCACGGCACCGCGACAAAAATGCCTACGCCGCAGGCAAACGGGCTTAAAGCCATGATGGTCGAGAAAACAAGCCCGACCACCCACCACATCAGCGCGTCTTTTGAAAATATCAGTCGCCCGACTTCGTTGACCGCCGCGGCGATGTCCATCTTTCGATCAAGTATGAGCGGGAAGACGAATCCCATCAGAACAGTCAGCAGCGGAGTGAGTACAAGATTCGAGATGATATAAAACGGCGCGCTGTCTCCGGCCTGCGAAACGCCGCCCCAGATGGCTATCGAAATCAGCGACGCGAGAAACGCCTGAAGGAATCGCCCCTTCCAGTCGAACAGATCGTTTATTTCCGGTCTCTCGCCGCGCATGATTTTGAAAGCCATGCGATACATCCCCATCATCAGCGGGCCGGAAAGCACACCCAGCGTCATCACACTGAAGAGTCCGCCCAGCAATGAAGCGAGCGACATCAGGAATCCGTGCCTGGAATAAAGGTGCCACCCCTGAGAAAGCCAGTCGCCTACTGAAATCGGCGGATGTTCCATTCGCGCAGGCGGAGAATAAGGCGGAGGCGGTTGATAAGGCGCGGGCGGATAAGGCGGTTGAGTGTATTGTGGAGGCGGCTGAGGCGGCGCGTAATAAGGCTGATTTACATGAGGCGGCGCATTCGGCCCTTGAGCGACCGGCATCGTCGCGCGTTGCGGATCAGCAACAGGCCCGGTGCTTTCGCTAGATCGTCCGACGGGCTGCGTGCCGAGATTGGCTTCCCGCTTCTTAGGCAATTGCAATGTGTCGGCTTCTTCCCTTGCCTCAGAGAAACGTCTGGTCGCCTCTTCTATAACCGAGACCATAGACATCCCGCATTGAGGACAAAACAGGCTGTCATCGGGCATCTCGGTTCCGCAATTCGAACAGATCAACATAAACAAGTTCCGTCTTCTCTGAAACGCTCACACGCTCGTCGATGTTTCCCGCCATCTCTAAAATCTGATTTCATCTCTTGATCGATACTGATTGAGCGCCTTCGACTATGCAACCGATATCGTAGTGTTTTTCTCCCTGCTCATCAAGACAGCGGCGCACGCGGTCGGCGTCCTGGGGACTCACAACGATTATCATCCCGACTCCGCAGTTGAAAGTCCGCTGCATCTCTTCATCTCTCACATTGCCGATTCTCTGCATCACATCAAAAACCGGAAGCACAGGCCATGAATCGATTTTTATTTCCGCCGCGAGTCCCTGCGGAAGAATGCGCGGGATATTTTCAAGCAGCCCGCCGCCCGTGATGTGCGCAAGCCCTTTGACCGCTCCCCCGCCAAGCAGCGGATTTATCGGGGCGAGGTAGCTGCGATGAGGTTTGAGAAGTTCTTCCGCAACCGTGCATCCGAGTTCTTCAACATAAGTGTCCGCCGTGTAGCTTGCCACTTCGAAGAATAGTTTTCGCGCGAGGCTGTAGCCGTTCGTATGCAATCCGACCGACGGCAGAGCGATCAACAAATCGCCTTTTCTAATGGCAGACCCGTCGATTATTTCGCTTCGATCAACCGCGCCGACTATAAATCCCGCAACATCATATTCGCCATCGCGGTAAAATCCGGGCATCTCCGCTGTCTCGCCGCCGATGAGCGCGCACGCGGCTTCCTTGCATCCACGAGCAAGCCCTTCGATCAGTTGCGCAATCGTATCGGGCGACATCTTTCCTGTAGCGATGTAGTCGAGAAAAAAGAGCGGGCGCGCGCCCTGAACCAGGATATCGTTTACGCAATGACAAACCAGATCATAGCCGACGGTGTTGTGAATGCCGGTCATAAAAGCCACGCGCAGTTTCGTTCCCACGCCATCGGCTGATGAGACAAGCACAGGCTCACTCATCCCTCCAAAATCTGCGCGAAACATCCCGCCGAAAGAGCCTATGTCAGTCATCACATTCGAAGTAAAAGTCTCTCGCGCAAGCTTTCGTATTCGCGCTTTCGCTTCATTGGCCGAATCGATGTCGACGCCCGCATCCCGATAGCTTATTTCTTTTCCCATCATCATTCCTCGTTCCTCAGAAGTCAGGGGTCAGGGGTCAGGGGTCGGGGGTCAGAAGGTGCATAGTATTACGTATTCCCTCACCTCTGCACCCCGTCACCTCTTCATCCATCACCCATCACCCATCACCCATCACCCATCACCCATCACCCATCACCCATCCTTGAGTAATTCTTCTATTCGCTTTTTCAACTCGTCGCGGCTTTCTTCATCCATTGTGAAAGCGATTTGAAGATGATCTCCTCCGCGCGCTCCCGTCGGGAGTAAAGACACAGGCAGGTTGAACTTCACGCTGTCATCTTCATAAAGCGTGATGACCGCGAGATCGCCCTCGATCCGGTCTATGATGAATTTGTGACGGCTTTCTTTTTTCACATGCCCTTCCTCGCCGCGCTTTTCTTCTTTGAGTCCGGCTTTGCGCCGTTGCGCTCCGCCAACTCATCGCCTGTGAGATAAATGTCATTCTTCGACGCCTGCTTTTCCGTCGTCACCTCTATCGTGTTCCCGTCGCTTGTGGCGGTGATGGTGCCTTCCATATCGGTTCTGTAGAGTTTTACCGCTTCACGCTCGCGGAGCAATCTCATCACCTTCGGATGGGGGTGATGATAATCGTTTCCTTCCGCGCAACTGATAGTGATTATCTTAGGACTTACTGCATCGAGTATGTCTTCATTGTTGGCGTTCGAGCTTCCGTGATGGGCCGACTTGAGAAGATCGGCGCGAAGCTTATCTTTTTCAGACGCGATCATCTGTTGCCATGATTTTTCTTCTGCGTCTCCGGTAAACAGAAAGCGTGTGCTGCCGAAAGTGAGTCTCACGACGAGCGAAGCATTATTGGGATTATCATCGGGCAGATCATTCGATGGATTGAGGACTTCGAGGAGCGCGTCTCCTATTTTGCGAGATTCGCCGCGTTTCGGCTTGAGAAATTTTATCCCCTGATCTTTTCTCTCCTGAAGCATATCGGCGTAGGTTTTAGTCGTGTGAGGAAAGCCCGAATCCCAGAGTTCTTTCACCTTGAAAGCGCGCATGATATCGCGCATCTCGCCGATATGATCCGCGTGCGGATGAGTGGCTATAAGCAGATCGATTTCACGGACGCCGTATTTTTTGAGCATCTCGACCGTAGCTGAGCCGCGGTCGCCTGAATCGATCAGGATGGTTTCTCCGCTCGGAAGTTGAACGAGTTCCGCGTCGCCCTGCCCTATGTCGAGGAATCGAATGGTGAGTTTGCCCGACACCGGGCCGGGTTCGGGCGCGCGTTCGAGTTTATGGCGATAGAGATAAACGACCGCTGCGATGACTGCTATCAGCAGCGCGATTATCACTCTCGATGAGTTTAGTCTTTTTGCCATGATTTGGATCAGTAAAAAGCAGTGGGCGCATTATGCGATTCGAATCGCGGGGATGATGAATCAGAAAACATTCTCAAAGCAGTCTTTTCAGGTGGTCGCATTACGATTTTCTGGTTTTCCGTTTCGGCTTCGATACCCGTTTAACCGGAGTGATTTTGCCTAGCCGTTCGCGCAAAGTCTTTTCCGTTTTGAGGTCATCAATATCCAGGCAGAGTTGTTCGAGCGCCGACAGGCTGCGAATTCGAGCGACCTCCGTTTTAATATCGGCTCCGGGAAATCGCTTCTCGGCCAAACGAAGCAGCAATTTCCTTGCGACTTGCAGGCTGCCCTCTTGTTTTCCTTCTCTCAGAGCCTCTTTGCGCGCTTCATCGATCATGTAGCGATAGTACGGCGTATCCTTTATCAGTTCTAACATCATATTGTCTCTCCTGAAAACATCTTCTATCGTGTCCCGATTATAGCGCAGGCTGCCGAGCGTCAACAAATTGAGCGCCAGAATGTCTCACTGCTGACGATCAGCTAATCGAGCCACGCGCCTCGCGCTCATCTCCAATTCCTTCAATCCGCCTTTCATCAGCGGCACGAAGGGAAGAAGCTGATCACGATTGAGAGCCAGCAATGATTGCGCCTCGATCTCCCACAATCGAACCAGATGATACCGCACGGTCACAGAAAGCGACCCGGCTCTTACGCTCACCCGCTCCGGCGCTTCACGCGGTAATCCCTCCTTCGTGTGCAACAAAACGAAGCTGTCGACCGCGTAGCGACGATTGTGCGCAAGCCACAGCATCAACGCATAATCGAGCATTCGCTCGGGCATGGCTGCATCATATCGCGTCTGCGCTTCAAGGTGCGTGATGCGCGACTCATCCGGCGTTGTCACAAGATATGCCTGATCAACTATTCGCTTCGCAGGGCGAAGCTCTCGCGAAAGGACTTTGATTTTGGCAGGCCGATTCGAAGGGAGCGCGCCAACGAGTATCAGCAGAGATTCCGGGTCATACTCGGCCAGATGTTTGAATGCGTCGTCGTAAGGCGTGCCGCTCACTTGTGTCCTCTTTCAGATGCGCGGCCAGAAGCTCTCGCGACTGAACAAACCTTCTTCTCTTTCGGTTTTTGTGCGCGCCGCCGAGGTGACGGGTATCGGGTAGTTGTTCGTGTAGCAGGCGGTGCAATGGCGATTTCCAAGCGGGTCTTCGCAGGCTCGCAGCAATCCTTCCAGACTCAAATAACCCAGCGAGTCAGCGCCTATGAATCGGGCTATCTCTTCGACTGTCAGATTGGAAGCAATAAGCTCATCGCGCGTCGGTGTATCGACTCCGTAAAAGCATGGCGCGATGGTCGGCGGGCAGCTTATTCGAACGTGAACCTCGCGCGCTCCGGCATTGCGAACCATCTGAACTATCTTCTTCGAAGTCGTCCCCCGCACTATCGAGTCATCTATAAGCACGACCCTCTGGCCCTCGATCAGATCGCGGACAGGATTGAGTTTGATCTTGACTCCGAAATGTCGAATCGATTGCTTGGGTTCGATGAACGTCCGACCGACGTAGTGATTTCGCACAAGCCCGAAGCGGAATTTCAAGCCCGATTCCGAAGCATAACCTATCGCCGCCGAGACTCCCGAATCGGGAACCGGCACTACGATGTCTGCGTCTGCCGGATACTCGCGCGCCAACTGGCGGCCCATCTTGTGTCGGCTCTTGTTGACTGAGCGACCGAAGACGAGCGAATCGGGACGCGAAAAATAAACGTGCTCGAATATGCACAACGCCGCCTTTTCTTTCGCCCACGGGAAGGATGAATGCAATCCTTCGCTGTCGATCACGACTATCTCGCCCGGCTCAACGTCCCTCAAGTACGTCGCTTCGATCAGATCGAATGCGCACGTTTCGGAAGCGACAACGTAAGAATCGCCCAGCTTGCCCAGGCACAGCGGGCGAAATCCGCGAGGATCGCGCACGGCTATCAGGCGATCACGGGTGAGAAAGAGCATCGAGTAAGCGCCTTCGATTTCAGTGAAGGTGTCGATTATAGCGCCCACGAGATCGACTTCACGCGAGCGGGCGATCTTGTGAAGAACCACTTCGGTGTCCGACGTTGAAGAAAAGATCGCCCCGTCAAGCTCCAACTGCCCGCGCACGTCGGACGCATACGGGAGATTACCATTGTGACAAAGCGCGATCTGTCCGCGATAACCATCGACGAGGAAGGGCTGGGCTTCGCGCAGAGAGACGCTGCCTGCCGTAGAGTAGCGCACGTGGCCGATGGCAGCCCTTCCGGGAAGCCGCGACAGTTCGTCGTGGCTGAATATCTCGCTGACATAGCCCATCCCGCGAACCTGATGCAGGCGGTCTGAGTCGGAAGAAACTATTCCGGCGGATTCCTGCCCGCGATGCTGAAGCGCATAAAGTCCGAGGTAGGCGAGTCGCCCAGCATCTTCGTTGTTGAATATACCAAATACGCCGCACTCTTCTTTTGGTTTATACATGATATTGCGGTCTCCCGTTTAGCAGGCGATTTTAGCGGATGATGGGCAGGGTGGCAACTCTCACGGCTCGGCTATCTGAATGATATCGCTTCGCTGACGCGCTTCTTTGAGCCAGCGATCAAGTTCCTGATCGAACTTTTCGCGCTTGAGCAGTTCGTTTATCTGATCGCGTACCTGATCGAGCGGAGGCGGCACCTGTCCCGCCTGACGGACGCGCGGGGCAAGCTGTTCGTCGTAATACTTCTGAATTTCGTTCTCGGAGACGAACACGAACGAACGAAAGCGGAATTCGACGAATCGGTCTATCAGTACCCGCTCGCGCATCAATTCATCTATCCTCGCCGAGGTGAGTCCGACAGATTCAGCCCTTTGACGGAATGCGGTTTCAGACGCGAACTCTTTGATCAACTCATTGCGCTTTTTGTCTATATCATCCTGAGAAACCTCAGCCGATGGAATCTTCTCAGCTTCCTGATAAACCAGTCGCTGATCGATGAGGACTTCCAACATCTGTTTGAGCAGATCGGAGTTGACCGACCCGGCAGGCGACGGCGCATCAGGGTCGAGCGCCAGATTCCACAGCAAATCCGTTCGGGTGATTATCTCCTCATTGATGACGACGAGTATCTGATCGATGAGCTTATGACTCTGCGCGGAAGATTGAACAGCGAAGGACACAAGGATCATGAGGCAAACACAAACCCTCTTGCAGAAGTTCTCCATTGTCTGAACAGCGGAAAGGTTATTCGACGCAGAGACGCAGAGACGCAGAGCCAACGCAGAGAAGAAAACTCCGCGCCGACTCTGCGACTCTGCGACTTTGCGGTTTATACTCCTCTCGTCGTTCATACCTTCGAAGTCCTGTCAGAATGTCTGCCCGAAAGTGAAGTGCCTACGCATGATCGGCTCGCCCGCCGGACGATTGAATACGAGAAAAGCTATGTCCAGTCGCACTGGGCCGATGGGCGTTTTGGCCAGTATGCCTAAGCCGAAAGACTGGCTCAACTTCTGCGGGCGAAAATCCTTCGCTCGCCTGAACACATTTCCCGTATCAGAAAAAATCGCGCCGCCCAGAATTCCTGTTATCGGAAATCTCAACTCGTTGTTGATCACAAAGAGCGCGTTTCCTCCAAGCGGCCTGCCGGTCGCCGCATCGCGCGGCCCCGCTTCCTCGAATCCGAATCCGCGAAGATCGCGAGAGCCGCCTCCGAAGAAACGTTCTGAAATCGGCAGCGAGTCCCGTCCTCCGAACGGCGCGGCAAGCCCGATTCTCGCCGATGCCAGATAGACGGTGTTGCGCAAAGCCTTGATCGGATAATAGCGCGTATGTTCGGCGTTGAATTTTATGAACTGCTCGTTGCCGCCGAATATCGTTGACGCGAATGACAGGCTTCCGAAAGTGAAATTCCCGCGAGTGGAATCGAAAGCGTTATCGCGTGTGTCCTTCGCATAACTCACGCCTACTCGACCCAATCGGATGGGCCGACGGTTGCGCTCCACTTCATCGAGGCTCGTCTGAATATCGAAAATTTTTATTCGCTCGAAGGTGTAGTTGATGTACGCAATAGATTCTGCCGACATCCTTCGCTCGATTTGAAGGAGCGCGGTGTAGCGGTCGGAGCGGAATGATTTTTCCGCAAGCCTCCGGGCGAAAATGGAAAACTGCGCGGGGTAATCGAAGCCGAACGGTCGCGGATTTTGAAACGATACCTGCCCGAGCAGTTCGCTGCGACTCGTGCGCAACTGAATGCTGCCTGTGTAGAGCCTGCCCAGGATGTTGACGTTCGTAAGCTGCACATTCCCGCGCGCTCCGTTGAAGAATCCGAGTCCGGGGACTTCCAGATCGCTTTGACTCGTCTGAAAGCCGAACCCATAGATCAAAAGGTATCGCTTCGATTCGATCAGATCGACCGTCACCGCATGTTCTTCTATTCCGTCCGCCGCCTCGCCAACAGGCTCGGAGTTGATGGCTACCGTCTGGAATGCGTCCGTCTCGTAGAGTACGCGCTCGGTTTCCTGAAGCCGGTCATTGCGGAGCCATTCGCCTTCCTTGAAGAGATAGAAATCGCTCTCAAGTCGCACGGCTTTCACATAAGTAAGCCCGCGCGTGGTGACGCTGCGAATCCTTATGCGATTCCCTTCCGAGATCGAAAAGATCAATCGCACTCGATCCCCGCCCTCGCTCGTTCCCAAATCGACAAGTTCGGAAAAGACCTGCGCGCCCGCATACCCTCCGCGGTTGTAGACGCCGAGTAATGCGTCAGCGTTCTGACTCGCGGCGTTTGTCATGAACGGATCGCCCGGTTTTATGGTCAATCGCTCGCGCAATTCCTGCTGGGTGAAAATCGTGTTGCCGCGCACCTCAAGGCTATCGATGTAGGTGCGCGACCCCTGGTTGACATCGAATGTGATGATGAGGTTTTCGCCCGTCACCGACACGCCCCGCCGCACTTCGACTTCGGCCCTGCGATAGCCAAGTTCATAAAGCTGTTTTTGAATCAGCAGGGAGTCCTGACGCAGCAGTTCATTGCTCGTGAACCCGCGCCCCGGCCCGACGAGCGGAAGGAAGGCGGCGCGTTTCGATTTCAACTGTTCTTCTATCAGGTCGAGCGGGAGGGCTTCAAGCCCTTCGAATTCTATGCTGCTCAGGCGATAACGCGCGCCCGTCTCGACGTGATAAGTTATGCGCGCTTTGTCGCTTTGCAGATTGGGAGGATCAGGCAGAGCTATCTCGGCGAAGAAATAACCGCGACGCTGCACATGGTCCTGAAGTCGTCGGCGCCCGTCGTCGAGGGCGAGATCATCGATTCCGCCCGTTTGATAGAAAGGCAGGATTTTTCGCTTCTCTTTATCATCAAGCTCTATCCCTACGACATCGACCGACACCATCGGGCCGGATTCGCAATGAATGACGACGGCCACTGAGTTAGTGATCATATCGACTGCGACGTTGTTTGAAAGTTTGACCGCCAGATAATCGCTTTGAAGATAAGCCTGACGAATGCTCTCCATGTCTTCCTGCACTTTCGCTTCGGTGAAAGGAGCGTCTTCGACGAGCGCGCGTTTGACTTTTGATAGATCGATCTCAGCGCCTTTGATATCGAGGGTGTAGCGCGAGACGCGGGCCGCTTCGCCCGGAGCGATATTGTAGACGACCGTCGCGCGAGTGCCTGAAGAATCGAGCCGGACTTCGGGCCTGACCGTGGATTGATAATACCCTTGAGAAGAATAGAAAGTGAGCAACTCGCCCGTGCCGCGATTGATGACCGCTTCCGAGAGTTTTTCCCCAAGATTGAGTTCGTGCAGTCTCGCTCTCAACTCTGCCGCAGAAACGACCGTATCGCCTTCGAAGGAAACTTTTTCTATTCGCGCCTGCGGTTTGACCAGAAAGCGAAGCGCGACGCCCGAAGAGCCGTCTTCGAGAGCCTCGACCTTCGCGCCCGAAATCAATCCCGATTTGTAGAGTCGAACAAGCGAATCGTGAATACGCAGAGGCGAGAAATCCTGCCCCGATGAAACTTCGAGCAGAGATTTTATTTCAGTCGTCCCGCCCGATATGACGCCTTCCAAAACGACATCAACGCGAGTGATGCGTCGGCCAAGATAAAGACTGAGATCATCTGCGCGGGATGAAGAGAGAAAACAAAAAGCTATAAGAAAACAGACAACCCCTGATCGCCCGATGCGATTTTTGAGTCTCGTGTTTTGAGTTCCTCCTGCCAATTTCCTCTCAATCCGTCCGGGCGAAACTGCAATGTCGGACTACTATGAATGTCGATGAGCTTGACAAATCCCGATTCAGAACGCAGTCCCGCAAACGAACTCCTCCCACTCTCGCGAATCCGTGTGCTGGTACTCCCGCCAGTGAGTGATCCTTGCGCCCTCAACTTTGATTAGAACAGTCCCGTGATAGCGATGGGTTCCATCATAAGTGTATTCCGCAGCGCCTGCCTGCTCTGCCTCATCAAAAATAATCGTATGCCATTCCACTCGCTGCTCATAACCTTCATCGGCATCGAAGAATGCGCGCAACTGCTCTCGATTGCTGAAGGAATATCGAAGCGGATCGGCGTAACGAACATCCTCTGCAAAAGCGCTGGCGGCGGCGGCGTAATAGCGACGGCTCCAGGCCTCGGCCATTGAATCAAGCAGCGATTTGAATTCCGCCTTCGTCACCCGGTCTCCCTTCCTCAAAATCGTTTTCTGACGCGCACGTCGAAGCCGACTTCGTTTCGCTCGTTTCGAAACGCGACCACTGAGAAGCGATTGGTCAAGCGGTACTCGACCAGAATTATTCGCTCGAACCCTGCGGAGGTTGACGTGAGGTTCTGCGAATAAGTTATCGTCAGATTCTTCGTCACCCGCTGGCCGAGGGTCACTCTCGCCGTCGGGTCGCTGCTGCCGCCGACGATGAGCGGATCAATCGAAAGGCGACTCAATCCGAACAATCGCTGAGTCCCCTTTGAAAGCTGCTGAGAGAGCGAAGCCGAGAGCAGTGATTGCGCAAGCCCAAGCCCCGATTGCTTGACCAGTCCTGCGGCCGTGCCTTCGGTCGCAAGAGAGCCGGTCGTGATCAGCGATATGATATCGGTTTCAGGCAGATTGGGATCGGAACTGAGCGTAATCTCAGGCTTCTCCATCGAACCGCTGAAGGTGATCGCTATGCGATAGCCTGTGATGTCGACTTCGGCCTGAAGATCGAGAACAGGAGACGCCCTTCGACGCGCCGGAAAAGTTATCACTCCGCGAGTAAGCTCATACCTGTCGTTTCTGAATTCAAGGAACCCGTGCGTCAACACCACGCGGCCTGAAACTATGGGGTCGCTCAACGGCCCGCGAATGTGCAGATAAGCGCTCCCTTCGGCGTCGGCCAGATTATTTCGCACTATCAATGTCTGATCGGCATTGACCCGCACATCGACGTTGATCGGTATTCCCGGCCCGCCCTTGTTGCCGGGGCCAATATCGACGAACTCGGAACTGAACGGGCCGCCTGTGGCGATTAGCTCTTCGAATGTCAGTTCTTTCTGATAAGAAGCCCGCCTGATATCGATATCGCCCGTCACCACCTGCGCGCGGCGATTGCCCTGCAAAGCAAGTGTGCCGTCAAAGATGGTCTGGGTGTCTCGCGGGTATTCCATGCCGACCCCGTCGGCAGTGACTTCTATTCGCCATCGGTCGGGAACCAACCCGACCAGAGCCGCGCCTCCGGCGAGTTTCAAAGTCCCTCCGCCTGAACTCGCGGCGGTGAAGTCTTCTATCAATGCCTGATCGGAGGTGAACCGTATGCGTCCCGATCCGCGAGCGACTGCCAGAGGGATGTTGGTCACTCGCAGTCCAACATCTTTGAGAGCGACCGAGCCGAGCAGTCGCGGAGAATCGAGCGAGCCGCGGATCGAAGCCTGCAACTGCGCAACGCCCGTCGTGAAAATCGTATCAGTGAATGACGAAACCAGCCGCAGGTTCAGTTCTCCTGTCAGCGCGAGGTTGGATTTCGCCGTGTCATCGCGCGAAATTATTCCTTCGACCGTCACGCTCGTCCCGTCGCCGACGAACGTCACTCGCTCGACTTTGATTTCGGCAGGCGTGGCCGTGACTACGAGATCGCCTTCATTGGCGATGGTGTATCGCTGTCCGTTCGAGATGTCGCCGCCTAATTCGAATTTCGTCACGGTGAGCATCGCCTGAATTCGATCCGTATCCTGAAGCGGGCCGCTCAGTTTTATCGTCCCCGTCGCGCGTCCGCTTATGCTCTTGAGGTTTGGCGATATAAGTTCGAGATACGGCCCTATGTCGGCGTCCGTGAATTCAATGCTCCCGGTGATCGGATAATTTTTTCGGTCGCGCAGATCGACGACAGCCGCAAGCGTCTGCTCATGCTCAAGCACTTTTCCGCTGGCTTCTATACGCAGCAATCCGTTGTCGGTGTAAGCGACGAGTTTCGCGTTTCCGACATCGCGCCCGTTGAGCGCGACATTCTCGCCTTGAATCGTGGCGTTGAGGCGAATGTCTGACCACTCATCCCACTTGCCGTCGCCGACGATTTTCATATCAGCGCGGCCTGTGAGGCTCACGCTGTCGGATGCGGCTCTGGATAATTCGCCGAGATCGAGGCCCTTGCCCTCGGCGTTGATAGTGTATTCGTAAGTGTCGAGGTTGAACGCGCCCTGCCCCGTGATGCGGGTGTCGCCGAGTTGCATTCTCAGGTCATCAACCTTCAGCACAGTGTTTTCGATTCGCACCTGGCCGACGAATTCAGGCACAGAGAAACGTTTCGGCTCTTTGCCTTCTTCGTCTGATCGCACGCTGAACTCAGCATCTCTGATCGAAACGTCTCCCGTTCCTGAAAGCGTGCGCGGGCCTGGAAGCCCACGCAAATCGACTGTGCCGTTTATTACGCCTCGCCCGACGAAGTCCTTGAACTCAGGCGCAGCCGTGCGAATCAGAGCCGCAAAATCGAAATCCTTCATCACGGCTTTGAGCGATATTGCGTTTTCAGTTCCGACAGGGGCGTTGACGCTGAAATCAGCGCGAGTGCCATCGGGTCGCACCAGTCGCCCGTCAGCGATCTTAAAAAGATCGGGCGAGTAATCTATCCGACCTTCGAATGATCCAAGCACTTCGCCTGAGCTTTCGTCGAGCGGATCGCGGCGCATCTTTATCTCGCCAAGCCTCAATTGTCCCGCGACGATGGGAGCAGAAACTTTTCCTTCCACTCTCCCGGTGAATTTCCCTTCGCCCGAAAGCGCGACGCCATATTCCGTCTTCACCTTTTCAGGCATCAATCCGAACGCATCGATCACACGCTGGACTTCGGCCATATCTCTGGAGTTGAAATCGACCTGAATACTTGCGTTGCCGTTCCAGTCAGCCGTGCCTGAAGCTGTGACTTCGCTCGCCTCCGAGCGGGCGAAAGCGCGTTCGATTCGAAATTCTTTTCCGCTCGCAACTATCGAAACCTCGCCTCTCGCGGGAAGAGTTTCTTCTTCCGACTCAGGCGGTGAGACTGCGCCTTCGAATTGAGCTTCGATTCGACCCGTGGCGGCTTTGTAATCAAAACCCGGAAAAGCCAGCCGCGCCGATCCTGCGACGGTTCCGCGCACTTTGACTTCTTTGGCTGAAGCGAGAGTCGCGGCCTGATTGAGATCGAGAGAATCGAACTCGACATCGATTTTCGACTGACCGCCACTGAGATCGACCGTAGCGTTTCCCGTTATGCTGCCGCCGAGGACGGAAGCCCTTATCTGCGAAAGCGCGACGCTGTGGGTGTCCGCGCTCAAGCGCATTCGAAGGCCGCTGACAGTCACGTTGCCGCTTCGGAGCGATCCGAGCGCCAATGCGCCGGTCGCGTCGAGATCAGATTGATTACCTTTTATGTTCGCGTCACGCAATGACAATGAACCGATGCTTATCCCGCGGCCGCTGATCGAGCCTGATCCGCCTTCGGCGGTTGCATCGTACTCAGCCCCTTTTCCATCCACTTTCGCGCCCACGCGCAGCGAAGCTATGCGAAAGCCTTCAGCCGTGAGCGAATTCGATTCGACGCTGCCCCAAGCCTGATACCTGTCGCCTTCGCCAGTGATGCGCCCATCGAATACGGCGCGGCCATCGAGTTTCACATCCGACGCAAAGAGTCGAGCTATCTCAGCGAGCGCGACATCAGCGCGAGTATTCAATTCATACTTGAATGGCTTGAAGCTTTCTATTCGGCCCGATGCGATGAGCTTTCCCATATCGGAATCGATTTCGATCTTTTTCACATCGGCGCTTTCGGGTCTTATGTCGGCTTCGATTCTCGACCGCAGGTTTTCGATCTTTCGGCCTTCGTAGACGGCGGCGGCTTTGTCGAATTCAAACACGAGCGCGTGATTGAGCTTGTCTGAAAGCGAGTTGCTGTCGAGCGGCGTGAGCGAAATCGATAGATTGCGAAGGTCGGCGGTGATGTTTCGACGGCGATCAACGAGGCTGATTTCTCCGCCTACGAGTTCTATGCGCGCGCCGGAAATTTTGATCTGGCCTTCCGCGTCTTTGTCTTTCTTTTCCGGCGCGCGGAGGGATTCGAGATTGAGCCGCCCTGTTTCGTCGAACTCGACTGTAAGGCGCGGGTCAGTCACGCGAATATGATTGATGCTCAACCGCTGGCGAAAATAATCGAGTACGGAAAAGGAAACTTCTATCGAGCCGATGGAGCCGAAAGGTTTCCCTTCCTTTTCGGTTTCAAGCTGAATGTTTTCGAGCGTGATTTTGTAGCCGCCCAGATCGAGATGGGTGCGGCCAATAGTGGCGCGGGTGCCGCTTTCGGCCAGCGCAGAGATTATTTCGCTTTCGATGAGGCGATCAAGCCGCCCGCTGCGGACATACCAGACTGCCAATGCGAGCAGAATCAGCAACAGAGCGAGCAGCGATCCGAGGGCGATAAGTATTTTCCTGCGCATAGGCCGTAAGAAAAAAATAAAAATGGGGCAGTGATAAAAAAGTAAGGCTCGACTGGTCGAGTGAGATTCACCGCAGAGGCGCGGAGGTAGCAGAGCGGGCGCAGAGATTTCCCTCTCTGCGTCGTCTCAGCGTTCTCTGCGCCTCTGCGGTGAAAAAAAACTTCATAGCAGACTCGCTCAATTCCAGCATTACCATTTCATCATCACCAAAAATGGAAATCGCGCTCCGGGCCTCGATCTCCGTCCCTCACGCGCTCTAAGAAAAACTCGGCAAAGTGTCGACGCTTTCCCCTCGCGCGGCGTTGCTAAACTTTCGTCA
Organism: Blastocatellia bacterium UBA7656; assembly: GCA_002483445.1. Taxonomy (GTDB): domain Bacteria; phylum Acidobacteriota; class Blastocatellia; order UBA7656; family UBA7656; genus UBA7656. The sequence goes on from DLHY01000021.1 coordinate 65,132, forward strand.
AAAGATGGCCGAGTTTTTCCTTTCTGGCTCTCAGCACTTTTTCATTGGTCTCGTTGGGTTCCATCTCCACAGGCACGCGCTCGGTTATCTCAAGCCCGAATCCTTCTATGGCTGCGCGCTTGACCGGATGATTCGTTATCAATCGCATACGTCGCACGCCGAGTTCATGAAGTATCTGCGCGCCGATTCCGTAATCGCGCGGATCCATATTGCGCGTTCCGACGACTTCGGCTTCGGCCTCGACAGCATCCCTGTCGCGCTCATCCATAAGCGTGTATGCGCGAAGCTGATTTATCAAACCATGTCCGCGCCCTTCCTGCCTCAAATACAGCAGCGCGCCTTCGCCCTCTGCGGCTATCATTTCAAGCGAGCGATGAAGTTGCCAGCCCGTATCATCGCGCAGCGAGCCGAGTACATCGCCCAGCAAGCATTGCGAATGCACGCGCACCAGTATGCTGCGTTCGGGATTGATCTCGCCCATCACCAGCGCGAGGTGAACATCCGCATTTATCTCGTTGGTGAATGCGAAAGCGCGAAACTCGCCGTAGACCGTAGGCACGCGCGCCTCGCTCGCCGAGTGGACGAGCATCTCATTCGCCATTCGATAGCGCACCAGATCGGCGACCGAGATGATTTTCAAATCATGACGAGCGGCAAATTCGCGAAGCTGAGTGAGTCGCGCCATCGTGCCGTCATGATTCATGACCTCGCAGATCACCCCGGCAGGGGTCATCCCGGCGATGCGCGCGAGATCGATTACAGCTTCGGTCTGTCCGGGACGGACGAGGACTCCACCGCGACGCGCTCGGAGAGGAAAGATGTGGCCCGGTCGCGCAAGGTCAGAAGGCCGGGTGCGAGGATCGACCGCGACCTGAATCGTCGTCGCTCGATCAGACGCCGAAATGCCGGTAGTCACTCCGCGACGCGCTTCTATCGAGACGCAAAAGGCGGTTCCGTTCGAAGCGGTGTTTTCAATTTCAGAGACCTGAAGCGGAATCTGCAATTCATCCAATCGTTCCGGCGTCATCGACAGACAGATCAGCCCGCGCCCTTCTCGCGCCATGAAATTTATTATCTCAGGCGTGACTTTTTCGGCGGCGCAGGTCAGGTCGCCTTCGTTTTCGCGATCCTCGTCATCGACTATGATGACCATGCGGCCCGCGCGGAAATCTTCAATCGCTTCTTCTATAGTCGCAAACGACATATTTACCTCTCAGAGTGGGAGAATGGGAGTATGGGAGAATGGGAGCGGGCATACATCTCCCACTCTCCCATTCCCCCACTCTCCCACTCCTTTTCACCCATATCCCATCTCCGTCAGATACTCGGCAGTCAATCTACTTTCTTTCGAGTCAGTGTGACTCATCAATCGCTCGACGTATTTTGCCAGCACGTCGACTTCGAGGTTGACTCGGCTGCCGCGTTTTAAGTCACCGAGCGTGGTTTCGCGCCACGTGTGCGGGATGACCGCGACTTCGAACCAGTCTTGGCTGAGTGCGGCGACCGTGAGGCTGATGCCGTCGACGGCAATCGAGCCTTTCAAGGCGATGTAGCGACCAAGCTCGCGGGGAAATCGAAACCGCATTCGATAAGCGTTGCCTTCCGGCGTGACCGACGCAAGCTCGCCTGTGCCATCGATGTGGCCCTGCACCATGTGGCCGCCCAATCGCTCGCCCACCGCTAGAGCGCGCTCCAGATTGACGCGGCTTCCCGTGTGAAGATCGCCGAGGGTCGAGCGGCGCAGGGTTTCAAGCGAAACATCCGCGTCGAACGAGTCTGCGCTCATCTTCACAACAGTCAGGTCAACGCCGTTTATCGAAATCGAATCGCCCAGTCGAGTGCCTTCCAAAACGATTCGCGCTTCGATACTTAGAAATGCGCCGTCGGCGCGACGATCTATGCGGCGCACGCGACCTGTTTCCTGAATCAGTCCGGTGAAGATACCCATGATTAAGATGTGAGGCGCGCGGGGCGCGGCTTTATGGCAGAGCCAGCGGCGAGCTTCTCTTTCAATTAAGAATCGTCTTTCTGCAAAAATCTGTTCGAAGCGTTCCGATTCAGCGATTGAGAAGTTTAGCCGCGCGAACGGACAATTTCAAGCACGCGCTCGAAAACGCTGTCCGCATCCATGGTGGATGTATCGATCAACACGGCGTCCGCGGCTTTGACCAGAGGGGTGGCCTCGCGGGTGCGGTCGCGGAGGTCTCGCTCTTCGATCTCAACTTTTATGTCATCGAAAGAGGCGTCTCTTCCTCTCGCGCGGTCTTCTTCCAATCGGCGATGAGCGCGAACATCAGTCGCCGCCGTGAGAAAAATTTTCACCTGAGCGTCGGGAAATATTTTCGTGCCGACATCGCGCCCGTCCATCACTATCCCTCCGGCGCGGCTCATCTCGCGCAATTTATCGACTACCGCTTCGCGCACAGGGGCTACTGCGGCGATGACGGAAGAGGCGTGACTGGTTTCAGGCAATCGGATTTCGCGCGTCACATCGCGCTCATCGAGATAGACGCGCAGGTGGTCGGGATCGCCTTCGAGACGGAAGTCCGCGAGGCGAGCTATGCGGGCAAGCTCGAAGTGATCATCGAGCGATACTCGCTCGTCGAGCGCCTTGCGGGCGACAGCGCGATAGAGAGCGCCCGAATCGATGTAGATGTATCCGAGGTGTCGGGCCAATCTGCGGCCAAGGGTGCTTTTGCCCACGCCCGACGGCCCGTCGATGGCTATGATGAGTTTTTCCATCTCGATTCAAATCACGGTGCCATCGTTGATGACTCCGTTTTTGGGGATTATCACTACGCCGTCGCGGATGACGTAGCCGTTGCCGTCCGCTTCCTGAAGACTCTGATCGTTGGCTATTCGAACGCCCGATCCTATGCGCGCGTTTTTGTCTATGATCGCGCGGCGGATGTGACAGTTGCGGCCCACGCCTATTCGCGGATGATTGAGGTTGGCGTCCGATTGCATCTCTTCGAGCGTCTGGTACTCATCGGCTCCCATCATAAGCACGCCTTCGAGACGCGAGCCGTGTTCGATGCGCGAGCGGATTCCGATGACTGAGTCGGTCACGGTCGCGCCGTTGATGATGCAGCCTTCGGTTATGATCGAGCTTTGAATGTGACAATCCAGAAGCTTCGATCCGGGCAGGTATCGTGGGCGCGTATAGATAGGAGATTCGCTGTCGAAGAAATTGAACGGCGGCAAAGGCAAGGTCATCTCTATGTTTGCGCGATAAAAAGACCCTATGGTTCCGATGTCTTCCCAGTAACCGTCGAACAGGTGCGCCTGCACGTTGAAGTCCTTGAGCGAGCGCGGGATTATCTCTCTGCCGAAATCGACAGCCGAGGACATATCTTCCGTCAGCAGCCTTTTGAGCAGTTCCTTGCGAAAGATGTAGATTCCCATCGAGGCGAGGAAAGGCCGTTCTGCCGCTTCTCCCGCTGAAAGGCCGAGCCGGGTCGTGTCGACTCGCATACTTTCGAGGTCTTCGCCCTTTGGTTTCTCCCTGAATGTGATTATGCGTCCGGTGTCATCAATTTTCAGCAAACCGAAATCTGACGCTTCACTGGCGCGGGCTGCGGTGACCGAAATGGTTAGGTCTGCGCCGGTCTGCTCGTGACGGGCGAGAAAATCGCGATAATCCATGCGATAGAGGTGATCGCCCGAAAGGATCAACACGGTCTCTCCCTTGTGATCTTCGAGGTGATAGAAAATCTGGCGCACTGCGTCGGCTGTTCCCTGAAACCACTCGCGGCTTTCGGGAGTCATCTCTGCGGCAAGCACTTCGACGAATCCGTTGGTGAACCGACTGAAGCGATAAGTGCGCGCGATGTGGCGATTGAGAGAAGCGGAGTTGTACTGAGTCAGTATGAAAATGCGATTCATATCGGAGTTGATGCAGTTTGAAACGGGTATGTCGATGAGGCGATACTTGCCGCCGAGCGGCACGGCAGGTTTGGCTCGCTGGCTGGTGAGAGGATAAAGCCTCTGCCCCACCCCGCCGCCGAGTATCACCGAGATGACATCCTTGACCGACATAGAGTTCCTCCCCGTTGAGAACGTCCGGCTGCAAGGCAGAGAGTATAACCGCTATCTTGTAGGATGTGGAAGTTAAGACTTTTTGAAATTAATCGAGGGGGGGATGAATCACTTCTGAGTGACGATGATTTGAGTCCCGTCTCCGATTCCGGATATCACCGCAGTCGTATCGCCATCGGTCAGAGTAGTTCCCACTCCCGGTATCTGGACTTTTTTGGTCGGGCCGATCTTTTTCTCATACCAGTTGACGACATCCTCGACCGAATCATCCGTGCGAAGCTGAAGCACTTTTTCTCCATTATCGCCGTTGACTCGGAAGCTGATCTTCGCTCCGGGATAAATCAGATCGCCCTTGTTGCTCGTCTCACCCGTAAAAGGAGGCGGCTGAGGGCCTGATCGAACCGGATGATCTTTCGTCCAGAACATCAATCCTATTCCGAGACCGATCATAGCGAGTATGAGGAAAACGATCATACCAATAACCACAGTCAGGGTTCGTTTCCGTTTAGCCGTATCGAATGGATTGGTATCGGGAGCCTGCATCGCGGGGGGGCCGAAGGTTGGAGAGGTCATCACAGGACCAAAGCCCTGAGTCTCGGCCCCCGGCTGAGGATAAGTTTCCATCCTCGCCGTCGGAGCTTCGGAGGCGAAAACCTGCTGACCGCAAGCGCGGCAGAATCGCGCAGTCGAATCTATCTGAGCCCCGCAGCTTGTGCAATTGATGATCGCCATAGACGAAGATAAGATTACGTCACAGGCTGCGAGTTGCACAACTCCTGAACCGCTGGGAAGGAAAAACCGCTCTCGCCATCAGAAGCGGCTCAAGGCAAGCCCCTTTTGCCTTCCTCACTCCGGTGGCCGGGTGAACTCTATGGCCTCGGATTCAAGTCCGTTCGAGTTTTTGACTTTTATCATCACGGTCTGATCCGGCTCTATTTTCTTCCCGGCTTTTTTGGCCACGAGCCTCGTCATCGGATTATCGCCGTCGTTTTTTGTTTTTTCCTTTTTGTCATTCAGATAAACGTCCGCCCCGTCATCGAAATCCTCTCCCGTGATGATGAGTTTCTTGCCGCTCAAAGCAATCTCCGTGATTTTCGGCTGCTTGGGAGGCGGAGGCGGTTCAGACAGCACGATCAAAGATTTTGTGTAGACTTCATCTCCCGTGCTACGCCCGTTGTTGTTTCCCATCAGGCCCGCGACATAAAAAGTGACCGGGCCGAGGTTAGTCTCAGGCGTCCATCGGAACACCCACATTGCGCCTTCTGTCTGCCCGCGAAAAGTTCCGTTTGTGTCGTGCTGAATGTACTGGCGTTCGCCGGTCGGGCCGCTGCCATCGAGTATCGCGGTCAGGCTGTTGTCTTCCTCGTCCTCGAAATTTTCGAGAGTGCCTGCCCTTTGTCCTTCAGCGGTCAAGGCGGTGAGTTGAAATCCCCAGCGAGAGCGCGCTCGCGAGCCGGGTATTTCTCTGACCGTCACCATATAAGTCGTACCCGCTTCGTAAGTCCCATCTTCCTTGAGACCATCGATGAGGATTTCCAGAACGCCATCGCCTGTGTTGAGCGCGCCGCTGTGACAGCCTATCGTCGCGCAGGTTGATTCACCCGGAGCTTCTGTAAAGCCATTGGGCAATATGCCTGAGAACGCCATCACAGGTTCAGTTCCCTCGCGGCTCATTAAAGCTATCGAGATGAGCGCGATGAAGAAAGTTGCGCCTGCGAGCTTTATTCGATTCTTCGTCGACACGAAAAGCCCTCCCTGTATGCATCGGTCTCGGCAAACAGAGGCGAGAGCCGTTCTCTCTCTCGCCTCATTTTATGGCGCGATCTCACAGTATCAACTTGACTGCGATGACCACCTGGCGGTTGTCTATGAATGACGCCGCGCCCGCCGTGGCGGCGATGTTGATGTCATTGCCTCGCCTGACTGTCACGCTGGGAATCGTAATCCCGCCGGATTGATTGAATGAGGGAAAATCGACATCGTTGCTTCCGAGATCAACATACAGGTTCGAATGATTGAACAGGTTGTAGAACTCCGCGCGCAACTGCAACTTCGCTCCGTCTCTCTTGAGCAATCCGGCAAGTGAAAACGTCCTTGATATTGCGAGGTTGTGATACTGAGTGCCGGGGCGTCGAAAGACGTTGCGCGAGAGGGTTCCGTCAAAAGGCCCGACCACGGAAGTGGAACACAGGAACGGGCCGGTCGAGAGACAATTTCCAGCAGCATCTCGAACAGGATTGAGAGGAACATACAGAAAAGTGTTCGGCCTGCTGGCATCGGGTGTCAGGGAGCCTGTCGGAACCGACCCGCGCAGGACTGGTCTCGGAGACTCAAACCCGAAATTTTCGAGGTTCCCGCTGTCGAATATGCCGAAGGGCTGGCCGGTCTGGAATGACAGAATACCGCTGACGCCCCATCCGGTCAGCAAATTCCTGAAGAGCCGGTTCTGCGACTTTCTGCCGAATGGAATTTCCCAGATGAAATTGGCTACAAAACGCTGGCGTGTGTCGAAGTCTGAATCGCCCCGGTCAAGACTCGGATTGAAAGCATCGAGGAATCCAAGTCCCAGGGGATTGGCCACCAGATCGACTCCGAATACTGAACTGATGTTGTCAATCGAATGGCTCCACGTGTAGTTGGCTCCGAATTGAAGTCCGAGGCTTCGAATCTCGCCGCTCTCGACTCTCACCTGCATCGCGTGATAGGTCGAATGCCCCTGATTGCTGCGGGTGTTCAATTCGGCCACTGCCGGAAACGGGATTCCATCGACATCGACATCGAGAAGCGTGTTGGGGTTGTTACCGACATCCGCGGATCGCGGCCTTCCGAGATAAACACCACTGTTGAACCTGTTAGGGTTCGAAAGAGCGTACAGCTTGACGCCGCTCGCCCCGACATAAGTGACCCCCGCAACGAGATTGTCGGTGATCTTGCGTTCGACGCCCAGATTCCAGGAGACGGAATAAGCTGTCCTCAGATTCTGGTCTATATGTCGTGCGGGAACGAAGAGCAGAGTTATCTCATTCCCTCCTATCGGATCATAAGGGTCGCTCGTCACGAAATTGGGAGAGAACGGAATTATTCCCCCAAACGTCTGGCGCACGAATGCAGGAGGATTGACAGCGACGTTCGACAATGTATTGCCGAAGTTTCGGTCATAGAAAACTCCTATGCCTGAGCGGAGAACGGTTTCGCCGTTGCCGAAAATATCCCAGGCAAGGCCGAATCTCGGAGCGAAATTATTGTAGTCAGGCAGGTAGAAGTGACCCCGGTATTTGCCCGGAGCCGAATCGACGCGGCGGAAGACTCCGTTCGCTATGCGCTGAAAAATATCGCTTCCCTCGCCGTAATAAAAATTCGCGTCCAGATGCCTTTCGCCGCGCGGGCTGTGCAGCACTCCAAGATACTCATACCTTATACCCGGCACGAGAGTCAGGCGCGGCGTGACTTTCCAGCTATCCTGAAAGAAGAAAGCCGCTTCGTTATAGCGATAATGGCGCACATTCGTCGCAGGCACGGAAGGCACTACGTTGTCTCCGGGCAACGCGCCCTGCGGATCGAAGGTTATGCCGTAGATGTTGAGCGTGCCGTTGACAAACTGCTGAGTGTTGAAGAACCTCGCATCGGGCAACTGAGTAAGCACAGGCGGGATGCGATTATCGCGTATGTGAACATACTGACCGCCGAATTTCATGAAGTGACTGCCCTTGACCCAACTCATCGTCTGGTAAAACTGATAAAGATTCTGGGCGCCGCCGAACCCATCGCGGCCAAAAGGAAGCGTTCCGAAAAGGGATGAGCCTGAGAAATCCGGAAAGTAATTTCTTCCGAGGGTCGCCGTGGCCGGGAAATCATCTATAGAGCGGCTATAAACCAGCCGGGTTTCCATCACCATAGTATTCGACAGGATTAGATTGAGATTGAGCAGCACGCTCTGATTGCGAGTCGTAAACCCCTGATCGAGAGTCGGGCTGTAGGGCTGACGCACAGGCGCGAAGATATCCTGATCGTCTATCGAATACCTGCCGAACATCTGCACCTTCTGGCTTATGTTGTAATCGAACCTGGCGGTGCCGAGGATGGAATCCTGCGGGTTGCCCGCGCCCACGTTCAAAGGCCCTGTGCGGGTGACCGCTCCGTAGGCCGGAATCCTTACGAACCCGGCTCCCGTAGCCGGGTTGCAGATTGCTCCCGCCGGACAGAGGGTAAGCGGTATGACATTGCTCGTTGATTGATCCTGCGGGGCAGGAAATTTCTGGAAGATCGCCTTCGTCCCAATCGCGCTGATACTGATCAGTTGCGGCGTCGGCACGAAGAAACTGCTCTCGGCTATGCTGCGGACGCGAATCGGTTCGACTGAGCCGAAGAAAAGAAATTTGTCTCGTTTGACGGGGCCGCCTATCGTGCCGCCGAACTGGTTGCGATTGAAGACAGGTTTGTCGAGACTATTGGCGTTGCGGTCGAAGCTGTTGGCTGATAAAGCCGAGTTGCGATTGAACCAGTAGGCGCTCGCGTGAAGGTCATTCGTTCCGGTATTGGAAACGATGTTGGCTATGAATCCCGCATTGCGACCGTACTCAGCCGTGTAGTTGTTGGTAATCACGCGAAACTCTTTAACGGAATCAGCCGGGAGGTTTTGCGCAGGCCCAGCGTCGAATACATTATTATTCTCTCCTCCGTCAAGCACGTAATTGCCGCCGCTCGAACGCTGACCATTGACTGCGAGGCCGATGCCTGCGCCCACTCGATTGCCGACAAGTCCGCCGCTTCTCTCGCTCGTCAAAGCCGCGCCGGGTGAGAGGTTTACAAGCTCATAAACATTGCGGGTAAGCAGGGGCAACTCAACGATCTGACGTTGAGTTATTACATTGCTTAACTCCGCGCCTCGATCCGTTTCGATTCTTCCTCCGACTACATCGACTGCTCCTGCCGATACATTGATATCCTGCTGCGTCTGAGGGCCGGCGGCTTTCAGCGTAACGTCGGCTCGCGCCTCGCCCGCAACCGACACATCTATCCTCAGCTTTGCCACAGCGAAATTCTGCGCCTGAGCCGTGAGCAGATACCTGCCCGGAGGGATGCTGATGAAGCGAAACTCGCCCGCCGAGTCGGCAGTAGCGGGCCGCTCAAGGCCGGTCTCAATATTCCTCAAGGTGAGAGTCGCCTGCACAATGACCCCTCCCTTTTCGTCCAGCACGCGACCCGATACTATTCCTGTGAAGCTCTGCGGCGAAGCCACCGCGCTCAAACTCATCACCACAAGGATGACCATCAACTCTCTCACTAACCTTCTCGTTTTCATGTCTCCTCCTTCCAGGCTTTCTTTTGAAAGACAAATCACTTCAGGCTCAGATGCCCCAAAGCATCTGCCCTGCCCCGATGAGCGAATGGCGCAGCGATTTCCCATTCCCGGCGCCGTCGATTGATCGCGCACAATCGACAGCTATTCCTACGCGGACAGGCGAATCTCGACGCCTGCCTTCTGAAAAGAAAATTTCATTTAGTGGCGGGCATAGCCGGAGGCTCTGAATCGGTCAACGATCTTCAGAGCGACGCCCGCTCTGCGTTCGCCTGGGCCGGGGAAAAAGAGGCAATCACACCAGGCTGTGTTTTAGAAGCGCCTGCCGCGCAGACAGGCGCCCGACCTGTTTTCTTAGTCAGTTTCAATTCAATCAATAGGTCGCTTTGATCAAATAAGCGGTCTATCTCTGATGCAGTATATCCCTGCTTTTCAACGCGGATGGTATGCTGTCCCGGTGTCAGATAAATAACATCAGACACCCCGATCTCTGTCACCGCGCCCTGAAGCGCGCCATCGACGAAGATGGAAGCGCCCGGCTCGCTTTTCACGAACAATCTGCCTTTAATTTTCTCGAACGGAGGATTGATGTTTATAGCTCCGCTTATGACATCAATCGATTGCTCCATTCCTTTGATGGCCGGATGAGAAAAACGAATCTTCCGAGCGCCCACAGGGATTCCTGTTATCTCGATCCTCGTTTTTTCTTCACCCTCGGAGATTTTTCTCGGACTGGAAACCTGCTGACCGTCTATCAGAAGGATCACCTCTTCAGGATCGATATCGTCGAGGTACTGAAAATCCACGATTATCGAGCCGGTGCGCGGCGCAGGCGCTCTGATTGTCTCCATAGCCGCAGGTTTTACTATAGCCCTCGCGGTAAAAACGACTATGCGGGCCGAAATGACTTCGACTTCGTATTCTCCTGCGGCCAGTTCGGCTTGAAACACGCCATTCCTGCAAGCCCCCTGCTCGATGATTTCGCCCCGGCTTCGAATTATTACTTCGGCCTCCGAGGCTTCCGTCACCACCTCAAGCGCGCCCATCTCGCCTTTCGGCTGCGCTCTTCGAGGGGGGATTCGAGCAGGCTTGTTGCCTGAATTCTCCGAAGAGTTCTTTTTATTTTTTCGCAACGCCTCGATTATCTTTTTTATATCATTTTTAGGATCATTCCTTTGCCCGACGGTCGAAGAAACCATCGGCTTTTCGACCGGACGCGCATAAGATGCGACGGGCCAGCAAAGGAACATCGAAACGAATATTGGAACCTGAACGAGAGCCATAGACCGCCCTTAACTGACAGGCCAATCAGCCGTCGCCTAAGCGAGTATGATGACCGCGCAAACGAAATTCTTTACAACCCTTCAACGGTATATGAGCTTTTTGCGAAATCATTACGCGGAAGAATTACCGGGTTGAATGCTAAAACCTGAGGGGCGAAAAATCCCGGCCCGCGAACATATCTCCTGAGCTACTTCTTCCATTATCTATAGACGGAAACGGGGGGCGTTTTATTGCATAAAAGTTTTCAGTTTTCAGTTTTCAGTTTTCTGTTGCAGAAGTGAACACCATCGCCTCACACCCGACGGCAGAACCTCCCCGGCTGAAAACTGAAAACTGATTCTCATGGCGTAATATGAAGGCTTCCGTTAGTGTTTCAGCGCATGAGCAAACTGAGAATCAAAATAGCGAAAAGAGTCGCCCGCGCCATTGAAAATCACAAGCCTGTGGTCGCGCTCGAATCGACTGTCCTTGCGCACGGCCTTCCCCATCCGCTCAATATAGAAACAGCGCGCGAGTGCCAGTCCGCGATCAGAAGCGAACGGGCTATGCCAGCGATCATAGGCATCGTCGAGGGCCGCGCGAAAGTTGGATTGAACGAAAGTGAGCTTGAGATATTCGCAACCGGCAGGACCGCGGGCGAGTCAATCGAAAAAGTCGGATTGAACAATCTCGCCGCAGTGATGGCAAAAAACCGGTGGGGCGCGACTACCGTTGCAGGCACGATGAAGATAGCCCGACTCGCGGGGCTGAGAGTTTTTTCAACGGGCGGAATAGGCGGCGTGCATCGAGGCGCTGAGACGACGTTTGACATCTCGTCGGATTTGACCGCGCTCGCAGGCGTACCGATGATCTGCGTGTGCGCAGGCGCAAAGGCCATACTCGATCTGCCCAAGACTATGGAAAGACTCGAAACGCTCGGAGTGCCTGTCGTGGGCTATCGAACGGATGAGTTACCCGCCTTTTATTCCCGCCGCAGCGGACTTCGCGTGGATGTCACGGCTGACACTGCGGAAGAAGCAGCGATGATCGCGATGGATCATTGGAGGATGGGCAGTAAGAGCGCGGTGCTTGTGTGCGCGCCTGTTCCCGAAGAATTCGAGATTCCATCCGCAGAGATCGAACAGGCGATTGAAGAAGCGATCAATGAAGCGCGAGCGGAACGAATCTCAGGCAAGGCAGTCACGCCTTTCGTGCTGTCGAGATTGGAAAAGATAACACGCGGACGCACGCTCGTTGCCAATCGCGCATTGCTTACGAATAATGCTGGCGTGGCCGCACAAATAGCGGCAAGCCTTTTGTAGCTACTGAATTCGTCGGGATGTAGCGACAAGGCAACGAGCGTCCGGCGCGCATGGGCGAACATCTGCTCTTATTTTGGAATCGGACGGTACTGAGCGTCTCCGAAACCCAGAATCGGGTAAAAGATAATTCCGAGAAGCGCAAGGCCAACTCCAAATCCAGCGCCTTTTCCAAAATTCTTTGCCACATCAATTGCCACTATGAAGGCGATGATGATGCTGACAATCGGGATGAGCATCAGCAGTACCCACCAGCCGGGCCTGCCAGCTATCCGCATGAGTACGACGAGGTTGTAGATCGGAACGATACAAGCCCAACCAGGCTGTCCGGCTTTCGTAAACACTTTCCATACTCCTGCCAGAGCCAAAATAAATATGGCCAGCCCGATAACCACAACGATAGCGAGTGTCACTTCTTCTTCCTGAAAGGCCAGAAGCCTGAAGTTACTCATTGACAGCAGTACTCCGATCAATTGGATTCCGAGAATGCTAAACATATCGTTCTCCTTTTTTTTCCCAGATGGTACAACGTGAGTTTACAGGCTCGCGCATGATCGAGCCGGGGTGTTGCCGGAAACATCTTTTAACTACAGCGACTGCGACTACCGGATCAGGGCGTAAAGGATTTCGCCTCCGACCGAACGCCGTCAGTGTTCAACACTGTTATGATCGCCTGACGGCCCAAAGCCGCCCACGTTTTCCAGTCCCCGGCGGATGTCAACTCCTTGCTTGATTTCTTTTTCTTCTTGTGATTTTTGGTGTCCACAAGGCGATGGCCATCGACTTCGATATCCGCGCCCGATAGAAAGCCTGATCCCTTGATTGTGAGCTTATCGCCGTCAAGGAAAACATCCGTGATTCGCGGCTGCGACGGTTCGATGTTCTGACTGTCGAGCGTGAAGAAGATGAAAGCTATGCACATCTCGTCAGTCGTCTGCTCGCCCCATCGAACCGCTCGCGGCGGGCTGTTCGGATTGAAAGGATTGTTCTCAGAATTATCATAATAAGCCGTTAGGCTCAGTTGCGTCAGTTGAGGAATCGGCACAGGCTCTTTGTAGTCGTACACTCCCTGCCAGTTGAAATTCCAGTTATCGATGTTGATCAGACAACGTTTCGTCCCATCGAAGTAACGCGCCTCGACTTTCATCTCTCGTCCGAGCAGATGCATGTGCGGAGCTATGCCTATGGCGTGCGCGTTTATTCCTGGAGGGACGATGAACAAAGCATTGACGCGATAGTGAGGATCGTTTGCAGGTATGGTGAAACTGGTGTTGATGATCGGAGCGGCCTGCACGTCTTTCTTCACAGGCTTGCGCGTGAAGTACAAACCTATCTGGGTGCGGTCGCTCTCTTCCGTGTCGCGCGGATTATAATGAACCTGCGCGACTATGCGCGCGCCGTTCGGAACAGGCCACGCCATCCCCTCGCGGAGAAACTGCGCGCGAAATCCCGGCGCCCATCCACCGAGCGTGCCTGTCGTATCGAATCCCGGCCCGCCGAAAGAGGTGTATCCCGGCCCCGGATCATTATCGTCAAGCTGCTTTGAAACGCCCGTCGTGTCGATATAGAGAATAACGTGATGAACGATGTTGCGATTGCCCGGTTTGATCTCGACGGCGGAAAGGTAACGGTCTCCGCGAAGAGATGTCGGCATAGAGAAGCAGCGATAAATATCATTGCCGGGTTTTACGGTGTAGTCGGCTTCAGGCTGAAGCACTGCATCAGGCTGGCCCAAAGTCCACCCGTCAGGAAAGGAGAGCGGCTCAGGCAAATCCGCCGTATTGCCTTCGACTGATCCCTCATCGACCCACTGCGAGATGGTTTGAATCTCAGCGTCCGTGAGTCTACGGACGCCGCTGAAATCGCCGCAACCTTCGGTGGGTTTCCACGGAGGCATCTCGCGCAGTATGACTTTTTCTTTGATCGAACGCGCCCACGGACGAGCCTCACGGTAGGTCATCAAGGAGAAGGGCGCTATATCGCCGGGGTGATGGCACACCTGACAGCTTTGTTGAAATATCCGCACCACCTGATTGCTGAAAGTGATTTCCTGTCGCTTGGCGTTTGATTCCTTCAGTCCCGCGCCGATCACCGCGAACATGCAGATGAGAAATGAAACAAAGATGATTCGCTTCACACTCGATACCCCCTCTGAAAACAGAAGTCAGAAGTCAGAAGTCAGAATAAAATAACCGACCCCTGACCCCTGACCCCTGACCCCTGCTCCTATTGCTGCGAGCGTCGTCGGGATTTTAGCGCGATTACCGCCTGTTGGCTATTGTAATTTTTTGCTCAAAGCAGGAGTGAACGACGCGAGAAGGTTTGAGAACCTGCTGCGCGTTCAAAGGAGCTACTTGTGGGCTTCAGGCACGGCGTAATCCAGCCAGCCGATCATCATCTCGTCAGAAGTAGGATCGCCCCAGCGGACGGCTATCTGGGGGTTGGGATTGTATTTGTTTTTGGCCGAGTTATCGAAGTGGGCTGTCACGATTATCCGTGTTCCTTTAGGAACGAGGATCGTTTTTTTCAGCCTGTAGAGCGTCTGCCAGTTGAAGTTGTATTTAGGAACGAGGAGCAGTATTTCACGTCGCCCGTCGGGATAGACGGCTTCGTATTTCATGTCTTTGCCTCGAAGGTGCATGTGGGGCATGTAATCGATCAGTTCTACATCCTCTTCGAAAGTGTAAGAAGCCGTCACCTCGTGATTGTCAGCGCCGGGAGGAATGCGGAAGAAGTGATTCGGGATGGTGAGAGTTCTGACCTGTTTCGGGGGCGGTTCTTTTGCGAATATGAGTCCGATGCTGGTGCGATCTTTTTCAGTTTTGTTGAGCGCGCCGCGAAAGCTCGAATAATGCATCTGTAAAACTATCACCGAACCGGCAGGAATTTTTTTGGCCATGCCCGGAAGAAAAACATCGGGCTGCTTGCCGGGAGCGAATGAAGTCAGCATTATGGAAAATCCGTCTTCATCTTCTTCGCCCTGGCGACGTTTGAAAGCTGCGCCGCCGCCCGGAGCTTTCGCGCCGTCATCGATTACAGGCGCATCCGCGCGCACACGAGCCAACGACCCCTGATGGTAGAAAATCGGCGGCCCGCTGTCTGCGGCTTTGCCGCTTCGCGACGCGGCCCTGGCGCGAGGTGTGAGTAGGTGAGCGATGGCGTGATGCACTACTCGTCTGTTGCCGGGGCGAATCTCGGCCGCCTGAACCCATCGGTCTTCTTTGAAATCAATCGGTATGGTGAAATAGACGTAATTATCCGGGTCATACGGTTCGATGACATATTCCTCCGTCATCGAGAGAACCTGATCGGGCTTTCCTATTCTCCACTCCTGGGCGAAATCACGCGCGGGCGGCAAGAAGCGAGGGTCGCCTTCTTTCGCTCCCTGATCTACCCATGCCGCTATGGTGTCTATATCTTTCTGGCTGAGTCGAGAATCGTTTATGAAATCACCGTAGCGCGGATCGGCCTGCCACGGAGGCATCTCGCGCAGTATGACTTTTTCTTTGATCGAACGCGCCCACGGACGAGCCTCACGGTAGGTCATCAAGGAGAAGGGCGCTATATCGCCGGGGTGATGGCACACCTGACAGCTTTGTTGAAATATCCGCGCTACCTGATTGCTGAAAGTGATTTCCTCTCGCTTGGCGTTTGATTCATTCAGCCCCGCGCCTATGAGCGCAAACGCGCAGACAAGGAATGAAACACGGATGATTCGATTCATGCTCGATGCTCCGCTCAAGCTTTTGTTGTTGATTGCCGCAAACATCACCGGGATTTTAGCGCGATCGATGCATATTGGCTATTGCTTCATTTACAGGAGACATCGAGGTTATAGCAGCATTCAAATGGATGAACAGGTTGCCCTCTCATTAACACCGCGACCCGTCGCGGTGCAAGACAACGCCTTGATGACAAATAACTGTTTCAACAGTTTCCATCCGCCGCTCTTTAATCCCAGGAGGGTGAGGCAATTCCGCGCAGTTTGCTGCGCCTCCTTTGCGTTCCTTTTCCTCTCGATACCTCGCAGTTTGCTGTGAGGAGGTTCATTTCGTCAAATAGTTGTCAGGCTCGCAGATGTTATCGAGATTAACATCTGCGCAAGCAGAAAACTGTTGAAACAGTTTCGGGTTTGGTTCCCCCCGCTTTTTCACCGCGATCAATCGCGGTGTTAATGAAAAGGTCGCGCTCCTACTCCCTGCATTCATCCTGTTCATCCATCTGCATACCGCTATGAGCCTCAATCCAAAGCTTATTCCGTTTCGCTGCTGGCATCAGAATCGGAGGCCAGCGGCAAGTCGCCTCCACTCCAAAGGCGAATTTACCCGCACCGCGACTTGGTAACAAATAACATCTGCTTTAGAATCGCTTTTGACTGAAATCGAATCAGCCCGCAGCGACGGAGTTTTATGGAACCTCTCATCCTTGCAACAAAAGCTATCGTCGGGATCGTTTCAACCGCTGTTGACGGCATAATCGAAGGCAAGGGAGATGAGTTGTTTTGCAAAACAACAAAGCCGCTGCTCGACAATCTGAGACGCCATCGCCCGGAAGCTAATCATGAGCTTCAACGCGCTCTTTACTGCTCATACCTTCAGGCCACGCTTCAGGTGTGCGCGCTACACGCTCAAAATATCGGCATCAATATCGATCAGTGGATTCGACGCGAGCCGATACCGGGCAGAATGAAAAAACTCGCAACCAGTCTCAGGCGCGATACTCCGCTCGGCGTTTTCGCGCAGGCCCAATCGCAATGGCTCGATGCCGTGATAGGCGACCTCAGACAGAAACTCTCTCTGCTCGACAAAGATCGCATCCATCCGCCATCGAAGGAAACCGATGAGCAGTTCAAACTGCTGCTCAATCAATTCGAACTGCTGCTTCAACCCCGCGGCAAAACAGCGGAAGATCGCATCAGGGATATTCGCGCTCATCTTTGCAACGGAGTCATCGCCGACCTCGATAAAACTTATGGCAAAGATCATGGCCCTGTGCCTCAAGGTGTCGCGGACATCATCCGCGATCAGTGGTTCGAACTTCTGTGCGCCTGTTTCCAGCAAGCCATCAAAAACGATCAGGCCATAGCCAACATATTTCAAAGCAAGCTGCTCGCGGGCATATCCGTCGAAAGGCACGGCAAGAGCGAACAGATCAGCTTCGCTCAGATCGAAGCGCAGTTCATAAAACTCGGCGGCGAGTTTTCGCGTCAGTTCGAAGCGACTCGACAGATGATCGAATCACAAAGCGAGAAACTCGGAGAGATGGAAAGCGATTTCCTCGTTCCTCTCCTTGCGCTCGCCCGCGACGAGGCGGCGCGAATGGAGATGATCGCGGGAGTCATCGACACCATCGCCGAGACTCAGCGCCGACACCTCTCCATCAGTCAGGACACCAATAAGAAAATCGATTCGCTGATTGATAAGATGCCTGACAGAATCCTCCGCGACGGCGGGCCGAGGAATCTTATCAATCTGCCCAACCTCAATGTCATCATCGATGATCGACTCGACGAATGCGCCGCCGTCATCGAAGCTCTGCGCGATGAAGCAGGCAAGTCGGTGTTGGTCATAGTCGCGCCCGGAGGCTTCGGCAAAACCGCGCTGCTCACGAAAGTCATTCAGCAGGTCACAGATGGCGAAACCATCAAGGTCGATTATGTGCAGGCGATTCTCTACGTCGAATGCCTCGGCGGGCGGGCGTCGCTCGATGCCATATTCACCGACGCGGGCATCATCACCGGAAGGCAGGATCAGTTTCAACAACTCTCCGCAGGCGTGGATGCGGCGAAGGGAGAATTGCCCAATGAATTTTTCAGCGAGTTGAGCCGCGTGGGCGATGTCTGGATAGCGATGGATAATTTCGAAGACCTGCTCGACGAGCGCGACGCAATCAGAGATGACCGCATCAGGCTTTTCATCGAGCGATGTCTTGCACTGGATCATCGAGTGAAGGTCATCATCACCAGTCGCAACCGCCCGCAAATCGGCGGACGCAATCGCCCGATGGTTCTGGAAAACGTCAGCAAAGCTCTCGGCAATGGACTGCCCGAAGCGGATGCCGTTGTTTATCTGCGCAGGGAAGGCGCGCAATGCGGGATGGTCGAAGCGTCGGAAGAGTTGCTGAGGCGATTCATCCGGCTGGTGCATGGCATACCGATGGCGTTGAATTCGGTGGTTGGTTATCTGAGCGATGAGGTTTATCCGGCGACGACGCTTGCGATGTTGATGGATGATGAAGAGCGGTTCGCGGATTTCCGGCGCAGAGATTTCGAGAGCGGACTGAGGCGATTGATTTCGGATCAGCTTAGGCGGCAGAGCGAAGCGGGGATGCTGATACTCAGGGCGCTGGCATTTTTCAGCCAGCCGGTTCCACAGCCCGCGCTTGAGCCACTGTTGGAGCGGGCTGATCTTGATCGAGCGTTGAATCGGCTGACGGTGAACAGGCTGGTCGGGGTCGAGACGGACTGGCATGAGGTGAATCACTACAGCATTCATCCGATCATCAGTCAGGTTGTCAGTGAGCAGGAAGAGGCAATCGGGCCAAAGTCTGATTCTTATCTCGATGAAGGGTATGCGGCGATGTGCCTGCGAAAGGGCAATGAGTTTTACAACAAGCCGCGATATCGCCTCGCGGTCGCCTTCTTCGAATGCTCGGCGAAAGTTTACGATCACCTTGTCAACTCTCTCGGACGCGACGAACTCAGCAGCTCCCTCGCTATGGCCCTGATGAA
>DLHY01000070.1 GCA_002483445.1 Blastocatellia bacterium UBA7656
CCGGTCGATTGCAACCTGGTGATAAGCATGGCCAACAACGGAGCGGCGACTATTGCGCCGTTGAAGACAGTGCTGACGGTTACTCAGAACGGAGATAGCCGATTGGTGCCGTGGGATCCGATTTCGCAGAGCTTCAGGGTTTGGGTGAACGAGCAAGTGATAGAAGAGGATTTAGGGCGTATAGGTTCAGATGGGAGTGTACGGCTAGGTGTGGGAACCCGCACCATTCCTGCGCATTGGTTATATGTTGGGCTTGAACTCCCTCTTCTTAGTGTTGGGTTTCAGCAACAGGATTTGAAAGAGATTTGGAGACAGCATAAGGAGGATGAAGCGAGGGCCGGACGCGGGAATCCTCAGCCTCGAAAGTCTCTGCCCTGCGATTATGAATCATCATTTCCAGTCTTTGTGCAAATAGCCAAACGTCTAGGCGGTTACTATTATGAATCCAAACCCGGAGACCCAGACAGCATAGCTATGATAGGAGGGGTCAAGATGAGTCAGCAACAGGTTGCCAACATGTTCAATCTTATACTTCCTGATCCTCTCCACCCTGGCGGAACTGATGTCGCGGCCTTGATAAATGACAGGTGGTATCACTTGACGATTGGGTATGGGAAGAACCACTGGCCTGCTTTGACAATACGGTGAGCGAGCGTATATGATGTGGCTTCGTTTTTCGGGGCGTGGCTCAGCCCGGTAGAGCGCTCGGTTCGGGACCGAGAGGTCGTAGGTTCAAATCCTATCGCCCCGATTATCGAAAACCAGGGGGAGCATCGAAGTTCCTTCTGGTTTTTTTACTGTCTGCGCCTCATTTGCTCGCGCTGATCTTCGCCTTGATCGAATTGAAATCTTTTCCCTTAGGCATTATGAACAAGCACCTTCCGCCGCTGCGCAATTCCCACAAGCCTCCGAGTCTCCGCTTCTCCTTCGAATCATCATCGCTCCATCGGTCTTCGCCTTTGTACTCGACGACAAGGTAACGCCCATCGGTCAGCAGACAGACGAAATCAGGATAAAACTTATCCGTCGAAGTCTGAAGCCAGAATGAATGCGCGGGCTGACGCTCGATGTTGCGCGCCCAGAATTTTATCTCCGGCATTGAGTCCAGAAATTGAGCGCATTCGAACTCTTCGCCTCTCGATTTGAGATTTCCAACCTGACGGTAATAGTGATTCTTGAACTTATAGCTCCCGTCGTAGAGCGTGTTGTAAGGATAACGCAAAGGGTCGAATGAAAAGCATACTTCCGGCGTCACCACTATCGGCGTCTCGCAACCTTCGATCAGCAATGCCTGATAACTCGATTGATGCGCTCGTCTGCGATGCCCGTCGATCTTCAATTCTGCCGCTTCTCTGAGCCGGTACTTGTCAATCGCAAGCCGGTCTATGCTCATTCCTCTTTCATCGATGAGCCACTGCGCGAGTCTCGTCAGAAAAATCCCCGATTCAACCGCGCTGATATCCGGGTGCGGAATTTTTCGATCAAGCCAGCGCGTGAGTTCCGCAACCGTCCATCCATCATCGATATCGATGAGCGACATCTGCCGGTGCAACTCCGATACGAATCTCGACTCGATTCGCCCTTCATCGGAAATCGTGATCTCTCCCTGCCGCCCATGCCCTCGCTCGGAAGAAAACTCCTCTTCAGAAAGCCGCGCGTCCGCATCCTTCAAACTCCATTCGCGGTCGAGGAAGTGCGTGTCTTCAAACATCTCGAACAGATCGCCCTGGCGGATCGCCAGCACAGGGACAGAGAACCGCTCGCCTCGCTCTGCCGGGGGCTTGTCTTCCTCGCCCGATGCGCCGCGAGACTTGTTGTACATCTTCACAACCTCGGCCACGCCTTCGGGTGTCTCGAAGCATCGCTTGATCTCCTCATAATCGTCTTCGCTCATCACTCCGACGTAGGTCAGCGTTTTCTGCCCATCGTCGTAACTGACCTTCGCGGCCACAGCAGGAGAAAGTTTCGCAATCGCGGGAGTTTCCCGCACCTTTATCGTCACTGTTCCCATGAACTCTTCAGGCTCATCGAACAATCGCCGAGCAGCGGGTAATTCGGTTATAAGCTCTTTCGCTTCCTGTCGCTGGAATCCGCTTTGAACCAGCGCGTCCGTCAAGGCATTGACCGCGTCGATAAAATTCTTCGACGCCGCGAATGCGTAAGCCATATTGAGTTCGTCATTCGCCTTGCGTTTCGCTCCGGGCAATCGCATCACCCGACCGAGTATCTGCTCGACGGCGGTCGAAGAACTCATCTCGGCCACCGAGCAGAGAATGTAAGCGAATGGACAATCCCATCCTTCGCGAAGAGCCTGAACCGTGATGATGAATCGCACCTCGCAATCCTCGGCAAGGATATCGACTCCATCAAGTCCGCGATCTTCTCCCGTCGCCCGTCGAATCTGCTCTGCCGGTATTTTGAAATCTTCGATCAGACATCTCTCGACCACTTCGACCGTCAGCATGTCGTGTCCCTGTCTTCGAGGTTGAGCCTGAAGGAGCATCACGGGCCGGAGGTATTCACCCGTCGATAGCCGCTCTTTTACGCCAGCGGCTTCGAGTTGATTGCGAAGCGCGACTGCATCAGAGAGCAGTTCTTTCCACTGCGGTCGAGTTTCAAGTCTGATCGGCAGCTTTATCATGTCGGCTGCATTCAACTCGGCAGCCGATACGCTCGCCAGCACGTTGCTCGGATTCTTCTCGCGGTCAGGTGTGGCCGTGAATTCGATGATGCAGGAAGGATTGAATCGAGTCAGAGTCTCGAATGAAAGCCCCGTGCGCGCATTGTGCGCTTCATCAACAACGACGACCGGGCGTCGAAGGCAAATCGCGTTTGCAAGCGTTCGTTTGATCGCGCCGTTCTCGAAACAATCGAGCTTGCCGCGCAACTCTTCGGCAACATCCGTGAAGTGACTCATCAGCGAGCCGCTGTCTTCGTAGACCTTGCGCATTTCAGTGTCCTCAACCCGGAATGTCTGAATGTTCGAAACGATTATCGTAGTGTCCGAGTCGAGCGTCGCTCGTTGAAGGCTGAAGGCTTCTGCAAGATCGAGCACAGTCACCGAGCCGACTGTGCTTTCCAAAGCCTGTCGATAAGGATGCTTTCTGTCTTTGAGCGCGTTGAGCGTCTGCTCTCTGATCGCGTTCGATGGAGTGAGCCAGAGGACGAGCGCGCGGTCAGTGCGAAGCAGATATTTCGAAGCCACACCGACCGAGTGACAGGCGACGAGCGTTTTGCCGCCGCCGGTCGGGATGCGCAGGCAGACATAAGGCAAGCCTTCGAGTCCCGGCACAGGATTGTATGAAAGCCTCAAGCCGAAATTTCTATGTGTGATTTCCTCGAATGCGGCGCGTGCATCATCCAGTCGAGCGCACTCGATGAAGTAATCGCGCAGAGAGTCGAGCGTGTTTTGCTGATACTGTTTGAGAGTGAGCATATCAGGCCGTTCTCACTTCATAAGGTATTTGCCGGAAAGTGACGCCCGCGCGTCGCAATCGTTCCGGCCCTATGCGACAGCTTGAGCCGTAGACGACTTTCAATCCGTCGTGCGGCGGCAGATGCGCAAGCAAAGAAGCGGTCAAAACATTTTCGCCCTGCCCGACTTCCATCGCACGGTTGTAGAGAAGATAGACCGCAACATTGTTTGCGACTCCTACAAGCGGAGAATGATCGCTGACAGCAGATGAAAGCGGCTCGCCCGTTTCGATGAAGAAGACATGGCGGGCGAGGTCTTCGAATGAGACTTCATCTCTTATCTGTCCGGCGGGGTCGAAGAGCGTATTTCCAATTTCGCAGTAATCGAAGCCGCCGCCCAGCGCTTCGATCTCCTGACTGTCGCCTTTTTGTTTCGGGTATGAATAGCCGTCGATTGCGCGGCGCAATCTTTCGGATGTGATCGACCGGCAGATATTGGAATCCATCTCGACGAGTATGAATTTCCTGTTGCCGCTGTCTTCTTTGTTCATTTGCAGCACGGCGTGTCCGGTGGTTCCGCTCCCCGCGAATGAGTCGAGAACGATTGAATCTTTGTCACTGGCGAGTTGAAGGATTCGTCTGAGCAGTTTGGTTGGCTTAGGAGTTATAAACATCTCCTTATCCCCAAGTATATTTCGTAAGTCTGTTTTTGCTTCTGAATTCGTTCCTGCATTTTCATGGAACCACATCGTTGATGGAACGACCCCTTGCTTGGCATTTTTAAGGTACTTCTTTATGCGTGGCGAATTATTGCCGCTTTCTCCCCACCAAACTTCTCCTTTACGATCTAATTCCCAAAACTTGGATTCTTTCATGCGCCAGTAGGTTCCAGGTGGTGGCCCTTCAATAACACGTCCGCCAGGACATTTGATCGGATACATACCTGCACTGTAAAAATTTCTCGATTGAAGGGCATTAGAAATCCAGAATCCTTTGGGATCATTGTCTGGATTGCTATAGTCTTCGTCCTGATCTTCCGTTCTTGGCTGAAGATTCCTGGCCCATTTTGTCTTCTCCCGCGCATAAAGAACAATATAGTCGTGCATCTCTGAAAGGTGCTTTGCAGAATTCTTCACAGTATAGATTTTCTGCCAGATAATAGTCGTGATGAAATTTCGCGCTCCGAAAACCTCATCCATCAACATGCGCAGGTTCGCAACTTCGTTGTCATCGATGCTGATGAATATCGCTCCGTCTTCTCTCAGAAACTCTTTCAACAACGAGAGGCGCGGGTACATAAGGCAGAGCCATTTGTCGTGGCGCGAGAGGTCTTCCGCTTCGCGGCCTGTGACCATTGGTGTCAACTTAAGCCTC
>DLHY01000064.1 GCA_002483445.1 Blastocatellia bacterium UBA7656
CTGTGGGCTGCTCGTCTGCCTGCCCCCTGATCCCTGACCCCCGACCCCTGATCCCTGATCCCTGACCCCTGACCCCTGATCCCTGACCACCGCCAGGTTGAAATCATCAAACCACACGATGCCTTTCGTGGGATCGTCATATTTGAACTGAGGCACGCGCTTGATCGAGACGTAGACAGCCGAGCCGCCCGATTTTTCAGCCTGCGGAGCAGTGAAATCGAAAGCGATCAATCGCCAGTCGCTCGACCCCGCGGCAACAGGATCAGATTCGGCGATGAGCGCGCCTGTCTTGTAATCCGAAACGGCAACGCGCGGGCCTTCGGGAGACGTGAGCGATTCGGTCTTCACAAAGCACGTCAACCGGTAACGCGCGCCCGACTGGAGGACGACCAGTTGGCGGACTTCTCCACTCATGCGCGTGGTGTCGCGGCCTATGAACTCGATGAGCAACGACCGCGCGCCCGTATGCGCGCTGGTTGCGTCTATGCCTAAGCGGGCGTACTCGCTGCGCGCGAGTTTCCAGTCGAACTGATCGAAGCCTTTGAAGAAATCCTCTTCGAAGCCGGGATTGCGAATCAGCGTCGTTTTATCGACTCCTGTGAGGTCGCCCCATATTTCGCGAGCCAGATCGACACGGCCCGCATTGATGAGATCGCCTATCACCGATGGAGTCTCCGCGCTTCGTAGCCTTGCGCTGCGGTCTAATGAGTTGAACGCCTCGACTGCTTCTTCCGGGCGAGACTGTTTGAGCAAAAAGCGCGCAAGCATAATTCCCGATGCCGCATCCTCGCCGGTTACGGCTTTGACTGCTTCTGCGTCGCCGCCCGACATTCGCCATACGAGATCGAGGCTTGCGGGCAGAAGCGCATTGTTCGTGGCGTTGGCGCGTCGAAATTCCGGGAGCGATTCGGCAAGTTTTTTCTGTCGCACGAGAAGGTTTGCCAGTTGCCAGCGAACTTCCATATCGTTGGGCGCGAGTCGGGCGGCTTCGCGGAGAGCCGCTTCAGCCGACGCGCGGTCTCCTGCGGCTTCGAGCGCAGAGGCGAGCAGGAGTTGATAATTGAAGTTGTAAGGCGAAAGCTCGATGGCAAGACCGGCGTGCTTGCGCGCGCGATCAAGGTCGCGATCCAACGATTTCATTTCATATTGAGCCAGCCGGTAATGCAGGCGAGGCGAATCGGGGAAATGATCGACCACACGGGCAAGCATGGCGCGCTCAACTCTGTATCGCGAGTCGGAGAAAATTCCCCGTATGAATCCGGCAAGCGCGATGTAAACGAGCAGCGCGCAAAAACCAGTCGCAAAGAGTATGAAAACCGCTCTCGCTGTAAAACTGTTGAGCGACACTTTGATGACCATCTTCCAAACCGATCAGCAGATCAACCGACTCCAGACTCCAGACTCGCGACTCCAGACTTCTGATTTCAGGCACACCTCGACCGTCGATGGCTGAACCCCGAAGGGAAGTCGCGCGAGCGACGATCCGCATTTTCAAAGGGGGCCTCTCTGCTGGTTCTCAAGGGGGAGAGATACGGGCCAAGTCGATCAGAATGAATTTCCGGCGATGGGGAAATGGGGCTGTTAGAAATACACTATCGATGTTTTTATTGTCCGGCTCGCGCCTGACCGCTCGATACTCACTTCGAATATTTTTTTCTCAAGCTCATACCGACTCGTTTCAAAACAAAAAGCCGGAGCGGGCGACACGGGTCGTTCCGCTATCAATATACCCATAACATCCGCTTCACAAGGTCACCTGGTTGCTCAAGACTGAACAATCCTGTCCGCCACTGAGCGATACATCCCCAGGCGGCAAATTGTTCTTTTCCGGGAGCACAATGAAGAACTCTCTGCGTGGCTCTCAGACCACAGGGGCTTTGGCAATAAACCGAAGACCAGTTTATATCTTCGCCGCCACTGCCGCAAGGGTAGGGAACGAAAAATTTTTTCGTCCGACTCCTCATCGAGCCTTTTCAAAAAATTCGGGCAGGCGTTTGAGAAAATCTGCCATCCTCCAAAGATAAAGGCCCGCCTGAAAAGGAAGGCGCGGAAGATTGTTGAACTCGCCTTCCAGCATCACGGTCGCTCTTACGGGATCGGGCCAGCGATTGAGCATCGCTTTCACGGCGCGAAGCGGATTGCTCATGGCATTTATCATAAGCTCCTGCGGATAGTGGTCGGCTACGCTTGGATTCCTCCACTGCTTCAACACGGCTGGAACGAGCCATTGAGGAAGATCGGCGGCCCTCGCCTCAACGGGAGTACCCGCGACTCTTGCGCCGAGCAAGCGATGAGCAAGGCCGATGGCGCAGGCGACCCGATCCGCCCTGCGCTTGTTCTCTCCCAAACAGATGCCCCAGTCGAAACCCTCCGGCCTGCTTTCCACCGCAAGAGCTATGTCGCACAAGGCGCGCGCCTGCCATGCTCCGTCACGCAGGAAATGCTCGCACAACACACGAAGATGGTCTTCCGCGCCGAGCAGTCGCACGTCCGCATCTTTGAGTTTTATGAGTTGAGAGCGGGCGTACAAATCATCAAGAGGGTGAGCGTCGAACTTCGACAAGCCGCAGTGGAGGTCTACTCCGTACTTTCGACTGTTGAGCAAACCGAGCGCCGTTTCGTAATCCGAAGGGCGAACCACGAGGTCTATGTCTCCGTAAAGGCGCAATCCCTTTTCCGCGTAAAGCCGCGCAATGGCCCAGCCCTTTATCAAAATCGGCTCTATGCCGAGCGCGCGAAAGCGGGCGAATACTTCCGCGATCTGATTTTCGATCAGGGCGTTGTGAAGCGAGTAGAAGCGATAGCCATCGAGGAGGTCTGCCGAGGCCGGAGAATTCGTAAGCGAGGTATTTCTAATTCTTCGCCAACTCAAAGCGGCCACGCCTGAGCCTAAAAGCAAGGGTATGATCTCTATGAATTCCGCGTCAGAGATTTCAAGGCGGGGAGGATCATCGCGCCAGATTCCTCTGAGCGCCGCTGCCAGCAGCAGGCTTCTTTCTTTATCCCCCCTCACGATGTTTCTCTTTCAGCGCGTGCAGTATGCCCGAATGAAAAATTGCGCGGTGGGTATATTTGATTGGCGGACTGACTGCTCCATCGAGCGTTTCAAAATCGCTGTCAGTCGTTGTCTCATGCTCTCTGCAAAGCCGCGTCGTTTTTTAGAACATTGCGCACCTGCCTGCATTGGGGCCGGTGGAGGGGCAGAACGTGCAATTGGGAATGGCGACGCACTCTGCGGAGGCGGGGGTGCAAGGAGAGCCGCAGCTTGTCGCAGAGGCCAGCGCCTTTGGAGCGAGTATCGATGTGACGACAGGTATGGCTATCATCGCGGCTATCCCCGCTTTTCTCATCAACTCGCGCCGCGATAGTCGGGGCTTCCCGTCAGGCTGCGGGATTCTTTGCTCCAGCAAGCTGGCCTTGCCGAGTTGATCCAGAGCGTGCCAGACCACTGCTTCATCCGCCTGCGCGTTGAGATCGCTCCCCATCGCGAGGGCGATGTCCCGAATCGAATTCGTTCCGTCGCAATGCTCCCAGATTGCAGCGGCTGCTTTGTTCAGACAATGCGCCTTATGACTTTCCAGATCGTAAACCAGAACTTCATCCGACAATTCCTGAATTAGTATTCCTTCTTTGCGCGCCTTTGGCGCTGTTTGATCTTCCATAATCATCCGACCCTCTCTTCCGCAACCACCAATCAATTTCACGAGAAGGTTAGCGACGCAGTTGCGTCCTCGAACCTCAATAGCGTTCTTGATTTCAGGGGAGAACAAATACGAGCGCAGAAGCCGCTATAAAATCAGCATCTGACCGGCGCGATTCGTTTTGTGGTTCATCGGCCTCTGCAAGGCCAAATGAACCGGGGGGCATTTTCAAGAACTCCTGTAATCACCAACAGTTGTACAACCCCGATCCGAGAGGTGTCAAGATAAAGTGTTATCAAGGTAATCGAGTATGAATTGAGCCGCCTCTCTCGCTTCTCCGCGAGCGCCCCGGAGCATGGTCGAACGCCGCGCCACCTGACGCATCGCGGCAAGCGTATTTTCCGGCCTCAGTCGAACCGCCCGCGCGTGATTGAGAAGCGCCAGCACACCCTGCCCTTCGGAAAGTTGACGGGGCCGCCAACTGGCTCCCTGTTTGTACTGGCTGAAGACGACCATCCTCACCGGCAGAGGTTTGGCTCCGGCCACGCCGCCCAGTTCTTCTATCGAGCAGCGGGTCTGAATTACTTCTCCCTGTTCTCGGACTCCGAGAGGTCTGGGGAAAGGATGCGCGCGGCCCTGCGCATCAAGCACCGCGAATTCATCGGAGTAGTAAGTCGCTCCCGCGCGCACTAGCTCCGCAACCAGCGTGGTCTTGCCGCAGAGGCTATGGCCGGGAATCACGACGGCTTTCCCTCGCCAGCCCACGACCCCCGCGTGAACGAACACGCGGCGATGAGCGTAGAGCGCGACCCAGTTGTGCAGATTCGTTTCGAAGTATTCGAGAGCTTCGTCAAGATCGAGCGACCGGAATATCCAGCCTCCGTCGAGATAAAGAATGTTGAATCGGCGCATACCCGGTCGCGGCCCTTCGCCGCCCACACGTATCGAGTACAACCGATCAACGACAGGAGACCCGACGGCTTTCCATCCGGGAGGAAGAAATCCGCAAACCCTGTCGAAGACGGACGAGTCGCTTACTCGCACGCCTATGCGCAAGCCGTAAGCATTGAATGAAACTCCTGCCGCCCAACCCAGGCGGTCAACTTTGTCCATTCACTTCGACCGTAATCTTTGTCGAGGCATCTGCATCACGGATGATCAACTCTCTCCTTTCACAAAGTCATCGAACAGCAGAGGGCGAAGGAGAACCGAATTTCGGAACGAATCGATTATGCTCTCCACTTCTTCTTCATCTCCGCCGTACTCTTTTTCATAATCGGGTTTTATCTGCTCGCCTGTTTCGCCCCGGAGCAATCGCTTGAATACGAACAGACAGTCATCATCGAAATAATCCACCCCCGTAACATTCGGCTCCGCCGTCCCTATAACCTTGACTGTTGAAAGCTCATGCGCCCACTCGCCGATGATATCGATTGGATCGCGGTCTGAGAAACGTTTTTTCACAAGGTCTAGTATCATCGCCCTTTGAGGCACATTCAAAATCAAAGCCAGAAAGAAACGATGCTCCCAGCCCGTCAGGTATCCTCTCCGCATAATGATGTTGTTCTGCCGCTCGGCCTCTTCCATAGCCGCAGGGACGAGATCGATCAACTCGCTGTGACGTGCGCGCGCTCGTTCGACCAGATTTTGAAAACGTTCCCTGCCTGTCGAGATATGAAATATCCTTTCAAGCTCGTCTGCGGTCAGATGCTTGAATGCCGTATCCAGCAATAAAAACGCGGTGTGAAAATCCGAAGATGAAATCAGGTCGCCGATCATCGAATCGGCCTCCGGGTGTTTGGTATCCAGCAGCAGCGCGGCGCATTGAACTTTGCGGATGGCGGACTCCTCTCTGAAGAAAGGATCGATTGCGAAACCGGGTTTGAGGTAGTTGAACTGCGGCAGCGCGCTCGTGGTTTGATAGGTTCTCACAACAAGAGTGACGGACGGTCGGTCGAGATGAAACAGCGAGTGAATGAACTGATCGCCCGCAAAGATTCGTCGAATGTCGCCCTTACTGAGCAACTCGCTCGTGTCATAGCTGACCTGTCCGGCTGAGAAGTGTTCGTTTATCACGCGCTGGCGCGCAAACCTGTAGCGGCTGTGTATGCTCGACCCCGCGAGAACCTGAAAGGCTCCCGAAAAAGCGTGCTGATGAATCGAAGTGGTGCCGTCGAGCCAGAAGTAAACATCGATGTGAAACCTCGGTCCGGCGAACAGAGTCAGCGGAGGGTTGCCGAATTTCGAATCCAGATCAGCCTGCATCGGCAGACAGGTCGCGCCGTGAACCCAGCGAATTATTTCCAGAGGATCGACGCGCTCAGACGGATTGGTTTCGGCAAGCGATTGAGCCGCGATTTCCGGGAAAGATTCTTCTCTGTAGTTTTCGGCCTTCCATCGCTGCTCGACTATCGAGCCAAGCTCTTCAAAAAAGCGCATATCTGTCCCCCTGAAGCTCCAGCACACGGGCAAGGATATACTGCTCTTATGAGTCGATCAAGAATTGATAGATGGAAGATTGTGAAAAGGAGAGAAAATATCACACGAAGACGAAGCGATCCGAAAGCGCGAAGTTGATGAGCGAGCAGACGGCTATCGTGGCGGCATTGGCCAGAGTCGCGTTCAATCCGACTCTTCCAACCAGCAGCCACATCAATAATAAATTCCCCGCAAGCGACATGGCTCCGCTCGTCAGATGAAACCTCACAATCAGCGCGGCGACGCTCGACCTTCGGCGATCTGCCCATGTCCATTTGCGATGCCAGATAAAATTGTTTATCACCGACGCCTCGACCGCGATGGCTGTAGCCGCAAGGTAGTGCAGCCCGGTCATGCGCAACAACGCGAAGAGCGTGATCGTCTGCACAGCCACGCCAGTCGCGCCGACAGCGTTGAATCTCATCCAGCGAGAAAGTATTTCTCTCAATCGCATAAGCGTCAGCCTCTCGTCACGGTCTTGGCGACGAAGTAAGCATCAATCGGAGATAGCAGCACGATGATGAGCCATATAGGCATCGAGATGAGCGCAAGCACGAATCGTCGCGCGACTCGACTCGAAAGCCGTCCCGATTCCGCCGCCGCCACTCCCGCAGCAACAGCCCTCACGAGCGGCCCTGAAACAGGGCGGAACGATTCGGTCGGCGACACCAATTCGATCAATGGAGTCGTCGGAGAAACGTATTCAATCGCGCCGCTGTCTATTCTCAAAGTCGGCTCCTGTTGCCGCGCGCTGCACCAGCGACAAAAGCGGTCTCGCTCAAGCAGGCTCCCGCCGCACGAAGGACACGCCTTTATTGCAACTGTTTGTGTTTCCTGAATGTCCATAATATCCTCCCTGTCGAAGCATCTCTCGACATGAGAAACCGAGCGACCATGATTAGTGCAACGCGGGTGCCAGAATCAAATCGCGCAAATAAACAAGGATTCCGTGAGGGCTAAAAGGCAGGGTGCAGTGAAAAGATGACGATTGAAATATTATGCGTGATGCCCGATATTTCCGAGCGCGAACGATAAAACATCAAGCGGCAGCCCGACAAGTTGACAGCTTCGCCGCGCCGTCCTAGCATTCTCGATTGTCGAAGCGAGCATAATAATTTTTCGGAGAAAAAAGAATGGCAACCATCCGCGCCTTTCGCGCCCTGCGTCCGGCAAAAAATAAAGCCGCAGAAGTTTCAGCCGTCCCTTATGATGTCGTCAGCGCCATCGAGGCCCGACAGATGGCCGAAGGCAACGAGTTAAGTTTTCTTCGAGTCTCGCGCCCGGAACTCGAATTGCCCGACGATACCAATCCTTACTCGGATACGGTTTATCAAAGAGCCGCCCGGAACTTTGAAAAACTCAAAACCGCAGCCCCTATGATCGAAGAAGACAAGCCGAGCCTTTATGTCTACAGCCTGCGAATGGGAGAACGCACACAGACGGGCATTGCAGCCTGCTCATCGATTGATGAATACGACGCCGATATCATTCGCAAGCACGAGCGCACGCGCAAGGACAAGGAAGACGACCGCACTCGTCACATCCTCCAGCTTCGAGCGCAAACGGGGCCGGTCTTTCTCACTTATCGCGGGCGAGCGGAGATAGATAAACTGGTCGCCGATGAGATGAAGGCCGAGCCGCTTTACGATTTCGTCGCTCGGGACGGTGTGACTCATACCATCTGGCGAGCAAGCAGTGAAGCGGCCAGAAAGTTGATCGAAGCGTTTCGAAGCGTCCCGCTGCTTTACATCGCAGACGGGCATCACCGCGCGGCAAGCGCGAGCCGCGCCCGCGCCGAACTCAAATCCGAAAACACGGATCACACGGGCGATGAGGAATATAATTTTTTCCTCACAGTTCTCTTCCCCGCCGATCAGCTTCATATAATGCCTTACAATCGCGTGGTGAAAGATTTGAATGGTCTCACGGCGGATGAATTGATCACGGCGCTGTCGCAAAACTTTTCAGTCGCGGAATCAGATTCTCCAACACCTCGTCTGAAAGGCGAAATCTGCATGTACCTTGCAGGCCGCTGGCACAAACTCACAGTGCCGACTGATAGCGTCAGGCAGGATGATCCGATAGCATCGCTCGACGTGAGCATACTTCAGGAGCGCGCGATGGATTCTATACTGGGGATAAAGGACGTGCGGACAGACAAGCGAATAGATTTCATCGGCGGGATTCGCGGAACTGCTGCGCTTGAAAAAGCCGTCGATGAAGGCCGCGCGGCGGTCGCCTTTTCGATCTACCCGGTCACGGTCGATGATCTGATGGCTGTTGCGGACGCAAACGAAATCATGCCGCCTAAATCCACGTGGTTCGAGCCTAAGCTGAGAGACGGCCTGCTGAGTCATTTGATTTGATGAAGATGAGCGACCCCTAGCCGCATCGATACTGATGCTTGTCGGCTGAGGTCAATCGTTATAAGATGAACGCCGCCGACCTCACAAACCAGCAGCGCGCAAGTCTGGCTTGCGCCGCATTGGAGTAAAAGTCATGAAGGTGCTGATCGCAGATAAATTTCCAGAAAGCGGACTCGATGACCTCAGAAGATCGGGCTTCGAGGTCGTCTGCGAGCCGGAACTAAAAGACGACTCTCTGACCGAAGCCCTGCGCGCGAGCGGCGCGGACGTGCTGGTTGTGCGCTCGACGAAAGTCACCGCGCCGATGCTCGAAGCCGGAAGATTGAGTTTGGTTATTCGCGCGGGCGCGGGTTACAACACAATCGATGTCAAGACGGCATCCGCCCGCGGCATCTACGTCGCCAACTGCCCCGGCAAAAATTCCATCGCCGTCGCCGAGCTTGCATTCGGCCTTATGCTCGCGCTTGATCGTCGTCTGGCGGAAAATGTCGCCGACCTCAAACAGGGCCGATGGAACAAGAAAGAGTACAGCAAGGCGCGCGGCCTGTTGGGTCGCACATTGGGTCTGATCGGAGTCGGACAGATAGGCCGCGAGATGATTTCGCGCGCTCACGCTTTCGGTATGCCTGTCGTCGCCTGGAGCCGCTCGCTCACCCCTGAGCGCGCCGCTGAGTTAGGTATAGAAAGAAAAGATTCACCCGTGGAAGTCGCTTCATCTTCTGACATCATCAGCGTGCATGTCGCGCTCAAGGACGAAACGCGCAATCTGATCGACTGGAAATTCTTCGAGGCGATGAGCAAAGGCGCATTCTTCATCAACACCGCCCGCGCGGAAGTCGTAGATCAATCAGCCCTTGAGCGCGCCGTCAGCGAACGCGGCCTGCGCGCTGCGCTCGACGTTTTCGCAGGCGAACCGTCCGCCGGGACGGGCGCGGTCGAAGATAAAATTTTTCAGCTTGACGGCGTCATCGGCACTCATCACATCGGCGCATCTACGGATCAAGCGCAGGCGGCGATTGCCGACGAGACGGTGCGAATCATTCGCGAGTACAAAGACACGGGGCGCGCGCCGAACGTGGTCAATCTGGCGAAGAAGACACCCGCGACTCATCTGCTCGTCGTGCGCCACTACGACCGTGTAGGGGTGCTGGCCGATATTTTCAATCAGATCAAGTCGGCAGGCATCAACGCGCAGGAGACTGAAAATATAGTATTCGAAGGGGCGATGGCAGCCATCGCGCGAATTCATCTCGATCAGGCTCCATCCAAAGAAACGCTCGAAGCGATGCGCTCGCATTCGAGCGACATAATCGATATGAGTCTGGTCAAGCTGTAAATGGGTGATGGGTAATGGGTATCGTTCTTCCCCATCCCCTATCACCCATCACCTATCACCCATCAGGGAGGAATGATGACGGAAAGGATTTATAATTTTTCAGCAGGGCCGGCTGTGTTGCCGCTATCAGTCCTGGAAGAAGTTCAAAGAGATTTGCTTGCGCTTCCCGGCGCGGGGATGTCGATTCTGGAAATAAGCCATCGGTCGAAGACCTTTGACGAAATCATCAAGGGCTGCGAAGCCGATATGCGAAAGCTGGCATCAATACCCGATAACTATCAGGTGTTGTTTTTGCAGGGCGGCGCGTCATTGCAGTTTTCGATGGTGCCTATGAACATTCTGCCCGCCGGAGGCAAAGCCGACTACATCATCACGGGCGCGTGGTCCAAGAAGGCGATGAAGGAAGCCCAGCGCACAGGGCAGGCCAGTGTCGTCGCTTCGACCGAATCGGAAAACTTCCGCCGCGTGCCGCGTCAGGAGGAATTGAATCTCGACCCCGAAACCGCTTATGTTCACTTCACGACCAACAACACCATCTTCGGAACCGAGTGGAAGACGGAGCCGGTGGTGAGCGCGCCGCTTGTGGCTGATGCTTCATCAGATATTTTCAGCCGTCCCATTGATGTGTCTAAGTACGCGCTGATTTACGCGGGCGCGCAGAAGAACCTTGCGCCTGCCGGTGTGACTCTGGTGATCATCCGCGACGACATGCTTGCGCGCAGTCCCGCTACGCTGCCGACTATGCTCAACTACAACACGCACGCAAAAGAGCGGTCGCTTTATAACACGCCGCCCTGTTTTGCGATCTACGTGATGCGGCTGGTCGTTAGATGGATTCTGGATCAGGGCGGTCTTGAAGCCATCGCGCGTCACAATGAAGCGAAGGCCGCGCTCGTTTATGACGCGATGGATCGAGGAGATTTCTATCGCCCGCACGCCTCAGCAGACAGTCGCTCGCTTATGAACATCACTTTCCGATTGCCGAGCGAAGATTTGGAAAAGCAGTTCATCGCGGAAGCCACGAAAGCAGGGCTTGACGGGCTGAAGGGCCATCGCTCTGTGGGCGGCATACGGGCTTCGATTTATAATGCGTTCCCGAAAGATGGAGTCGAGGCGCTCGTCTCGTTCATGAAAGAGTTCGAGAGGGTGCGCGGTTAAACGATCATCGCTTTCGATAATGTAATTTTACTACCGCGCAGGCGATGGAACCGGCAGCTAACTTTCAGGGACGACTTCAGGGGAAATCAAAACGTGAGGTCAAACTGACCGTTTGCCGACTGCAAATTGACTGGCAATAATTCGGTTCTCTCGCTTTTGATTCCCCAAACTAAGCAAATGCGGGCGATTTATTTTAATTTTCATCGGGGAACGCTTCTTGCCATGCTGTTTATCGCTCCCCAGAGCTTTTGAATTGAACGCATCTGTCACAGTAAAGGTCGTATGGAAGTATGAGCGCAGAGATTATTGAAACAGGAGAGAGCCTTGAGCCTCTTGACCCCGATTATCCAATCGAGGAGATAAGCGCGTACTATCTGGAGCTTGAGCGATTGCTTGATCGCGTCGAGAAGTCGGAGACGCACTATCAGGTACTTGAAGTCGACAACCTTGCTACGACCAACGAGATCAAGCTGGCCTACATGCGATGTGTCGCTTTGCTTAATCCGTCTTACTACGGTTTGAATGTTCCGCGGACAGATGTATTTCTGCCCAGAATCGATAGAGCATTTGATGGCGTGTCGAAAGCCTTTTCGGTGCTTGTGAATTTCAGCAAGCGGATTGAATATGACAACCATATCTTTGGAAGAAAAGACAGCGCGGCGAAGCCCGAAGTCATAAGGCTCCCGGTCAACGGCGCAGAACTGAATGAAATGATTCAGGACGAGATGGCCCGACGGAAAAAGGCCCCGTCAGACGCAAGCACAAAGAATCGCCGCCGCCACGAACGATTCCTACTCTCTATACCTGCTCGCGTCAACGGCTTCAGCACCGGGGCCGACGAGTGGCAGGAGATGACTCAATCCATAGATGTGAGTCGGGGCGGGGTGATGCTGCGCCTGCATCGTAGAGTGGAAGAAGGAATGATTCTCTTTCTGACTATGCCCTTGCCCGTGAAGCTGCGCAACTATGATTATTTCGACACCAGCTATTCGGTTTATGCGATAGTGCGATGGGCGCAGAGCGCGGAAAACGAGATGTGGCTTGCAGGGCTGGAGTTTTTGGGTGATCAGCCTGTCAGCAATTCTTCCGACCCGTCGACCAGCCCAGGCAATCATCGCAACCTCCCGAACAGAAAAGTGACCAAGATAGTCGGAATCGAGTACTTCAATCAATCGCTCGATTACATCAAGCGCGAATCGGCCTTTGCCGAAAACCTCAACCGCGACAGTATGCGAGTATGCGTCAAGGAGCCGCCCGCGCAGTTCGATCTCGTCCGAATCGCCAGCAAGCCCGATTCATTCGAGAGCTTTGC
Organism: Blastocatellia bacterium UBA7656; assembly: GCA_002483445.1. Taxonomy (GTDB): domain Bacteria; phylum Acidobacteriota; class Blastocatellia; order UBA7656; family UBA7656; genus UBA7656. Next base: position 12,292 of record DLHY01000064.1, read on the forward strand.
CACCGTCACCAATCGCTATGTCGGCACGGACGGATTCGAAAGGATTTGCCTGCAATTCATCGATAACGAATGGCCGACTGATTGAGGCAGGGGTCGGTGTAGGGAACAGGTGACAGGTGACAGGTTACAGGCGGGAAATCACTGGGTCTGTAACCTGTCACCTGTTCCCTGTCACCTCCTCACTCCTGACTTTTCAAAGTCGTCTTTTCAGTCACTACTCGGTGGCGATATTCAAACAATCGCTCAAGTTTTTTTCTCACCATTCGCCCTGCAACAAGCTCTCCGAGCCATCCCAACGGAACGGCGTATTCGATTTCATCCGTGTAGAGAGTCGTGTCGTTCGCAGTCGGCTCGAATCGGTGGCGGTGACACCAGTAGGCGAAAGGCCCTTTTAGCTGAATGTCGGTAAACAAGCGATTCTCGATGTATTCGGTATGCTCGGCGATCCACAAACGACTGAGAGGGCCGATGAAAGTTTTGATGATCGTCCTCGTACCGGGAAGGAGAGTTTCGGCTGTTTGAATGATTTCGACTCGCTCCCACGGCGGGATGAGATGGCGGAAAACGTCCGGTCGTTCGTGAAAAGCGAATACACGTTCGACCGGCGCGTTGATTTCAGTCTGCTTTACGAACCTGTGCTTTTTCACCCATGCCTCTTCAAACGAAGTTCGCCGACAAGCGGCAGATGATCCGATGCCACAAGCGCCAATCGACTGCGATGCAACGCGAGGCTTTCCATCTCAAGAGAGTGATCGAAGTAAATATGATCGAGGTGCAGAAACGGAATCACTCCGGGATACGTCTTCGAGCGGCGCAGATGAAACCGTATGTCGGCGCTGCGAAGATGCGCCGACAACATCCGCGTCACGAGTCCGCGAGTCCATTCGTTGAAATCTCCGAGCATTACCCGCGAGCCGTCAAGCTCCCGGCTCAGGAGTATTTCAGGAGCGACCAGCCGCCGCGCCTGATGTCGGCGTTCGAAGAAGGCCGTGCCGAGATGCACATTGAAGATGTGAAGCCTGTGATTGTTTATTTCGATATCGGCGCGAAGGCAACGGCGAGGCTCGCGTCGGCGCACGCTCAGGTCATAGTTGAAAGTCCTCTGCACGGGGAAGCGAGCGAGCAGGACGTTTCCGTAAGAACCGCCGTCGAGTTTTCTGGTCTCGCCCGAAAAAAAATTCATATCGAGCTTCTCGGCTATGAATCGCGCCTGATTCTCCTGACGCGATCCGCCGTCGAGGCTGACGACTTCCTGAAGCGCGATGATATCGGCGTCAAGTTCGCGCAGAACTTCGACTATACGGGAGGGGCTTATTTTTCTGTCGAGACCTTTGCACTTGTGAATGTTATAAGTAGCTATCCGAATACGTTGCATCTTTATTTACTGCTGCCTTTCAAAAATACGGTCTAAATTATGCGCACGAGATATTGTAGCGCAGATGAAGCGGGTGCAGGCAACCCTGACTTATGCTCATTTCAGAGATGGCTTCCTCCATCTTCTTCCTCCACATCATGAAATGTTTTCAGTTCATTCACCAGTATAGTCTGAAGAGATATAGCAAGCGCCGCTTCCCACGATGATAGGGAGGTAGGGCTGCACAGGTTTTTCAAGAATAAGGAGAGAATATGATGAACTCGACCGTATTGAAGATGATTATTAAAACTTCGATTACGAGCTTACTGACTAAACCAAATAGAAGAGGCAGCATATATCAAGTTCTATTCGGCAGGCAGGCGCTCGTTCTGGCGATGATTTTACTGCTGGGCCAACTTACCATTATGGCCCAAAGCTGGGAAAATCTCGGGCCAAAAAATGAAGCCGGGTGCATGACAGGATTATACCTGCATTCGAAAGACAACAAGCTGTTCGCCTCCTCGCCCGACGGCGGGTTGTGGGCTTGCGACCTGAATGCAAACCCGCTGAGTTGGACTCCAATATCAGACTACGTGGATAACCTTGAAATCACGGCCTTCGGCGTTTCACCCTCCAACAGCAAAGTCATCTATCTGGCCAACAAAGCCAACAGCCTCTACAGAACAACGAACGGAGGCACGAGTTGGAAGAAGCTCACCAGCTTCGACAAGGGTTTCGGGCGCGTCAACCGAATACTGGTGTGCAACGACCCTAACTATGGGATCCTGAAGAATGCCAAATCGTATGTGTATGTCGGCACGACCACGGGCCTGTTCAGGTCCTTCAGCGGCGGCAACTCCTGGACCCGGCTAAGGGAGGGCAAGGGTGTCGAGGATGTCCTCGACATCGCGGCGGATATTGAAGACAGCAGGATTTTATTTATCGGAGTTCGCGGCAAAGGGGTTTACAAGACCTTCAACAGAGGCGGCGCATGGGATCAGGTGCTGGACTGTACCCGGACGCGGGACACGGATAATGACTACAATCCGCCCAGGCACAAAGACAGCGAGATGATCAAAATTGCCCTGGGAGAGAAGAATGCTGACGGGTCCTATGAAACGCCCGCCCATCGCACCGTCGCCGTGAAGTTCGGCAGACAAATCTTCGTCAACAAGTCGGGCGGTAATTTCGATCCGGTTGAGGACGACAGGAGTGATCCTGCGATCACCAGTAATCCTGCCGGCAACTACAGACGCACGGAAAGCCTGGTGTCAAACGAATGGTGTAACGCCATCGCGGTAGACCCTTTTAATCCTGACCATATTATCGTGGGTCAGTCGGCAATGTTTAACAGCACCGACGGCGGGGACACCTGGACTAAATTCGATGCCAGACATGAAGACGCGCAGGAAATTCAATTTCACAGGGGGGTAAGAGACCTGGTTTATCTCGTCAATGACGGCGGCGTCGAATTCTCCACCGCCTCGACGCCAGCTTTTAGTACGATGTACACAAACCTGATAACCGCCCAGCTTCAGAGGGTTGGCATTCGCGGAGATGTCGCGGTGGGTAATTCCGATCATAACGGGGTTATCGGCACGGAATCCTTGAGCGGCGGGCAGTGGAAAAGGGCTATCCCGCAAAAGCCAGCGAAACCGGAGGAGGAACGGGAAAGGCCGGAGGACGCGCTGCCGGAATGCCACTACGGAGGTAACGGCATGGAGAAAATGGGTGTGTATTCCGATCCCAGGCGAGACGGGCGCTTCTACATCTTACACGACTCCCATATCGCCAGGCTGATCTTTCCTAATGCGGCGAGCGACCCTTGCGATAAACGGGCGACAAGTTTCAGCAACTTTGTCCCTTATATCGTCAGCACATTCCCGGAGAATGCGCAGCAAGGCATCGCCGTTGATACAAGAATCCTCTCCCAAGTGATTTTAGCCTGCGCCGACTTTATCCCTGAAGGCTGTAAGGGTAATTGCGTCTATCCCCCGAATACCCCTTTCCGCCTGATGCTCACAAGAAATGGAGATTCCGAGCCGACAGGCACTTTTAATCCTTATGACCCATCCGCCGTAACCAATCAACCGACGTGGGAAACCACTGCCGAAAGCATAGATGACCCGTTCGTGTCCGTCGCTTTTTCACCGCGCCGCACCGGCGCAGCCTTCGCCATCACCCGGTCAGGTGCCTTGCATACGGCCACCATTCCGCTATTTGACACCATGAAGCAGACCTGGAACTGGACCAGGCAGAACGGCTGGGTGAAAGCAGAGAACGGAGGCACCACCCGGAATCGAGAGAACGGAGGCGGCGTTCGGCATCTCGCAGTTCACCCCGAAAACGATAACCGGGTTTACGCCATCACCGAGAATACCCTTGCTGTTACGGGCAACAGGGGAGTGACCTGGACGGTGAGGTTACGAAACATCGCGGTCGACAAGTATTATTCGCTGGTCGCGCGCGGCAACACCGTCTACCTGGGGACGAGCAACGGGGTGTACGCAACTACCAATGAAGGGGCGACGTGGACGAAGAAGGCTGGCAACCTGCCCAACGTAAAGGTCGTCCAGTTGGTCGTCGAAGGGGATTATCTGTACGCGGTCACTTTTGGAAGAGGTCTTTGGAGGATACCGTTATCTGAGTTGTAATCAAACGGCAGGGCAGGGTCTGTAGAGACGGCACATCGGTTGGCTCGATGGGTGCGTCTCTACCTGCTCTCGCTCTGTTCAATCGTGTTCTACTGTTGACGCTCGAGTATCCACCCTAGTAGTTCGTGGGCGCGCTCGAAGAGGGATCGTCGCTTCCATTCCTCTAATGAGACGGCGTGACTTTCCTCCACATCGCGCTGGAAATCTTCGGCGAGGCGAGCGGCCAGAGGCTCATCGAAGGCGGCGAGGTTGACTTCATCGTTGATGCCGAAAGAGCGGTTGTCGAAATTGGTCGAGCCGACGACGCTCCACACTCCATCAATGATCATGATCTTGGCGTGAATCATCGCCGGATCGTATTCGTAAATCTCCGCGCCCGCGCGCAGCAGATCGCCGTAAAGCCTCCGGCTCGATCTTCGAGTGAGCATATGATCGATCTGTCGTCCGGGAGTGATGATTCTGATTTCGACTCCGCGCTCTCGGATTGCCCGTGTCATCTCCACACGGGCGCTTAGGTCAGGCAGAAAGTAAGGCGTTGTGATGAGTATTTGCTTTTGCGCCGAAGCGAGCAGCGTTTGATAAAGTATTCTTGCGCGCGTAGACATCCCCGTAGTAGGCGAGCTATCGATGATCATCACAGCCGATTGGCTTTCGACTTCACTGAAGGGAAAAAACTCTTCGCCTGCGAGAATTTCTCCCGACGCTTCGAGCCAGTTTTCTGCAAACACCGATTGAAGCCCCGTGACAGCATCGCCCGTGACGCGAAACATCGTGTCGCGCCAGCGAGGTTTGCCTCGCCGCCCGCGTAGCCAGTGATCGGCGAATCCCGCACCGCCCATAAAACCTACCTGTCCGTCGATGACGATGATCTCGCGGTGGGTGCGATTGTTTATTCGCGGCAGTGTGTACCATTTGATTGGGTGGTACCACGCCACTCGCCCGCCTGCCGATACGAGTTCGGCAAAGTAGCTCTCGCGCGTCATAAAGCTGCCGATGGAATCGAGCACCAATCGAACCTGAACTCCTTCGCGCGCTCGCTCAGTCAGGGCTTCGACGAACCGGCGAGTGACTTCGCCTTGCTGAAATATGTAGGCTTCGAGGTTGATGCTGTGTTGGGCTGCGCGGATGGCTTCAAGCTCTGCTTCATAGAAGACCTCAGCGTTTGTGAGAACTTCTATTTGAGTGTGGTGATAGATTTGAGCATCAGCCAGCGAGCCGAGCATACGAATGAAGTCATTTGAGCGCAGAGCGAGGGTTGGGGTTTTTGTAATTTTGTAAGCCAGCCCCGGCTCGAACAGTGCGAGTATGAGCATCAATAGAAGAAACGCGATGGAGATGAGGGCAATGACGGTAAAGGCGGTTGAGTCCATCGGAAAACCGAGAAGAAAGAATCAAAGAGGAAATACGCCCGGCAGGACTCGAACCTGCGACCCTCTGCTTAGAAGGCAGATGCTCTATCCTCTGAGCTACGGGCGCAATTTTCAAAGAAAATCGGGGCGAGAGGATTCGAACCTCCGACCCCTCGGTCCCAAACCGAGTGCGCTACCACTGCGCCACGCCCCGAAACGAAGCTTCATATTAAACGACGCTCGCGACAAGGTCAACGCGGCCTCTGATTGCGGGTGTGATGAGAGGTTTTCTTTGGAGGTTATTCGAGGCAAATTTGATGGGATTTACGGGCCGGGCTTGTGTCTAACTGTCCCGGCCCTGTTCGCAAGGCAAAACTACTTGCTGAGGCTTCTTCTCTATCTCACATAACTGGCGATGGGATTTTGATGACGCGACCCGTGAATATCTCCGTCACGTACAAAAATCCATCTGAGAGATTGAGCGCCACGCTGGTAGGCGAGACAAGGCAGTCGGCAATGACTGTAATCTGACCTAATGAATCGAACAGTCGCAGCCTTCTCGGCGCGGGAGGCTGCGATGTCATGCTGGTGCTGAATTCGAGAACGATGAACTGATCCTGATTGCTCGAATTCTTCACCGGAAGAACATCGATGGCCGAAGTCAATCCGCCTATCAGTTGTGCGTGGCTGTTGTTTGTTCGGTTGACTCTGCGCACATCGGCCTGACCCGGTGGAAACGGGAAACCGGTCAGGAATGTCACCAGCAGATGCTTGCCAAACATTCGAATGCTGTCAGGCACAGAGTCTATCACTGGCGGGCCGAACGGCAACGTGTTCACCCTCTTGGGAAAGGTCAACAAGATACGGCTCTCGCCCGTATTGATGTCGACTTCTCTGACGGCGTTCTGGCTCGCATCCACCACGTAGAGTTTTTTTCCATTGACCGCCGCCCCGAACGGGTTCGAGAGGCGCACAGCGTTAGGCACACCCGGTCTGAACTCATAAGTGAAGTCCGCAAAATCGGTCACCAATTCGATCTCCAGATTTTCTCCCGCTGCGTTGGTCAAGTTAAGCGGGAGTCCGGTATTTAAGTTCACGTGATCGGCGAGGGTGAGCGCGAATCCGCCCGCCGTTTCGTCAACAGAAGGCTTGGCGCGGAGCGCCAGCACCGATGAGAAGAGCGGTGACGACGGGTTAGGATTGGCCACTTCAGTGCCGGGCAGAGGGCCAGCCAATACCTGATCTCCGCCCCCGATTGTGATGTAGAGAGTGCGTCCCTTTAACGCGAGTCCCGAAGGTCCTCCCGGATGGTTTTCAGGCGGAGCGAACCCTGACGGCAGACCGTCGAGCAGAGTTCGGCGATTGCCCGCAGGGTCTATGATTGAAATACGCCCGGTGTTCTGTCCCGTGCCTGCTTCGGTTACGAGCAGATTGCCCGCCGGAGTGCTGATTATTTTTGTCGGTGATTTCAGACCGGCAGCGACCACCGAAGTCGGACATTGAGCCTGTGCGGTTGTGCCTGTGAGTGCAAGCGTCAGCGCCGTCAGGAAAAGCGAAAAGCGTTTTGATTCGCAAAGAAGTTTCTTGAATCTGATCATGGTAAGTTTCTCCTTTCAATGAAGCATTGGCAGGCGACTGATGTTTGGAGTTCGCGCTTCAGCGTACCCGTATTGAAGGTTGAACTTTAAGCTTCAGCCGATGTGATTCAGCGTTGATCCGGTTGCCGTTTATTTCGCGTCTGCCCTGCCTCAATCTGCCGCTTTTTGAGTTGCTGCATACCTTCCGGGTCGCGCGCCCACTGGATGCTTTTCTCCTGAGGCTGATCGAACGCCTCCGGGTGCAGGTAGTAACCGCGCTCTGCTTCAGGTTTTTCTTCTTCGACCGGTATGCGGTTCTTTTTCGCAAAGGCGTCCCGGCGTATTCCTGTCACCATCCAGGAAATTTCCATCCCCGGCTGCCCTCCGGCTATCCTGAAGCGGTTGTCGGCGATCTTCTCAGCGATGTAAATCGGAGCAAAGCCGCCGATGCAGGTAAGCTGATAGCGGAACTTGTTGTTGAGAGCCTCGAACCATTGGGGGAGTTCGACTACGGCTTCGCCTCTATCGTCAAGCACGGCCACGCCGTCATAGATATTCTTCATGTCGGGAGATTCGACAAACGAGTGATAGAGATATTTGTTTTCCGGGTCGAGGGGATGGTCAATCTTGAATGCGCCAGCGCCCTTCGAGAGCGTACCGGCAACAGAGAGGTTGCCGGGCTGCCCAGATAGAGATTCGACTCGCACATTTCCCTTAAATATCCCCGCCACTCCTCCTGTTGCAGTAAGTGAGGACTCGCTTGTGATGCCAGCCTTATTTGAACTTGTGCTGTCGGTTAAACCAAATACACCGTCGCTGTTCGTGCTAAACCCAGCCACGCCGAGGTCGCTGGTGCTGCTGCCAACCACGCCGCGGCTGTTGGTGCTGCTGCCAAACACGCCGTCGTTGCTGGTGCTGCTGCCCTCGACGCCGCGGCCGTTGGTGCTCGCGCCATACACGCCGCGGCCGCTGGTGCTAGACCCAGCCACGCCGTTGCCGCTGTCGCTGCTGCCCGACACGCCCCTTCCGCTGGTGCTCTCGCCAGACACACCGTCGCCGCTGGCGCTGATGCCATTCACGCCAATGCCGCTGGTGCTCTCGCCAATCACGCCGAAGCCGTTGTCGGCAAAGCCATGCACGCCGGTGCCGTTGGGGCTTTCGCCAAACAGAGCCACGCCGCTGGCAGCAGTATTGGTGGCTTTAACAAGAGCGCCTGGGAATGCTAATGCACCGCTCAAGATCAGCGGCACCGCCACACCGAGCGGCATCGCGGCAGTGCCGTTGCCCGTAAGCGTCGCGTTGTGCGCGACCCCAAACAGCGCACTGGCTGCCGATGTCGTCTGCACCGTCCCGTCAGGAAACTTCACCCCGCCCAGCGTCGTCTCGATCATCCCTTGCACCGTCAACAGCGAGGTCGGCGTTTTGGTGCCGATGCCGACCTTGCCGAACTTGTCTTCATAGATATTCGAGTTGCCGATGGTAAAAGTATTCCCGTCACTGCCGAGCCATCTGGCGATATGCCCTACGGTGCCGCTGCCGACCACCGGATTGCTTGCCGCCGAGGGCGCGAGGGGTTGCTTCTTGCCTTGTTTCGTTGGCTCTTGCGCGAAAGCCACGCCAGTTAAGAAGACCAGTATCAAGGCGATTGAAAATGATCTCTTGCTTTGCTTCATACTCATTTCTCCTCTTCCGTCCATTATTGGATTGTCACTGTGGCTTAACGCCAGGGGTAAGATTTAACC
>DLHY01000079.1:0-14803 GCA_002483445.1 Blastocatellia bacterium UBA7656
CATCGCTTCACTCGTTTGTACGAGATGATAAAGGGCGGAGAGATTGATCAGGAGTGGCTTGCAGATGTGGAATCGAAGGACACGATTTTCGCGGAGATGGATTATCGGGTTTACCTGTGAAGCGCGGATTGAAAGGTTGAAGCTTCAACGCGACAGGAATAAAATCCAATGTGCAAATGGAAAGAAAGATGGATTCCACTCAAAACAACATCTCCGCCGACGAACTGCTAAAAGCTGCCGAGCAATTGAGTCTGGCGGAACTCGAACGATTTGTCGGCAAGGTCATAGAGATGCAGGCCCATCGCAAAGCGCCGCACTTGTCTTCTGAAGAATCGATCCTCCTTGCGCGCATCAATGCAGGTCTGTCGCCCGAACTGAAATCGAGACTCGACGGTCTTGCGGCCAAACGAGATAACGGAACTCTTACTGAAGAGGAGCGAAGAGAGTTGATCGAGTTGACCGATCAACTCGAAGAAATTCATGCGGCCCGCGTTGAAGCGTTGTCAGAGATGGCCCGACTTCGCGGCGTCAGACTGACGGCGCTTATGGATCAACTGGGAATTCGCTTTTAGTGTAGGCGTTTCAGAATATCTATAACTTCATTCCAATCAGGACCCTCTGTCATATAACTCCACGATATTCGCAACGCTCCTTGAACGATGGAATCCGGCAGACCCATTGCCTTGAGGACATGGCTCGGTTGATAGCTTTGCGACGTGCAGGCAGACCCGTTCGAGATCGCAATAACGTCCTTTAACGCCACCATCACAGCCTCTGAATCCAGTTCAGGAAGAGACAGATTCAGCACATGAGGCATGGTTCGCGTTTGATCTCCATTGATGATGGGACTGAAAGGCTCTAAAGCTTTTAACACTCGTTCCCGATAAGCTTGGCATGCTTTGGCACGCTGATGAGCTTCATGAAAAGCTAACTCTGCTGCCAAGCCAAAACCCGCGATCAAAGGCACAGGCAATGTGCCGGGGCGCAGGCCTCGTTCCTGTCCTCCGCCGAAAAACAAAGGCGTCAAGGGCGGTCGATTAAGCCTGCGACGACGCATTACAAGGGCGCCGACTCCCTTTGGGCCAAAGATTTTGTGTCCACTTATGCTTATGAGATCAATCCTCGTGTTTTGTAGAGGGGCAATTTCCTTCCCAAACCCTTGAGCCGCATCCACATGAAAAAAGGCAGGATGATCAGCTAGAATCTCGCATAGCTCCGGTATAGGTTCGATCACTCCTGTTTCATTATTGACTTGCATGACCGAAACCAGAAGCGTATCCTGCCGCAAAGCATCTTGCACCATAGCCGGGTCTATCCATCCTCCGCGCGTGGGCGGAACAAGAGTCACTTCAAACCCCTGACGTGCAAGAGCATCGAGAGGTTCCAACACCGCTTTGTGTTCGATCATCGTGCTGACAATATGCAAGCGGCCAGTCTCTTTTCCATGATAAGCGAGGCCGAGTATAGCCAGATTGTTGCTTTCCGTCGCACCGCTGGTGAATATCACTTCATCGCGCCGGACCTTGACGACTTCTGCAATCTGATCGCGCGCTCTTTGTACAGCCTGTTTTGCCCTTGATCCGTAGTCATGCGTTCGGCTTCCGGCATTTCCGAATTCAACAGAGAAAAAATGCATTACCTCAGACAGCACTCGTGGATCCATCGGAGCAGTGGCATTACAGTCAAGATAAACAGTCATAAGTCCTCCCTTCATAAGCAAAGCAGAGATCGCACTCAAAGTTCATCATCGCCTTGACGCTTCGATTGCCTCGAAGCTAAAGTTTAGCCTCTCAGTGAAACTATATAATGGGGGTATTCCATCTAAAAACACAATATGTAGGATGTCTACCTGTTCATACCCCTATGTGCAGGTGTTCTCTACCCAAGCTCTTTGCTAGGGAGACGACCTGAAGCATAAATGGAGATGTTTTCCTTGACAACCGATGGATTCAATACTCTGCTTTAAGAAAACGCTGTGTCATCCGACACGTGATCCTTTGAAACATCTTTTCCTGGTGCTGCTATGTCAAACAGAAATCAAAAGCGTCAAAGGTCTGCCTTCGATGAGTACGGTCTGAAGAAGACTGTGGCCATGCTGGTGGAAGAGATGCAGGTTCTGTACCTCGCAGATGGCATTCCCTGGGTTGTCGGTTATAGCGGAGGGAAAGACTCAACGGCTGCGCTACAGTTAGTGTGGCTTGCTCTGTCCAGGCTGGAATCTGAGAAGAGATCGAAACCCGTTCACGTCATCAGCACTGATACACTTGTCGAAAATCCTGTCGTGGCTGCCTGGGTAACTCAGTCCCTTGAAACGATGAAAAGCAGGGCAAAGAGGGAGACTCTTCCTATACATTCTCATCGGCTGACGCCAGATATCAAGGACACGTTTTGGGTAAATCTCATAGGGCGCGGGTACCCAGCTCCTCGACCAAAATTCAGGTGGTGTACTGAACGCCTGAAGATCAATCCATCAAATGCATTCATTAAGAATGTTGTACATGAAAGCGGGGAAGCCATCCTCGTGCTTGGCACCAGAAAAGCTGAGAGTGCGGCGAGGGCGCGCGTAATGGAAAAGCTTGAACATAGGCGTGTGAGAGAGCGACTTAGTCCCAACGCCGCTCTTCCTAATTGTCTTGTGTTCAGCCCGATTGAAGACTGGTCTAACGATGATGTATGGCTCTTTCTTATGCAGTTTTCGAATCCATGGGGCTACAACAATAAAGACCTTCTCACGATATATCAGGGAGCATCTCCTGATGGCGAATGTCCTCTTGTGGTGGACACCTCTACACCTAGTTGCGGAGACAGTCGCTTCGGATGCTGGGTTTGCACTCTTGTCGACAAAGATAAATCCATGCAGGCAATGATTCACAACGATGATGAAAAAGAGTGGATGCTTCCACTACTGGAACTCCGCAACGCGCTCGATCTTCAGGATGATCGGCAACTGCGAGACTTTCGCAGAATGAGCGGTCTCGTTCAACTCTATAATGATCGCCCTATACATGGTCCTTACACTCAGTCTGTGCGTGAGATGTGGCTTCGGCGAGTTCTTGAAGCTCAGGCCATCGTTCGCAGGAACGGGCCGCCCAGTGTAAAAGAAATTGAGTTGATTACACTCGATGAGTTACAGGAGATTCGGAAGATTTGGGTGTTCGAAAAGCATGAAATGGAAGACTATCTGCCCCGCATCTATGAAGAAGTCACAGGCCATTCATTCCCCGGCGGATCCGTAGACGACGACCTGGTATTCGGCTCAGAAGAAATGCGACTGCTGCGTAAAAGCTGCGACGACGATCAACTGCACTTCGAACTGATCCGCGAACTACTCGATGTGGAGTGGCGCTATCGCACGATGGCAAGGCGCGCCAGACTGTTTGACGACATGGATCAAGCCTTTCAGCGTGGTTTCTACACTGAAGAGGAAGACGCCACGGATCGCGCGCGGCGGCGGCGCGATGCTCTGGAAGATGCTCGAAAAGGGAAGTATGAGCAACTGTCCTTATTACACGACAGTGACCCTGAGCTATCTCAAGACACAACGCATTGATTTTGAGAAGAAAGGCTTTCGATGATCTTCGACGAAATCGTCCTTCACAACTTTGGGGTGTACCGTGATCGTCAGACACTTTGTTTGACGCCCTCTCCCCAAGCTCCGGTTGTGCTTCTGGGCGGACTCAATGGGGCTGGAAAGACTACCTTTCTCGATGCTCTGCAACTCGCGCTGTATGGGAAAATGGCCCGCTGCTCAAGCAGAGGTTCTCTCTCCTATGAGGAATTCTTGCGCCGCTGCATTCATTGGGCGACTGATCCGAGCGAAGGCGCTTCTCTTGAGATCGAATTTCGGCATTCCTCAGATGGAGAAGAACATGCCTATCGCATTCATCGCTCATGGGCAGTCAATGGAAGCGGAGTGAAAGAACGCATGGAGGTAATGTGCGATGGGGTGGCAGATCGAGTTCTTGCTGACTCCTGGGGCGAGCAGGTTGAAACTTTTATTCCTCTGCGTATATCAAATCTCTTTTTCTTTGATGGCGAAAAGATTGAAAGCCTTGCAGACTTCGAACACTCCGCCGAGTTACTGTCGACTGCTATTCGTTCGTTGCTGGGACTGGACATCGTGGAGCGATTGACAACCGATCTCATAGTTTTTGAAAGACGAAAGAAAGCATCGCTGAAAAATGAAGTCGAGCGGAGACAGATCGAAGAGGCAAGAGCGGAACTGAAAAGGCTGGAAGATCATAAAGAGGAGCTTGCCCGACAGCAGGAGGCTTTACAACAGGAACTGGCAAAGAGGGAAGTTCTACTGCGAGAGATCGAAGAAGAGTTCCGCCATCGGGGCGGAGAGCTATTCGAGCAACAGACTGCATTAGAAGCGCAGAAAAGCGAAATCGAACGCCGTCTGCACGACGCCGAAGAAAAACTCAGAGAAATTGCATCTGGCCCTGCTCCGCTCCTGATGGTCATCGGTCTTCTCAAGAGCATTGATCAACAGAGCCAGCAAGAAGAAGAGGCTGCTCGCTCGGAGGTTCTCGCTCAAATTCTCGCCCAACGGGATGAGCAACTCCTGAAAAAGGTCAGGGAGTACAGGCGCAATTCCAAAGGAATACTAAGCGAGATCGAAAAGTTTCTGGATGAGGATCGCAATCATCGTCTTGCTGCGGCTGAAAAAAGTCGCTATCTGAACTTGCCTGCTGAGGGTCGAGAAAATCTGCGACTGCTTCAAACAACAGTCCTTCCTGATATTCGAAATCAAGCGAACGAGTTTCTTAGACAGACTGAGAATTTACAGAGCGCCCTTGTAGATTTGGAACGCAAGCTCGCTGGCGTCCCTGCTCAGGATGCGCTCGCTCATGTGATCGAAGCCCGTGAAAAAGCGCGCAGTGAAATCCAAGAAACCCGATTGCGGCTCAAAGTAATGGAAATGGAAATTGAGCGGTCCAGGAAAGAAGTTGACCAAAAGAATGCTCACCTTGTCGCCCAGATTGAAAAAGCAGTGCAGCAGGACTTTGAGCAGGAGGATACATCGAGAAAGCTATTCCATTCGCAGAAAGTTCGACAGACTTTGAGCCATTTTCGCACTGCAGTGATAAATCATCACGTCAGCCGAATCGAACGTCTCGTGCTGGACAGCCTGCGACAATTACTGCGCAAGGAATCTCTGATTTCGGATCTGAAGATAGACCCTGAGCAATTCACGATTGAATTGCTCAGAAAGGATGGCCGCGTCTTGCCGCCTGACAGACTTTCGGCGGGCGAGCGACAACTACTGGCAGTCTCGATTCTCTGGGGGCTTGCCCGCGCAGCAGGACGAAAATTGCCCGCGATAATTGATACGCCTCTCGGACGCCTTGACGCCTCTCACCGTGACCGCCTCATAGAGCGATACTTTCCGCGCGCAAGCCATCAGGTATTGCTGCTGTCAACGGACGAAGAGATCAACAAGAAATACTATGAGAAGCTGAAGCCCTGGATAGAACACTCGTACAATTTGCATTACGACGATTCCACAGGGGCGACGAGCATTCAATATGGCTACTTTTTGTGAATAGCTATGCCAATCGAAAACATATATCTCTCGCAGCAGGCGAAAGATCAGCTTGTAAAGCTCAAGCGAGCGACCAGGATTCAAAACTGGAACGTACTGTGTCGCTGGGCATTCTGCCTTTCTCTCGCCGAGTCGAGCATACCGGCTCCCGCAAAGATTCCGGCAGACAGTTCAGTGGAAATGTCCTGGAAAGTTTTTGGTGGCCCGCACGCCGATATATACCTTGCTCTGCTCAAAGAGCGATGCCAACACGATGGGCTTGGCACATCGGATGAAGTGCTATTGGCTCAGTTTCGCCTGCATATCCATCGCGGAATCGGATACCTGGCTGCGGATCGACGAATAAAAAGTATTTCTGATCTCTTGAAGCGAGTTCCCCTTGCTGCTTTATGAAGTGATGACCGATAAGCCGATAGCAAGACACCGCACCGCGCTGCGTCGCTCTGAGTTATCTCGTCCCATTCGCCTTTCTCTGCAAGAAGGCATAATCAATCTCAACACCTCTGTGTTTGACTACGGCTGCGGTTATGGGAACGACATCGAACATCTTCGAAGCCGAGGCATCGCCTGTGTCGGTTGGGATCCGGTTTATCATCCCGAAGGACGGCGCACCCCGGCTGATGTGGTCAATCTCGGCTATGTGATAAACGTGATTGAAGACCCTGCCGAGCGAGCATCTGTGCTTCGAGATGCCTGGTTGCTTTCTCGAAAATTGTTGATTGTATCAGCACGACTTGCGGTGGAAGCCAGAGATGGACTTCAAACTCAATACGAAGACGGATGTCTGACTCGAACAGGCACTTTTCAAAAGTTCTACGAGCAGCATGAGTTGCGTCAATGGATCGATAGTATCCTTGGAGTATCGAGCGTCCCGGCAGCGCCCGGTATTTTCTATGTATTCCGCGATGAAGAATTGAGGCAATCCTTCATCGCCTCGCGTTACAGGCGACAAGCCACAGCGCCGCGCCTTCGACAAAGTGATGTTCTATTCGAGCGAAATAAGATTTTGATTGAGCCTCTGATAGAGTTCATCGCGTTGCGCGGTCGTCTGCCAGATGATTCGGAGATCGATACGGCTTTATCAATCCGCGATAAGATGGGAAGTCTGAATCGAGCTTTCGGAATTATCCGGCGAGCCACCGGCACCGAACAATGGGAGCGCATTCGTGAAGAGCGATCTCAGGATTTATTGATTTATCTGGCGCTCTCTCGATTCGGGGGGCGTCCTCGATTCTCAACACTCTCGCGCGAGCTTCAGTTTGATGTTCGAGCCTTCTTTTCAACTCACAAGCGCGCGTGCGCCAAAGCAGATGAATTGCTCTTTGCTGCGGGAAATCGAGATGAAGTAGATGAAGCCTGTCGAAGATCAGAGATTGGCAAGCTGACACCGAACGCTCTTTACGTTCACGTCTCCGCGCTCACCAGTTTGCCTCCGGTGTTGCGTGTTTACGAAGGCTGCGCACGCGCCTACATCGGCTCTGTCGAGGGAGCGAATATAATCAAGCTTCATCGCAGCACGCCACAGGTTTCGTATTTATCTTATCCCGAATTCGAGCGAGACCCGCATCCGTCATTAGCCGCTTCGCTCATAGTTCATCTTCAAACTTTTCGCGTTCAATATCGAGAATACACAGATTCAAACAATCCGCCGATTCTTCATCGAAAAGAGGCATTCGTGGCGATGGATCATCCTTTACGCGAGAAGTTCGCCCGACTGACAAAGCAGGAAGAGCGTTGGCATTTGTACGACAACCCAGAATTGATAGGCACACGGGAAGCTTGGAAAAAGCTATTGGAAGAAAGAAGTCTACATCATTCTGGGCATAGGATCGCGTGTTATCTCAGATGATGAGTTGCTTAGAGACGCATATACCTGAGCTATTCGATTAGCTTTAAGCTTTCTCGCCAAGTATTACCTGCTTTAATGTTTTGCGAGATGGTTCTCAAGTCCTCCTTGATGTAGTTCCTCATCACAGTGTTGTCTTGAAGCTTATACTTCCAATCTTCAACCCAAAAGTCTTGAGGTATTGATCCTAAAATAATACTCGTTTGCTTCTCTACTTCGCTCGGTGCATAAATATCGACAACATCTCCCTCCCAAGCATAAGTAAGTCTATCAGTGACAAATTCATTTAGGGCATCAATATTCACCTTGCTCATAAATTTCTCATTTGTTTCCCATAGATCGTTATACTTTGTCTTAACTGCCCTCCATATAGCCAAGAAAATTTCTTTCTCCTCGTCTTCTTCAAGCACAACAAACTGATTTCTTATATACCTAAGGCAGACTTCAATGGTTGTCAGCTTAACAAGCATCTTGTCGGTTTTATCTGTTTTGCCTAATGGCCAATCCAAAAGGTGATAAAACGGGCTTGATTCTTGATTGTCAATATCGTTCAAGGTTGCTGATATATTTCCATAACTTACTCCCGCACTTAGGAGGCGATTCTGAAGATCTTGCTCATTGATGGACGCTATTATGGCTTTGACGTTATCCGTAGGCACTTTGGCGGCTTTATTATTTATAACTACAAATTGAAAAGCCTGCTCTTCTGGAGAAGCGTCTATAAGTGCGATCACTAAGATTGGAATGTCTTCGTATAAATCAGCTATTGCTTTAAGTCTATGCTGGCCGTCGACAATCAACGCAGGCCGCAAGTGTTCTTCTGTTTGCTCCTCGAATTCAAAGGACAGTGTACCCCAATCAACTTTTTCCGCAACACCATTCTGCGTATCTGTGCCGGGAAAGCAGGAAGTTATGTTCTGCTGAGTAGAAGTAAAACTAGCGGAATCGGGACCAAAAGCTACAACAACACTAACGGGAATCGTGTTCTTATGATCCACATTGAGAAATTTTTGAATGGCTTTTATCTTAGTCCCTTTTATGATGCGTTGAGTTCCTTTTTCTTGCTCTCCTACTCTTTTGATTCCTGCCCATTGCATTATGTCCTTAGCCAGAAGGATAAAGACAAAAAACTCAACAGAATTCCCCGCGCCTCGCTGGGATATCTTACAACCAAAATAATTTCGTTTTGTCTTGGTTACTTTTTTCATGATTACTTTCCTCCCTTTTCTGGCAAATGACCTAAGCAATATGCCTGAAGATTCAGGAAATGCCAGCTATCTTGCGCTTCAATTCGACCTACTTCAAGTTTTCCGACTCGATACGCAGGCTGACCACAAACGGCACAAGTGAATTCTGTTCTTGCATACACTGCCACTCTATATTGCCTATTCATCTCATTGGTGAAATGAGGATCGGAGCGATCTGAAACCAAAGCAATCTCCTCATAGTGATAATCACTTGCATCCATGAAATCTTTCTTATGTTTATTGTTGCATTGTTGACATGCCACGAGCAAATTTTCATTGTGGCTCAGTCCTCCCATGGCTCTTGGCCAGACATGATCAATCGTCGCGGAGTTCAGTCCATTCGCATTTTCATAATCCATATCTTCTCCGCAAATATAGCAATGCCTCTTGTTCTTAGCCTCTTTTCTCATCATGGCTTTAACGGAATCTGATGGATTGCTGTCATAGGCTGACAAACACTTAGACAAAAGCAATGTCAGGTCATTTATATCTCTATCCTTGTATCGGGTATAGTTTCTGAAAAACCTTCGCAGTTCCAACCTCCATTCATCAGGATACTTGCGTCGGAAATACTCAGCGGTCGTAATCAACCTGCGCACAAGATAATTTATACAGCTTGAGTAGAATGTATTGGATAGAGTTTCATCGCTCATTAAGTCGTAGTCCATTTTCTGAAGAAACGTGCGACCACCACGAGACATATCTCGGATTTGCTCTAAAGGGTACAATCGAATCAGAAACTCCCTCAATTCTTGACCGGGGTTTATATTTGACATAGTTACCACTCCTTATAGCAAATACTGATTTCTGGATTTATGGAGATTGCTCAGTAAGTCTGTTCTCTAAGAACTAACCATCTCAACCAAATTCCACAAAGGTCGCCCATGCTGGTCGAGCAAGCGCGCCTTCAAAGCGTGAATACCAGCGTGAGCATACTCTTCCGCAATCGTCAGTATTTCGTCGAGTCGCAACAATACCTGCACATCGCCTGTCTCAGCAATCGCTATGGTTTTAAGCACAAGGAAATCGTTTTCCGAGAAAACCTCTCTGCGAATCGTGTGCTTTTTTCCTGAAGGCAGCTTCTTTCTGACCCCGCCAGCGTAGCCCATGGAGGCTGCGAACATGAAAACATCCTTGTATGTGCCGAAGGGTGATTCCTCGATACTCGTACTCTCTGTCAGCAGCTTGTAAGTCTGCATCACAGATTCGTCGATGTTGACGCGATCACTCCGCGATACTTCCGTCTCAGGCATCTCATACCTCTTCGATAGTCGTACAACTCGTCTTGCGATCAAAGGTCAGCCGGTACTCAGCGCCGATGCGCGGCTCAAGGTTCTTTCGCGCCTTGTCTCTCAACTCCTCGTCGGTCACGAATAATACCAACTGATCCGCCAGTTCTGGAAGATGCTCGGTGATGTTGTTGCGATGCTGCGACGATAATCTACCGAAAGGCGTGTCCATCACGAGCGGTGCTTCTTCTTCTGAAACTCTCGACATCGCTGTGATGAATGACAGGCTCAATACCTGACGTTCGCCTGCCGATAGCTCAGGGCGCGCGGGCAATCCATAACGGTCAATCACTTCAAGGTTGTAGTCCGACCCTAATCGAACGTCCTGAAAATGGCTGTCCTTCCATACCAACAGCTTGAATATCTCTTTCGTCTTCGCCTCGATTCGCCGCCTCATATCATCAGCGAAGGTCTCGTACACTTCGCCTATCGCATCCGCTGCCCGCTGCGCAAGACTGGCTTTGCGCGTCAACTCCCGCTCGGTTTTCTTCTCTTTCTTCGCTACCTGAATCTGCTTCTTCAACTCTTCAAGCTCCGCGCTCATAAGATCGATTCGCGTGTCGCAGTTGCCCTGCTCAAGACGATAGCTCTCGATGTCCGCCCTGAAATTCTCGCGCTGCTCTTCCAGTCGGCTTATCTCTTCCTGCGGCGAACCCTTGAGTTGATCGCGCACTTCGTCAATCTCTTCTTCGAGCGACTTCATTATGTCGAGCAGTTCCGCGCGCCTCTGCATACGCTGATTCAATTCATCTCTGAGCCTTCCGGCTCGCTCGGCGAAAGGACGCAACGCCGCCGCCGTGTCCATCACATCGTCTTCGAGCGAACCGGGCAGGCTGCTGTTCATAAGCGCAAGCAGCTTTTCATGCTCTGCGCCGTTCGCATCGAAACGGCGACCGCAGATGCACTGCAATCGCTCTATCAAATCCTGAACGAACTGCTGACGGATGCTGCTCGGTATCTCGCCCCGCTCGCGCTTCTCATCGAGAATCGCAAGCGCGCGCTCGACTGCCCCTTGAGCGATTACCGTAAAGCCGCTCGTCGCCAGTGTGCGGATGTTCGATATGAGCGCGGTCATCTCGTCTTCGCGCTGCTCAAGGTCTCGCTCAAGCCGGTCTCTTCGCTGCTGCAACGCGCTGGCGTTTGGCATCTCGCGGAGTCGCCGGTCGATGTCTGTGATTTTTCTTCGCGCGGATTCTATCTCGCGCTCAAGCTCTTCCTTGCGCGTGTGAGCTTTTTCTTTTTCGGCAATCGCCCGCTCTTCGCTTTCCACGAACTGGCGCAACTCGCCCGTAGATACCCGCTTGAGTTCGCGGCGGTATTCGGCGGCTATGTCCTGCAAGTGATTTCGAGCGCGTGTCATCACTTCGAGTTTGAGTACGTTATAGATCGCGTAACGCACCTCGTCGCTGGCTTCAGGCTTTGCGAAGTTATCGATCTTCTCTCCGTCGAACAAAAAGTAAGTGCGGACGTTGCTCGACAGGATGGAATTCATCACTCCTATGGGGTTGGCTATTCGCTCGGCCTGCCCGTCGCGCCGTGTGCGCATCATCGTGAAATCTTCGTCGCCAGATTCGATTGCGCCGTCTTCCTGTTTCACTCCCTTGAGTCGGCGCAGCACGAGATAACGCTCCGAGTTGTGAGTGAAAACGAGTTCCACCGATGCCCGGATTTCTTCGCCGTCGCTGGCGCGGCTGACAGCTTCCTTGCTGATGAGTTCGCCAACGTTCGACGAGACTTCGCCGTAGAGACACCAGTTGATGGCCAGAAACAGCGAGCTTTTGCCCGCGCCGTTGATGCCGTGAATGACCGTGACGTTGCGGGCGCGGTCTCTGGAAAAAGTCATTCGCTGACGGCCAAAGTACTGTCGGAAGTTTTCCATCTGTATTCGTTCGATCTTCATTTCTTCACCGCTCTGTCAATCGCTTCCTTGATTTCTTCTTTGACGCCGCGCGGCATCTTCATGCTTATGTACTCCTGCTCGATGGCAAGAACTTCCGAGATCACTTTCTGCACGTCTTCCTCGTAGCCGTTGAACAACTCGATCACTCTGTCTTTGAGCATTCTTTTTCTCCGAGAAGTGGCGCAAGCTGTCAGCTTGCGAGGTTCCCGATTCTGATACTTCCGTGGCGAAGCGCAACCTGACGGATTGCGCGCCCTGAAAGCACGAAATTTGGAGCCGCGCAATCTAACAGATTGCGCCACGTCTCACATACTTAAAAATCCATCAGCCCGTAACGTCGGGCTATCTGCCATATCACATCGATAGCCTGATGCTTGTTGAGCGCGGGCGAAGCGAATTCTTTGAATCGCTGCAACTCGCGGCGCATGATTTTACGCTCTATTTCAAACGTCGGTGAGTTTATCGACGCCGTCCACGCTGAAGGCGGAACCGCTATCAGGTCATGAATAATGGAAAACTCCTTGCCCTCTGATTTGCGAAGCACGCGCCCGCGACGCTGAATGAACTCGCGCGGGTTGCTGCTGCTGGCAAGAAAGAAAGCCGTGTGAGTCGAGGGTACATCGACGCCTTCGTCGAGGCACTTCATAGCGACAAGCGATTGAAGGCGACCGCTTGCGAAGTCTGCAAGCAACTGTTGTCGCTCCTCTGCGCTCTCTTCTGCGGTGAAGCGATGGACGAGCAATCCCTTATCCCATCCGAGCAACTGCATCACCTCATCAATCTGCCCCGGCGCGCAGTAAAACAACGTGTGATCTATCTCTGGCTCCGCATCAACGAGGCGGGAAAGCTCTTCGATCTTGTTCGCCGCTTTGTTCAACAACTCGGCTCGACGAATGAGCAGCAGCGTAAAAGATCGCTCGCTTTCTTCATCCTCGCGTCCGGCGAGCCGCGCTATCTTCATCGACAACTCTTCGTATCGCTCAAGCTCTTCGTCAGTCAGCGGGACAAGATGAGGATGATAGTAGTAGGGAGTGAGCGTCACGCCTATTGCGCGTTCCAGGGGGAATGAATAGACCGTTTCCCCGAAATAAGCTCTCAGAGCCGATGTCCCGGCGTCGTCGAACCATCGGTCGGGCGTGGCCGACAGCGCGAGGCGGTATGAGATATTTTCGGGATAACACCGGCGGCTGCGCTCTGCGCCAAGATGATGAGCTTCATCAGCTATCAGAACAGTCGGCCCGATGAGTCGCGCAATGCTCGATTGAAACTCCACGCTGATGAATGTCGTGTGCGTGGTGATGACCGAGATGAAGGGGCGGTAGCCCGACGAATAATCCAGGATTTGATGATTCAACTCGTCAAGCCATCGCGCCTGACTTTGATAAGCAAGCACAGGGCGATAGCCGAAAGCTTCAGCTTCGTCGCGCCATTGATCGACGAGATGTTGATAAGGGACGGCGATTATTGAAGCAAGTCTACCTTCGCGCTCGAAGAGTCGCGCTGACGCAGCAAGCGCAGTTATGGTCTTGCCTGTGCCTGTAGCCATCTCAAGCAGCCCTCGACATTCGTGTGCGAACCACGCTTCGATGGCTTCCTGCTGATAATCGCGCAGGGTGATATATCCCGGTACAACAGGGCGCGCAGGGCGATAACGGGATGAAAATTTACCCGCGCGATGTTGACTGAGCCATTCAGGTTCCGTGTATGGCCTGTCGTTTGAGCGCAGTTGCAATATCTGCTCGCGCGCCGCTTCGGGCAAATCGAACACGCGCACGTTCGGGTCTTGGTTGTTCCACAATCGTTCGAAGCGTTCAGCGTCGGCTCGCGTGAGAGGAGCGAATGCAGATAGCCAGGAGCAGAATATCTTGATCGATTCGTAATTACGCGTACCCTGAATGCTATCGTTGTAGGAGCCGTTGAAGCTGACCTGATTGCCTTCCGTGTCAGTGAAGATGCCGAACTTGTCGTGAAAATTGCCGCGCTCAAGTTTGTTTCCCGGCAGCGCAAGCTTGAAAGTGATGATTTCATCAGCAACCATCCAGGCAAGCGCCGAGAGTGTGTCTCTCTCCAAAGCTCCGGCGAGGTCTGCGATGTTGCGAGTCAGCGCATCGTGCAAGGCAATATCGCTTCGCGCAGCATTGCCCATCTGCATAGATTCCCAGTCGGCTTCATCTAAGATAGGGCTTGTTACCCATCGCGCCCGCCCGCCGTTCGAGGCAAACTGATGCATCCCTTTTGCGGCAATTCTCAACCATCCTGAACTGAAAAAGCCCACGCCGCGATCATATCTGACTGATGCAGCAAGAGCGGGCGCGAAGAAGTCCGCAATAATATCGTGCGACGAAGTATCGACAACCGGCGGCAAAGACAATTCGGTAAGCGGCACAGCAGGAACTCCTGATGCAGCGAGAAACCTGAAAAGCGCAACAAGCAGACAGTCGGTTGGAAGTGTTCAACCGACGGGCGACATTCTATAATGACCTTTGAAAAAGTGTAAAGCGTTGATTGCTACAATCGAGACTGCTTCGCCATCAGAGCATGGGGCGATTCCCCAAAAGGATGGCTTGCGGTATAGTGTAAAAAGAGCATTGCCTCTGAGGTTTGTCCTTGAGATGTAAGTAGTGCGCAGGCCGATAGATATGATCGTTTTCGGAAGCGATGAGATTATGGATATTACGATTTCACTGACGGAGGAAACGGGCAAGCGGTTGCTCGACCGCGCCGCTCGTGAAGGCAAGGGGGTGGCCGATCTGGTGGCAGAGATTGCCGAACGGGAAGCGCGAATGCCCCTTTCGCTTAGAGACATGTTTGCGCCCGTGCGCGAGCAGATCAAAGCAAGCGGCGTCTCGGACCTGGAGTTGGAAGAAGAGATCGATTCGGCGATTGCAGAAGTCCGACAGGCAAGAAAGAACCAACGTGACTGATCAGGAATCTCCTCCGCGAGTTGTTGCTTGCGGAATCATCCGACTGGGC
>DLHY01000079.1:14884-36695 GCA_002483445.1 Blastocatellia bacterium UBA7656
GAATCGAAGGACACGATTTTCGCAGAGATCGATTATCGGGTTTACCTGTGAAGGAGTGATGAAGACATCCTCTGCGAAATCCCCGCAGCAGTTCTGACACGCATAGGTGCTGATGGCCTTTATTTAGGCGCGTATAACACAAGCAACCCGCTCGCAAGCTTTCGTACGCCGCGATTCTTATCTGTTTCAGCCGCCTTCCGTATAATCGAATATGCCTTCTCCCAAGGGGCTTGCGTAAGCCAATTGAGAGCCAACTTCCGCATATCAGGCGAAGGGTCTTTCAGCACAACCTTTTTCAGCGGCTCGACAATGCTTTCGCTGCCTATATTTCCAAGAAGCCTCATAGCCAGTGTTTTCTCTCTACTATCTTCGGCATCGAGATACTCTGCAAGAACCGGAACAGCAGCGTCGCCATATCGCTTGATCTCTTCATCTTCTTCAGATGAAGGCAAGGCTCTCTGTGATATCCTGGTGCCATCTTCCAGAACGAATTCCGAACGTCTGAGGGCTCCGCCTATTATGGCGGCAATTCTTTCACGCACCTCGGCATTGCTGACAACATTCTTTTCCTGACTCAGATTTTTATCTGCTTGTGCCAGGCATACAAGCATCCCTAGAACGATGGCCAAGAAGCCTCGTACATACGGTTTCGCGAAGATATGTATATTCGTAATCATAGAAACCTCACTTCAGTTTACAGTCCCAAGTGTACGGGTCTCGGTGTTAGACTCATTCTGTACGCTTATTCTAATTCCCTGAACACAATCTCGTCGGATCGTTATAGTGGATATGTCATACCTGACAGTTCCGCCTCCACTAACCGGCACAAGGATGTCGAACAATTGTGTAACGTTGACACATAGATTGCCCTGCGGCGGCGGGTCAAAGCAGGTGCCTATGGGCGTATCTGTAAACGACCCATTGCTCCTGGAAGATGGAGGAGTAGCAAAAGCTCTAAACTGATTATCCCGTGAAATCACATTGCCTGCGTCACTGGTGACAGTGACTAATTCTCGTGGCGTCAATCCTGATACTCTGATTGGCTGTCCCTCCTGATCCACTACTTGATACTCTATAGCCGCGCCGAACCCAACTCCAGCCGAGCACCCAAGATTTGTGGTTGTTGCTGAAAGAAAAGCAAAGGACATGGGTATCTGCACGAAGAAGTCTATATTGTTGCTACCCTGTCCGTTAGTTGTCACTGTCACCGCATGGTTTCCGGTTCCGGCATTAGCCGCAATCGCAAAGCTCGCAACTATTTGAGTCGCATTTGCAGACCTTCTCGTCGCCGTGATCCCCGTGCCGCCAACCTGCACAGTCGGATTAGTGCCGAATCCAGCGCCCGTTATGGTGACATCTATCGTGCTTCCAATCAACGCGCGGGCGGGCGAGATGCCGTCAATTCTCGGTCTGACTCTCACCTGTGCATTTGCGCTTCTAAAGTTGGTAACGCTCCTGCAACACGATGTGCCAATCGGGTCGGGTGGTCCCAGTATCCCAGAGCCGGGACTGCACTGAGTTGCTACTGAACTGAATGAATTCCACGATGCCTTGATTGTCGTCTCGCCTCCGGCCACAGGCGTAACCTGCCCGCCCGATACTGTCGCCACTGAACTGTTGTTGCTGCTCCACGAGGCTGATTGCTGAACAGGGTAAGTGAATCCATAGCAGTCAGATCGTAGCTCGAAGGCGCTCAATAAAACAGATTGCCCGACTTGCATCTCCACCTGTGAAGGAGTGATGAAGACATCCTCAGCGAAATCTCCGCAGCAGTTCTGACACGCATAGGTGCTGCTCATCGCTTTTGCTTCATCGACCTGCTCCGACCGCCCGATCAGAGCCAGCAAATCAGTCCCTTCGCTTTGTATGATCGTCCACCTCACTTGTCCGTGCGATACGTCGAGCGGAATTATCTGCTCCTCTTCATCCGCAACCTGATTATCCCTCAGCGCCCGAATATCTATCGTGACCGTCTCTCCTGGCGCGATGGTCTTTACTCCCATCACATAATTGCCGCCTTCATAGTTGAGATGCGCCACATATTTTTGCTCAACCCCAGTCGTGTTCTTGATATAAGCCACCGTCGAAGAGCTTCCATACATGTAGAATGGATATACGCCTGTGCTGCTTTTTTGCACCGCAACGTCGAGCATCGGAACCTGAAAAACATGGTTGCCGCTTCTGCTCACACTCAAGGCTGAAACGATCACGCTGCCAGGTTGAGTGTTGTAGTCCATCTCCAGCCCCGCAGATTTTATTTCTGAGCGTTGCAGCCCCTTGATCTCTCTTATCTCCCACGCCTTCACTTCACCTGCCCTCAGTTGGAGTTCCCTGAGCGGCATTACACCTCGGCTTCCATCGCTTTTAGTGTAAGGAATGCGTCCGCGCAAAACAGCCGTCCCCCCGCTGATATTGTGTGCTACCACTATGGGAGTCATCTCCTCGCCTGCTACCTCTCCCAATCTAAGACCCGCCCCGTGAAGGCTGGATGATTTAGCCTTTCGCGGATCGGTGAACTGTACGGCTGACGAAAAACCGGTAGACGGGTTTTCAATCATCGCCCTTGCGATCAGAGAACCGGGTGCGCCGGAGTGAGTGATTGAAATTCCACCCGCCTTCATCAAAACAGTCGGCTTATCGGACAAGTCCTGCGCAGGGTCAATCAATAGAGTCTGATGCGGCTGAAGAATCAACTCTTTCGATCCTTGCTGTTTCGGCGCTATACCCTCGACGTCTAATGACGCGACCTGGATTGAATCTGTGGTATTGGATATCGCTATGCTGACTTGAGAGTGGTTGCCAGGAAGCCACCATAATCCTTCGAGGCGGGGTGATGAGAACATAGCTGCGGGTTCGGTCATCTGTTCGTCGAAAATAAGACTCGAACTCGAATCGATGATTTTGACTTGCGCTCCCAATAGAAGGTCTTTTCCTCGGTAGAAGAGTTGAAGGCTGCCCTGCTGGAAAGTCGGACCGCCAGCGGCGGCCCACTCAGCGAGATCGAAGACCTGAAATGAAGTGGCGTCTACGGTGACGGGAGGAACATCGAGTCGTTCGCCAGAGAGGTTGAAAAGCGTCGGCGTTACTTCGAGGGGAAGAAGCCCCTTGTTGTTGAGGGTGATAGAAGATTTCAGATTCCCTTGCAGGCTGTAGTAAGAGGCCGCCATTGTGTGGGGTTTGTCAGACTGAGGAGGCACAGATGCCAAAAGGTTTGGCCTCGGATACACTGCGCGGAAGTGATTGGGGGCGACAACCATTACGGGTTGGGGGCTGACTGTTGCTCTGTGCGGGATAGCGGTCAGGAGAAGCACACCGCTAAGGACACAACCGATCCCCAATCTGATGGAAGTGAAGTTGAATTTTTTCTTCATGGCCACTCCTTTGTAGCGGCTGAATCAGGAAGCCTTCATTGAGTGTTGTTACTCACTCAAGTTGTCGTGCTATTATAACGCTCGTCTCGCTGGCTGCAAATTCGATTCTTTAGAAGGAACCACAGATGAACACAGATAAACACGTATAAGAGGAGAAAGAAAAAACAGGGGAATCTTCAGCTTTTTCTCTATCAGTGTCCATCTGTGGTTGCTCTCTTCACTATCACTTTCGAAGAACTAATCGGCCCTGGCGCATCACCCGCGTATCTGCCAGTCATCTCGTGTCGCTGCTCAGACAGACTTATATGATGGCGACCCGCGCAAGCAAAAAATAGAGAGAGGAGCGCGTCGAATCGAAAACGGCAGTAAGCCGACGCGCTCCCCCCTCGATGTAATCCTGCTGCTGAGAGATGCTGACAGCAGGTAGAGGAGGACTCTGATTGCGTAGCACGGTCGTTGCTCCTTGATACTGCCCCCGAAAAATCTCATTCAACTACTACAGTCGCCATTCGATGTCAGCCGCGATTTCATCGATCAGGAGGCCGGAGGAAATGGAGAGAGAACCAGGAGAAGGTTGTTGCCCCAGGAGCTACAACCCTGAGACGTTCCCTCTCCACCCCGCAAAAGACGCAGCCATGCCGCCGGACTGGTCTTTGCGAGTCTGAGTCACGATGCGCTCTATCTTTTCGATCATCTCCCAGCCTGCTTTGCACTCAGGGCAAAACCGGCGGTCTTCGATATTGAGGTGCGTGAGGAAAGAAACCACCCCCGACCCTCCGCACCGCAAGCATGATTTCGACTCCTTATCGGCCAATGATCGTCTCCTTCTCTATTGAGTCGAAAACCTCTCTGTGATACAAAGTCTCTCGCAGGGCATCAGAAAAAACGCGCGAACATGATGAACGCCGACCCAACCGGACGCGGCAGCATGGCTCTGCGCATTCATCGCTCTAACACGATGAATGCTGCGGGCGATATTAAGTCTGCATATTCGCCATTATTTCGTTCGAGCGGATAGTAATACGAAGCCGCCGGATTGTCAACTGTTTTTTAGTGCATATCTCACACAATATTTTGGCCGCGTGAGGAGACGCAAGAATGGCAAAAACGGGGCAGGAGACGCTGGGCCGGTTCGCTGACCGGGTTATGAAAGAGAAAGGGTTGTCGCGCAAGCGGGTCGAAGTGATGAGCGGCGGGGCGATCAAGGCTTCTTACGTCGGCTCTATCGTAAGAGGGGAAGCTAAAAACCCGAGCGTGGACAAGATGAAGGCGCTGGCGCGCGGGATAGGGGTTGATGAAGAAGTGCTTTTTCAGATCGCTCGCGGCGAGCGGCCCCGCGAAAAGACCGTGGGGTCGAACCCTGATATCTGGTACACGAGAAAAATCCTCAAGATGACCGATTGGATATTGACCCGCCCCGACCTGCTGGATTCGTTGCTGAGTATGATGAAGTTTGACGATGAGGATCAGCGCAATGTCGTTGATTCGATAAAGAAGATGGTCGAGAGCGTCAGGCAGTAGCGCCGACTATGGGCTTGACTCGCGCTTTCATTTTTCTGCGCCATTCTTCCTCGCTCATCGCGTCGCTCACAGTCGCTTCGAGAAAGGCATAGTGAACGAGGCGATCCAGAATGATGCTGCGTTTGTCCGAGTCAGGGCAATCGTCCAACTGCACGATGACGGAGCCGAGTTGGTCGGGAGTGATGTTGCCCATGAACCACAGACGGATGATTTTTTCCAGGTCGAGAGATTCCAGGTCTATCTCATCGGCGACTTTCCTGCGCCACTCGCGCTCGCTTCTGGCGCAATCATCAGACTCGAAAAACGTATACCTGACCATGCGAAGCGAAACATCCTCGAAGCGGAAATAGTCTTTGCAATCGGCCAGCGTGAGCATCACGGCGGCGAATTCTTCGGGAGTGATTTCATGGTTTGCCCAGAGGTTGATGATTCTTTCCAGATCGGATTGCGATTCAATATCTATCAGCTCAGGTTTCTCCTTTTTGTTCGACTGACTATTGCAGAGAGCTTCGCACTCTTCGATTGAATCCTGCGTTTCGTCGCACAGGCCGAGATCTCGGACGAGTCTGGCAAGGTGTGAGAGCTTCTCATCGGGAGGGAGGTTTCGCATTCGACGTGATGAAGCGATTGGAGCCGACAGGCCGGATGAAATTACAGCGAGCTTTCCTGCGCTCGTCTGACTGCCGGTTTCAAAAGTCCGGTCAGGATTGTCAGAAGCGACGCGCGCCGGATCGGGCGGAAGGGAACCTATGGCGACGAATGAATGAGAAGCGCGCCGTGCCTTTGCCTCAATGTCTCTGGCTGTCTCGTGCCACTCCGGGTAGATACGAGCAAAAGGAGAAGCAAGAGCTATCCGCGAGCCATTTTGAGCTTCTTCCACTCGCCCCAACTCCATCAACTCCACCGCGAGGCCGTTCTGATAATCGAACCACATCACCGGATGCGTTGAAGCGACCATCTCGACCAGAGGGCGCAAACCTTCGAATCGGGCCAGCGACGATTCATGACTTCCATCTATGCTTTGAAGAATCCCAAGCCACCATTGAGATTGAAGAAAGGCAATCGGATTTGCATATTCATTCCGGCAAGCCAATCGACTCGCTTCGGTCAGAAACCTGTGCGCAGAATCAAGGTCGCCTTTATCGACGTGAGTTGCTCCAATCGACTGGATCACCCTTGAGCGATAGGAAGACGGAACCCTTTCAGCCACTTTCTCGAACAAAGCTATGGCTTCTTCAGCCCGCCCTTCCAGCTTGAGGCAATGAGCATTGTAATGAGAGCCGATGCTTTGAAACTGCGGCAGGGGAAGAGAAATCAGCCGTTCGCTGATTTCTTCAAGAACTTCCCTTTGTCGAAGGACGCGAGCTTCTTCAGCAAGAGAGACAAGCCTTCTTCCATGTTCGAGAAGAGACTGCTTCGTGATTATCCGCAATGATGAATCCTGATAGAATCTCGCAAGGCTGTTTCGTAGCCGATCAGACAAAACGCTTTCGGAGGAAAATAAAATGAAGCTACGGTTGACTGTCGCTGTTTTGTTCCTGCTCATGATGCCTCTCTCCTATTCATCGATCAAAGTTCGCCCCTCGATCAGCGCCGCTCCTTATAACAGCATTGCCTTCGCAGGCCATACTGGCCCAAGCGGGCGTTGGTGTTCCTGTAGTTGCCCGGAATGCCCCTGTCATGAGGGAGATGCATGTTTTCAAGGCGTTCGGGTCGAGGGCGACTCTCAAAGCGGTGATTCATCTGAAGACCCTTCCGTTGTTGACACGGATGCCGGGGCGGGCGCTTTGCTGGCCGGGTTGTTGATACTGCTATGGATTCGATTCGGGGCATAAGCATTCTTGTCCCGTAACTGAACCTGAGTGATCGTTTTTCGCCAACCTGCCGCCGACTGACTGGCGGTAATGGGGTATTGTGTCTTTTTGCGGCCAACCGATTGTACTACATCTCACCCCTTGATGCGAAAGAAAAATCGGGATCGCGCAGTCGTTCAGTCAGACGAGGAGAGAGCTTTTCATTATATTCAGATGGGTGAAGGAAATCTCTTTCATTAACACCGCGATCATCCTCCACGTCATTCAACCTGTTCACTTTTTCCTGCTGTAACTGACTCCCTGCCCCGCGTCTCTCGAAAGCGTTTACATCGATTCAGCTTTTTGAGAACATTTCCGCTCGCGGGCCGTAAATGTAGATTGCAACTAAAACTATCGGATCGCATTGAATAAAACCGCATTCATAATGGATACTTTACCCTCCGGCTTACAGTGGCTCACCTGTCAGACTCGAAAGGAGTTCAGAATGAAAAGGCTGCTCTTTGTTCTCTTGCTGCTCATTGCCTCGACCTCTGTGGCGATGGGTCAATCGCAAAGCCACACTCTCTTTCAAAATCCCACTTTGAATCGATCTCACATCGTCTTCGTTTACGCGGGCGATCTGTGGATCGCGCCTCGCGCAGGCGGAGACGCAAAGCGACTTACCAACGGCGTCGGACTTGAAACCGATCCAGTCTTTTCGCCCGACGGCAACTGGATCGCCTTCACTGGCGAATACGACGGCAACACGGATGTCTACCTGGTCGGGGCTGCGGGCGGCGTGCCGAAAAGGTTGACTTATCATCCCGGCGTCGACCTCGCCGTAGGCTGGACGAATGACGGGCGACAGATCGTATTCAGTTCGGCGCGCAACAGCTATTCGAACTTTACACGATTGTTTACGGTCGGCGCGGATGGG
This sequence comes from Blastocatellia bacterium UBA7656, assembly GCA_002483445.1. Classification (GTDB taxonomy): domain Bacteria; phylum Acidobacteriota; class Blastocatellia; order UBA7656; family UBA7656; genus UBA7656. The sequence continues at coordinate 22,507 of DLHY01000079.1, forward strand.
GGCTTCCCTGCGGAAGTGCCTTTGCCGATGGCTGCCGACGGCGCGTTTTCGCCCGATGGCGCGCGCCTCGCCTATCAGCCTCTTTCGCAATGGCAGCCCGACTGGAAGCGTTATCGCGGAGGACAGACCGCGCGAATATGGATAGCGAACCTCTCTGATTCAGCGATTGAAAAACTCCCGCGCGAAAATTCCAACGACCGCAACCCGATGTGGGTCGGAAACAAAGTCTACTTCCTCTCAGACCGCAATGGAGCGACGACGCTTTTCTCTTATGACACCTCATCCAGGAGAGTCGCTGAGATAGTTCACAACACCGGACTCGACATCAAATCAGCCTCAGCAGGGCCGGATGCAATCGTTTATGAACAATTCGGCGAAATATTTCTGCTCGATCTCAAATCGGAAAAATCGCGGAAAGTGAACATCCGGCTCGCTGGCGATCTCCCTTCCGTGCGACCTCGTTATGAAAGAGTCGGCAATCGAATCTCGAATGCGCGCATCTCGCCCACCGGCGCGCGAGCCGTCTTCGAAGCTCGCGGCGAGATAATCTCAGTCCCGGCTGAAAAAGGCGACGCGCGAAATCTCACCAACACTACGGGAGTGATGGAGCGCGACCCGGCGTGGTCGCCCGACGGACGTTGGATCGCTTACTTTTCGGATGAATCAGGCGAGTATGCTCTTCATCTTCGCAATCAGACGGGACTGGGCGATGTGAAAAAGATCAGCCTCGGAAATCCCGCGTCTTTTTACATGTCGCCGATGTGGTCGCCTGACAGCAAAAAAATAGCTCTTTATGACAAGCGGCTGACTCTCTGGTATCTGGAAATCGAAAAAGGGACTCTGGTCAGAATCGACAAGAATCCCGACGGTTTGAATGCGGATGTGATGCAGCCGTTCTGGTCGCCTGATAGCCGCTGGATAGGCTACACCCGACAGGTCGACAATCACCTGCGCGCAGTCTTCGTTTACTCGCTCGACACCGCGAAAGCCACGCAGTTGACAGACGGGATGAGCGACGCGCGCTATGCGGCGTTTGACAGAAGCGGCAAGTATCTCTACTTCACCGCAAGCACCAATCTCGGCCCCGCCTTCAGCTTCGCCGAGATGTCCACCTTCCCTTATCAATCGACGCGCAATATCTACGCTATAGTTCTTCGCAACGACCTTCCTTCGCCGCTCGCGCCCGAAAGCGACGAAGAAAAAGTCGTGGAAGAAAAACCGGCTGAAAAGCCCGCTGAAAAGCCCGCTGAAAAGACGGAAGAGAAAAAACCTGAAGCTCCGCCGCAGATGCCCGCCGGAGCAAGACCTCCGAAAAAAGAAGCCGAGCCTGTGCGCATAGATTTCGAGGGAATCGATCAGCGCATCATCGCGCTGCCCATTCCTGCGCGCAACTACATCGGGCTTGAAACGGGCAAAGCCAGCACCATTTTCATCCTTGAATTTCCGCCTGCGGGAGCCGTTCCTGTTCCGGGATTTACGCTTCACAAGTTCGATTTAGACAAACGCAAGTTCGATAAACTTTTCGATGGCGTGACCGGGCTTGATGTATCGGACAACGGCGAAAAGATTCTCTATCGACAGGGACCGGCAAACTGGATCATCGCCGGCACGGCGACGCTCGGAGTTGCGCCGCCCCGCCCCGGCGACGGACTGTTGAGAACTGCGGAGATGGAAGTCTACGTCGACCCGCGAGCCGAATGGCTTCAGATGTACAACGAAGTATGGCGAGGTGAGAGAGATTTCTTCTATGACCCGAATCTTCATGGACTCAACCTCGCAGAGTTCAAGAAGAAGTATGCGCCCTATCTCGAATCGGTCGCGCATCGCTCGGATTTGAATTACCTCTTCCGCGAGATGCTCAATCAACTCACCATCGGGCATATGTTCATAGGCGGCGGAGATCAGCCCCGACCCAACTTCGTTCCCGGAGGATTGCTGGGCTGCGATTTCAAAGTCGAGAATGGTCGCTATCGCTTCAGTAAGATTTACAATGGCGAGAACTGGAACCCGAATCTGCGCGCCCCGCTCACTCAACCCGGCGTCAATGTCAGGGAAGGCGATTACCTTATCGCAGTCCGCGGGCGCAATCTTTCGGCCTCGGATGATGTCCATCAGTTTTTCGAAGCGACAGCCAATAAGCAAGTAGTCATCCGCGTAAGCGCGAACGCAGATGGGTCGAATTCGCGCGAAGTGACCGTCGTGCCTGTGGCTGGCGAAGGGGGATTGCGCAATCTCGCATGGATCGAAGGCAATCGCCGCAAGGTCTCGGAGATGAGCAATGGTCGGCTGGCTTATGTTTATGTGCCGGACACGGGCGGCAACGGATACACGAATTTCAATCGCTACTTCTTTGCGCAGACTCAAAAAGACGGCGCGGTCATAGATGAACGATTCAACAGCGGAGGCTCGCTTGCCGATCACATCGTCGAATACCTCTCTCGACCGCTGCTCAACTACATTTACTTCCGCGAAGGCCGCGACATTCCCACTCCGCTGGGCGCGATCTACGGCCCCAAGGCGATGCTCATCAATGAGAATGCCGGGTCGGGCGGCGATGCGCTGCCGTGGTACTTCCGCAAGATGCAGATAGGGCCGCTCATCGGCAAGCGCACCTGGGGCGGACTTGTCGCTTCTTTCAGGCCGCCGCCTTTGATGGATGGCGGATCGGTCACTGCGCCTGATGCCGCGATCTACGGCCTGAAAGGCGAGTGGGAAGTTGAAAACGTTGGCGTCGCGCCTGATATCGAAGTCGAGTTCGATCCGGCTTTGTGGCGTCAGGGCCGCGATCCGCAGCTTGAACGGGCTGTCGAATGGCTGATGGACGAGATCAAAAAGAATCCTCGCCCGCAGCACCGTCGTCCGCCTTTCCCGAACTATCACAACGGGAGCGTGCCTAACAAATGAGTAAGGAGTCAGAAGTCAGGAGTCAGAAGTCAGAATGCTCCCGACTCCTGATTCTCAAGACTCTTATCGAAGAGGAGTCTTTCACGAGTTTGACCGCTCGCCCGGAAACGATGGGGAACTGAAAACTGAAAACTGAAAACTGTTTTCTTGAGGAGAGATGGAGATGAAAAAAGTAATTCTTGCACTGGCACTTTTACTCGCTTCGACAGGCATCGGATTGGCTCAGACGGGCAAGCCCCTGTTGATGCGCAATCCGACGTTGAGCAAAACGCAGATAGTCTTTTCTTATGCGGGCGATCTTTGGATCGTGTCGCGTGAAGGCGGCGAGGCCGCGCGATTGACCAACGGCATGGGAGATGAATCGAGTCCGATCTTTTCGCCTGACGGCAACTGGGTCGCTTTCACTGGCGAATACGATGGCAACACGGATGTCTATGTCGTCGCCTCGTCAGGCGGTGTGCCGCGAAGACTCACCTATCATCCCGGCACGGACAGGGTGGCAGGATGGACGCCCGACGGCAGGCAGATACTTTTCGTCTCAGGTCGCACGAGCGAATCGAATCGCACGGCGCAACTTTTCACCCTTCCTGTAGACGGAGCTTTCCCCACAGCGGTGCCGCTGCCCGCGGCTTACGAAGGCTCGTATTCTGCCGACAGCGCGCGGCTGGCTTATTGCCCGTTGCCTCGCGCTTTTCAGGCATGGAAACGTTATCGCGGCGGTCGCACGACTCCCGTATGGATCGCGAACCTGGCGGATTCGAGCGTCGAAGCAGTGCCGCGAGATAATTCCAACGACTTCAATCCGATGTGGATCGGAAACAAAGTCTACTTCCTCTCAGACCGCAGCGGCCCGATCACGCTGTTCGCTTACGACACCGGGTCGAAGCAGGTGACTCAACTCATCCGCAACGAGGGGCTGGACATCAAATCGGCCTCGGCTGGAACGGATGCAATCGTGTATGAGCAGTTCGGCTCGCTGAATCTGTTTGATTTGAAATCGAACAAAACGAAAAAGCTGAATGTCTCGATAAGCGGGGATATGCTCTCCGTTCGCCCGCGGTATGAAAGAGTGACAAACCGCATACTCAACGCGAGAATATCGGCTACGGGCGCGCGGGCCGTCTTCGAAGCTCGCGGCGAGATCATCAGCGTACCTGCGGAAAAAGGCGACGCGCGAAATCTCACCAACACCACTGGCGTGGCAGAACGCGACCCCGCATGGTCGCCCGATGGACGTTGGATCGCTTACTTTTCGGATGAATCAGGCGAGTACGCGCTTCATCTTCGCAATCAGACGGGACTGGGCGAAGTGAAGAAGATCAGCCTCGGCAATCCGTCATCGTTTTTCTACAGGCCGATGTGGTCGCCTGACAGTAAAAAAATCGTTTTCTCTGACAAGCGATTGAACCTCTGGTATGTCGATGTAGAAAAGGGAACGCCCGTTAAAGTAGACACCTCGACGCGAGGCTTAGGGTTCAATCCTTCGTGGTCGCCCGACAGCCGGTGGATCGCTTACACACGTCCTCTTCAATCCTGGTACAGCGCGGTCTTCATTTACTCGCTCGAAGAAGCGAAGAGTTATCAGGTGACTGACGGCTTGAGCGATGCCACGCGCGCCGCTTTCGATCAAAGCGGAAAATATCTCTACTTCACCGCAAGCACGGACATCGGTCCGGCGGTCTTCGGATTCGATATGACCAGCTATCCGCATCGCCCGACGCGCAGCGTCTATGTCGCGGTGCTTCGCAAAGACCTTCCATCGCCGCTCGCGCCCGAAAGCGATGAGGAAAAAGTCGTGGAGGAAAAACCGGCTGAAAAGCCTGCCGACAAGCCTGCTGAAAAAGCGGAAGAGAAAAAGCCTGAAGCTCCGCCTCAAATGCCAGCCGGAGCAGGCCCTCCCAAAAAAGCGGTCGAGCCTGTGCGCATAGATTTTGATCGCATCTCTCAGCGCATACTCGCGCTCCCCATACCTGCGCGCAACTTCGTCGCGTTGGCGGCGGGCAAAGCGAATAATCTTTTCCTGGTCGAATTCGCCGCTGGCACGCCGGGAGCGACTCTTCACAAGTATGATCTGGAGAAGCGCAAGTTCGACAAGGTTCTCGACGGACTGGGCGGATTCGATCTTTCGGCCAACGGCGAGAAGATGCTCTTCAGTCAGGGGCCGAACTGGTTCATCGCATCGACTGCGCAGCCCGTCCGTCCCGGCGAAGGCCGCATCCGAACCGATGATATGGAAGTCCACGTCGACCCGAAAGCTGAATGGACGCAGATGTACCGCGAGGCGTGGCGCATAGAGCGCGACTTCTTCTATGCCCCGAATTTTCACGGGCTGGATTTGCAGGCGACTGCCAAAAAGTATCAGCCCTATCTCGAATCGCTCGCGCATCGCGCTGATCTGAGTTACCTGTTTCAGGAGATGCTCGGCGAGTTGACCGTAGGCCACTTGTATGTTCAGGGCGGCGACGTGCCTCGACCCAACTTCGTCGCGGGCGGATTGCTGGGCTGCGATTTCAAAGTCGAAAACGGTCGCTATCGCTTCGCGAAAATTTATGACGGCGAGAACTGGAACCCGAATCTGCGCGCGCCGCTCACTCAACCCGGCGTCGATGTCAGGGAAGGCGATTACCTCATCTCAGTCCGCGGGCGCAATCTTTCGGCTACGGACAATGTTTATTCGTTCTTCGAAGCGATGGCGGGTAAACAAGTCGTCATTCGCGTGAGCGCGAACGCAGATGGGTCGAATTCGCGCGAAGTCACCATCGTGCCTGTTGGGAACGAAGGCGGGCTTCGTCATCTCGCATGGATCGAAGGCAATCGCCGCAAAGTCGATCAGATGACCGGAGGCAAACTCGCTTACGTTTATCTGCCCGACACGGCGCAGGGCGGATACACGAACTTCAATCGCTATTACTTCTCACAACTCGACAAGGAAGGCGCGGTCGTCGATGAACGATTCAACGGAGGAGGGCAGGCTGCCGATTACATAATCGATTACCTGCGCAAACCGTTGATGAGTTACTGGGCCGTTCGCGATGGCGACGACTTTCGCACGCCGTTCGGCACGATGCCGGGACCAAAGGCGATGATCGTAAACGAGTATGCCGGATCGGGCGGCGATCTGATGCCGTGGATGTTCCGCCGAGCCAAAATCGGGCCGCTTGTGGGCAAGCGCACCTGGGGCGGACTTGTCGGCATAGGCGGCTATCCTCAACTCATCGATGGCGGCAGCGTCACCGCGCCGCATTTCGCGTTCTACTCGCCCGAAGGCAAATGGGAGATAGAAAATTACGGAGTGGCTCCCGACATCGAAGTTGAAATGGATCCGAAAGCGTGGCGCGCGGGCCGCGATCCGCAACTTGAACGTGCGGTCGAGGTGGTTATGGAGGCGCTCAAGAAGAATCCGCCTCAGACGACCAAGCGCCCCGATTACCCGAACTATCATAACGGGGAGAGAAAACCGTAAGCGCGAGTCTGGAGTCGAGAGTCTGGAGTCTGGAGTCCGAATGCCGACTCTCGACTCCAGACTACAGACTCCAGACTTGAAGGGAGGAATACGCGATGAAAAAAGCAATAATGATCATCTCGCTTTTGTTCGCGCTTGCCGTCACCTCGCTGGGGCAAAACGACAAGCCATATCTGTTTCAGAGTCCGACTCTGAGCCGCACTAACATTGCATTCAATTTCGCCGGTGATCTGTGGATCGCTCCTCGCGAGGGAGGAGAAGCCTCGCGATTGACGACCGGCGTGGGGGTTGAACTCGCTCCCATCTTTTCGCCCGACGGATCGCAGATAGCTTTCACTGGTCAGTACGACGGCAACCTCGATGTCTTCGTGGTCCCTTCATCGGGTGGCGTGCCGAAAAGACTTACTTATCATCCCGGCGGGGATGTTGCCGTGGGGTGGACACCCGATGGCAAGAGCGTAATTTTCCGCACCGGGCGCGCCAGCTACGTCGGCGTTCCTCAGTTCTTCACCATTTCGGCGGAAGGCGGCTATGAGACTCAGGTGCCGCTGCCTATGGGATTCGCGGCTTCTTATTCGCCCGACGGCGGGAGGATGGCTTATATGCCGCTCGCTCCCGCCTTCGCTCAGTGGAAGCGTTATCGCGGAGGCCGCACGACGAAAATATGGCTCGCTAACTTGAGTGATTCGCGAGTCGAAGAAATCCCGCGCAACAATTCCAACGACTTCAATCCGATGTGGATTGAAAACAAAGTTTATTTTCTCTCTGATAGAAGCGGCGCGGTGACGCTGTTCTCTTATGACACGCGGACTAAACAGACTGCGCAACTCATACGCAACGACGGGCTGGATATCAAATCAGCCTCGGCAGGGCCGGATGCAATCGTGTATGAGCAGTTCGGCTCGATAAACCTGTTCGATTTGAAATCGGGCAAGACCACGAGAGTCAACATAACGCTCAACGACGATCTCCCTTCAGTGCGACCGCGATACGAGCGCGCAGCCAATCGAATAAGCAACGTCGCTCTCTCTCCTTCGGGAGTGAGAGCCGTCTTCGAAGCGCGCGGCGAGATCATCAGTGTGCCTGCTGAAAAAGGCAATGCGCGCAATCTGACGAACTCGCCCGGAGTGGCAGACCGCGACCCGGCATGGTCGCCTGATGGAAAATGGATAGCCTGCTTTTCAGACGAGTCGGGCGAGTACGCGCTTCACCTTCGCAATCAGACGGGACTCGGCGAAGTGAAGAAGATCAATCTCGGCAATCCGCCGTCTTATTTTTACTCGCCCTTGTGGTCGCCCGACAGCAAAAAGATCGCTTACACCGACAAGCGATTGAACCTCTGGTATGTCGATATCGAAAAGGGAACGCCCGTGAAAGTCGACACCAACACTTTCGACAACCCGTGGCGGGTGATGGATCCGTCGTGGTCGCCTGACAGCAAGTGGATCGCTTACACCCGCCAGTTGAAAAATCGCCTGTGCGCAGTGTTCGTCTATTCTCTTGAGACGGCCAAAGCCACGCAGATAACCGATGGCCTTAGCGATGCGCGTTATGCGAACTTCGATCAAAGCGGCAAGTACATCTACTTCACCGCAAGCACCGACGCGGGGCCTGCATCGGGGTGGCTGGATATGTCGAGCTTTCCTCACAACGCGAATCTGACGCGCAGCGTTTACGTCGCGGTGCTGAAGAAAGACGCGGCTTCGCCGCTTGCGCCTGAAAGCGACGAAGAAAAAATCGAGGAAGAGAAGAAACCCGAAGCGCCCAAGCCTCCCGACAAGAAAGAGCCGGTCACTGTGACGATTGATTTCGACGGCATTGGCCAGCGCATACTCGCGCTGCCTATACCTGCGCGCAACTTCGTCGCTATGACAGCGGGAAAAGCTGGCGCGGTTTTCATTCTCGAAGCAGTTCCGGCGACGGGCGCGGGCGGCCCTCCGGGCGGGACTCTTCATCGCTTCAATATGAACACCCGCAAGTTTGAAAAAGTGATGGACGGCGTAGGCTTGTTCGTCATCTCGGCCAACGGCGAGAAGATGCTCATAGGTCAGGGGCAGCCTCTTCCGCCGGGATTCCCGCTTGCGGGTTATCGCTACACGATCATTCCGACGATGACGCCGCCTCGTCCCGGCGAGGGCGCGGTCAACGTCGCCGAGATGGAAGTTCATGTCGATCCGCGTGCAGAGTGGCGTCAGATGTACGCCGAGGCGTGGAGGGTGCAGAGAGATTTCTTCTATGATCCGAACCTTCACGGTCTAGACCTCGCGACTTACGAGAAGAAGTATGAAGTTTATCTCGCGAACGTCGCGCATCGGGCCGATCTGACCTATCTGTTTCAGGAGATGCTCGGCAACATGAGCGTGGGTCATCACAACGCGGGAGGCGGAGACGCGCCTCAGCCCAACTTCGTTCCGGGCGGATTGCTCGGTTGCGATTTCAAAGTGGAAAACGGGCGTTATCGCTTTGCGAAGATTTACAACGGCGAGAACTGGAACCCGAACCTTCGCGCCCCTCTCACTCAACCCGGCGTCGATGTGAAAGTGGGCGATTATCTGATAGCGGTTCGTGGCCGCGAAGTGAGGGCGACGGACAATGTTTATTCTTTCTTCGAATCGACGGCTAATAAGCAGGTGGTCATCCGCGTGAGCGCGAACGCAGACGGATCGAACTCACGCGAAGTGACCATCGTGCCTGTCGGAAACGAAGGCGGACTGAGGAATCTCGACTGGATGGAAGGCAATCGCCGCAAAGTGGATCAGATGAGCGGAGGGAAACTCGCTTATGTGTATCTGCCGAACACGGGGGGTGCGGGATTCACGAACTTCAATCGATACTACTTCGCGCAGATCGATAAAGAAGGCGCAGTGATCGATGAACGTTTCAACGGCGGAGGGACGGCTGCCGACTACATCATCGATTACATGCGGCGTCCTTTGATGAATCGCTGGGCCACTCGCGAGGGAGAAGACTTCAACACTCCCGTAGGATCGATCTATGGGCCAAAGGCGATGATCATCAACGAGTGGGCCGGATCAGGCGGCGACCTTATGCCGTGGTTGTTCAAGAAAGCCGGAGTCGGCCAACTGGTTGGAAAGCGCACGTGGGGCGGGCTTGTGGGAATTTATGATTATCCGTTTCTGATCGATGGCGGGCAGGTGACAGCGCCGCGAGTAGCTTTCTACAATCTTCAGGGCGATTGGGAAGTTGAGAACTGGGGAACTGCGCCTGATGTAGAAGTTGATCTCGATCCTGCGGCGTGGCGACAGGGCCGGGACACGCAGCTTGAAAAGGCGGTCGAGGTAGTGATGACGGCCTTGAAGCGAAACCCGCTGCCTAAGTATCGCAAGCCCGCGTATCCGAACTATCACAAGTCGCCGGTGCGCCCGTCTCCGCAGTCGGGCAACCGTTAGAGAAGTGGCGCAAGCTGGCGAGCTTGCGCTGGTTGATTCAACGAACCGGCAGGCAGCGGTAAGCGCCTGAAGCTGGTTTCGGCAGTTGAAACTTTCAGTCAAGCAAAGAGCGCGGATGCTCACAGGCATTCGCGCTCTTTTTCTATGCGCGATTAACCGCCCATGTCGACAGGCGATCACCTCTCAAGCTTGAGGATGTAAACGCCCGCTGTGCCAACAGCGACTATCACATGCCCGTCCGCAGAACATGCGCAGTCGGACAAAGCTTCCTCCATCTGGCAGGATAAACCAGAAAATCAAAACTGAAGACAGAGAGCAAGAATGGCACTATGATGAATGTGTGCTGGCCCGAGCCGAAACGCATTGAATAGGAGGAAGGAGTATAGATTATGAAGACAGCGCTTTTGGGATTTGGAATCGTCTACCTGGCAGGTGCGGTATTGCTCGTCTTCGATATCACGCCGCTTTTGCCCGCGAAAAATCTATCGGTGTTGGCTTTCTTGCTGCCTGGAGCGGTTGCGCTCATCGCCCATCTTGAGATCGAAAAACTTAAGAAGCAGTTGGCCGATCTTCGAGAGAAAGAGAAAGAAGGTTAGCGTAGCCGAAGAGGAGATTTCTCTAACCGGTTGTCTCGGAACTCGAAGGCGGGCGACAACAGTTCGCAAACAAGCATGGGGACTATACGGATTCCGGGCGAATGAATCGGTCTAATTCAGCGATCCAGGCGAGAGCAAAAAGAGCGCCGCATAATCTTGTATCGCTTCTCAAAAAACTTCCCTCAATCTAACTGCCTGACTCCTTCACTTTGCAACTTCAAGAGACGCGACCAGAGCCAGCTTATCGCCTCGCGGACTCACCGTAAGCCGTGTGATGCTCTTTATTCCCGCGCCTGCGAAGTCTGCCACAGGCTGCCACTCTTTATCTTTCGACGGGTCGAATTTGAAGAGCTTCGCGCCGCTCGCCATCAGAATCACTCCCTCTTTCGTCCACGCATAGTCTTCGCTGCCTGCAAGAGTCCTGATTATCGTCTCCGTCTTTCGCGTCTTTATGTCCATCTCTTTTATGAGCCATTCGGTCTCTGTCAGTTTGTGGACGAAGGTGAGCGTGCCTCGACGCGGGTGACGATGAAGCGATCTGCCGATGTTGCTCTCAACGGTTTCGGCTTTGCCTGTGCGAGTGTCGGCTATCTGCAAAGTCGCGGGACGGCCCAGCACAAATAAGGCCAGCGTGTTTTCATCCAGCCAGCAGTGATAGCCCACGGGCTTGATGTTTTCCAGAACGAGCGAAGGCGCGCCGCCATCGAAAGGAAACTTCCACAATCGTTGCGTCTGATCTGCCTCGACTCGAATCACGGAAAAGAATTTTCCCGCGGGCGTTGGCGAATACTCGCCTTCCGTCGTGCGCGTCATCTGCGTTGTGGATTTATCCTTGAGCGTGTAGCGATAAATATCGGGTTGCGTGCCTTCACGTATCGAAGTGAAGATCAGGCTTGCGCCGTCGGGCAGAAAGTAAGGCTGATTGTCATAGCCTTCGCGACTGGTGATATTGACCGGCTGACTGAACATCAAACGACCATCGCGGCTTCTATGAAAATCGGCCAGAAAGATGTCGGTCGAAGGTGGCGCGTTCTGTTGAGGCGCACTCTGCCCTCGCGCCAGCATCAGCAGAAAACACAGGGCGAACATGATCGCGGCGATTTTTCCATTTCGTTGATTCATTGTTCCTCTCAAGATAAAAGTCTAGAGAGTCTGTGGAGTCTTTAGAGTCCAGAGAGTCAAGCCAAGGCTTTTAGCATTCCGACTCTTCAGACTCTCCAGACTCTCTGGACTCTCTGGACTCTAAAGATCAGTTCTCATTGCCCTTCAAATGCCGATTCAGAAATTTATCCATGGCATTGAAGCACATGATCCAGCGATGATGCAGCAACGTTTCGTGAATGTCATCCGGCAGCACGATCAACTCATGCGGGACGTTGTGCGCGCGAAGCAGTTGCACAAGCCCTGTGGTCTGCGAAAACGCTACATTGCGATCATCGTCGCCGTGAATCAGAAGCACGGGCGATTTCCACTTCTCGATTTCTGAAATCGGAGAAGACTTATAGGCCACCTCCTTTGGATCGACCGACGTTCCCCAGAGATGAACGCCCGCGAGATCGACTCCGGCTACGAACACGTCAGAGTTTCTCGCCAATGCCTGAGCCGTAAGCAACCCGCCGTAAGACAAGCCCCAGATGCCTACTCGTTTCGGATCGACATCTGCTCGGCTCTGAAGATATTTGCCCGCAGCAAGAACATCCTGATATTCGGCATTCCCTCGACGGCCAGTGTTCGGCGCTTCACGGAACTTTTTGCCATAGCCGATGCCGCTTCGATAATTCACCGAAAGAACTATGTAGCCCTGCGAGGCGAGATACTGATTGAAGGAGTAGAAGACGTGATAGAACTGAATGTAGTGATAGCCGAGTAACATCTGACGACGCGGGCCGCCGTGAACGAATATGATTGCCGCCCGACGCTCGCCCTCTTTGAGATCGCGCGGGAGAAAAAGCTGGTTGTTGAACTTCAATCCGTCAGGAGCAGTCAGCGTAACGTTTTCAGGCGTGACGTGAGCTTCGGCGGGAAAATCTTTCATCACAGTCGGGTAAATGATGCGCGGTTTTCCGCCCTTCTCCAAAACCGCGACAGACTGCGGCTGACTCACTCCTGCCGCGAGCATCGCCATACTGCCGGACGCAAGAGCTACGGGGAAAGTCTCGATGTCATTGCCCGTTGTGAGTTGCACGGCATCGCCGCCTGCGGTCGGGACTTTCCATACGTGGCGGCGATCAATGTCTGTGGCGTTCGTCGAGTAGTAGAGAAATTTCCCATCGTTTGTGAGTCCCACGTTTTCGACCATGCCATCGCCGGGGGTGAGAGTGACGGGCTGAGAGTTGTTCGTATCGACTGCGACCGAGTACCATCTGATCCACTCTTCAGGCTCAAGCGAAAATATCACGCTTCGATCAGCCCACTGAATGTTGTTGATGTTGGTGAAAACTTTTTCATCCGCCGCGTTGTGCCAGAACTCACGGCCCTCGCCCGTCTCAGCATCGGCTACCCAGAATGAAAGGTTGTAGCCGCCTTTGAATGCGGCGCGCATCATCCCCTTGATCGGATTCGTGACCGGAGGTTGCTGCTCTGCCTGTCTTCCCGCGGGAGGGGTTGCGCCATCGGGAGGAAATCCGCCCTGACGAAAACCTCCGGGCGGCTGTCCCTGCTGTCCGAACGGAGTGCCGGGGCGACGTATGAATGCGACGCGACGGCTATCAGGCGACCACGCAGGCGACGTGTCATGATCGACGCTCGGCGAAAGATAGGTGATCGTCTTCTTTGTCACATCGTAGACGCCGATGAAAGTGTGATCGGTGCGATTGCTCGTAAAGGCGATCTTTCGTCCGTCGGGCGACCATCGAGGATTGGAGTTCGTGCCTAAGACTTTGAAAAAAGGCTTTTCGTCCTTATCAGTTTTTGCTGTAAGCATTGGAGCGACCGCAGCGCGATAAATCTGCCCGTCTTTGACGTAGAGCAGGGAGCGACCATCAGGCGAAAGCGCGGGGTTGCCTGCGATGGCGATGACCTTCCAGGGTTTGCCGCCGATGGTGCGCGCGGCCCACACAGCGCGCTCGGCTCCACGGGGGTCGCTCGTAGGATTTGCAACCCAGCCTTCTCGATTGAGCGAGTGACCGCGAATGAATATGACCGTCGAGCCGTCATCAGAAATTCTGAGCGTCGTAAGATCATTGCCGTCGTCTTCGAGGTATGAAGTCAATCGGACGGGCTTGAAATCAGGCGCGGCAGCGGTGAAGACATTTCGCATCCCGCGCTCGTAGGCGATCCACGCTATGCGGTCTGTCTTTTTGGCTGAGACAAGCTCATAGCAGAAAGGCGGGCTGATGAACTGTTCAACCGTTGGTTTCTTCTGCGCCGATGCAGTGGGCAGGGAAGTAAGAGCGATGAGAAGTATGGCGAGACACGCAACTATACGGCTTCGCATCTTGAGGGCCGGATCGATCATGTTATCTCCTTTCGATCATTCGCCTGTTGAATTTGCTATGGCATCAAAGACGTTGAACGGCGAGGGCGAGTTACACAAACGTCCGGCGCGAGAATGAAATATGGGGCAGGGCCTGATGCTCACCTACTTCATTCGCCGCCTCGCTCGCTGCCTTCTCCTTGCACAAGGCGGAGGCGCGACGTTATCTTTTCCTATTCCTTAACCGCCGCTATTTCAGATCGAAAGGTGACGCAAATGATTTTTCGCAGCCCGCACACGGATGTCGTTATACCTGACCTCCCGCTTACGGAGTTCGTTCTCCAGAACCTCGAAGGTCTTTCGGATAAACCCGCGCTAATCGATGGGCCTACGGGTCGCAC
>DLHY01000167.1 GCA_002483445.1 Blastocatellia bacterium UBA7656
AACGGAATGACTACGGGAGTGACGCAGGCTCGCGCGCTTGGAGCGCAGGCGGTTGCGTGCGCTTCGACCGGCAACACTTCGGCTTCGATGGCGGCTTACGCTGCGCGAGCCGGGATGAATGCATTCGTCTTCATTCCGGCGGGACAGGTTGCCTACGGCAAGCTTTCGCAATCGCTCGAATACACGGCCAGGGTCATTCAGATAGAAGGCAATTTCGACGACGCGATGCGGCTGGTGCGCGAGATAGCTCAAGAGACGGGCATCTATCTGCTTAATTCGATCAATCCGTTCCGGTTGGAAGGGCAGAAAGCGATCATCATCGAAATGATGGAACAACTCTTCTGGCGCGCGCCCGACTGGATAGCAGTGCCGGGCGGCAATCTCGGAAATTCGTCTTCGTTCGGCAAGGCGCTCCGTGAGCTTTACGATTCTGGTTTCATAGATAGGATGCCGCGAATCAGTGTCATTCAGGCCGAAGGAGCCGCGCCGTTTTATGATCTGTTCGTCTCGTCGGACAAAAGCGCGCTCAGAAATATTGACCACCCCGCGACGCTTGCGACCGCGATAAAAATAGGCAGTCCCGTATCGTGGAAGAAAGCTCTTCGCGCTCTCGCCTGGACTGATGGCGTGGTCGAGCGCGTGACGGAGCAGGAAATAGCTGACGCGAAAGCTGTGATCGGAAGCGATGGCATCGGGTGCGAGCCTGCGTCTGCGGCCACGCTTGCCGGGATAAAAAAACTCGTAGCACGGGGAGTGATCGAAAAAAGCGCGAATGTGATGTCAGTGCTTACGGGCAATCTGATGAAAGATGCTTCCTACACGGTCGATTATCATACTGACGCTCTCACATTCGAAGGACAGGCGATCAAAGGCAATTTCGCAAATCGCCCGGTACGTGTTGCCGCCGATAAAAAAGAGATCGAGCGATTGATTCGCTGAGGAGTCCGTGACGTACAACCGTCGGCCAGCCTGTTGACGCCCTGAAAGTACGAAAAGTGGAGAACCAGCAGGCTGGCCGACGGCTGTACCTTTTCTAAGGGGGAAACATGAAAGCGAAACTCATTGTGCTTGGCGCGATGATTCTTGTTGCGGTCGCGTTTTCCAACGCCCGCTCGCAGCAGAAAGAACAGCCTTACGTTGTCGAATACTACTACAAGGCGAAATGGGGATATGCGGACGAGTTCCTGCGGCTGTTCAAAAAGAATCATTACCCGGCGCTGAAAAAGCAGATCGAGACGGGCCGCATACTCGAAGTCAGGGCCGAACGCCCGCGCTATCACACGACCGAAGACGGGCGGTGGGATTATCGCGTGACGATAGTTTTCAAAAACGCCTCGGTCGCCATGGATTCGAGCGGCGAGGACGCGATAATCCGTCAGCTTTATCCCGATCAGGAAACCTTCCGCCGCGAGGAGCAGCGACGTTTTGAAATACTCCTCGCGCACTGGGATGTTCCTGTGGTCAGCGCGTCGCTCGATCAATGAGTGGAAGTCTTTTTTGTAGTTCGCCGATTCGTTTTCTGATACGATTTTTCAGGTGATAGTTATGAGCGCGCTGACATCTCCGCAACTTTCCGTCCCCACGGCTGAAGACGCGATTGAGGCGGTCAATCGATGGTTGCATCGCGAAGTAGGCATGGCTGTGCATACGACTACTGCCCGCTTCGATCAGTCGACTTTTTACTGGCATCTTCCCATAGAGCTTGCCTACGCTTCTCGCGGCACTCTGGGAGTTGTGGGCGATTTATACATTCACGCTGCCACTGGCGAGTTTGCCGGTCACCCTGATGCCGAAGAGTTGATTCGAAGGGCAGAGGCTCTTGCTGCCGCCTGCGGGATCGATTGATGTTGACCTGGTATGCTCAGGAGCATCCTGCCTCTTGCGTCGCTGCGTGCGTAAGAATGGTTCTTTCGAGTTTCTTCGAAAACCCAACGGAAGCCGAGGTGCGCGACATACTCGGCCATCCACGACTGGGAATAACTTTGACGGCTGCGCGCGCGCGACTTGTTCAAGCAGAATTCAAAGCCTCCCTTGAATGCGAATGGAGCCTGCACGATATTCGAGACGCACTCATTCAAGGTCACTATCCTATTGTTGGAGTAGAGCGGCACGTGCTTGGGTACGCGCCCGCATCACATGCCATCTTATTGAGCAAAATAACAAGCAGGCAGGTGAGCGCACTCGATCCGTTCATCGGGCCGCAGCAACAAAGGTATGGACTTCAAGCTTTCGAATTGGCCTGGAAACTCTCCGGTAAAGAAGCCCTGCTTATATACTCAGCAGGGTCATAAACTGCGCTTTTGTGGGTCGTAATCGTACAACCGTCGGCCAGCCTGTTGCCGCATTTCACAACAGGCTGGCAGCCTGTTGTACGATTTTAGCCCCGTTGCCAAAAGCGCAGATTATGCCCGTTGGCAGTATAGAGTCTCCTCCCAGCCATTGATTCACTGATCGCTCCAGGAAAAAGAGGAAACCCATGAGCAGTGCGGCTCAATTCGCGCAGATCGCTCGTCACAATCAGGCCGACAGCCCACTGCGCTTTCGCGACCTTTTACGTTTCCTCTCCGCCTTCGCCCTTGCTGCCTCCGAATTTCATGGGGATCAGCATCGAGACCCGCTTTCGATACTGCTCGTAATTGTCGCCGTGCGCCCGCATCAGATCGCGCTCTTCAAACTGGATGGCCAGAATCATATAGACGGTCGTCATAACAGCGAAGAACAGATGGCCCATCGTCATGCGCGGCGTCGCCCAGAAAGCTATCATGAATCCGAGCATGATAGGGTGTCGCACGACTTTATAAAACATCGGCTTCCTGAAAGCAGGCGGCGGACACTCCTGACCTTTGAAGAAACAGTAAGCCTGTCTCAGCCCGAACAGATCGAAATGATTTATGAGAAACGTCGAGACCAGAACCATCAGCCAGCCAAACCAGAACAGAAGCTGAAGTATGATTCGACCCGTCGAGTTTTCAACATCCCACGCGACGCGGGCCAGTCCCATAGGTCGCCATTGCCAGAAGAGCAGCAACAGCAGGAGACTCGCTATCAATACATAAGTGCTGCGTTCAAGAAGCGGCGGGACTGCCTTCGTCCATATCTTTTTGAACCACGGGCGAGCCATCACGCTGTGCTGGATGGCGAAGAGCGCAAGCAGGACGATATCGATACTCAGCCTCTCGATAAAAGAACCTCCGAGCGGGGAAATATCTATCGATCTCGGAACGATGAGAGGCTTACCCGGCCCGTAGAGATTGCCGCCTCCCACGAAGCCTATCGCGTAGAGAAAGGTTCCGAAAAAGATCAGATAGCACAATATCCCGTAGACGAACCCCAGAAGTCTGGCAAACATGTTCTCCTTCTCCTTTGCTGGAAAATTCCGGTCGCTGCCGGTGAACTATGGATGAATGCGCACATCATAACTTGCCTCCATGAATTCGAAGCGGATAAAACAATCTGCCTGCCCGCGGAAAATATTTGCCTGTAGTTTACACCGACGCGCTGCGGTGTCAAATCAACTCGGCTGATCTTTCCGACAACTTCTCACTCATCGGTGAAGGTGATAAAATCTCGCCGCCTCATTGAAGTCAGACAGAGTTCTGCGGGCGCGTCTTTTGCGCCGCAGGTAAGCGGCCCTTCACCGATCATCAGAGCCGCTCATCGCCTGATCATAAGGAGATGCTATGGATTCGCTTTCACCACTGACGGTGTTTCTCGCCATCGGAGCCATAGGGTTTCTCTTCGTGCTGATCTCTTTTCTCTTCGGCGAGATATTCGAGGGTCTCGATTTCGGCCACGATGCCGACCACGATTTCGGCCACGAGGGACCGGGCCTTATCAGCGCGCGGGTTATCAGCATATTCGTAACGGCCTTCGGCGGATTCGGAGCCATAGCCGTGAGCGAGGGGCTGGGGCCTCTGGCAGGCTCGATTGTAGGACTTGCGGGAGGCGTCGCCCTCGGCGCGGTTGTTTATTACTTCGCCCGCTTTCTCTACTCGCAGCAGGCGTCGAGCGACATCACGTCGGAAGACCTCATAGGCATGACGGCTGAGGTGGTTATCAGCATTCCGGCAGGAGACGCCGGACAGGTGCGCTGCATAGTGGGCGAGAGCATGATCGATAAAATCGCCCGGTCGAAAGACGGATCGCCGATACCTCATAACTCGCTTGTAAGAATAGAAGAAATCTCAGGCGAAAGCGTCATAGTAGTTCCCTTGCCCGCAGTCGGCACAGAACGCGGGCTGTTCTCTAACGTGGAATAGGAGTCAGGGGTCAGAAGTCAGAAGTCAGAAGTCAGAAGTCAGAAGTCAGAAGTCAGAAGTCAGAAGTCAGAAGTCAGAAGTCAGAGGTCAGAAGTCAGAAGTCAGATGTTCCGACTCTCGACTCCAGACTCCAGACTCTCGACTCGAAGGATAGGAGGCGTGACAATGGATAACCTTTCTTTGATCATACCGGCTGTAGGCGGGGTAGTGGTGACGCTGCTAATCATTTTGTGGCTCTTCAGTTCGAACTACATCAAGGTGCCGCCAAACACCGCAGCCGTTTTTTCGGGCCGCAAGCGCAAACTTCCCGATGGCCGGATAGTGGGCTATCGCATGATCAAGGGCGGCGCGGCGCTGAGGATTCCGGTGCTTGAAAAAGTCGATTACCTCGCGCTCAACCTCATAACCATCCCGCTTGAGATACGCCGCGCTTATACGCTCAAGGGCGTGCCGGTCTCTGTGAAGGCAGTCGCCAACGTCAAGATCAAAGGCGATGACATCTCGCTTCAGGCCGCATCCGAGCGATTCTTAGGTATGTCCCAGGTCGAAGTTCAAAAGATTATATTTCAGACTCTCGAAGGCCACCTGCGCGCTATCCTCGGCACGCTCACGGTCGAAGAGATAAACAATGACCGCCAGAGCTTCGCGCAAAAACTCACGAGTGAAGCGGCCTCCGACCTTGAGCGAATGGGCATAGGCGTCGATGTTCTCATCATTCAGGAGATCAGCGACGAGGAAGGCTATCTCGACGCGCTCGGGAAAAAACGGACGGCAGAAGTAAAACGCGACGCGCAGATAGGCGAAGCGGAAGCCACGCGCGATTCGAAGATTCAGGCTTCGCTCGCCATGCAGGAAGGAGAAAAGGTCAAGCTCGACACCGAGGCGAATATCTCCCTGGCCCAACGCGACTTGGAAGTCAAGAAGGCTCAGTATCAAGCTGAAGTCGAGAAGGAACGCGCCACAGCCGAACAATCCGGCCCGCTCTCATCGGCGAAAGCGCGACAGTCTGTGGTCGCTGAAGAAGTGCGCATCGAAAGGATTCGCACTCAGGAACAGATCGCCGTTCAGGAGCAGGAAATTCTGCGACGCGAAAAAGAGCTTGAAGCAACCATAGTCAGACCCGCCGATGCTGCGCGCACCGCTGCCGTTCTCAAGGCCGAAGCCGCAAAGCAGTCTGCCATTCTCGAAGCTGAAGGAAGACGGGCCTCGCTCATAGCCATAGCCGAAGCCGAGCAGGAACGCTTGAGAAAAGAAGGTCAGGGACGCGCGGCGGCTATCGAGGCGGAAGGCAGAGCCGAAGCCGCGAAGATCGAAGCGATGGGACTGGCTCAGGCGAAGGCCATCGAAGCGCAGGGACTAGCAGAAGCTACGGCTATTGAGAAAAAAGCCGAAGCTTGGCAACAGTTCAACGAAGCCGCGAGACTTCAGACCATACTCGAAAAGCTCCCGGCTATTCTTCAGGCGACGGCTCCGGTGTTTGGCGCGGTTGCGGCTCCGCTTGGCAATATCGATAAAGTGGTGGTCATCGAGCAGGGCAATGGCGGCGGGCAGAGCGGCATCAGCCGTTTCGCTTCGACCGCGCCCTCGGTCATATTCGGCCTGTTGCAGCAGCTTGAATCATTAGGAATCAACGTGCCGAGTATGCTCGCGCAGCTTGGCATTCAGTCAGATTCCAAGTCGGAAGAAAAGACCGTAACCGTAGAGCCGATAGATGAAAAGTGATCTGTTGAGCGCAGGCCGTGTTCGACGTCTCCGATTCGCGCGCAAGCCTGCGCTCTTCGTTTTACAGGAGTTTGAGATGTAGAACCGTCGGCCAGCCTGTTCACGCGCGGAAAGTATGAAAATTCGAGATACAGCAGGCTGGCAGCCCGCTGTACCTTTTCTGAGGGGAAGAGTATGCCGTTGAGCGCGATTGTCGAAGGCATAATCGAAATCATCGTCGAATTTTTCTTCGAGGTATTCGTTCATTTTTTCGTCCGAGGATTGGGCTTCGTTATTATCAAAGCAGCCACGCTGGGCAGGGCGAATGTTGATGTGATGAGCGGCGCCTCGCTGGCAGTAGGCATTCTCGCGTGGATACTGATATTTTTCGGCGCGTACAAACTCTGGCTGGCATGAAATTCAAATCTCGATCCCGCCGATTCGACCGCGAGAGGGCGGCTGAGGCTTTACCATAACTGCGTTTTCTTCATCGCGACGCGCGCGGCTGCGCTCCGAATGCCACTTCTCCCACTCAGCAGGCGCGTCTATCGTCTCGCCGCCATGTCTCGTCAAGCGACGCCGCACCTGACACATAAGCGGAGTGTTGATCGCAACTCCAGATACGATCAACTGCCCGCGCGTGAGTGCAGGCAATTCGTCGAGCATACGTCGGCCCGCGCCTTCTACCGTTTTGGCTATCGTGTCCTGGTCTATAGGGTTGACTATGCGCATGATGAATTGAGTCATGCACTGCGATAAAACGTCTGAATCCAATTTGCCGGGTCGCTGAGTTATCAACCCGATGCCGACGCCGAACTTGCGCCCTTCAGCAAGAATTTGTTTCAACACATTAGTCGAAACTACTGTCTGGCCCGCGGGCGCGAAGCGATGCGCCTCTTCGATCAAAACGAAAATCGGATAGGGCAGATGCTTCTCATCATTGGGATTCGTCGCGTCGCCTTTGTGCGTAGCCATGCGCGCCTGTATCGCGCGACGAAGCAGAGTCGCAACGATCACCTGCTGCTCGTTCTGATCTATATCGACGAGTTGAAGAACGGTGCATTGGCCCGGTCGGAAAAGTTCAGTCAGCCCATTATGCTCGCTGTCGGAAAAAATCTGATGCTTGCCGTAACCGCGAAAGCGATTATCTAGCCGCCATTCGAGCGCATCAATCGTGCTGGCGTTGCCTCCTCCTCTGTCCTCATCGCCGTATCGCTGCTCTGCAACGGCGTCCATCAAATCCTGAAAAGTGTAATGGCCATGCTTGCCTGCGCTGTTGCGCGTGTTGCGGAAGGCTGTTCCGAGAGAGTGGCGCATCTTTTCCGAAAGGTCTTGCAGCAGGTAAGCGATGTCGGCAAATTCCAGAGAGTCGAATCTCACCTTTACCCGTTCGGGCTGAAGAATGCGGACTTCAGGCTCATAGCCGTTCGCGATGAAATAGTTTTTATTCTCCGCCCGCTTGATTTCCTGAAGCGTGTTGTACTCGCCGTGCGGATCGATGACTAAAACGGCTGATCGATTTTCGGGCTTCATCAACTCTTCGATCAAAACAGCAGCCGTGTAGCTTTTGCCCGCGCCCGTCGAAGCCAGCACCGCGAGATGAGTCGAGACGACATCTTTTACAGAAAGCACCACCGGCACTTCGCCCGCCTCGCGAGTGAGCAGGCTGCCGATGTGCGCTGCGCCCAGTTCGCCTTTTCGCCTCGGAGACAGCACGCGGGCCAGCATCTCCGACGGGGCGAGATAGACGGCCTGCCCCGGCATGGGCGGTATGCGGGGATTCGCGAAATCATTTAGTTCTTCGTCATAGTAGCCGATCACTGAAACGACGATTTCAAAAAGCTCGCTCACGTCGCCTTCAAGTCCGATCATCGCGGCCACGCTCGAAGGCGAAGTCGAAGGGTCTGCGAGAAAACTATCAGGCAGTGAGCGCGCAAGCCTGCGCTCGGTGATGTTGCCGAGGATCATTCTCTCCACTCCGGCGGCGCGAGCGCGATAGTAGATGAACTCTCCCGTGCGAGCGCGGTCGTTGTCTGCGGTGATGAAGACGAACTCGCTCGGTTTTTCGCCCGGCCCCTTGACTGTTCCCATCAGTGTGTCGGACATTTTGTTTGCCTTTTTGTCATTTGTCATTCGTCCCTTGTCCTTTGTTGAATCAAGGACGGAATCGGCGGTCAATATATCATAATGCTGCTGCTCCTGACAGGTGAGCCATGACAGACGAACTGCTCATAACCGGCGCAACTCAGATGGTGACTCTCGCTGGCCCGTCGCGACCTCGCGTCGGTGAAGAGATGCGCGAACTTGCCATCATCACCGATGGCGCATTGCTTGCCCGCGGCGGTTTGATCGCACTGGTCGGTCGCACGGATGAAATAGAAAGCAAGGCGAGCCGTGGTGCTGTGCGCACCGATGCGCGAGGCTGCGTGGTGATGCCGGGATTCATAGATGCGCACACGCACCCGGTTTTTGCCGGAACCCGCGAAGACGAATACGAAATGCGCTCGGCAGGCGCGACCTATCAGGAGATAGCCGCTCGCGGCGGCGGCATTCGCTCCACTGTGCGAAGAACGCGCCAGGCGAGCGAAGAAGAATTATTTCAGATAGCTTTGCCTCGCTTGCAGCAGATGATGGAACACGGCACGACTACGATAGAAGCGAAGAGCGGCTACGGGCTTACGGTCGCGGACGAATTGAAAATACTTCGCGTCATTCGAAGACTCGGTGAAGAGACGCCGCTCGATGTAATTCCGACTTTTCTGGGCGCGCACGAAATACCCGATGAATACCGCGCGAATCGAGAAGGCTACATAAAACTCGTCACCGACGAAATGATGCCGCGGGTCGCGCGAGAAAAACTCGCGCGCTATGCGGATATATTCTGCGAATCGCATGTCTTCAACGTTGATGAATCGCGTCGGGTGCTTGAGAGAGCGAAAGAACTCGGCTTTGGATTGCGATTTCATGCAGACCAGTTGACATTGAGTGGCGGCGCGCTTCTTGCCGCAAAACTTCAAGCTGCGACGGCGGATCATCTCGAATGGACGGATGAAGAAGGCATTGAAGCGATGCGACGCGCCGAAGTGATGGGCATACTTTTGCCGGGGGCAGTTTTCAATCTTGGGCTGACGCGATATCCGCCTGCGCGAAGGATGATCGAAGCGGGGCTTGGCATCGCGCTGGCTACGGATTTCAATCCTGGAAGCTCGCCCACGCCTTCGATGCAGATGGTCTTATCGATAGCCTGCGCTCAGATGCGGATGACTCCTGCGGAAGCGGTGACGGCGGCGACGATCAATGCCGCTTACAGTTTGAATCTCGGCTCAAGCATTGGGTCGATTGAAGCGGGCAAGCAGGCTGATGTCGTTGTGTACGATTGCGCGGATTACAGGCAAATACCTTATTTCTTCGGCGTCAATCACGCGCGAACGGTTATCAAGTCAGGCCGCGTTGTCATCGACCATCGCAATCAGGCCGAGGCCGGAATCCAGCCCAGCCCGCCGCAGTAACAGACGATGTTCTGCTTTTCCAGCGAAACAGGATCGAAACCTTTGGCCGTGCAGTAAGGACAATCCTTCGCACTGTTGGGTCTGACGGGGATCAGGTTTTTCAGTTCGGGATAAGTCAGACTGCCCTGATAAAGAGCGACGTTACGCATTCGCTCATCGCTTTCCTCCTCTGCGTGAGGCTCCGCGTCTTCGTGCGAAAAGACGATCACTTCTCCATCGGCTCGCACAGCCCAGCACTTCCCCCAGTCGACGCACAACGGCAGCGCGTTGAACCGGGCGGCTTGAGTGCGCAGAGACAGTGGGTCTTCTTTGGATTCAGCTATGAAGTTTTTCAATTTCTCTTCAATTTGCTCGGCAAGTTTTCCATCCATGCTCATCCTTCAACTTTTCCTCCGCGACAAGTTTAACACGCAGGATTATATTGAAAATGGTTAAACTCACGACTGCCCGGTTCCGACAGACATGGGAAAGTCGCGAAACTGAAGATCGTAGAGTTGCTTGTAAAGCCCTCCGCGCTCGATCAACTCTTCGTGCGCCCCCTCCTCGACTATGCGGCCCGCGTCAAGCACGACTATCCGCGTGGCCCTTCGCACGGTAGACAAACGATGCGCTATGACGAAAGTCGTGCGACCCTGCATCAGCACATCAAGAGCTTCCTGAACCAGTCGTTCGGATTCGGAATCGAGCGAGCTTGTGGCTTCATCGAGAATGAGAATCGCCGGGTCTTTGAGCAATGCGCGAGCGATGGCTATGCGCTGGCGCTGACCGCCTGAAAGCTTCACGCCTTTTTCTCCCACGAGGGTATCGTAGCCGTCGGGGAAATCGCGTATGAATTCGTGCGCGTGCGCGGCTCGCGCGGCGGCTTCGATCTCTTCCGCGCTCGCGTCGAGTTTCCCATAAGCTATGTTTTCGCGAATCGTGCCGCCGAACAAAATAGTCTCCTGCGGAACCATGCCGATGGCCCGCCTCAGATCGGCCAGCTTCACCCCTTTTACATCTCGCCCGTCTACGAGCAAAGCTCCCTGGGTGGCATCGTAAAAACGCGGGATCAGATTTATCAGCGTCGATTTGCCCGCGCCGCTCGGCCCCACGAGCGCGATTATCTCTCCCGCCCGCGCATCGATTGACACGCCTGCAAGCACTGGCAGATTTCTTTCATCGGGATAAGAGAAATGGACATCGATGAGTTGAACATGCCCGCGCACCTGTTCCAGAGGTTCAGCCGTTTCCGCGTCTTTGATTTCGGGATCAGTGTCGAGCAGTTCGAAGACGCGACGGGTCGCGCCGATGGCCTGATTGAACTGGCCATAGAGTTCCGACATCCCGCCTATCGAACCGGCGACGACGAACGTGTAGAGGACGAATGCTATGAGATCGCCTGCTGTAAGCTCGCCCGACAGAACGAGGCGACTTCCGACCCAGAGGACGACGACGATTCCGCTGTAGACGACAAGTATGATGAAAGCGATAAAACCGCCCGTCGCCATCGCGCGTTTGACGGCAAGCTGCAATGCGTCGGCGATCTTCTGTCGATAACGACTCCTCTCATACTCTTCGCGCACGAAGGATTGAACTATGCGGATCGCCGAGATGGATTCTTCAAGCACGGAGTTCGATTCGGCCAATCGATCCTGAACGCGGGTGCTGAGTCGCTGAATGTATCGCCCGTAGAGCCTCGCCGACACGATGATGAGCGGGACTATGGCCATCATCACGAGCGTGAGCCGCGCGTTGGTCAGCGCGATGATGATGACGCCGCCTGTCAGAATTATGGTGTTTCGCAAAAGCTCTGTGAGGCTTCCGGTAGTCACGGTTTGAATGACGGTGACATCGGAAGCGAGCCGCGAGGTAAGCTCCCCGACCCGGCGCGAGGCGAAAAATGAAACGGGAAGCGAAATGAGATGAGTGTAGACCTCGGCGCGAACATCAGACACGATGCGCTCGCCCGTGTAGGAGAGCAGATAAGTGCGCAGAAAGCTGAACGCGGCCTGCGCAGCGAAGAGACCTATCAGCATAAACGCCGCGCCATTGAGCTTGTCGGCGTTGCGTTCCACGAAGGCCGCATCGATTATCACCCGCACGAATTGAGGAAAGGCGAGAGCCGCCGCGGATGCGATGACGAGACTCAGAAAAGCGATGGCGAGACGGACTTTGTAAGGTCGGGCGTAGGCGAGGAGTCGCAGCAGGTCGCGCGGCGATCCTTTTCGTTTTTCCTTTTCGTCCGGCGTGAGCGGTTGAATGCGACGAGATGGTCTCATCGGTTTACATTGAACTGAACGAGCCGCATCGGTCAAGGATCGTTTGTCGCTGCCTGGGAGCGCACGCATCTTGCGTGCTGGGCTTCAGAGGGCAGGTCATTCCTGAATGCGCGAGTCTGGCACGCTGGAAGCGTGCGCTCCCAGGGCTACGGCTGGAATTATCGCTCGAAAGTTGGTGTAATTCATGCTGATGAAAATACAAACTCTCCCCCTCGCTCGAATTATGTCAGTCACGCTGGCTTTCATTCTCGTCGCCTCTCCGCTCATCGCCGGTCAGCAGCGCGCGGAGTTTCCGGCAGAGCTTATCGAAGAATTGCGTCGATTGCAGCAAGCGGCGCTGGCGGACGATTACGCATATCGTCAGACGGCGCATCTGTGCAACAACATCGGCCCGCGACTGAGCGGATCGGCTCAGGCCGAGCATTCTGTAAAGTATGTCGCCGAAGAGATGCGCCGACTCGGACTCGAAGTGCGTCTCGAAAAAGTTATGGTGCCTCGCTGGGTGAGAGGCGAAGAGACCGCCGCGCTCGTGGAATTTCCCGGACAGGCTCCCGCGACGACCCATAAGATCGTGCTGACCGCGCTCGGCGGAAGCGTGGCGACTCCTGCGGAAGGAATCACTGCTGAAGTCGTGGTCGCCCGCAGCTTCGAGCATCTTCAATCTCTGGGCCGCGAAAAGGTCGCGGGCCGGATAGTTCTTTTCACTTATCGTTTCGACAAGCAGATGGCCGAGCAGGGGCTTGCGGGCGATGCCTACCTTCAGGCGGTCGGGTATCGGGGCGCGGGGGCGAGCGTGGCGGCGCGAATGGGAGCAGTCGCTTCGCTGATTCGATCCGTAGGAGGAGCAGATTTCCGATTGCCTCACACGGGATCGCTGAGATATGCAGAAGACGCGCCGCGCATTCCAGCCGCGGCCCTGGCATCGGAAGATGCTGATCTGATCGCTTACCTTGCTGATCAGGGTCGCGTGCGAATGCGCTTGAAACTCACTCCTCAGACGCTCCCCGACACGGAGAGCCACAATGTCATCGCCGACATTCGAGGCAGCGAGCGGCCTGAAGAGATAGTAATCGTTTCGGGCCATCTCGATTCGTGGGATTTGGGAACGGGCGCGCTCGATGACGCGGTGGGCGTGGCCGTCGCTATGCAGACGGCGCAGTTGATTAAAAAGCTCGGCCTCAGACCCCGGCGAACGATTCGGGTCATCGCGTGGATGAACGAAGAAAATGGACTGCGAGGGGGACAAACTTATTTCGAGAATCACTCTTCACATATAGCAAATCATTTCGCGGTGATCGAAAGCGACCTCGGCGCGGGCCATCCGACAGGGTTCAACGCTCACCTCGATCCGAAAGCGCAACCGCTGCTTCAGCCCATAGCCGATGTCCTCGCCAGTTCAGGCGCGGGCATAATAAAATTTGTGACCAACAATGTAGGCGCGGATATAGGGCCGCTTGAGAACGCGGGCGTTCCCGGCTTTTCTCCCCTTCAGGACACGAGAACGTATTTCAACTATCACCACACGGCAGCCGACACTTTTGATAAAGTCAACCCTCGCCACCTTGCGGAAAATGCTGCGGTCATCTCGGTGCTGACTTACGCGCTGGCCAATCTGCCCGGACAGTTGCCGCGATGATTGACTGCTGACTACAGACCACTGATTTTTGACAGAATCCTTGCGGGCAGGATATATTTCCGTTTCAGAATGAACACGCGCGTTTTAGTATTAAACGCTTCATTCGAGCCAATAAATGTCTGTTCGGCTCGACGCGCCATTATTTTGATACTCAAAGGCGTTGCTTACCCCGAAGAACATTCTTCTCACTGGATTCATTCGGCGCGCTTTTCCATGCCTATGCCTTCGGTCATCCGCCTCGTCGAATACATTCACATTCCGTTCGAGAGAAAGAGCCTCTCGCGCAAAAACATACTGCTTCGCGATCACAACACCTGCCAGTATTGCCTTCGAGTTTTCGCGCCGCAGGATCTTACGCTCGATCATATAACCCCGCGCTCGCAGGGCGGAGATTCAAGCTGGGATAATCTGGTCGCCTGCTGTCGCGCCTGCAACAATCGCAAGGGCGACCGCTCGCCCGAAGCGTCGGGAATGAAACTGCACAAGCGACCGCAGTCTTACAACTATCACGTCAACCGCCAGATCATCCGCTACCTGGGCCGCGCCGACGAAACCTGGCGAAAATATCTTTTCTACTGACCACCCTTCGAATGCGGAGTGTGGAATTCGGAATGCGGAATTGATCGACTCCGCACTCCGCATTCCGCACTCGGCCCACTGCTTCAATCATCCGCCCACATGCACCGACGGGCGGCGTTCCGGGTCGGGTTCGGCCTGACGCAGCACCTCGCGCGTGACGGGCGCGGTGTCGCCTTCGCCGAATGCGATGTAACGTATCAGATAAGTTATCGGGTTCCCTTCAGACCAGCCGAAATAGACGTGAGGTATCCTGCCCGTTTCGTTGCGCAGGTACATCAGAAACGCGGCTATCGCGTTCGGAACGGCAGGGCTGTCGGCGCGAAGCACGCGGAAGCCGGCGATGTGATACCCCTTCACTTCAAGCTCGTCTGAAAACTCTGATGCGTCGCTGATCCTCACTTCGAGGAAGATGATCGAATCGCTCGCAGGGATGTGATTGTCTTCGCGCTTTTCTTTCTCTTTCATCCTGTATTCAAGCGCGTCGCCGCGATCCCGACGATTGGCGATGATGCGAATCTCTCCTCCACTCGCTTCTTCGATTATCGCTTTTGCAGTCCGGTCAAGCTTGACGTTTTCGACTCTTAGCTCGGTCGTGCGCATCACTCTCGACACGAGCGAAGCTGCGACTATCGCGCCGATGAAAAACGACGCGATGGTTATGCCTTCCGGTCGCTCGAAGATATTCACCACCGTCGTGTACAAAAACACCGCCGATATAGTCGCAAAGACCCATCTCTTCCAGCCCTTTCGCCATTGCGACATCGTCACCGCAATCGCGCCCGAACTCATCAGCACCAGAACGCCTGTGGCATAAGCTCCGCCCTGCGCGTCAACGTCGGCTTTGAAAATAATCGTCACGGCGAATGCGATGGCGATAAACACCAGCACCAGCGGGCGCGTGGCCCTCGCCCATTCCGGAGCCATGCCGTAACGCGGCAGATAGCGCGGGACTATATTCAAAAGCCCCGCCAGGGCGGATGCTCCCGCGAACCACAAAATCAAAATAGTGCTGATGTCATAAAGCGTGCCGAAGCCTTCGCCCAGATAATGATGAGCGAGAAAGGCCAGCGCGCGCCCGTTCGCTTCACCCGCCTTCTGAAACTGGGTCGCCGGCTGAAAAGCTTCCGCCGGAATCAGAGTCGTCGTGACAAAGCTGCTTGCCAGGAGCATAACGCTCATGATGAGCGCGGCTGAGAGCAGCAGCTTTCTCGTGTTGCGCACACGGCCCGCCGGGTTATCGTAGGTGTCCGTTTCATCACCCTTGACGAGCGGCATGACGGCCACTCCCGTCTCGAACCCTGAAAGTCCGAGCGCGAGTTTCGGAAACAAAATCAACGCCACGCCTATCATCGCCAGAGGATTGGAATGCTTTTGAAACAGGAGGTCTTTCCATTCGGGCAGCTTTTGCGGATGCGTGATCAGTTCATATATTCCTGTGGCGACGACGACGACGTTCAACAGGAGATACAGCCCGACGAGAAAAACCGCAATCCCGATGGCCTCGCGAAATCCTTTTAAGAATATCGCGCCCAGCACCGCGATAAGAAATATCGTCACCCATATCCGATTATGAAAGACATCGGGCGTGAAGGGGTTTTCGATTATGTGAGCCGTCGCGTCGGCAGCCGAAAGAGTTATCGTGATGATGAAATCCGTCGCGACGAATCCGAGAAGGCACAGTACGAAGAATTTGCCTTTCCATCGCGGGAGCAAATCTTCAAGCATCGAAATCGACCCCTCGCCGTGCGGGCTGTGTTCGGCCACGCGCGAATAAATAGGCAGCGCGCCGAACAGCGTCAGCAGTATGAGTATGAGCGTGGCGACGGGCGAGAGAGCGCCCGCGGCTAAAAATGCGATGCCCGGCTGATAACCGAGAGTCGAGAAGTAATCGACTCCGGTCAAGCACATCACTTTCCACCATGGATGCGCGTGATGCTGGCCCTCGCGCTCGTGCGGCCCTGCGACTTCTTTGATGCGGCCCTTGAGCAGCCATCTTTTGAAGCGACTGCGGAACCATCGGGCGACTATGTTGCGTGATTTTTTCTGCGCGGCTGATTCTTCCATTCGAGACCCCGACCTGCGATTTATAAAAACGGCCCCTTGAGACGAGTCGAGAGAAAAAACCTGACTCGTCTCAGGCAAGGCGCATATTCTATTAGTCGAGGTTCGAATATCCAAGCTGTTCGAGGGCCGTCAGCTTGTCGGGAGCAAGCACCGTGCTGAGACGGCGAATCTTTCCCTCGGAGTCTAATTCGAAATGCATGGTGAAGAGAGGGGCCACTCCATCGGGCGCGCCGATGTTTTCCACTACGAGCGCAGGCAATCCGTTGAGATAGCGCAAAGCGATTCTTCGCTCCAGTTTCAGTTTTTCGTTAAGCCCCGCGATGAGCCGCGCAACCTTCGCCCGGCCATATATCGGATTGAGCGCGGCATAAACTTTCCCGCCTCCATCAGACAGACTCACGGCATCTTCGGTCAGGAGTTTTTCCAGGCATTCGACATCGCCTCTGTCGAGGCACGAGAGAAATCGCTCTATGGCTTCCTGCGTTGCTGCGGCGCAGGCCGTAGGCGCGAATCTTTCCTTGTCATACTCATCGAGTCGACGACGAGCGCGATGCAGATGAACTTTCACATTCGATTCCGAGAGATGAAGCGCCGCGGCAGTCTCTTCGGTCGAATAATCCAGCACATCGCGCAGCAGCAACACGGCGCGCTGCATGGGCGTGAGAGCTTCGAGCGCGAGCAGAAAAGCGAACGAGACGCTTTCGCGCAGATCGTAGCGCGCAGACGGAGAATCGCTCACCGGGGCGGTCAACTTCATATCGAGGCTTTCCGTTTCATCAGTCGGGAGAGGAGACGGAAGCCAGGGGCCGCGGTAGTCTCTTCTCTTTCGTCGGCGCAGATGATCGAGGCTGAGATTTGTAGCCACGCGCACGAGCCACGGGCGCAAAGGAATGTCGCGGCGGCGCGGCGGACGTTCCATCGCGCGGACGAAAGTTTCCTGCACGATGTCATCGGCGTCGGCTGCGCTTCCCGTCATGCGATAGCACAACCCCCAGAGCGCGCGGCGGTCGGTTTCGTAGACTTCAGGAGAGATCGACATATCGATAGGTTTAACCGCCTGCGAGAGATTGCGCAATGAGACGCGGGCTTTGACCTCGCCGCAGGGCTGTAGTAAAGTCCACCACGATTATGGCTATCGCGGCAGAAAAACTCGCAATGATGATCGAAGAAAACAGCGAGCGCCTTTTGACCTGCGTTCACTGCGGATTGTGCCTTCCGGCCTGTCCGACTTATCGCGCGCTTGGCAATGAAAACGACTCGCCGCGAGGCCGAGTTTATCTGATGCGCGCAGTCTCCGAAGGCCGACTCGAAAGAGGAGATGCTTTCATCCATCACATCGATCTGTGCCTCGGTTGCCGCGCGTGCGAGACGGCCTGTCCGTCGGGCGTGCCTTACGGCCATCTGCTCGAAGCTGCGCGAGCCGAAGTCTCAAGCGTGAAATCCCTGCGCGGCTCTGTCGCGGAATCATCACTTCGCTTCATTCTCCGAAACGTGTTTGCGCGACCTCTGGTTTTGCGCGCTGCGATGACGATGGCGAGATGGCTGAGAGATAGTTCTCTCGCTCGCCTTGCGTTCGATGCGGATATCTTCGACGGGCGATTGCAGTCCGCGCTGGCTCTGCTCATAGCCAGCCGCTCGCCCTTTGCAAAGGCGCGAGCGGAAGATATCGATTTGTCGAAAGCTGAAAAACACGCGCGCGTCGCCTTGCTCGGCGGGTGCGTGATGGAAGGGCTGTTCGCGGAAGCGAATCGCGCCACTCGGAGAGTGCTTGAGATAAACGGCTGCGAAGTGGTCGAGGCTCCCGGTCAGATGTGCTGCGGCGCGCTTCACTCTCACGCAGGCCAGAGGGAGGAGGCGCGCGAGATGGCGCGAAAAAATATTCAGGCGTTCGATGAGAGCGGCTGCGAGCTAATCATCACGAACGCCGCCGGTTGCGGCGCGGCTATGAAAGAATATGGCGATCTGCTCTCGGATGACCCTCAGTGGGCCGAGCGCGCCCGCGCACTGAGCAGTCGCGTCAGGGACATTTCCGAATTTCTGATCGAGAGAGGTCTCACTCCTCCCGAAGGGCGGATCAATCGCCGGGTGGCTTATGATGCGCCGTGTCATCTCCTCCACGCGCAGCGAGTCGTTGAAGCCCCTCTCGCTATTTTGAAAGCGATTCCGGGCATCGAGCTTGTCGCGCTTGGCGGGAGCGAAAGCTGCTGCGGCGGGGCGGGGATTTACAATCTTCAGCACGCGGACTTGAGCGACGAGATTCTTTCTGAAAAAATCGAGAATATAAAAGCGAGCCGCGCCGAAGTGATAGCCACAGGCAATCCCGGCTGCATAATGCAGATAGGCGCGGGTGTGTTGATGAATGATCTCAGTGTCGAAGTGATTCACCCGATTGAGTTGCTCGATGCGGCTTATGCGAAAAAGACGATTCAGGTTTGATCAGGTGCGCGCACGGGTTTTGATTTCGGTCTGTCTGGTCATCGTCTGGTGGCCTTCTCACATTGCCGAAGCGAATCAATCCGACCTCGGCCCGAACGTGAAGTCCTTTCTGGATTTTCTCCAGCAGGAAGAGAACGAACTGGAATACCAGATTCATCACGACGAGATTTCGCGCCGCGAGTACACGCGCGCAAAGAATCGTTTCGCGATAATGCGCGAAACCGTCCTCGAAAGAGTAAAAAAGACCGGCCAGGATATCGTGCCGGAACTGCACGTCGTCACCGTGTCAGAGATCGATCAGTTGACCGAAAAAGGGGCGCGGGCGCTGAGAGGCATTCGCATTGGCGCGATCATCGAAGACACCTGGCGCTACCTGGGCCGGGTCACACGCGGAGAGGCATTCTATATCTTCGAACGCCTTCCCAAAAAATGATTTCCGCAAAACTTTGCGAGGCTCAAGTGGGGTGCGCGAAATGAAAGCAGGTGGAAATGAGGACGGAGGGTCGACTTTTCTTTTCAAGTCTACATAAGGAAATGCCTACTCCTCCGATGAGCCTCAACCAGGAGATTATAAACGCTATCGAGCAATGGCAGGAACAACTTTTCAACCAGTCAAACGACCCATTAAATCCTTCGCGGCTATGGAAGAAATCGAAACGGTCAAGCCGCAGCCTGATTTCAAGTCCCACTTTCAATTGCACCCGCTATGCCCAAAGCCTGTCATCAGCATCGAGTGGAAAAAGGCGGCCTGGGCGCACCTGCTTTCATTTCGCGCACCCCGACTTCACGCTTATGATTCGCGAAACAGTGAGGTATGATAAGTGGAAAGTTGAACGAACGAATAGCGAGGAATCTATGAAGATCAAAGTCACTTTCAGACGCGCGTTACTCATCGCGATTTGCTGCGCGATGGCCATTGCCATCGCTACAGGCCAGACAAAGCCGCAAAAGTCGCCTGCCACGACTGAGCGTGTTCAGCCCGGTCAGCCTAAAATCTGGCGCGATCCGGGCAGGGTCGAGCAACTCGATTTCCAGCACGGGCCGGGCGGGATCGCGAATGCTCCCAAGTCGCCTTTCACTTTCATCGAAGAAGACCTCGACGGCTCGAATCCCAAAATCAAAGTCCGCGACGCGGCGGGTCGCGAATGGGGAGTCAAATGGGGATCGGAGGTGAACGCGGAAGTGTTCGCCTCGCGCATCGCCTGGGCCGCCGGTTACTTCGTCGAGCCTTCTTACTTCGTCGCCAGCGGCAAGGTCAGCAGAGTTGCCGGACTTACTCGCGCCAAAAAACAGATCGCCGCCGACGGCAGTTTCACCGATGCCAGATTCGAGTTGAAACTGAAAGGCATCAAGAAAGCCAAAGACGAATTAAGCTGGCAGTGGATTCAAAACCCGTTCGTCGGAACGAAAGAACTCAATGGTCTCAAGGTTGTGATGATGCTCGTGTCGAACTGGGACAGCAAGGATCAGCGCGATGCAAGGCGAGGCTCGAACACAGCGATCTTCAAGAACAAGGAAGGCGAAGACTGGCACGTTGTCACCGACTGGGGCGGGACGATGGGCAAGTGGGGCGGAGTTCTGAGCCGCGAGAAGTGGGACTGCAAGGGCTACACCGATCAGAATCAGAAATTCATCACCCGCGCCACCAGCGGCCTCGTCCAGTTCGGCTATTCGGGGCAGCACACTGACAGCATTCGAGACAACATCAGGGCGAGCGATGTCGGATGGCTGATGACGTATCTGGGTCGCATCACCGACGCGCAACTTCGAGCGGGGCTGAAAGCCAGCGGAGCGACCGCGGACGAAGTGGAATGTTTCACTCTAGCGATTCGTCAGCGGCTCGAATTGTTGAAAGCCAACTCGCGTTGAGTCGCTTGACTGCGGTCTGCTCGACGTATGAATAATTGGTCTGGCAAGAATAAAGATTCAGGGACATACAGATGCGACTAACTGAAATGGTTTCGTGCGCTGGTTGAGCGGCCAAGCTTGCGCCCAGCGCGCTCGCTCAGGTACTGAGCGGATTGCCAAAGCAACCCTTCGATCCGAATCTCATCGTGGGCTTCGACACCGCCGACGACGCGGGAGTTTACCGCTTGAGCGATGACATGGCGCTAGTTCAGACGCTCGATTTCTTCACTCCCATCGTAGATGATCCTTACGACTACGGCAGGATTGCCGCCTTGAATTCGATCAACGATGTGTGGGCGATGGGTGGAACTCCCGTGACGGCGATGGCGATAACCTGCTTTCCGAAAAAGGGCGTCGATTTTTCCATACTCGCCGATATCATGCGCGGCGGGCTTGATGTGCTGATCGAAAACAGCGTCGTTTTGATCGGCGGTCACAGCGTCGATAACGCGCAGATCATGTTCGGCTATTCGGTGACGGGCATAATCGATCCGCGCAAGGTAGCCGTCAACCGTGGGGCGCGTCCCGAAGATACGATCATCCTGACCAAGCCTGTCGGCACCGGAGTCATATCGACAGGCATCAAGTTCGGCAAGGCCAGCGAAGAAGTGGCCGAGCGTTCCATCGCGACCATGCTCACCCCCGGAAGGGAGGCCGCCGCCGCTATGCGCGATTTCGATGTGAGAGGGGCGACCGACATCACGGGCTTTGCGCTGATGGGCCATGCGTGGGAGATGGCTCGCGCAAGCAGTGTGACTATCGAAATCGATTCATCGCGCGTGCCTCTGATCGAAGGCGCGCTTGAGCTTGCGGGTCAGGGAATGCTGACGAGCGGCGATAAAACCAATCGTGAATATGTCGGAGACGATGCGCGCATCAGCGACAGCGTGAGCAAAGAAATGACGCATCTGCTCTTCGACCCGCAGACAGCAGGCGGAATGCTGATAGCGATTGCGCCGGATCGCGCTGAAGATTTGCTCGCTCGATTGCGCGAGCATTATCCGCAGGCCGCAATCATCGGGCGCGCGCGGGAAAGAGGCGAGCATTCAGTAGTCGTTGAATGATGAGGGAATCGTCATGTCAGCAAAGCAGGCCAAACCTTCTCTTGCAGAACTGTTCGACATGCTTGTGGAAGCGCGCGAGCGGACGTTGGAACTCGTAGCCGATCTCGACGACGACCAGATGATCGGCCCGCGTCTGGCGATAGTGAATCCTCTAAGATGGGAAGTCGCGCACATCGCCTGGTTTCAGGAGCGATGGCTTCTCGGTCATCTCAATGGACGCGAGCCGGTCAGACCTGACGGCGATTCACTTTATGATTCGGCGCGCGTCGCTCACGACACCCGCTGGGATTTGCCGCTCCCGTCGAAGGAAAAAACGCTCGATTACATGCAGGAGATTCTATGCCGCGCTCTCGATCTCCGCGATGACACAAACGCGCGACCGGTCGCCGATGACGGATATGATTTGTCGTACTTCCTCCATCTCGTTTTATTTCACGAGTGTATGCACGCCGAAGCGATAACCTACACGCGACAGACTCTTGGATACGCCGCGCCGCGAATCAAAATCGCCGCGCCCGTCGAGAGACGGACAGCGATTGACCCGGAAGGCAAAACGGTTTCGATGGACTTGCCGCGAGCATGGGGCGACGCTTTTGTGCCGGGAGGAAAGCTGTCGCTCGGCAGCCCCCGTGATTGTGGTTTTGTGTTCGACAACGAGCAGTGGTCGCATGAAGTAGAAGTCGCGCCGTTTGCGATTTCGCGGACGGCTGTCAGCAACGGCGAGTTCGCCGCTTTCATCGAGGACGGCGGTTATCGAAGGAGAGAGCTTTGGAGCAACGAAGGGTGGGCGTGGCGCGAGCGCGAGCAGGCAAGTCGCCCGCTTTACTGGAAGCGACTCCCGGACGGCAGATGGCTCAGGCGCAATTTCGCAGAGTGGGTTCCTCTCGAAGACCGGCTCGCCGTAATTCACGTCAACTGGTTCGAGGCCGACGCCTACTGTCGCTGGGCGGGGCGCAGACTTCCTACAGAAGCCGAATGGGAGATGGCTGCAAGCTGCGAGATGGATGGGCAGGGGGTAAGCGCGCGAAAGAGAATTTATCCGTGGGGCGATGAGCCGCCCACTGCCGAGCGCGCAAATCTGGATTGGAAAAATATAGGCTGCATCGATGTCGATGCATTGCCCGAATCGGACAGCGCGTTCGGATGCCGACAGATGATTGGCAATAGTTGGGAATGGACAACGAGCGACTTCAATCCGTATCCGGGATTCGAGGCAGGGCCGTACAAAGAATATTCGGAGCCGTGGTTTGGCGATCACAAAGTTCTGCGCGGCGGATGCTGGGCCACTCGGTCGAGTCTGATTCGAAACAACTATCGCAATTTTTATACGCCTGATCGCCGCGATGTGTGGGCTGGCTTTCGCACCTGCGCGCAATAATGAAGATCGGATTGATAACTCCCGCTCCTCCCTCCTCGCGCTACGGCAATCGAGTGACTGCGCTTCGTTGGGCGAAGATTTTAAGAAGGCTCGGCCATCGCGTCCATATATCTCAAACATATCAGGGCGAGTCTTTCGATGTGATGATCGCTCTGCACGCGCGCCGCAGTCATGCCGCGATAGTTCGCTTTCACCAAAAGCGGCCCGCGTCTCCTATCATTCTCGCGCTGACAGGAACCGACCTCTACAAAGACATTCGCCGTAATCGCGACGCGAAAGAATCGCTGGAGATGGCGACGCGAATCATCGTGCTTCAGCCGAAAGGTATTGAAGAGTTGCCCCCTTCCGTTCGCAGGCGAGCGCGAGTGATTTATCAATCCGTTCCGAAAAGCGCGCGTCGCGCGAGGCCCAGCGATAAAACTTTCGATGTGTGCGTGATCGGTCATTTGCGGGAAGTGAAAGACCCTTTTCGAGCGGCACAGGCGGCGCGAATGCTTCCTCTCGCTTCGCGCATTCGCATCATTCACGTTGGCGGCGCGATGACGGAAAAGATGGCAGAGCGAGCTGTAAGAGAAATGAAGATCAACCCGCGATATCGATGGGTTGGCGAACGCACACGCTCTGGCGCGCGGCAGATACTTTCCGGCAGTCACGCTCTGGTGCTGTCGTCGAAGATGGAAGGCGGAGCGAACGTCATCTCGGAAGCCATCGTCGCGGGCGTGCCTGTGTTGGCGTCACGCATAGATGGTTCAGTAGGATTGCTGGGCGAAGATTATTCGGGATATTTCGAAGCGGGCGACACGCGAGGGCTTGCGCAGTTGCTTGAGCGAATCGAACAGGACAGGAAGTTTCTCGCGGACTTGAGAGCGCGGTGCCGGAAGCTTGCGCCGATATTCGATCCTGCGCGAGAAGAGCGGGCGTGGGCTGATTTGTTGAAGGAAGTTTTTCATGAAACATGGAGGTGACGCGATATGAAATCCAGCAAGATAGTTAGAAAAACGATTCTTGAGGTGGTCGATAATCAACTGCGCGACCTGAATCCGCCGGAGACGAAAGAGACGTTTGACCGGCTCATCAAAGAAGGATACTCAAAAGAGGAAGCGCGCCGCCTGATAGGATCCGCGGTGGCAAGTGAGATATTCGAAGTCCTCAAGCAGCAGAAGCCTTATGACCACCAAAGATTCGTGGAGGCATTAGGCCGCCTGCCTGAATCGGCTTATGAATAGAAATCAATCTGCTTCGCCGCCAATTGCGCGTTTATGCCGCTTCGCTGCAAAGTAGAAACTCTTTCCCTGGCGAGCGCGTAAGCTCTCCGTGACGACGAAACTCTAAAACCCGGAGAGGATCGAAAATGATAGCCACACTGTTGATGCTCGTGCTGTGGACAGGAGGCGCGCCTGTTCAATCGCCGCCGACTGCAAAGAAAAATGTGAAAGCGCGCGGAAGCGCAAAATCGCTTGTTCAATCGGCAATCGATGCGATGGGCGGAGAAGAGGCTCTTCGCGCGATCAAATCCGTTCAGATAGACGGCATCGGTCACGAGAATATGCTCGAACAGTCCGAACGACCCACGGGGCCATGGCTCATAAATTACATGGAAATTTCCGAGCTTCGCGATATCGAAGGAAATCGATTGCGGCGCACAACGAAGACCCATAATATTCAAAGCAACGGATGGTCATCGCTCAACACCGTCATAGCCGGCGGCGTGGCCGCTGTGGAAAGGAACGGTCGCTTCTTTCCTTTTCTCCATAGAGAGGCGCAGGAAGCAGATGAACGGCTCGCCCTTGCTCCGGATCGCGCGCTGCTGCTTGCGCTGGCGGCCGCAGACCTTCGCCTGGAAGCCGACACCGTGATTCAAAATGTTCCTCATCGCGTCGTCGCTTTCACCTGGCAGCGAAAGCCCATGCGATTGCTGCTCAACGCGAACACCTCGTTGCCTTCGGCAGTGGAGATGACGAGCGATCATCCTCTGGATATGTTCTGGGGATTGTGGGGAGACCTGACGACGCGAATCTATTATTCGCTGTGGGCGTTTGAATCAGGTGGCATTCACTATCCGCGTCAGTGGGATGAGGAGCGCGCGCGTTTGCCTTACAGAAGTTTTACTGTGACACGCCTCAAGTTGAATGCGCCCGTATCCGATGAAGCTTTCGCCATCCCCGACAATATCAAAGA
This sequence comes from Blastocatellia bacterium UBA7656, assembly GCA_002483445.1. Taxonomy (GTDB): domain Bacteria; phylum Acidobacteriota; class Blastocatellia; order UBA7656; family UBA7656; genus UBA7656. The sequence goes on from DLHY01000167.1 coordinate 24,971, forward strand.
GGCTTTCGAAAAAAGTAACTGATGTTACGCAGTCA
>DLHY01000137.1 GCA_002483445.1 Blastocatellia bacterium UBA7656
CACGATGTTCTGAGCCCTGACACCTAGTTCAATGCGAACCCGTGTCTGATACGTGCTTAGTCCCCGTTAAGGTTGTTGTCGCTGACGACGCGTGGGACATTGCCCAAGCAACCAACTACCAGAACGAGGTGGCCCGGATCGACCTAGACCTCGCCCGCTATCTTCGTCCGCAGCTCGCGAGACGCGCGGCGGCTCGTTTGGGCTATGCAATCGAAGCAGAAGGTGAATCAACCGCGTCAGCCGTCCTTAGCACTATCTATCAGAGCAAAGTTGACTACGAGGAACTCAGGCTTTTGTATCTCGGACTCTTCAGCCGGAAGCCAAACAACGTGTTTGAAGCGAATTACACTGAATTGCGCGGAGATGTTTTATCTTGCCTTTACCAGCAAGCCGAGAGTGAGGAACAGGTGTTTTCTGTACTTTTGCTTATTCTCAAGCACAGTAGATCGGCCCTCGATTACTGCCAGCAGCACTTCGACTCCGAAGAGTATGCGAGCGTATTCCAGCGCTTCTTCAAACCTGATAAACCAGTGTACCGAGCCTATCTCGTAGTTGCCGCAGTATGCGCCAGTGCAAGGGATGACATATCCGTGAGATCGGCGGTGACCGAAGAGGAAACAGGGCGGATGCGAACATTTCTCGGCAAGTGTCGAGACATCTTAGAGAATAGGCCACAAGAGTTTTTAAAGACGTATGCGTATTCATTCGCCGTCATAGCTGATTCGTTGCTTGATGTAGCGGGAGGGAAGGACACTGGGGACATTCAACAAACCATGCATCAGAAGGTCAAGAACATGGCATTCGATGGGGTCTACCGTAGAGTTCTCTTGCGCGTGGACGCATCACATGTCTGAACAAGAGGCGACTAACAAGGCGCTGCACCGGACGGCAATTCCGCTGCGCTGCATTGCCGCATGTGAGCTTCATCGTTAAGCTATGAAAATTATAATTGACGATCTTCAGCATCCTGCCATTCATGCTCTATTAAGTGAGCACCTGCAAAACATGTATGAGCTTTCACCGCCTGAAAGTGTCCACGCATTAAATCTGGATGAACTGCGCACGCCTGACATTACTTTCTGGACCGCCTGGGAGAACGATGTATTGCTTGGTTGCGGCGCGCTCAAAGAGATTGACCACAATCACGGTGAGATAAAATCAATGCGCACTCCACTCGCACATCGCCGCCGCGGGGCCGGTCGCGCGATCCTTGCCCATATTATCGAAGTGGCGAGGCGACGAGGCTACGAACGTCTCAGTCTTGAAACCGGCACGGCAGAGGCGTTCAAACCAGCACAAAAACTATATGAAGGCTTTGGCTTCACCTACTGTGGGCCGTTTGGTGATTACACGGAAGACCCCCATAGCGTTTTTATGACCCTGCGGCTTGAGCAATAAGGAGCCCTGACAACACGTGGCAGCTAATAAAAAATAAATAATCCATCTGGCATCGAACTATGTCTAATAAGAACACGCACGGGAGCGTGGGCAGCGAAGTCAGCATGATTCAGTCAGTTACCGTAGCCCGCGCCCGTTGATGTGGACAGTCAGGCGAATGTAATATATGAAGATTAAAACAGGAGAAAAAAATGAAACAACGATTCGCAACATCAATATTGTTACTGGCTCTGCTCGTTAGCCTTCGGCCCGCCTTTGCTCAAGACAAGGTGACAGTAACTTCGGAAGCAGCCGAGGGGCTGGATTTGATAGCCGTCGGCCAGTTGTTCAAAGACTCAGCAAATCTTGAAGCGTTTGAAAAAGCTCTCAACGATCCTGAAGTCGGAATCAACAATCTCGACCTGGATGATAACGGCGAAGTCGATTTCATTCGCGTTGTCGAGGAGGTCGCCGAAGCTACTCATTTGATCATACTTCAGGTGCCTCTCGCGGAGAATGAATTTCAGGATGTGGCGACGATTGAGATCGAGAAAGAGGGCGACGAACGGTACAACTTTCAGGTGCATGGCAATGAAGTCATCTACGGAGTTGATTACTACGTGGCCACTCCCGATATTCATATCCACAGGTGGCCGATAACCGGCTTCATTTACCGGCCCGCCTACCGCCCTTACAGATCAGTTTTCTATTTCGGGTCTTATCCGCGCTGGCACAGACCCTACCGCCCCGTCACCATCAATGTTTATCGCACCCGCACGGTCAGGTATACAGGGAGAACTACTTTCGCTGTCACCAGAACCACCAGAGTCAAAACCGCGTCTAAAGTGCGTTACACATCTCGAACCTCCACGCATGTTAAAAAGAAAACTACAGTCACCCGGTCAGGGTCAGGAAAGACTACTGTGAAGAAGGAACGCAGCAAGACCACAAAAACGAAGGTGAGAAGGAAACCCTAGCGTTCGAGCGGATGCAGCGTTGGTTGCAAACGACAAAGCCGCAGGCACACATCCTGCGGCTTTGTGTCAGTGTATCGCTTCACCGCTCGATTGTCAGACGACCTGACAGTCGAGCGATGCCGGGTCGAATATTTTCATCTGCGTTATTCCCGCCTGTGAACTTGAATTAAGAGAATCATCGACTTATGATTTGCTTGGCCTCAATAAAACCGACTTGGCCTGCCGCACAAAAACAGGCGCGGTTATTTTAAGGAGTAACCGTCATGATTAACAGGATGCTTCAACCGATTTTCGTAATCGCATTTCCGCTGCTTTTAACCGGTTCCATATTAGCTCAAACGACCATCATGGAAGGAACCGTCAGCAGGCGGAATCCAGACGGCACTTTGACGCCAGTTGCAGGAGCAACAATAGATATCTACCGTACCGATCACGTCAATCAGCATTGGGAAACGAAGACAGACAAGAATGGGAGATTTACGTATCAGGGTATGCTGATAAGAGCCGACTACGTAATAGTTGCTTCCGCTCCAGGCATTCGATTTGGTTTGATTCGGTTGCCCATACGTACTGGTCGGCTCAGCAAGTCACTTCCTACAACATTTCCTCCCCTCGACATAGTCGCGCGTTCGGGAGATGGGAGAAGACCGATATTCGAGGAAGTGAAGGCTATAATCGCTCCCGAACAACTGACAGCCGATGACGAGGCTGCAATAGAAGCCGCGAGGAAAGAGGCTAAGGCCAAACTCGCAGAAGAGGCCAGACTGAAAGATAAGGAGGCTTTACAGGCTATCTTCGACCAAGCGAGAGCGCGGTTCAACAAAGGCATTGAATTCACAAGAGCCAATCCACCTGACCATAAAGCTGCGATAAGAGAGTTCGAGGTGGCTGCTTACATAGCCCCTTCAAAAAATGCCGATTTTGCAGAGCTTTTCCATAGCGCCAATGCTAATCTGGCCGAAAGCAATTATCAGGTGGGTGTCGATCTGTTCAACGAAAAAAAGCGCGATGAGGCAAGGCCGCATTTTGAGGAGGCAATCAAGGCGATATATCTTGCTCTCACGGTTGCATCATCTTCGACGAATCCAGCGGTCAACAAAGACCTGCTTATCTACTACGGCATCATGGTCAAGAACGTGCAAATACTGGTGAGGCATTACGGCAGGACTGACCTGATTGATTCCACTGTCACATCTCTTGATAAGGCTGCTTCGCTTGATACAGATAAGGAAAAATGGAAAAGAATACAGGATGAGTTGAGAAATGCATCCCAACGCAAAAACCCGTGAAGCAGCCGAAAGGCTGGGTATGACTGCAAACGACAAAGCCGCAGGCATCACGTCCTGCGGCTTTGTGTCGATTTACATTTCGCATCGCCTCTACATTATGGCGAAGTCGAACTGTTCCTGATGCAGGTTCGGATCGGATTCAATAGTCACCGGCCCGCCGAAATATGCTTCGATCTCTTCGAAGACTTCCTTTTCACTTGTGCGAAAAGCCTCGGCCACGTCGGGCGAACATCGGAGCATCACATCCGCGCTCGCGCCCACCTGCTTCGATATTGCTTTGGTCTGTTCCAGTATCTCGAAGCACATGGTCTGAGGCGACTTCACCATGCCCGCGCCCTGGCAATACGGGCAGGGCGTGCAAAGCGTTCTTTCGAGCGATTGCTTCACACGTTTGCGCGTGATGGCCACAAGTCCGAAATCATTGATCGATAAAATCTTCGACGGCGAGCGGTCGCTTTGTAGCTCCTGTTGAAGCGCCATCATAACCTTCTGTCGATTCTTGCGCTCTTCCATATCGATGAAGTCGATGACGATNNATCTCTTTGGCCGCTTCGAGATTCGTCTTCGTTATGGTGTCTTCGAGCCGGTCGGACTTGCCGACGAACTTGCCCGTGTTGACATCGATTGCCACGAGAGCTTCGGTCTGATTGATGACGATGTATCCGCCCGACCTGAGCCACACGCGCGGCTTGACGGCCTTATCGATTTCAGGCTGCACGCCATACTTCTCGAATATCGGCTGATCGCCTGTGTACAGCTTCACTCGCTTGACCAGTTTGGGCTGAACGCGATTGACGAACTCGACCATGCGGGCGTATTCGAGATCGTTATCGACTCTGATAGCCGTGAAATCGTCCGACAGGTGATCGCGAAGTATTCGCTGAACCAGGTCCAGATCGCGATGAACCAGCGCGGGCGATTTCACCCGGTCGACTTTCTTTCGGATGTCGGTCCATGTCCGCATCAGATAACGCATATCGTCGAGCAGTTCCTGCTCGGTGTGTCCCGCGCAGGCAGTGCGGGCTATGAATCCGCCCTGCGCTCCCTCGCGCTCGCGAAGTTGTGCGACGGTGCGCTTCAATCTCACGCGCTCTATCTCGCTCGGAATCTTGCGCGATACTCCCACGTGATTGACCGTAGGCATGTAGACCAGCAAGCGACCGGGCAGCGCAATGTGAGAAGTGATGCGCGCGCCTTTCTTGGCTATCGGCTCTTTGGCTATCTGAACCAGCACTTCCTGACCTTCGTGCAAAAGCTCGCTGATCGAAGGCGGCCCTCCGCGTCGACGCGGTTCCGGGCGCGGCGTCCTTGCGGGTTCTTCTTCCAGTCGCGGTTCGGCTTCTTTAGCAGCGGCTTCCGGCGCAGCCTCTTCGCCTTCTTCTTCGCCAGCCGGAGCGCGGGATTTATCCTGCCCCTCGCCGCCGCGCCGAGGCCCGCGCCTTCGCCCGCGCCCGCCGCGCCGCAAAGCGAACTCCGTGCGGCCTCTCCGTTCCCGCACTTCAGCCTTGCGGTC
>DLHY01000091.1 GCA_002483445.1 Blastocatellia bacterium UBA7656
GTCACTCCCGTAGTCATTCCGTTATCTTTGAACGAGCCTGTCGGGTTCATCCCCTGATGCTTGAAGCGAAGCGCATCAAGTCCGGCGTATTGAGATGACCTGGTCGCATCATAAACGGGCGTGTTGCCTTCCCGTAGCGTGACGATATGCGACAGATCAGCAAACGGCAGCAGTTCGCGAAATCGCCATACGCCGCTTTTATCTGCCTCATCATCGCTTGCTCGTCGAGCTTTGAACCGTGCTTTCATTTCATCAATGTCAGCGAAATGAAAATCGTAAGCGACATCGAGCAGTCCGCCGCACGCGGGGCAGGAATAAATTTTTTCTTTGATCGAATAGCTGGCGCTGCACTCGTTTTCTATGCAGCGCAAAAAAGAAAGGGATTCTGTCGTCATCCGCGTTAGGTTAGTTCAGTACGGGCGGCAAAGCAACTATTCGATCCTCTGACGGTACGCTTTTATTTATTATGATCACTCGCAGCACGCCTGCGCGCTGTGGCTCAGGAGACTCTCTTTTCAAGATTTTCAACTCTCTCTTCCGTCTCGCGATGATCCGCCTCTACTTCCATCAGACGATTGTTGAAGGTGTCGATCTTTCTATTCAGCTTCCGAATATCGCCTTTGATTTCCGCCAGCTCTGAGGAAAATTCTTTCCTGAGTTTCGCGTATTTCGACAAGCTGCGCCGTCACGCCTTCCCACATAGGGCGAGTGTCCTGCAATCGTTCGGCAACGATGTTTTCCAGCGCGCCAAGCGAGGTGGGCGAGATGGATTTTGTGTGTCGTAGTCACCGCCGAGCGATGATCCTATATTGAATCGATCATTCCGCCGGGAATTGCTGGTCAGGATACACTTTCGCTGTTCACGCATTTGCAAGCTGCCATAATACCGTGATTGATCGCGGCCAACAGCAATCAATCGCGGCGATTCTCATCCGATGATTTCAACCTTAGGCGCGATAGCAGACTTCGGCATCAGCGCGGGCCAGTAGGCTACTATCTCTTCCGTCTTGGGCCTGCCACTGCCCAATCCGCAAACCGTAGGCGGGCCGCTCAGTCCGAGCGGCGCAAGCTCTTTTGTGAATCGCTCAACCATTGCTTTGTTTTCTGATCGCACCGCAAAGCGCAACAATACTTCGGCAATATCAACTGACGGCTCGCCCGCCAAATCTTTGTGACAGGCATTTGCGCCCACGATCTCCGATAGCATCGCGTCGAATTTCAACCCAAGCGCATCAAGACGCCTGCGAAGCATCGCATCGGCAGCCTTCGCTTTTTTATAGGCATCGGGCCACGAATAAATCAGCGCGCCCGTGGCTTTGTATCCGGCGAAGTGACTGATCGATACTTTATAAAATTCCGTCGCCGCCCTTCCCTCGACGCCTGAAACGCGCACTCGATTATCGCCCGCCTGTTCGAGATGAACTGAGGTGAAATCGGCTATGCAATCAGGCGTGATGTAACTGCGCGGGTCGCCCATCTCGTAGATCAACTGTTCTTTTACGCCCGCGACCGTCACTCGCCCGCCTGTGCCTTCGTGTTTTGTTACAGTGAAAGTTCCATCCTTATGAGCTTCGACTATGGGATAGCCTATATCCCATAGATCAGGTATCGACGCCCAATCGACCTGACAGTTGCCGCCAGTCGTCTGCGCGCCGCATTCGATAATATGACCTGCAATGGTTCCCGCAGCGAGCAGATTCCAATCATCTCTCGACCATTTGAATTCGTGCATCATCGGCCCAAGCGCAAGGCCCGTATCGGTGCAACGACCTGTGATGACTATCTGCGCGCCTTCGTTCAAAGCGTCAGCAATCGGGGCCGCGCCAAAGTAAACATTCGCGCTCTGAACTCGCTCGCGGACGGTCGATAGCGGCTCGCCCGTATCGAGGTTATTGAATTCTAGTCCTTCGCTGATCATCTCATCGAGTCGAGCGACTATATCATCGCCCGCGACGATGCCGATTTTTACATCCAATCCGAGTTTGCGCGCGACTTCCGAGACCGCCTCGGCGCACGAATGAGGATTGACTCCTCCGGCATTTGCGACGGCTTTTATATTGCGCTCTACGCACGTGGGAAGTATGCGCGCGATGACAGGAACGAAATCGTGAGCGTATCCGAATCTCGGATCGCGCGACTTCTGTTTCTGCATGATCGACATCGTTATCTCGGCCAGATAATCGAGCGTGAGGTAATCTATCTGTCCGCGCTCGACCAGTTGAACGGGAGCTTCGAGCCAGTCGCCCCAGAAGCCCTGACCGTTGGCGATGCGAATGGTTTTCATACGAGTGTCCTTCGTGAACTTTGCGGATTGACAAGCCTGATTTCGTCCAGTACTGTCTCAAAAACTTTTTAGACCGTCAACGATTATGCAACCGATCAAATCTTATGTAGACAAACAATCCGAGGCGTACCGCGACAACTACGCCGCCAATCTCGAAAGCGTCGAGAAACTTCGCGCCGCGCTCGCCTCAACCACGAAAGGCGGCGGAGAAAAATACGTCAAGCGACACCTCTCGCGTGGCCGTCTTCTTCCGCGCGAGCGAGTAGAGATGCTCATCGATGAAGGCTCTTACTTTCTGGAGATCGCGCCGCTTGCAGGCATAGGCATTGAAAACGAATTTCCCGGCGCGGGAACCATCGGAGGCATCGGACTTGTTTCCGGGCGCGAGTGCATCATCGTCGCAAACGAAGCGACGGTCAAAGGCGGGGCCGTAAGTGAAATCGGTCAGTTGAAAAATCGCAGACTTTCAGATGTCGGATTTCAGAATCGATTGCCGGCAATCTCGCTCGTAGAATCAGCGGGCGCAGACCTTCCCGTTCAGGCGAAAATTTTTGTACCCGGCGGGCGAGGATTTCGCGAAATCACTCGCCGCTCGAAAGAGCGAATACCGAGCATCTCGGTCGTCTTCGGCAACTCGACGGCAGGCGGCGCATACCTGCCGGGAATGTCCGATTACGTGATTATGGTCAAGCGTCAGGCTCAGGTTTTTTTGGGCGGGCCGCCGCTCGTCAAGATGGCGACGGGCGAGATCGTGGATGAAGAATCGCTCGGCGGCGCGGAGATGCACTCGCGCGTGTCCGGCCTTTCGGATTATCTGGCCGAAGATGAACTCGAAGCCCTGCGACAGGCCCGCGACATCGTGAGCCATTACGATGATGCTCCCGCAAAGCCGTATCTCTCATCAGTCGAAGAGCCTCTCTACGATGAGGATGAATTGCTCGGCATCGCGTCGGCTGATATTCGCGTGCCTTTCGAAGTGCGCGAGATCATAGCACGCCTTGTCGACGGCTCGCGCTTCGATGAATTCAAAGCGAAATATGGTACGACTCTAGTGACAGGCTTTGCGCGCATTCATGGCTTTCGCGTCGGAATCTTAGGCAACAATGGCGTATTGATATCGGAATCGGCCAACAAGGGCGCGCAGTTCATACAGCTTTGCAATCAGCAGAACATCCCGCTCATTTTTTTGCAGAACATCACAGGATTTATGGTAGGCCGCGCTTATGAAGAGCAGGGCATCATTCGCAACGGCGCGAAGCTCATCAACGCCGTATCCAATTCTACAGTCCCTGCAATCACAGTGATGATAGGCGGTTCTTATGGAGCGGGAAATTATGCGATGTGCGGGCGGGCTTACGAGCCGCGATTTTTATTCACGTGGCCAAGTCATCGCATCGCGGTGATGGGGCCTCAGCAGTTGTCGGGCGTGATGGAAATAATCAAGCGCGACGCGGCGGCAAAGCAGGGCGTCGCGGTCGATGAGGGCGAACTGGCAATGATGAGGAAGATGCTCGAAAGTCAGATAACGCGCGAGTCCGATTCTTATTTTGCGACCGCGCGATTATGGGATGACGGCATAATCGACCCGCGCGATACGCGCACAGTTTTAGGCATCGCGCTTTCGGCTTCTTACAACAACCCCACGGAAGGCACGATGGAATGGGGAGTGTTCAGGCATTAGTGGTCAGTCGGATTGTTGAGTTGCTGGCCAATGACCTGTGACGAATGACAAAAGACAGATGACGAGAAAATCATTTCGAAAAATTCTGATAGCCAATCGCGGAGAGATAGCCATGCGCGTCATTCGCGCCTGTCGCGCGATGGGCATTGCAAGCGTGGCTGTTTATTCTGATGCCGATACGAATTCGCCGCACACCCGATTCGCGGATGAAGCCGTGCATATCGGCCCTGCTGCGGCGAAGGATTCTTATCTTCAGATCGAAAAAATAATTGAAGCGACTCATCGCACGGGCGCGGATGCGATTCATCCGGGCTATGGATTCTTAGCCGAAAACGCGGACTTCGCCGAAGCGTGTGAAAACTCATCCATTGTTTTCATCGGCCCGACTGCCGAGGCTATTCGCAAAGTCGGGCTCAAGAGCGCGGCCCGAAGGATGATGACCAGCGCAGGCGTGCCGGTAGTTCCCGGCTATGACGGCGAGGATCAAAACACCGAGACTCTCAAACGCGCCGCGATTGAAACGGGGCTGCCTGTGTTGATCAAGGCCACTGCGGGCGGAGGCGGCAAGGGGATGCGCATCGTGCGCGACGCCGCCGAACTTGAAGAGGCGATTGAATCAGCGGCGCGCGAATCGGAAAAAGGTTTCGGCGATGGAAGGCTTTTGATCGAAAAATATATTGAAAGAGCGCGCCACGTTGAGTTTCAGGTTTTCGGAGACAACTACGGAAACGTGATTCATCTCTTCGAGCGCGACTGTTCGATTCAACGCCGCCATCAGAAGATCATCGAAGAAAGTCCTTCGCCTGCCGTCGATGAAAACCTGCGGCAGAGGATGGGCGAAGCGGCTTTAGCTGCGGGTCGAGAGATAGGATACTCGAATGCAGGAACGGTCGAGTTCATTCTTTCGCCTGAAGGCGAATTTTATTTCATCGAAGTCAACACTCGTCTTCAGGTCGAGCATCCCGTGACCGAGATGATCACGGGGCTTGATTTAGTCCGGCTTCAAATCGAAATCGCTGAAGGAAAGCCGCTCCGTCTAAAACAGGAAGATGTTATTTCGAGAGGCCACGCAATCGAAGCGCGGCTTTATGCTGAAGACCCGGATAATAATTTTCTGCCCGCCATAGGCACACTTCACGACTGGCGCTTGCCTGCGCTCGACGCTGGCCTCCGCTTCGATGCCGGAGTGGAAGCAAAGAGCGAAGTGAGCATCTATTATGACCCGATGCTTGCGAAAGTGATCGCGCATGGCGAAGATCGAGAGACTGCTATTCGAAAGCTGGTTTATGGGTTGAGAGGTTTGTCCGCTCAGGGTGTGCAGACGAACAGAGATTTCTTGATTCGTCTGCTCGAACACACGGATTTTCGCCGCGGAGAGTCGCACACCTCGTTCATCGAGGATCATCTCAGTGAACTTATCGGCCTGCGCGATGCCGCGTTCGACCAACAAGCGGCTGCGGTCGCGGCGTTGTATCTTCAAAAGAAGCGGCACGCTGAAAACAAAACGCTCCCGCGGATTCCGCCCGTCTATCGCAATAATCCTTATCGCGACCCTGCGGTGAAATTCGAGATCGGGGGGGAGACGATAGAGGTTTCATATCGCCACTTGAAAGACGATGTATACGAAGTCCGGTGCATGGATTCGCAAATCGAAGCGCGGGTGTTATCATACGGGTCGGGCAGCATTCGCCTTTCTCTCGATGGCATTCAACAATGGTTTCGCGTCGTGGAAGCGGGAGACGTTTTGTATGTTCATTCGACTGCGGGCGCGCGAGCGATCACTCGATTGAGTCGTTATCCTCAACGACACGAAGCCGCGGAACACGAGACGGCGAACGCGCAGATGCCCGGTCAGGTGTTGAAAATTCTCGTGGCGGAAGGCCAGAGGGTTGCGGCAGGAGATTCGCTCATTATACTTGAAGCGATGAAGATGGAGCAGACCATCAAGGCGACGATGGACGGCTTCATCGAAACGATTCTGGTCAAGGTTGGCGATGTGGTAGCTCCGGGCGAGCCGCTCGTGCAGATTTCAGCCGAGTGACGATTGATCGCTAGTATTGCTTTTGTCAAAGCCTCTGATAAGATGGCGAAGGAAGTCAGACAGGAGGTTGTGCCATGTCAGACCCGATTCGCGAGCAAGTCGAAAGTAATTACAGAGAATTCCAGGCGCAACTGCCGTCTCTTCTATCGTCACATCGCGGAAAATTCGCTCTGATGCGAGATGGGCAGATCATCGAATTTTTCGACACAGCGCGGGACGCTTACGTTGCCGGTCAAAAGATATTTTCAAACGACCGTCTCTTTTCTGTTCAGGAAGTCATAGAGACGCCTGTAGATTTGGGGTTCTTCTCTCATGCCTTGCCTCAGTAACTCTTTTGATCCTGCTATAGGACCGATCATCAATGTAGGAGTACTCCAGACCGGCGCTGTCGCCCCAGCGGCTGCTCTAACTGCTCAGATCAATGTCTTCCCTGCTTTGATTGACACGGGAGCCAGTATCACATGCATTTCTCCGGGCGTCGCAAAAACGGTTGCCCTTCAACCCATCGGTATGCGCCAGATGGTTTCGGCCACGCAGTCTGTGCCTGTGAATATTTATCTGGTTGATCTTTTTCTGCCGTTCGGGGCATCGGGTTTTATCATACAGGGGGCGCAGGTCATGGAGTTTTCACCAGCCAGCGTTAGCATTTTTAAGATGATCGTTGGAAGAGACATAATCTGCCAGGGCGCTCTCACGATCAGTTTCGATGGGCATTTCACATTCTGTTTATAGAGTTCGTTACGCGGTGCTATATTAGCTGCGCTCTGGCAGCGCCAGAAAGGCGTGAGGCATCAACAGCCCGGACATTTTCTTCCTCAATGCCACAGGGTCCGGGAATGGGCATGGCTTCTCAACGCTATTGCAAAAATAATCCTGGAGGAAACCCGTATGGTACAGGCGATCAAACAGGCCACCAAACCTGAATACCCTTATTTCACCGACGAGCATCTCATGCTGCGCGATTCGGTCAAGCAGTTCTGTCTGAATGAAATCGCCCCGCACGCCGAAGAGTGGGACGAAGCGGGAATTTTTCCGCGCGAGCTTTTCAAGAAGGCCGGGGAGTTGGGCCTTTTCGGAATCCGCCTCGATCCGCGATACGGAGGCAGCGGGCTTGACTGGTGGGCGACGGCTGCTTTTCTCGAAGGCATCTCTTACGCAAACAACGGCGGCGTGGCGATGGCGTTGATGGTTCAATCCGATATCACCCTGCCTGTGCTTGATGAGCTTGGAACGGATGAGCAGAAGGAAGAATTTCTGCGGCCTGCAATCGCGGGCGACAAGATCGCCGCGCTCGGCATCAGCGAACCGGGCGGAGGCTCGGACGTTGCCGCGCTCGCGACTCGCGCGAAGATCGAAGGCGATGAACTTGTCATTTCAGGACAGAAGCTCTGGATCACCAACGGCACTCGATCTGATTTTATAATCCTCGCTGTGCGCACCGCAGAAGACCGATACAAAGGCATCTCGATGGTGCTGTTCCCGACCGACGTGAAAGGATTTTCGGTCGGCAAGAAATTGAAGAAGGTCGGCAATCTCTCTTCAGACACGGCAGAGCTTTTCTTTGACAACTGCCGCATACCTGCGCGCTATGTGCTGGGAGAGATGAACAAGGGCTTCTATTACACGATGCACAATTTTCAGGGCGAGCGGCTGGCATCGGCTCTGGGAGCCGTTTATTCGATGGAGCGCGCTATGGAATGGGCCATTCAATATGGCCGTGAGCGCGAGGCGTTCGGCAAGCCTATAATCGAATATCAGGTGTGGCGTCATCGCTTCGCCGAACACCTGACGGCGATGGAAGCGGCGAAGTGGCTTTCGTATCGCGCGCTCGATCTGGTCAATCACGGTCACCCGGCTGTGCGCGAGATAACGATGGCCAAGCTCTTCACGAGCGAGCTTCAACAAAAGGTGGCTTACGACTGCTTGCAGATATTCGGCGGATTCGGCTACACGACCGAATACCCGATAAGCCGATTCTGGCGCGATGCTCGCCTCCACACAATCGGCGCAGGCTCGTCGGAGATCATGAAGGAGATCATCGTCAAACAGGAAAAATTATAGTCAGGAGTCTAGCGAGTCCAGAGAGTCTTGAGAGTCCGAATGCTCAAATCTTTTTCCTGACTCCAGACTCTCCAGACTCTCCAGACTCTTCGGAGGAGTTATGTTGATGAAGCGTGTTTTCGTTGCAATGTTTCTCTTCGTCACGCTTGGGCTGGTGGCGACGGCGGATGACTCGAAAGAGATGACCCCGGCGGAACGAGGAAAGTATAACCTCACGCATCGGCCTTACGGGTTTCCTCTGCTCAATCAGAAAATGTTCGCTCGTTTGTGGACTGTGTGGGAGCCGGAGTGGAAATCGAAAGTGAACCCGGAAGACCCTGATCAGATTCGCCGTCTCTCGTTCGAGCGATACGGATTTTCGGAAGCGCCTTACGAAAATGGCGGAGCGCCCATGCAGTTCGTCTCGACCCCTGTGGGATGGGTGCAGACGTGTATGCTCTGTCATGGCGGAAGACTGCCGGGAAGCGGCGAGAGTTTCATCGGCGCTCCGAACTCCGAACTCGATATGCAGACATTTTACGAAGACGCAGTGAAACTGACCGGATTGAAGAGTCCCATCAATATGAGCTTCGGCATGAGTCGCGGGCGGACTAACGCATTCGTCTTCAGCATAGAACTGATGCGCCGTCGCAACGAAGACCTCTCCGCGCGGGCCACGCCGATGCCGGTTGGCGAATATAAGGACGCAGACCTTGATCCTATTCCGTGGTGGCACTTCAAAAAGAAAACCGCGCTCTATGTCGATGCGGGAGTGAAGGGAGATTTCACGCGCCCGATCATGCAGTTCACGATGGGCGAACCCAATGGCGAGAAGATCAAATCATGGGAATCGGATTTCAAAGACATCGTCGCGTATCTCCGCACAATCGAGCCGCCGAAATATCCGTGGCCTGTTGACGCGAAGCTCGCCTCGGAAGGAAAAAAGGTATTCGAGCAGAATTGCGCGATGTGTCACGGCACTTACGGGCCGCAGGGCAAGTATCCGAATCGAGTGGTTCCGCTCAAAGAGGTTGGGACCGATCCGGTGAGGATCGAGGCGCTGACGAAAGAGTTTCGCGCTTATTTCAATCGCACGTGGTTTGCCAAAGATGCGCAGGCTGAAGAAAACCCTGTCGGATACGTCGCTCCTCCGCTCGATGGGGTGTGGGCTTCGGCTCCGTATTTTCACAACGGCTCGGTGCCTACGGTTTATGGAGTTTTGACACAAGAAGCGCGACCCCGATATTTCCGCCGCGCGGGAACGATCAAGGATTACGACACGCGCGATTTGGGATTGAAAGTGGAATCGCTCGCGGCTCCAGCGTCGAAAGAGTTGTCGGGCGAAGCGCGTCGTCGCGTGATCGATACGACCCTTCAGGGACTCGGCAACGACGGGCATCCCTTCGGATTTCATCTCACGGAGAAGCAGAAGCGAGGGGTGATCGAGTATCTGAAGACGCTTTAGAACGGCCATCACCGTTTATCATGATTCCATCTTCGTCGGCGAGTGAAGTCGAATGGCGTTCTTCGTATCCGGCGCCGGAGAGAAAATACTGTAAGGCAGTGTGGTCGTCTTTCCTGATTTCAGGACATCAACCGCGATCATAAACAATCCGAACCTGGCTTTGCGAGTGCTTGCCGGGCGGCAATCAACGATGAGAGTCCTGCGACCTGCTTCGACATCACGAATCACAAACCGACCAGTCGAATCCGTTGTCGCCTCCCTCTGGCCTATCTTCATCACCGAGCCAGTAAGAGGCCAGATGCCAACTCTCAAGACCTGACCAGCGAGAGCCGTCACTCCGCCCTCGAACCTGCTCTGTAGGTCGAAATGGATCATAATCCCGGCTATCCGGCTGAGATACGTCGGGTAATTCACACAACCAACGCGATAGAGTCGTTGAACTCGATCTTGAGGAAGGCAACAAGTACCAGGGGATGGTTCCCCAACGACGAAGCGGGGTTGAAGGTGTTGTGCCTTGCAATACAAAACGTGAACCGGAAATGGACTCGACCGCTGAAGAACCGGACGGCGGCGCTCAACTGCTTTGCGATCCTGTTCGGGGGAAGGCTGCCGCTGGTTTAGCAAAAGAGGTTAAGGACTGGATGCCCCCTCGACGAGAGGGCAGGAGTTTATCGCATCAGGGAGTATCCCAATGGAAAAGTAAAGGCAGAGCCGAGGCTCTGCCCCTTGGTCGACTCCCCTGCTGTGGCGCTCAGGTCGCTCTCCATCGTTGTCTTATCCTCCGAGCAGGCGGGAGAGAGTTTATCGAGCAGAAGCGAATCGCGCGCCCGGGGTGAAGAGGTGAAGAAATGAAAGAGTTTTATTACCTCTTCACCTCTTCGCTTAATCCCCGCTCACAGCTTGACGGCGTAGGTGGCCGCGAGCGAGCGCACGAGAGCGCCTTTCTTCACTTTCACCGGAATGTTGAGGCGCGCTTCCTTGATGAAACAAAGGCTCTCTTTGGCCGCCTCGCAGTAGTAAATCGCGTAGTCGATTTGAACAAGAGTTTCGCCTTCAGTGGCCGTGACCTCGGCAGTAACGGGGAATTTGACGTTGCGAAACAACTGCTCTGCGGCTGAGTTGATCGATATGGTTTGCTGCGCCGACGAGACCGCTTTGAGCGATGTCGGAGCAAGCGCGTTGAGCTTATAGCCTGCGGGCAGTTCGAGCGACAGGGTGAGAGTCGCCTTGCCCGGCTCGATTGTCTGCAAGGGAAGGTCTATCACCTCGCCTGTGAATCGCGCCAGACGAGCGCGCGGGAGCAGCTTTTCCATGTTCTTGAACTGAACAGTCTCCACCCTTCTCGTCTTCAGGTCGGCGACTCGAATGACATGATTGTTCGTGTCCGCGATGTAAAGCTTGCCGCCGGCGACGCTCACGCCGTTCGGTTCGTCGAATGTCGCGCGTGCGCCGTCATCGAGTCCTTCCTTGCCTGTGCCGAGAAATGTTTCCGAGGAGCGATCCGCGGGCGAGACTCGCTTGATTTTGTTGTTATAAGTATCGGCCACATACAACACGCCTTCGTGATAGACCACGCCGAGCGGATGCTGCAATCGCACTTTCGACCCGCGCCCGTCGATGTCGCCGAACTCGAACAGACCTTCGCCGACGATGGTTTCGACCGCCCCCCTGGGATCGATATCGGCTGATCGAATCGCGCTCACTTCGCTGTCCGCAAAGTAGAGTTTCTTTCCGTCTGTCGTGATTCCTGACGGCTGCGCGAGAGCCGCTTCATCCAGCGGCCCGTCGACTATGTTCTCGCGGCCTGATCCGGCAAAGGGCGCGATGCCTCCGGTCTGCGGATTCATTCTCCACAACTGATGCGGCCCGGCCATCGCTATGTAAAGCAAGCGGTCGTGAAGCACGATGTCCCACGGCGAGTTGAGCGGAGTCTCGCGCCCCGGCCCTCCGATCTGGTCCAGGTGACGGGCCTGCTCGCCTGTGCCAGCTATGGTAGTCACCCGGCGCGAGTTGAAATCGATTTTGCGAATCGCATGATTTTCGGTGTCGGCGACATAAAGCGCGCCGGAGTCGAAAGCCATTCCCTGCGGATGATCGAACTGAGCGGTTTCAAAATCGCCGTCCTTGAGTCCCGCTTCGCCGCTGCCGATCACTTCCCTGACTGAGTAATCGTCAAGCGAAGCGATGACTATGCGATTGTGATTCGAATCGGAGATAAAAAGCTGTCCTGTTTTTTCATCGGCCAGCACCTTGCCCGGAAAGCGAAGCAGCGACGCGGGCGCGCGATGGCTTTCGAGTCTGAGGTTGAGAGGACGGCGATCCATCAGTTTTCTTTCGTCGAAAGTTTTTATGACTTTCGAAATCGCCGCGTCGAGCGGGGCATAGACGCCTTCGCCTGACATGCCGCCGACGATCTTGCCCGCCGGGTCGATCAGAATGAGAGTGGGCCACGCCCGCACCGTGAACTGCTGCCAGACCTCCATGGCCGAATCGTTTACGACCGGATGCTCTATCTCGTAGCGGAGGATTGCCTGACGGATGTTTTCGGTGTCGCGTTCGCCACTAAATTTGGCCGAATGCACTCCTATGACTACCAGTTCGTTCGGGTATTTCTTTTCGAGCTTCTTCAAATCGGGTATGACGTGGATGCAGTTGATGCAGCAGTAAGTCCAGAAATCCAGCAGCACGACTTTGCCCCGAAGCTCGCGCAGGCTCAAAGGCCGTTCGGTGTTGAGCCACTGCATTCGCTCCGGGAAATCCGGCGCGTTGACTTTTCCTTCGTATTCCATTCGTTCCTGCTCCTGTTGAAAAGACGAAGCTGACGAGGCAAGACTCGTGACGAGCAACAGTAGTGTTGCGATGATCGAAGCTTTCTTCATGACTGCTCCTTCGCGTTTTCTGATGATGAAACGATTATACCAGCAATCTCAAATTCGGGATTCGAGATAATCCCGCATTGCGGGAGCGAGAGAGGCCGCGATCACGGAATTTTTATCGCGGGGGAGATTCGATACTATGAAGGCGAGATAATCGCGGGTTTCGAATCCTGCGACTTCGAAATTTTCCATGCGCGATTGATGAATCGACACGCCCGATGCTCTCAAAAAATCTGAAGCGTCTCCCTGAGAAAACGATTCTCCATCTTTTCTGGTGACAATGACAGAAACAGTCGCCTGCTCGTTTTTGAGTATCAGATGAACGAAGCGGCGGTCATTGAATTTGCAGCGATGCCCTGCGGTCACGCGATAATCGCTTGCGGGGATTTTTTCTTTGAGGAGCGATGCAAGTCCGTCGAATTCATCGCCGAGTTTTGCCGACATCTCTTCGTCTGTGAACAGGCGATTTTCGAATCCCGAATCTATGGCGCAATGCACATGATTGCCCAGCCCGATTTTCATGATGCCTGCGTTGCCGAAACTCGCCTGCGGCGCGCTCGCCTCCTCGCGTCCGCTCCACAGGAGCGCGCTCCACACCCCGAGGGCCAGGACGAGCGTCGCGGCGACGGCCAGAAACCACGGCTTATAGGAACTCGCGGGCGACTGGCGTATACCCTGCTGAATCTTCGCCCGCAAATCGGGCGGGATCGTATCGCGGAGGACGGCTCTTTGCAGAGAACTTTTCACCTGCTCGCGCACTCTCAATTCTTCGGAGCATCTTTCGCATCGTTCGAGGTGCTTCATCACCTCATGAATGGCTTCGGTCGCCAGTTCATTGCTTATGTAATAGTCCAGGTGTTCGCGAGTTTTTCTGCAATCGTTCGGCTCGAATTTGATCACGTTCATGGATTTCTCCCCGCTCTTTGGGTTTATGTGCGATCCCATTGTGAATAATAACGAAGAGAGCCGATTTTATTCCCGCCAACAGAAAATTTGCGAGGGGAATAATCCACGCGCAAAGGGAGATATATCCGTCGAGTGCCGGTTGGAAGTTTGATTCTCTTCGGCATACTATTGAGGCGCAAAAAAGGGAGGATTTCATTTATGGCTTTGAGCAAGGGGCAAACAATCGCAAGCTGGATTTTACAGATCGCGGTCGCGGTCATCCTTTTCCAGACCCTGTTTTTCAAATTCACAGGCGCGGCTGAATCCCGGTACATTTTCGAGCGACTGGACATGGAGCCGTGGGGTCGAATCGGTTCGGGAGTGGTCGAACTGATCGCCGCCCTGTTGTTGTTGATTCCTTCGACAGTGACAGTAGGCGCGATAATTTCGATGGGCGTAATAAGCGGCGCGATCCTTAGCCACCTGACCAAACTCGGCATCGTGGTCATCAACTCAGACCAGACGAGCGATGGCGGATTGCTGTTCGCGCTCGCCGTCGCGGTGTTCGTCAGCAGCCTGATTATACTCGTAATCCGCCGCTCGGAAATTCCTGTCATCGGAAGCGCGTGGTTCGGAAAAGCCTGAAGTCGATTTTGGCTGGCGAGCTAATGAAGGGGCGAAGCCTCCGGTTTCACTGGCGAGGTTTCGCCTGCTCCTGAATCTGCGAGAGACTCCGAGGCGCGCGCCTCATCCACTCGGCCATCAATTCAGGCCGCTTCATCACAGCTAGCGTTATCGCGTCGATCTCCTGGGGCGAAAAATAGTTTCGCTTCTTTTCTTCGAGCTTACGCGACGGCACATTTCTGTAAAGCCACTCCCTGTACTGCTTGAGTCCTTCGCCGTATCCGCGCCGAATGGCCTGCAAATCGGCTCCGCGCTCGAATCGCGCGCTGAAATCTTTCGAGACAAGCCGAATCAATCCTACGAGTCGCAACCGATTTCCTTTTTTGTAATAGAGCGCGTGGGCAAGCTCGTGAGCGATGATGGCTCGAATCGCACTGTCGGGCGCGTTGCGCTCGAATGCCGCCGGGTTGACCAGAAGTATGCAGCGCATCCGTCCGAAAAAGAACTGAGGCCACCCGAAGCGCGACCGAAAATAATCCGAGGGACTATCAAAGGCTTTTATCTGAATCTCGACGTTGCGGAGTTCCGGGAAAGATGAGGCGCGAATCTCTTCGACCATCGAGCGCGTGCGTTCAATCGCCTCTGCTTTCGGATCGGAAGCCGCAGCGGTCGGAGACAGAATGAACAGAATGATAAGGACTGACGGAATGATTCTGGAAACGGCCCGACTGATGGCAGCAATACTATTCATCCTATAAATCCCTGCTTATGGCGAAGGGAAACATCAACATATCAAGGTTGTTGCTGTTGTCGGTCGTACAGGTTTTGCGGCAATACACAAACAATTTCACCTCGATTCAATAGGATCTCAACCGAACGCGCCGCGTCTTCGTGCATCGGGTGATTCGCTTCAACGCTTCGCGCCAGAACATTGGTATCCAGCAGATAGCTCATAGCTGCTTATCTTCTCTTTCCTCGTAGATGATTTCTCTGGTCAGCGCATAATCAGACAAAGGCTCGGCTGTGATCGAATGGTTATCAATCCACTCTCTCCAGAGTTTCGCTCTTTCCTGCGGGCTTAAAGAAGCTTTTACTTCTGATGCAACCTCGCCTTCCAGAAGAGACCGCAAGTAAGCATCTACAGAAATCCCTTTTGCCTCAGCTTGCGCCGCCAACATCTCGGCTGTTGCTTTTTCTATCTCCAACGTCGCAGGCATAGTTTTGTCTCCCCTTTTAGAATTGCCTTTGTGCTTGTCAGCGAAAAAATCTTATCACACGGGAAGATTTGAAGCGCGTTCTCTGCACTCGATCAGGAGTCGCGCCAACTCTCCAACGGTCGCCGGACGGACGCCCCGACTGCGGTTGGCCGCGCCTATCTCGAATGCGACCCTCCACTGCTCGAATAAAACGCGATAAGCGTCAAACAGGCTGTTTCGCGGATCGTAAATGTGAGTCGCTTCCGATGTGACTCCGTTCAACTCGATGACCTTGAAGTTTTTCCCCTCTTTGAAATCTTCTATCGAACGCGCGCGTATGTCGAACCGCCCGTAGTAAAAACCCTCAAAGCCGCGGCTTATCCGGTCGATCACTTCGTCAAGGCTCTCTGTTTTGATCCATTCGCCATCAAGAAAGATCGCGCCACGGCAATGCGTGCCAATCTCGACGAGTTGCACCCGCTCGCCCTCAGCGGGCATCTCCCACAAATGATCTTCATGTTTGCTGAGATAAAATCGCGCCATCGAGACCGCGCGATCATCTTTGAGTATCAATCTTTCGAGCGTGCTTCGGCCATCGCCCGTGACTGCGGGGAATCTCTTTTCAGTTATGGAAAAAATCCGGCCCCGCTCCTCGTCAGGATGGCGGTAGTAAAAAACTCCGAACTCGAATCCGCCGATGTGTTCCTGAATTATCGTGTCGCCCCAAGAGCGCCGCAGATAATCTTCCATCTCGTCCGTCGATCTCACGACCGCCACCCCCGACCCGCGCTGGCCTTCGTTCGGTTTCAACACGACAGGAAAATCCAGATCGTTTTCAATCATAAACGCTCGCGCTCGCTCCGCCCGTTTCTCAGCCGTGAGCGCGGATTCGATAAGTCGGGCGCGAGCGACATACTCTTTGAAACGGGAAAGGCCGTCGAGTATCTCGATCTTCGATTCTCCGATGAATCCGCCCGCAGGCATCGCCGGGTTGGCTGCTGTGAAAACTGTCAGACTGCGATGGCGCAGGGCAAGCCACGCGATGTAGCCAACGACAGGCGGATAGAAAATCCACGGCGGCCAGAATTCCCATCGCATCATTCGCTTCCACTTCGATACCAGAAGCCTGCGACCTCGATAAGTCGACAGCTTAACGCCGAGCTTTGCCACGACGTAAACAAGAATGATAGCGATCACCGCCTGAAGGAAAAAGTTTCGCCCCGCAAGCAGAGCCGATCCCATCAACTCGCCGCCCAGAAAAGCTGACACGGCGACGAGCAGCGGAGTCCACACGACCCCGGCGATGAGGAAGTACAGAGTGAACCACCAGAAACTCGTGTTCAACGTCCCGGCGGCGAAATAAGTCGGCAATCGCATCCCCGGCACGAAGCGGCTCGCGGCGATCACTATCAATCCCTTGCGCGTAAACCACGCGGAACTTCTTTCGACATCGCGCTCGCGGACGAACCATTTGAAAGGCGCTCGTTTGAGCGCCGGACGACCGAAATAACGGCCCGCGAGAAAGAGCAACACGTCGCCGAAGAAGATGCCGAAAAAACATGCGAACGCCGCCAACGTGTAGCTGATTCGCCCCTCGGCGACCATCAGCCCCGCGCCTATCGATGTCAAATCCTCGCTCACGAGCGTCGCTGCGGCTAAAAGCGCAGTCATCACCAGAGCCGTCACGCCTGCGGCTTTGGGCAGGTCTGACGTACTGAAAGGCATCTGTGATCGACTGACGCGCCCAGGGTCGGCAGTCGCTCGCGTCTGCGCGCGGCCCTGATCTACGCGGCTGAGAAAATCGAGAATCGCAGGGGCGAGCATATTCCCTTTACTGAAGACCATGAAATGATCGTCGTCGTAAAGTATGATCTCGCTTTGAGGCGCGAGGCGATGATGCTCCCGCGCGGCTTCGACGGGAACGAGTATATCTCGATTGCCATGAATAATAAGCGCGGGCTGATCGATGCGGGCGATGATCTCGCGCAGAGGTCGCTGATCGGAATCATAGAAGTTGCGCGCATAAGGGACGCTGAGCATCGCGTCGTCGAGCCAGCCGAAATGCGGCGTGCCTTCGCGCATCAGCCACAGAAAAGATAATTGCAGACCGTGCAGCGCGTGGTTGAGATAATAATCGCCCAGCAACTCCATCTCCTGAACGCCGATGGATGAAAGCAGCGTGAGCGAGAGCGCGCGATCAGGAGCGCGGTCGATAAGATCGAGCGCGACTCCGCCGCCCATGCTGAAGCCGACGAGGTGAGCGCGTTCTACTTTGAGCGCGTCCATCAACTGAAGCGTGTAATCGGCGTGCGCGCGTATGGAATAATCCGAAACGTCAGTAGTCGAATGGCCGAAGCCGGGAAGGTCGAGCGCGATGACCCGATATTGTTTTGCCAGCGCGGGAGCGAGCGAGTTGAAATCATTCTTGCTGCCGGGGCTTCCGTGAAGAAGCAGGATGGTCGGGCGATCTTTGCCTTCTGCGGGATGATGCTCGCGATATGAAATGCGAACGGTTTTCGATGTTCGCTGATCGTCGTCGACTTCTTGAACTGTAACGCTCAGTTCGCCATTGCCTGCGATTGTCGAATCAAGAGAGCGAACGATGTAGGAGAGGACGAGCAAAGCGAAATAGGCGATGAGCAAAAACCTTCGCCATCGTCGCTTCGAAACATGTTTGGTTGTCGCGCTGTCAGTCATCGCGCTCAGTTCGATCTTTCCATCCTAATCGCTTCATCAGCGTTTTCAAAAGACGCCAGACAGGGCGAGTCGGCAAAGTAAAAGAACCTGATGGAATTGGCGGCGACTTTGATGTAGCTGAAGCTGACGGTTCGCGCATCGTCGCGGTGCATACATGGAGAGTATGGGCCGCGAGCGGGCGCGTGACTTTGATGAAAATTCATAAGCAGTCGGGCGTCCGCGCTACCACCCGACGCGCCAGCTAGTTCTTCGAATAGTCTCTTGCGCGAATCCCTCGCGCCTGCCTGATCGAATGAGGAAGAGACCAGTGGCTTTGCCGATTCGCCATCTCCGACGCGCATCTCGCAGCCAGTCCATTCGATAAGCAGGCATTTTTCTCCCGGCTCAAAGGCGGCGAGAGTGAACGGTTGAAACTGGCTGAGATCGATTCCTTCGACGCGGGTTTGCGCTTCGATGCGCGAAGACGCATCCATCAGATTTTTCACCAGCAGCCCGCGACTCGTGTATGGATGCGCCTCTCCCTCGCTCTGATCTTCGTAGCGATTCAACAAGCAGAGGGCGACGCCGAACTGATTGACCCCGATCCAGGTGCCGCCGTGATCGCCATCTGCGGGAGCGATGAATCGGACTCCGCGCATCTCGCTGACTACGGGCGCAGAAGCCCGACTACGCGAATGCCGTTCATCGCGGTTGCACATCAAATCGAACTCATCGCCCTGATGCGCCCAGCTTACCGTACACATTGCGCTCTCCAATGCCTGAGAGTCGAAGGCGCGACGCCGAATTCCTCACCCGGCTCGATGCCTCTCATTCGCAGCGAGACGGCTACTATCGCGTAATGATGAATCGTATGACTGAGTAAAAACTGAAGCTCGCGCTTCACTGACGAGCGACTCCAGTCGGCGCTCGCCGAACATTCGGAAATCACCTGCACTTCACGCTCGCAGTCTTCATTGGCAAGCCCTCGCAGGCATTCGATTATCGCTTCGATTTTTTCAATGGCAGTTTGGCGGTTCGTTTCGACCTCAGCGTTTCTTTCTCTCAGGTCATAGTTGATGCGGCCCGTCTTGATTCCCGCGGCGAAGCAGGCATAAAAATCTATGCAGTGGCGGAAATGGCCGCCTGCTGCCGCTTTCGCCAAAGGCGCGGTCGAAGTCAAATATGCATCGTCATCGATTGCCGAAATCAAATCAATCCCCTGCATAAGTGCGTGAACATTATCATCTATCAGCCTGTCTGTGTGCTGCACGTTTCCTCCAATTCGACTACGGGTATGAATTGCTCATTGACTGCGCGCCATAATTCACTGGCGAGCAGCTTGCGATCACTCTGCACTATCGGTTCATCGCCGAAACTCAGCGTTGCCTCAATGGAAGTCAGTTGAAAGAGTCTGAACAGATGATCCGCGAAAGTCATATCGCCCCACCAGCAAACCGACAAGTGCGCGGGCGTCTCACCAGCCGCCGCGCGGTAACTCACTGCGGAGTAAGAAACCGGAAACTCTATCTTCGCCGCCGAGTGAAGCAGCGAAGGGTTGAAGGGCGCGACCCCGACGCCCGCGGTGCTTGTGCCTTCGGCAAACAGTACGACCCCGCGACTGTCGCCGAGAACTTTTTCAATGAGACTGTTGACGCGCACAACGTCGCGGCGGCAATCGCGGTCTATGAAAATGGTGTCAACCTGTCGACACAAAAAACCCACCAGAGGCCAGTTTGCTACATCCTTTTTAGCTATGAATATGCAATCGAAACACGCTGCCATCACCACGATATCGACGTAGCTGAGATGATTCGACACCAGAAAAAAAGGCGGGCGAGGCGGCGAGCCGCGCATTTTGATTTTTATTCCGAGCAAGCTGGCTGTGCTTCTGGCCCACGCGCGAAAGATGAAGTTGCGCCATCTCGTTTTTTTTGAAGCCGGCAGAAAAACTTTGACCACCATCAACAACGCGCCCAGCGAGAGAGTGAGTGCGATGAGGATGACGGTTTTGACTGAGGCGCGCAGGAACTTCATTGAAAGCTCACGCTCCGAAAAATACCTTGCGTGTTTGCGCATCCATCTCCGCTACATCGAACAGGACGAGGTAATCGATAGTCTTGAAGAGGCGGTCAATGGCCGGCGGCCCGCACACTCGCGCGCCGAAGCGCAGATAGGCTCCGAAGAGTTTCGGGATGCTCACTTGAATTTCATCCTTCGCCGTCAGGTCAGCAGCGCAGCACTCAAATCCGGGTTGTGGCCCCGCTCTGAAAGTCGGATGCAGGTGGCTTCCCTCTTCGAGCATCTGCATCACCCGCCAGCCTTCGCGCTCGTCCTGGCTCGTGAGCGAACAACAGCCGAAAAGATATCGCTTGCGGTTGTGAGCCACGTACATCGCCAGCCCTTTCCACAGCAGAAAGAGCGCCTGCGTGTTGCGATGAGAGGGCGAGATGCAGGCGCGGCCCAACTCTATCGAATCCGCAATCACGTCATCGGGAATCTTTGACAGATCGAATTCCACTGCCGAATAAAAGCCTCGGCCTGATTGCGCCATATCGCCTGTCTGACAGCGATAGGTTCCGATTATCTGACCTTCGACAGTGTCTTCGACGATGAGGTGATGACAGAAGTGATCGAACTCGTCGAGATCGCGCCCCGTTTGAAACGAAGACGCGAGACCTTCTCCGAGTTCGAGATTGAAGACCTCGAAGCGGAGACGGAGGATCGCGTCCAGTTCTTCGCGGGTGCGGGCGAATCGCATAAGGTATCGGCCTTCGCGAATCTCGCCGTGCGGCAATGCGTCAGTGAAGACGGGATAGGCCGCCGTTTCCGGCAAGACTTTGATGCGCGCGCTCTCCATAACGAACTCCGGCCAAGTATAGATGAAAACTGTGAAGGCGCAAGATCGGCTGCATTGGCTTCCTCTGCTCGAACGCAGCCGATTTCCCCGTCTATTTATATTGCATGAGCGCGCTGATTTATTCCCGCTCTCTATTTCGATCCCAGATTGAACCGTATGCCGATGCGAACGAGTGTGGGCGGCCCTATGGTTCTCACCGGCGTGCGCCCGATGTCATATCGCTCGTTGAAAACATTTTCCACCGCGCCGAATACCTCCACTCCTCCCTTGACGCGGCGCGAGGCGAGAAGATCGAGAGTGAAAAACTTATCGAGCGCGAGCTCATTTCTGTCATCATCGAACTGCGAGCCGATGGCCCGCCCCTGAAAGCCTAAAGTGATGATGCGCGGATTAGAGTATCGCACCTGAAAAGTGAATTGATGACGCGGAACCTGCGGAATGAGCAATCCTTCGAGCGCGGTGTTGGCGGGAAATTCCAATACGGTCGCATCGACGAACTGATAACCGCCTGTGATGACGATCTCGCTTGTCACTCTCGCCTCGGCTTCGATTTCCAATCCGCGAGAGCGAGTGCGACCGAGATTTTCGCGTCGGCGCGTGATCAGCGCGGGCGTAACAGAGAGGGTGACATTGGCGACAGGCCGCGTGACTTCGCTCCAGAAAAACGCGCCGCGAATGTTGAGCCGTCGATTGAAAGCATAAGCGTGCGCGCCCGCTTCGCCGCCTGCCAGCCGCTCGGCTCGCAGGTTTTCATTCGCGAGAGTGAAAACATTGCCGACCCGAAATGACCTGTAAAGCTCGTTGAGCGTCGGCGCGCGAAACGCCCTGTAGCCCGATCCGGTCAGCGAAAAATTATCTGTCAGCTTGTAGAGCAGAGATAGCCGCGGGCTGAAAGCCGTTTCGTCGCGGTCATCGAACAGGGTCACTCGCGCAGGGCCGGGAGCGGCGAGGGGTTGAGTAGTCGACAGCGCATCGAAGTTGCTCCAGCGATCTACGCGGGCGCTTACGGTCGCGATGAATCGATTCGTTATGCGAATGATGTCCTGACCGAAGACGCCCGTCGTGCGCTCGCGCCCGCCCGCGCCGATTGCGGATGAAAGATTTCCCGCGATGAAAGCAAGCTCATCGCTCGCGCCCCGCACTTCCCGATAATCAACTCCCGCGACAAATGTTTGACGTGAACCTGCCGAGCGCGACCACTGAGCCGCAAACCCTGTCTGCTGCGCTGGCACGCGCTGGCTTCGCGTAATCGTTTCGCTGTTACGATCAGCGGCGACCGCCGAAAAATCCTGATCGAAAACCTGAGTGCTTGCGTAACCGCGAAGCACGAACGATCCCAGGCGCGCGGATTGCCAGTCCGCGCCCAAAGCGAATTGTCGAATGTAGGTTTGGTTGACTTGAATCGGCGTACCGTTTTCGCGGTCTTCGCCAAAAATTGATCCATTCAGAAAAACGCGACCGCCTGAAAAAAATCTTTCGAGCGTGAGATCGAGCGCGGTATGCTCCGCGCCCGCTGCGGTATCGACCGCGCCCCGATCATCTTCGTCCACGATGATGTAGCCGTCTGTGTGAAAAACCTCGCCGGACAGTCGCGCGCCAAGCTGACCGACTCGCCCGCCTGCGAAGAACGATCCGTAAGGAGTCTTCTGATTTCCGTAAGAAGCCTCGACCGAAACATCGATGTCGCGCGGCTCGCGGCGGATGATATTGATCGCTCCTCCAAGCGCGTCCGTGCCGTAGAGATTCGACTCTCCTCCGCGCACAAGTTCCACGCGGCTGATAGCTTCGCGCGGGATGCGATCCCAGTAGACCCATCCGCCGAAAGGATCGTTGAGCGGGATCGAGTCTGACAGCACTACGGCGCGACTCGCTCCGCTGGCTCCCACACCGCGAAGCGAGACGCCCTGAGTAGTGGGGTTGGCCGTGCGGCTGCCCGATCTGCGGAAGAGCGAAAACCCGACGGCCTGACGCAGCGCGTCGTCGAGCGTGAGCGCGGCAGTCGTCGAGAGGTCTTCGCCCGACAGCACGACGAGGCTCGCGCCGGTGTCGCTCACGCGCGTTTCGGTTCGCGCTGCGGTGACGATTACTTCTTCAGAAATGGGATCAGGCTCAAGGACGAATTCGAGAGACTTGTCCTTCTCGCTCCACGGTTTCGAGAGAGGCGCAAACCCCTGCGCTCGAATCGTGATTTTGCCCGTCGTCGATGGAACGTCGAGCGTGAAGCGGCCTTCGACATCGGTTTTCTGATTGACTGAAAAGGAGCCGCTCGTAAAAGCGACCTCAGCGCCGATGACCGCCGCGCCCGTTTTGTCAGTGACAGTGCCTTCGACTCGATGTCCGTTTTGAAAAGCCGCGGAGTCGAAGCAAAGAATCAGCAGGAGCGCCAGCGCGCGCATAAATGAATTTCTAGTCATGTTGCAGGAACTACCTCCAATCAATTCTTTCGGCGAGCTTAGGATGGCTGATTGCGACCGACAAGTCTGTCGTCGCCTCACAAATCAGTGCCGCGCCCTTCTCGCAAATCCTTCAACGCTTCCTCGGCGAGTTGGTCGAGCCGGCCCGCAGCAACATCTGTCTCTAATTGCTCGTCCCAAAGGCTTGCATCGAATTTGGCAAACCACTCGCGAAATGCCGTCAAATCATCAGGCGAGAGATGGCGCACCGCATCTTGAATATCCTGAACCGTATTCATAACCGGGAGATTACTCCGTTCGCGCATTCAACGCAATTATCTCGGCTATCGCACCGGACGAACCGATTGTCGGGCGCTGGCTCAGGGCAACTTGTCAAATCCTGCTTGAGCGAAATGTCTGTCAAATGTCAGTGCTGCTTTTATGCCTCGCTGCTTCATTACGACGAACGATATGCAATCGGTCAGAGAATATGTCTTGTCTTTGTGCTTTTGGAAATACTCCCATCCTTCGTAGAATAATGCTTCGTCAACATGGATTAGTTCAATCGAGTCTGCCTGAATGAGATTGCTGCCTACTTCAACCGCTTTTTCGTGCCGCCCGCGACTATTGAAGAATGTTACTACTTCATCGAACACATAGGATGTCGTCACTAATCGTGGAAGTGATTTGAGCAGCTTCCGCCAATGTTGTGAAACAGCTTTGTGGTTCTGGTCGTCTGACGCTTCCAACGCTATGACGTAACCAGCGTCAAGAAATAGTGTCTTCATTATCAGTAGATGTACTCATCGAGGTTTTCACTCGCATCAGGCGCATTGCAGGCAACAGGATTCCTGCCAAGTTTGAAGAGGGAATCCTCTTTGCTTTTGGGGAATACTACGACGACATCACCTTCCTGCCGTATCTCGACTTCTTTAACGCCTTTCAGAAACTTTTTCGGGATAACGACCCCTTCTTCTGTAACTCTGGCTTTCATAAAATCTCGCTCGTCTGGTTTTTGTTTACAAACTCAATATATCTGATGCGATGCGCCTGTTTCCAGCGTCTGACGCTCACAGTCAGCAGGCGCACAAGCCATACTCAGAGGACGATGAGAAATTCGCTTCGCGCGCTTCGGTTAAACCGCTTGTTACACCGCCCGCAGACGGTGTAACGCACAGCAATATACTCTTCTGAAGGTTAATTCAACCCTCGTGCTTTGAGATAGGCCATAATGTTGGGCTTTTCCAAAAGCTCCGTTGGCAAATCTGTGGATGTATTATCAAGGATTGATTTTACACTACAGTAAAGATGCCTGAAAGGTACTCCCCAGTTTAATGGAGATTTTGACACATCATCGAGTGCGCGAAGCAAGAGGCGGATGATTCTTCGGTTGTGGATGTTCCAATCACACCGCTGGCGGTCTTTTCCTTTTGTTGTTGTATCCTGTTGCTTTCGATAGTCAACATCCCTCCACACTGTCATGTGCAGGAGATGCACCTCAATCGGCTTCTTGTATTTTTCGAGACATTCCCTAAGTTTGCGCTTCAGTGCAGGAAGGCCAAAGTCAGCGAGCAGAATATCAGTGTTATTTTGGCTGGAATTTTTGGTGCTTGGGTTCTTGGTGTAGAAGTCGATAAGAAGGCGGGCATGCATTAACAGGCTGTCTTGGATGAGTACACCTATTCCAGGCAAAAGATCACCTGCTGCCTGCCGCGCCTCGCTCGTACCTGAAGAGCCAAATTGGTTCCATCCTTTGGCAGCAAGGGCAAAGTATCTATACTCATACACAACGTGAAGGAATTTGTCTGATGGAGTTGGGAGTTTATGCGACATTTAATATTCTCCGTTCCCAGAAATTTCAAAATCAGACACGGTTCATTCGTCTGTCTGACTAATGAGTAAGCTGACGAGGCCGCAGAGCGACAAGAAAGGAAGAGGTGCAGGGGTGCAGAGGTCATTGTGTTTTTCTCCTCTGCTCCTCTGCACCGGTCACTTATCTCCCATCACCTCACTTCCGATACATCACGCGCCATATCTTGTTCGCTCCGTCATCGGTGATGAGCATCGAGCCGTCTTTCAAAACCAACAGTCCAACGGGACGGCCCCACACTTCAGGTTTGTCTTCGCCCAGCATCCACCCCGTCAGGAAATCATCGTATCCGCCCACAGGTTTGCCGTTCTTAAAGCGTATGCGGATGATTTTATAGCCCGTCCGCTTCGCGCGATTCCACGATCCGTGAAGAGCTACGAAGGCATCATTGCGATACTCCGAAGGAAACATTCTGCCTTCGTAAAACACAAGCCCCAGCACTGCCGAGTGAGCCTGTATCAAAACATCCGGCACTCTCGTTTTGGCTACAAGATCAGTCCGCTCGCCTTTGCGTCGTGGGTCTTCGTTCGCGCCGATGTAGGCGAAAGGCCAGCCGTAAAAGCCGCCCTCTTTGATCGAAGTCACATAATCAGGAACCAAGTCGTCGCCTATGATGTCGCGCTCCTGAACTGCGGCCCACAGCACGCGCGTTCCGGGATAGAAAGCCAGTCCTATGGCGTTGCGCACGCCGCCCGCGTAGATTCGATGGCCCGTCCCGTCCGGGTTGTATTCGGATATGGCCGCGCGCATCGGGTCAGGCTCGACATCGACGTTGGACTTCGAGCCGACGCTTACGTACATCTTTTTTCCGTCGGGGCTGAATATCACATTTCGAGTCCAGTGTTCGCGATAGCCCTCGCCGGGAAGCGCGGCTATTTTTTCCGCCAAGCCTTCGGCTTTGGTCTGCCCCGATTTGTATTTGAATCGCACCACGGCGTTAGTGTTTCCGACATAGAGATAATCCTGCCAGAAAGCCATGCCGAAAGGCTGCATGAGTCCTTCGGCGAAGACGAATCTTTCATCTACGCGGCCATCGCTGTTGCTGTCGCGAAGCACGGTGATGCGACCAGCCTGATGCTCGGAGACAAACACATCGCCGTTCGGGGCGAGAGCCATCCATCGCGGGCGTCGAAGATCGCCCTCGGCAAAGGTTTCGACCGCGAACCCTTTCGGCACTGTGAGACTCGCGCCTTCGGGTTTCGGAATGACTCTCGAAGGATTGACCGCGTTTGGCGTGGCATTAGGCGGCGGCAGGTCTTTGAGCGTGATGTTGTGATGACCGAGCGGCGTCTCTTTCTGCGTTTGAGCGCAGGCGATGACGACGAATATGGCTATGAGGCTCGTTGCCGTAGAAAGAAACGTCCTTGCAGGTTTGATTCTCACTGTTGACCTCGTTTTGAAATGTCTGTTGATTCCACTGACGAGAGAGCATTTTCTCATGACTCGGCAGCAAATTCGATTACCTGCCGCCAGTCTTATCCGCCTCCTGTCGCTTCTGTTCGAGAGGGCGATGCTGATAGCAGTATCCTCCGCCCGGCACTTTGCGCCGACACAGTTTGCCTGATCGCGTCACGGCTCCGCACATCGATGCGCTGGTTGTGGGAGCCTGCGATATCGATGGATTGATCTCCTGCGAGCGGGTTTCATCTTGTGTTGAAGCCATCCGGCCCGGACGGATATCTAAGGGCGTGCCGACGAAATAAAACGGGCGATCAGGAGCAGTGTATCGCCCAAGGATGAAAGCTGTCGCGGCGATGACGATAACGCCGAGAGCTATGACGAGTATTGATCTTTGAAATCGCGGCGCGCACCGGGCGCACAGAGTTCGCGTCGACAAAAACGATCTGCCGCTTACGATTAACTTTTCTCCGCACGAGGAACAGAATTTCGCCGCTCGCATAACTTGAAACGCGAAGTTTTATTTGCCCGCCGACTGTCCGTTATTTTTCGCTTCCCAGATCATCGTGTCAGGCCAGTGATTCGATTTCAGAAAATCGAGATAATCTTTCTGCCCTTTCAGGTGATAACCCAGAAAGGCGATGCTGTAAGAGTTGATGATTTTGTAGGCTGCCTCCATCGGAGTGTATTCGATGGGTTCGCCTGTGTCGCGCCGCTTTCCGCTGCCCACACCGTCGCCGAAATTTTTATTGATCTTGAACATATCGGTGAACGAGTAGTGTCCGCCTTTTTTGATCTCGATCAGATAAGAAGGCCCTTTGTGCGCGGCGTGGTTATCGCGTATGCGCGCGTTGCCTGCGGCGCGTATGGTCATATCTTCTGTGCCGAGCATCAGCAGCGAAGGAACCATCAGGTTCGTATGCGATTCGGGCGCGCCCGACATCGCCACGACTGCTTTGAATCGCGGGTCCTGATCTGCGACGACTATCGCAGTGTAAGAGCCGAACGACATGCCAGCAGCGCAGGCGCGATCAGTATCAATGCGCCCCGCGAATCGCTTGTCCGCGCCCTTGTCCCAAGCGATCATCTGATCGAGCAGAAAGCCCACGTCCCGCGGGCGATCCTTTGCGGAATTTTCGCGCTCGCTGGCCTGATAAGCAATCACGCGACCTTTGATTATCGTCGCCCGCGCGTTGGCGGTATGATCGGCTGAGACGACTATGTAGCCGTGGCTTGCCAGATAGTCGCACCAGAAAGTGTTTTGACTGCGGGTGCCTCCGTTGCCGTGCGAAAAAACGACGAGCGGGAATCGGCCTTTTCTCACCTCGGCATCGCGAACCGCATCGTTCCAGAAATTCTTATCAAGCTCATCGAGCGAGGTTTTGAATCCCAGCTTCATCAGCGCATCGATTTGAGTTCTGGCCTCAGCGGGGATGAAATCGGAATACTTATTTTTAGGTTTCTGTCGCGCATCGTCAGTGGCCGGATACCAGATTTCAGTCACGAGCGTGCGCGGCTCTTTAGTGAAGTTATCCGTCCGGCTCTTATCGATAAAAACGGTCGAGGTCACGCCGACCGGAAACGGCCCGATGGCGAGCGGATCAGGAACCTTGTAGACAGTCGCCTCGCCCGTTCGAGCGAGAGGCGCGATCATCAGAGAGATCATGAAAAACAACGCAGACAATTTCATCACACAGCGCATCAGATACCTCCTCGGTGATCAGTTTTCAGTTTTCAGTTTCCAGTTCTTCATCATTTCAGGGCGTCGTTGAAAACAACAGGAATCAGAAGTCAGGAGGTGACAGGTTACAGGCCCGGAGATTTCCCGCCTGTCCCCTGTTCCCTGTCACCTGTTCCCTACACCGATCCCTGACCCCTGCCTACATTTCGACGGCCATCGCCACGGCGTTTCCTCCGCCGAGGCACAGAGCCGCAATTCCGCGACTCGCCGCGCGTCGCTGCATTTCGTAAAGCAGAGTCACAAGTATTCGCGCGCCGCTCGCTCCTATCGGATGTCCCAGAGCGACCGCGCCGCCGTTGACATTGAGGCGGTCAGAATCGATACCAAGCTCGCGCGTGATGGCGACGGCCTGAACCGAGAAAGCTTCGTTGAGTTCTATCAAATCCACATCGCTGAGACTCCAGCCTGCTCGTTCCAAAGTTTTTTGAATAGCCTTGATGGGAGCCATCATAACCAGTTTAGGCTCGATGCCGCTCGTCGCCTGCGCGACTATTCGCGCGAGAGGTTTTCTTCCGAGTCTCGCTGCTGCTTCAGCGGACGTGACAACGAGGGCTGCCGCGCCGTCGTTCACAGGGGGCGCATTGCCTGCCGTGACGGTTCCATCTTGTTTGAATGCGGGCCGCAGTTTCGAAAGAGCTTCGAGAGTCGTGTCTTCGCGCGGGCCTTCGTCGCGGCTGACTATAAGCGACGGGCCTTTCTTCTGTTTTATCTCGACCGGGACTATCTCGGCATCGAAGCGACCTTCTTTCATTGCCGCTACGGCCTTGCGATGCGAGTTGAGCGCGTAAGCGTCCTGCTCTTCGCGCGAGATGCGGTAACGCTCGGCGACGACTTCGCCCGTGTTGCCCATGTGCCAGTCGTCGAAGGCGCACCACAGACCGTCGCAGATCATGGAATCGATCAACTCTCCATTTCCCATGCGATAGCCTTCGCGGGCGCGGCGGAGCAGGTAAGGCGCACGTGTCATCGATTCCATTCCGCCCGCGACTGCTATACGGATTTCGCCGACTCGGATCGAGTTTGCGGCAAGCATCACTGATTTGAGTCCAGACCCGCAGACTTTATTTATGGTCAAAGCGGCGACTGAATCGGGGATGCCAGCGCCGAGAGCGACCTGACGCGCCGGGTTCTGGCCATTACCAGCCTGAACGACATTGCCCATTATGACTTCATCGACTTCTGTCGGGTCTATGCCTGCGCGCTCGATTGCAGCGCGGGCGGCTACGACGCCCAGTTCGATGGCGCTCAGGTCTTTGAGCGCGCCAAGTAATTTACCGACAGGCGTCCTGGCTCCCGAAAGTATCACTGCATCAGTCATGATTTATGATCCTTCCATTCTTACAGTCGAGATTTCAAATTCGAAATCAAAGCAAGTAATTGTAGGCCGCGATCAAACTGCGGCGCAAGCAAAGCGCCCCGCGAGGTTGCTTCGAGATTTTTCCCTCAGTAGGAATCGGTTTTCGTTTTGCTGAAGCGAGCGCAGGAATGCGGCTCTGGTTCGATGATGAATGCAAAGCTGGTTTCATCACTTCTTCGGCGGATAACGTAGAGCATAATCGCTCACTCTCTGACAGGGTTGCAGGTCGATTATCATGCCTGCGTTTTCGGCTTCGCGGCGAAGATCGGCGCGGGCGGCTACGTCCCACGACGCAGGGCGAATCGTGTCGGCGGTTTCGTCATCCCTGAGCGGGCGGACATAAATCAGATAGCGACCCGGCGCGATGTTGGTCAGAGCGAACGAGTGATCACTCTGCGCGCTCGTCTCATAAAATCGCAGCGGGTCATCGACGCGCTCGACGGGCGCAAGATGAATGCGAAGTCGTGCAGGCAGTTTTGCCTGTTCATCCTGCGCGACTACGCGCCCGCGAAGCGATGCTGCGCCTTCGGCAAGGGTGATCGTTATGCCTTTTACACGGTCGCCTGATTTGATCGCCACTGCGTTTTGCGCGGGATTGATCGCCTGCCCGCCCAATGCGCGAATGCTCACAATGCGCACGAAAAGATTTTCATTGACGGGAACCATTCTCAATCTGTACAGCCCCGGCCAGAGGGTTTCGAGCGCGAAGAAGCCCTTTTCATCTACCGCGTTCGCTATGGAAGAATCGAAAAGAAAAGCGGGCTGATCCTTTGCATCCGCACGACGGTCGCGAAAAACGGCGATCACCATTTCTTCGAACTTCGACGCGCGAGCGTCTTTGCATCGGACTTTGTTTTTTGGAGCGACTTCGATCATCACTCGCCCGGCAATCGATCCGAGCGGCGCGAGCCTGAGATCAAGGCCAGTGACATCCGATCCGCGAACCGTTATTCGTCGGGGTATGGAAGCTGCGCTCGGGTCGTCAGGATCATTTTGAGCTATGAGAAAATAATCGCCGTCTGCCGCGCCATAAAAAGAGAAAGCCTTGTCGCTGAAGTATTGACTGTCAATCTCACTGCCTGACGAATCGATGAGTTTTACATAAGCTTCATCTGAGTCTGAGCCATTTTTCACGCTGCCTGAAAAGGAGCCGCTGACGGCGTAGCCGCGTTCGCCGCGAAGACGAATGTCTATCCCGGCAGTCTCCTGCCCCGTTTGAACGCTGACCATCCTCGCGTTGTCTCGCGTCGCGGAAGGATAAAAAGTTGGCGCTTCGTTTGTGATATGTTTATCTTCATACTCCCCGCCGCTCGTCGCCCGCACAAAATATGACCCGGCTTCAAGACCGTAAACCCGATAGACGCCGCGATCATCGGTTTCAAACCAGTCGTAAGAGTAAGGCGAGGTCAGGCGACCATCAGCATCGCGGAGGCGGATGGCCGCGATTTTTCCTTTGATCTCAGGATCGCCCGGTGCGTTGGTCAGTGTGCCTGTTATCACGCCGCCTTTGATCAGGCGAAGCGTGACTGTTTCGCCAGTAAGGTGATAACTCTTCGAATCATCGTTTTCATCTTCGACATATCCCGGCGCTCGGCATTCGACCGTGTAGGCTTTGTCGGGAAGGTTGCGGGCTTCAAAGAAACCGTTTTCATCGGTCACTATTTCACGCTTTTCGTTCTCAGAGCCGCTGACCGGCTCGACATTGACTATCACGAAGGCGAACGGGCGACCTCCCTCATCGATGACACGACCTGTTATTGACCCTGTTCGTCGAGGCGACTGAGCGAGCGACACGGAGAGCAGCGCGGCCAGAATAGCAGAAGTGAATCGAATCGATTTCATCTGTCTGAAAAGCGTCAGTTCTTCCGGCTCAGATCAAGCATGAGGTCTGCTTCCAGGTCGGTTTCATTCGTCACAGTGATGATTTTGCTGACGGTCAGAGGCACGGGCCATTCGCCGTCGCGAGGTCTGGGCACGAGGTAAACATCCAGAGCCAGTTCATACTCGCCCGGAGGAAGGCTGTCGATTGCATATCGCCCGCGAGCATCCAGATTCGCCTGCCTCCACCGAGAGCTATATACGGCATAGCCTTTGCCCAGTTCTTTTTCAAGATAGGGGAAATTCCTTTTGGGCTGATCGACGGGAGTGACCGATACGACCATCCATGCCCCTTCAGGCAGCGAGCCTCCTTCGACGCGAACCTGTCCGCGAATTCTGCCTGAGTAGTAAGCGAGGACGACTCTCACGCCCGTCACCTGCTCTCCAGGCCGCACATCGATGCCGTTCGGCTGCTCGACCCCATCGCGCTCTACCCTCACTTTTGAAAATCCTCGCGGAGTGAAGACGTAATCAATCATGAGCTTCACAGGTAGTTCAGCGCGCCGGGTTATTGCGATGTAAAATGATCCGTCCGCATTCACTTTTCTACCCGTGCCGGCGTATTCATCTCTGATTCTCACCTCAGTCACTTTGGCCAGAATCGTCGGATCGTTCGCGCCTTCCACCACAACTGTGCCGCGGATGCCTGCCGCTCGCAGAGCCTTTATTTCGATTCCATTTATATCGCCGCCTGATATTTCAAAATCTGCGCCTTCGCTGTAAAAGGGAAACTCTTCGCCGCCGGATAACGTAGCAGTGTAGTGACCGGGCGCTAATCCATCCATTCGAAACTCGCCCCTCGAGTCGGTTTTTGCGCTGCCTTCAAGAAGCGACATCACTCTTGAACCAAAGCGTACGTAGATTCCAGATATAGGCCGTCCTGTACGAGCGTCGATGACTTGCCCCGTTACTGCATAGGATTTGGTGAGCGGCTGCCTGTTTACTTTTATGTCAATGCCGGTGATCTCGCTTCCCAGTTTGACTTCGATGATATCGGACTTTGACTCATCCTCGCTGCGATAATAAGTTTTTGGAAGCGGCAGGCTACCGAACACCGGCTTTGTGATCTCTTTTGTCCAATACCCGACGCTGACTTTGTACTGACCCGGCGGCAATCCGAAGGCTCGATACACACCGCGATCATCCGTCTCGACGTTGAGCCTGCGATCCATCGGTGAAAGCGACCTGTATCTGTATACGTCATCCCCAGGTTCGATGTGAATGCGCTCGCCGATGATCGGTCGACCGTTTGTTTCCGTGACCCGACCTGTTATGACCCCGCCCGGTTTTATCTCGAAATCGATGCCTTCGAGGCTCTCCCCTTCGGCGAGCGAAACAAACTTGCCTGATGGTGTCTCATCATCCTGACCTTCCATAACCAATGTTGGCGCATCGACGGTGATCGAATAATTCCCTGCGGGAATGCCCCTGAGTTGATAATGCCCGCTCTGATCCGTGACATCGCTGGAAAGGGGTTTATTCCAGATATCTTCAGGTGACGGAAGCGCGACAACCTTCACGCCTCGCGCGGGCTTTCCATCGATAGTCACTGTGCCTGATACCGAACCGACAGCGGATTGCGCCCGCGCGCTGATCGCAAAAGGGACTGCGATCAGTAACAGGAAAAGAAATCTTATGCGCATAAACACCCTGTACTGTCAGCCTGCGATTTGAAGCGACAAACCAACGCGCTGCCTTACTCAAAAAAATAGCTGGAGTGATAGGGCGATTATAAAAGCTCAAATCCAGCCGCGCAACCGCTCAGTCCTGTTTGCTGAGATAGATCACTCTCGGTTTGGTTCCGAGGTCTTCAAACAAGCGTTCGGCACGGTTGCTTCGCGAAAGACGAGAGACTTCGCTTTCGGGATCTGCTATGTTGCCGAAATACATCGCCCGCGTAGGACATGACCCGACGCACGCAGGCACTACGTCGCCGTCGCGCACCGCGCGATTTTCATCTCTCGCTTTTTCTTCTCCCTTGCGTATGCGCTGAATGCAGAAGGTGCATTTTTCCATCACGCCCGTCGTGCGAATGGACACTTCCGGGTTCAATGCCTTATCGAGCGGCGCGTCCCAGTGTGGAGCGAAGAAGTTGAAAAAGCGAACCGAGTAGGGGCAGTTGTTCGCGCAATAGCGCGTGCCGACGCAGCGGTTGTAGACCTGCGCGTTGAGTCCTTCTTCGGTGTGATAAGTCGCATAGACGGGGCAGACCGGCTCGCACGGGGCTTCTTCGCAATGCTGGCAAAGCACGGGGCGAAACTTTACGCGAACATCGGGGAATTCGCCTTCGAAATATCTCTCTATTCTGATCCAGTTGATCGAACGCCCGCGCGAAGATCCTTCTTCGGACGAAGGAATATTGTTTTCCACTTTGCACGCCACGACGCAAGCTTCGCATCCGGTGCAGCGATCAAGATCGATGACCATAGCCCACTGCGGTTTCTGATTTGCAGTTTCACTCATCAGCGTTTCACCTCCGGGTGTTCGGGCAGCATCGTGCCGAATCTGATCAGTCGTGCTTCGCCTTCGACTTTAGACACCTTCACCTGAACTGTATCGGGACGGCGCAAGGAGCCGTTCAGATAAGGATTCAACTCGATGACATTCGCTCCACGGCCTTTCGCATAGCGGCCAGCCCCATGACCCTGACCGTAGGCAAGGGCCACAGTGTCGGGCCTGATCGCGGGATACAAAACCGCAGGCGCGCGAACGCTTCCATGCGACGAAGTGACTTCAACCAGATCGCCATCAGCTATGCCAAGCGAAGAGGCGGTCTTTGGATTTATCTCCACCCAGCTTCCCCACATTACTGAAGTCATCGCGTCGGGCAATTCCTGAAGCAAAGGGAGATTCGAATGCTCGCCCACGCCAATCGCCGCGCGTTCGCAAGCAAGCAACGTGAGCGGATAATCACCAGTTGAATCTGCGCTTGCGGAAAGCAGCGAGAATTGAAAAGTCGCTGGTTTGAACGATTCAGCCTTGCCTGTCGCTTCGCCCACCCACACGCCTTTTTCAATTATCGAATCCGACGTTTCTTCGCCTCTGCCGGGTAGTTGTTCGATAGCTTTTCTGACCATCTCTTCCGCCGATTCGAATGCAGGAGAAAAATCCGCGCCGCCAATCTCGCGACTGATCGCTATCAGCACATCGGCTGTTTGTCGAGTATTAAGTTCCGGTTTCTCTATTGGTCGATTCACTGTTACCGCAACGCGCTTCTCGTCGATGAGCGTGGCGCTTATATCCCAGCTTTCGAGGTAAGTGTGATCGGGCAGGATCAGATCGGCCAGCGAGGTGGTTTCATCCATAAAAGACGAGAAGCTGGCTATGAAAGGAATTTTTCTGATCCCTTCTGCCCCTCGCGGGGTCTTGTAGACAGGGTTCGACTGATGAATCAGCAGTGCGCTAAACGCATCGCCGATACCTTCCTTCGACAGCAGGTGTTCCTGAAGCGAATCGATTCTATGTTCTCCGCTAACATGATCGAGCGGATCGAAATCATCGACTGCGGGCAGCACGACTCCACCCGGCTTGTTCACATTGCCGAGAAGCAGATTGAGATAATTGATCGCCGTCATATTCTCTCGGCCATGCGCGACCGGGCGAGATGATCCGATTGCAAGCGGTCGCTCTGCGGAGGCGAATTCGTGAGCTATGCGAATGATTTTTTCAGCAGGAATGTCTGCTTCATCGGCGATCTTTTCAGGAGCGTAGTTTTCAAGAGGCTCGCTCAAAAACTTAGGCTCGGTCGCATCTTTTCTCAAGCCTTCGCGGATTATCACTTGAGCCATGGCGAGCGCGATCAAACCTTCTGTTCCCGTTCGCGCGGGCAGCCATTCATCGGCATTGGCCGCAGTCATCGACATTCGCGGCTCGATGTGAACGAACTTTCCGCGAGCCTTTCCCCTCGCGTTGCGAAACTCGCCGTAAGCGAGCGAATACCTCACAGGCGAATGCCACGTCTCGAGAAACCGCGCGCCGAACGAAATCAAATAAGTGGCATTGGCTATGTCAAATATGGGCGTGACAAAGCGATTGTAAATTTCAGGCCCCGACTCGGCATCGCCATCAAGCCCTTCCGCCAGCAGATGCATTCGCAATCCGCTAGGGACGAAGGCTGATGCAAAAATTTCTGCCGCAATCCCCGTCACACCATCTTTTTTCTTCGTGGCAAATGCAACCGTATTTGCCCCTTTCTGCTCTCTGATCTCGCGCAATTTATCGACGAGCGACTTTATCGCTTCGTCCCACGTTATCTCTTCGAACTCGCCCGCGCCGCGCTCGCCTGTTCTACGCATTGGCCCGCGAATTCGATCAGGGTTGTAAAGCAGTTGAAGCCCCGCCTGACCCCGCGCGCACAACGCGCCGCGATTTACGGGATGCAGCGGATTGCCTTCAATTTTGTTTGCTCTATGCTCGCGCGTTCTGACGATGATGCCGCATCCGGCATCGCACATTCCGCACGTGCTCGCCTTCCAGTAATCCACTCCCGGCACGTACTCGTCATCAGGTATGAGAGCGGGTATGAGCTTTTCTTCCGGGTGACGACAGGCACTAAGCACGCCCGCGCTCGTTGCGCCCACGCCGGTCAGGATGATGAATTTTCTTCGGTTCATAGTACTCAAAAAGTCTGGAGTCAGAAGTCAGGAGGTGACAGGGAACAGGTTACAGGTTACAGGCCCGAAGATTTTCCGCCTGTCCCCTGTCACCTGTTCCCTACTCCGCCCACTGCTACCGATGGCAGACATAGCAATCGTTGCTCACGTTTTTTTGAGCGTGGCAATCGATGCACCAGCTCATCGATTGATTAACTTCGCGTCGCACTCTTTGCATACTGCCGATGTCGCCGTGACACTCCTGGCAACTGACGCCAGCGCGAATGTGCGGCTTGTGAGTGAAGTATGCGTTGGCTTCCCTTTCGAACCAGTAGACCCTCACCCACGCGGGTTGCTCGCCGCGCGAGGCGAAGGCGGCGAGCTTCTGCACCTCCGCGCTTTCGGTTTGTATGCTCTCGTGGCAGAGCATACAGGTTGAAATATTCGGGATCGTAGCATGAGCGGATTTGTCTGCATGTTCGTGACAGAAAGTGCATTCGAGTCGCGGGCCGTCCTCTTTCGTCACATGCTGCCAGTGGCTATATTCGACAGGTTGGACGGGCGCTTCCGGCTTGCCGAAAACATCCATCAGAACGAAGCCCGAAACTATTATCACGGCTATGAGCAGTATCAGAGCTTTTGCCAGTCGTTTCATCTCTTCATTGCCTGCAACGGGGCAGGCTCTCAGTTCCCACCGTGTTTTATTTATTGGCCGCCGCGAGACTGCACGGCTGTTGTGGCGGATTGAAACCTTGAGATGATACTACCCGCGCGCGAAAAATGCACAGCCGTGTTGACAGTCTTCGCTCAAAAAAACGAGGAGAGTCCGGTTGTCTCCTCCGAAAAAAGTCTGGAGTCGAGAGTCTGGAGTCTGGAGTCCGTTATTTGGAGTCGTCACCTGTTTTTCATCATTTCAAGGCGTCGTCTCTGACGACCGGGATGACTCCTCCGAAAATGTACAGCCGTCGGCCAGCCTGCTGCTTCCCCGAATTTTCATGCTTTCAGAGTGTCAACAGGCTGGCAGCCTGTTGTACATCCGCGACTCCTCGTTGAAAGTGATGGTGATGAGCGCGGACTAATCGCCGCCCAAGCGGAAGACGATTCCGGCTTGCGCTCGAATGTTGTGAGTCCAAGCATCGTTGAGACGGACGGGCAGGTAATCGATTTGAAACAGGCGCACCGCCACGCGCCTGCTCGCTTTAATATCAAGCCCCCCGCCTGCGGCCAGCGCAAAGCCCGTGTCACCGGTCAATCGAGGATCGAGATTGGCAATCTGGCCAAGCAACGTGGTCGTTCCTGTGATAGAGGACTTCCTCGCTCCTCCGATCAGGACGTGACCGAACGCCGTCCATTTTTCTGTTCGGGCAGAAAGGCGCGGGCCGAATAGAAAAGTGTGAAGGCTCGTTTCCGCGTTGAAGCCCGGAAGGACGATGATCGGGCCGAACTCTATAGGCGGGATACGGATATGGCCATAGTTTCCGCTGCTTTCGGCAACCAGTCCAAAGTTCTTCGTCAGGTTGCCCGAAAAGCTAACTCCCCATCCATACAATCCTTCGCGATGAGGAAAGTCGGCATTGAGGTAAGAAAAACCTCCGAACACTTAGGCGCTCGGATAGCTGTCCTGCGCCGGGGCTGAGAGGGTCGCAGAAAACAACACAGCGATCAATACGAAAAATCTTCGCATCTTTCAAATCTCCTACGGAAATTTTTATTGAGAGCCGAGGAGGTCTACACGGCAGGAGCGGAAATTCTTTCACGCCCGGCTGCGCGCTCATTTTCCGTGCGCAACCGTTTTCATACTTGAGAATAGGTCAGAGCGGCAGAGCTTGCAGTTTTTTTACAGTCAAAAGGCTATTGTTGTATGGCCGAATCATGAAAGGCTGCGCGCCGCCATTGTCCGGCCTGTTTGACCCACACATGCGTGAAGCGCAACTGTAATGAGAACGCTTTACCATCGCGCTCCCCTCCACTTGTGTTACGGCCAGTGACGACAGCCGTGTTGCCGTAGACGCGGATTTTCAGATCGTCATTGATATATGAGTTCACGCGAAGACGACCCGATTTCAGTTCTGCGTTTCGAGTCCTGATGTAATCGAGCCACCGGGCTTTATTCAGAGTCCCGCCGTTTGAATTGGTGTGAACATAATCATCCGCGAGCAGCGTCTCCAGCGTCGCGGCGTCGGCTTCGACGAACGCTTTGCCGAATCGATCAAGCAAAGCGCGGATTTCCTTCTCGGAGCGGCTCGATTGAGCGGGAGAAAAAACCGCTGTCGTCAAAATCAGAAAAGATATCGAGAGAATTCGTTTCATGCAAAGACGCATTTGCAATCGCCTGAAGCTACTCGATGCCGAATCGGAATACGATTCCTATCTGCGCGCGGAAGTTGTGCGAAGTATCATCCTCTCCCTTGATCGGCAGATAATCGAACTGGATCAATCGCACTCCGATGCGCTTGCTCACGTTGATGTCTACTCCGCCGCCTACGGCGAAAGCGAAATCCGTCTCCGAGCCGAATGTCTCGACATCGGTTCTAGCCGCGCCGACGAGAAAATGTCCGAAGAAATTCGCTCCGCCTTTCCGATGAGTGAGCCGAGGGCCGAAAAGAAAGGTGTAAGTGTTCACGTCGAACTGGGGGTTCGTGCGAAGGCCGGTGATGGTCGTCTCTCCGTACTGCCCGCTTATTTCCGCCGCCACGCCGAAGTAATGATTCACATTTCCGGCTGCGCTTACGGTGAATCCGGGAACGTGGAGGCTTTCGCGCTCGGCAAACTGATCAGAGTTGAAATAAGAGTATCCTCCGAAAAGCTCGAAGCGCGGATAACTCTCCTGAGCATGAGTCTGGACACAAGCTGCGAAAAAAACTGCGAG
This sequence comes from Blastocatellia bacterium UBA7656, assembly GCA_002483445.1. GTDB lineage: Bacteria > Acidobacteriota > Blastocatellia > UBA7656 > UBA7656 > UBA7656. The sequence goes on from DLHY01000091.1 coordinate 38,724, forward strand.
CAGAATAATTTTCTTCATCGCTTTCACCTTTCGATTCGTCTCAAAATTCGGGCCAGAATAATAAACTCCGCGCTGGGAAGTTTCAATCCGCGAAGGAACACGAAGAGGACGAAGGACACGAAAAATGATTCAGGCTTCGAGTTTCTTCGTGTCGTTTCAGAGAGAAGAATGAGAAAAGAAATCGCGCCTTCGAATCCCCTCGTGCTTCTTCGTGGAGTTGTCTCCCGGAAGCCGAATCCGTAAACTTGAAACAGCAGTGCTGAAGACTCTGGACAACTACATATACATAGACTCGCCCGCCTCGCAGCGCGACCGCAGGTTTGCGCGCATACTCGCGGCGTCGGTCGTCTGTCACGTCATCTTTTATGCGGCAATCATCAAGCTCAATATCTGGTCGAAGTGGGAAGAAGAAAAGCATGGCGGTCGGCAAACCGAGCTTGTAGTGGTCGCTGAGATCGCGCCTCCGCCTGAGCGGCCCTTGCGCGCGGCGGTCGAAAAGATAGATCGCGTCGATAAGAACAACCTGAAGTTCGATCCCAAACGCACGGATGATGTGAATCTCGTCGCCCGCTCTCCTAAACTCGGAAGCCCCGACGGCAGGCAGAAGGGATCCGCGAAATCTCAGGCCCCGAAATCATCCGCGCAGTCTCAGCCGTCTGCCGCCGATAATAAAAGGCTGACTGCCATAGTTCCGCCCGTGCCTGTCGTGACCGCTCAAATGCCCGCGCAGTCCGCGCCCGCGCCGACGTCGGCTCTCCCTGCTCAAAACGCGGGCGCGCCTCCTGCGCCTCCCGCCGAGTCAGGCCCATCGTCTCAGCGCGAAGAGAGACAGGGAACCAGAGAGCTTTCCATGCAGACCATCGAGAGCCAGTACCTCGCTTATGTGAGGGCGAGAATTCGTCAAGCGAATGAGCGAGTGATGCCTGCGGACTGGATCAGAGACGTGCTGACTCAAAGAGTGTCGGCTGATTTCGAAATAATGATCGCGCGCAGCGGGCAGTTGCTCTCAGCCCGATTGACGAAGTCGAGCGGCTACCCCACGCTTGACGATGCGGCTCGTCAGGCTATATACATAGCCAGGCCCTTCGAAGGATATCCCCCCGGTGCAGGCGATACGCTCACGTTGAGAGTGACCGTCTACTACGCGCCATCGCGGTGAGTTCCAATGAGCAGTTCAAAAAATTCAACTCTCGGCTTCGCGCTCTCGCTGGCCACAATGCTTACAACCTGTCTGTCTCCGCTTCACGCGGCAGCCCAACAGCGCACTATTCGCGACGACGCGGAGTCACGGCCTCGCAGAGTCGAATATAAAAGCCATGACGGGCCAGTGATTCGAGTGGGGCTGATGATGGATGTCGCCTCTTTGGCTATAAGCTCGACTGACGGTATCAACGTGCGGCGTTTGGATGAAGAAGATCGAAAGCCGGTTTATGCGGACGTGCGCGTTGAAGTGCGCTCCGTGACGGTCGCCGCGCCTGATATTCAGTATCGTGTCGAAGTCGCAAGCACGACTGATCCAACTACAGCGCGCAAAACAGCCGACGAAGTGAAGAAGAAATTCCGCGAGCAGGTCTCGACCCAATACGACGCGAAATCGAAAAAATATACCGTGTTCGCGGGCCGCTTCCAGTCGAAAGAAGAAGCCTCGAATATGGTCGAGCGACTTCGGCGCAATGATTTCAAATCCGCTCGCGTCGTGATGGATTCGAAAGACACCGCAGCCGGTAATGCGAAGAAAAGCTATGAGCCTCGCTACACCGAGACGCCTGCGCGCGCCACGCGGCCAGTCCGGTTGCAACTGGTCGCGCTCGATGCAAGCAATCTCTTAGTGTCGAGCGACGATCTCATCATCATCACCGCCGCCGAGCCGGGGGCTGAGAAAACCGGGGCGACGAAACCCGCTGGATTCGCCCGCGAAAGCGCGATCAAAAACGATGAGCGCGATCAAAATTCGCGCCGCGATGAAATTGAGAATCGCTCTGCGACGATGAAACCGCTTGCGGTGAAAATCGGAAGCCGCGAGTATCGCGGCGAGATTCATCTCGCGCTCAACGAGCGCGGGCGAATCAATGTGATAAACGCATTGCCCGTCGAGCAATACCTTCGCGGGGTCGTGCCTATGGAGCTTTCTCCTGGAGCGTTTCCTGAAATCGAGGCGCTCAAGGCGCAGGCTGTAGCGGCGCGATCTTACGCCATTTCGCAGCAGGGCCGATACAGCGCGGAAGGATTCGATCTGCGCGACGACGCAGTGTCGCAAGTCTACGGCGGACTGACGGCTGAACATCCGCTCACTAATCGGGCGGTCGAAGAGACTCGCGGCGTCGTGGCTACGTATCGCGATGAGGACGGGCGCGACTCGCTCATAGAAGCTCTCTACACTTCGACCTGCGGGGGCAGGACAGAAAACAACGAGGCGATATTTTTAGGCAGGCCCCTTCCTTATCTTCGCTCAGTCGAGTGCGCGCCCGACTCCCAATCGGCGCGCGAAGTGAAATCCAATCGTCAGACCGAATCGATTGCCAGCGCGGACGGGCGACTGCTCACCCGCGAGATTGCGCTGATGGATGTGCTGGGTTTTTCGATCCCCTCTCGCATCACTTCTCAATATCTGCGCGCTCAGGCCGATCACAATGAGCTTGTTGGCTGGGCTGATCAACTGGCCGCGCTCGCGCGCCGTAATCGCCCGCGTCGCGGACGGGATGCGACTCGATTGCCCGCGTTTGCGTCGCTCATCGCGTCGGCCCTTTACGGCGAAAGCCGCGCAGCGGCGCTCCTCTCGTCGGCTGATATCGATTACATGCTCGCAGGGCTTGGCGGCGAAGACATCCCGCGAGAGATGCGCGCCGACACGGCTCTGCTTTTGAAAGAGGGCATATTGCGACTCGCGGAAAACAGATTGAGCGCGCAGGCGACCATTACTCGCGCTATGGCCATTGAGACCATCGCCCGCGCGCTTTATCTCAAGCCTCAACTCTCGAATCTCAAATCCCAGACCTCTCGCCCGTCGGAATCGGGTCGCCTTGCAATCAACTCTTCGGAAAGCTCGCGCCCGCAGGCGAAGGCGGTCGTGATAGAAGGGGCTGATCGCGCGATCAGCGAGAGCAAATCTGCGCAATCGGCAGGTTTTGAGATTGAAAAAAATGCATGGTTGTTTCGCCGCCTCGGAGGAGAAAGCTACGCGACCAATCGATTGACGCTCATAGGCGGCGAGAAAATCGTCTATCATCTGAACCTCGCAGGGCGAATCGATTTTCTTGAAGCTGAAGTCGCCGAGCGTGGAGCATCGAGCGACCGATTCTCCAGTGTAGCCTTCTGGCAGGAGCGCGTAAGCGCGGATGAGTTGAAGCGAAGGCTGGCGCGATTGCGCGGAGTCACGGGCGAGATAGACGACCTCGTGCCTGCCGAGTACGGCGCATCGGGCCGGGTGACGGAGATGGATGTAGTGAGCGGTGAGCGGAGAGTGCGACTTCGCGGCCATCAGATTCGCAGCGCGCTCGGCCTCAAGGAAAATCTCTTCGTCATCGATGTGGAGCGCGACGAGCAGGGCCGCGCGACAGTGTTTGTGTTCACGGGCCGAGGCTGGGGTCACGGCGTAGGGATGTGCCAGACGGGGGCTTACGGTCTGGCGAAAGAAGGTTATTCCTACGCAGCCATACTTCAGAAGTATTACACCGGGGTGAGGATGAAGAAGGCTTACTGATGGGGGATGAGAGATGGGAGATGGGGGATAGGATGAAAAGATATTCTCGCCTCTTCACCTCTTCATTTCTTTTCTGTCGCGCGAAAATCAGGTAAAACTTATCGGGTGATCGCGACAGCTTCCGCCACTGTCTTGATTGCGCATCATTTTTTCATTGGAAGAGGCAATGTCGGCATTTTCGAGAAAGATCAATATCGATATGGACTGGGTCGACGCGACAGCATTCGAGATACGCGGCACGCTCGATGATAACGTTCACTCTCTTGCGGCGCGGCTTGTGGTGAGCTTTCCTGAATTCGTCATTCGCAGCGCCACGGGCGAGATAACTCGTATGCCTTACATGGGCTATTGCACGGGCGCGGTGGGCGCGCTCTCGCGACTCGAAGGCGAAAAGATAGGTCGCGGATTTCGCCGACGCGCTGCCGAAATACTGGGAGGAGCGGAAAGCTGCAATCACCTTCACACTCTGATTTTCAACATGGGCGTGAGCGCGTTTCAGATGAATTATGTCGCGGCGAAGAAGCGGCCCGGCGCTGAAGAACTCATACGCAGGGCAGCCGATGACGCGGCTGTGCGTCGTCAGATGGTGCTGGGATGGATGCCTCAGTTGAAAAACTCGTGCTACCTGTTCAGCGATGCCGCCGACGCGCTCTTTCAGATCGAAAGCAAACAAATCGAGGATGATGAATGACGAGCAGATGAATGGGAGAATGGGAGAATGGGAGATGAAGCGTCATAGTTTCTATTCCCCCACTCGTCTCCGGAGGAGATCGATAATGGGAAAATACTTTGAAGATTTCGAAGTGGGTCAGGAGACTCTGACCGCAGGACGCACGATCACGGAAGCCGACATCGTAAATTTTGCTGGGATTACGGGAGATTGGAACGAGATTCATACCAACAAGGAACTTGCCGAGCGAGGCCCGTTCGGTCAGCGCATAGCGCACGGCGCGCTCATCTTTTCCATCTCTACGGGTCTGAGCGTGAGGCTTGGCCTGACTTACGACACGATCATCGCTTTCTACGGGCTTGATCGTTTGAGGTTCGTAAAGCCGACTTTCATCGGCGACACGATCCTCGTGCGCACTGAGGTAAAAGAGAAGACCGAGCGCGACCAGTCGAGCGGCATCATTACCACACTCAACGAAGTCATCAATCAGCGCAATGAGGTCGTCGTCAGCTACATTGCCAAATCTTTGATCAAGCGTCGCGCATAACTCTCACGACTCGGCGCGGTTGTACACCAGCTTTATTGACTGAATCCCGCGCGGCCCGCTGATCGAGATGGTCACGGTCAGGGTCTTTCCGTCCTGGGACAGTTCGCGCCTTTCGGCGGTGTCGGTGTGAAAGGTGTCGCCGCCGCCGCGAAGTTGAAACGAAGTTGAAGACTTCGACTCAAGCTTCATCTTGTCCCATTTGGTTTTCGACTTGACCTCGCCGTTGCCGATGGACGCAGGATTCGTCTCGCCTCGCCCGTCGCTGTAATAAGTGAACTCCTGGTTGCCGGTGTTCCCGTTCAGATTGATCTTTCGCAGGATTTTAAGCTCAGGCTCTTTGTGGGTGATGACGAGCATGACCTCTGCGTTTGCGAGACCGGTGCGCGCGAGCGGTCCAAGATTGCTCTTTGATCGGTCGAAAGTCCACGTCCCGCTGAAATCCGGTTTGGCGTCTTTGGGTTTGTTGTCCTGCGCGAGAGCGATGCTCGCGCACATAAGCAAAAACACAATGATCTTTCTCATAAGCGGGATAATCTCTCTAGCGTCGCGCCGCAGTCAAGTCGCTCTCACGGATCATTGTTAGCGCCCCTCGGCTTCGATATAATTCCGCCCGCTTCGATAATGTTCCCGCAGGAGTCTTTCGGTCAGTCAGTGATGACGCTCTGAAAGAATGAGAAACTGAAAACTGAAAACCGAAAACTGAAAACTGTTTTCCAAGGAGCCAGTTAATGATCAGACTTCGTTTGTTTGCACTCTTCCTCGTCCTTGCCTCAATCGCTTTGCCTGCCGCGCGGCTTTCCGAAGTTCGGGCGCAATCGAATGTGAAAGTCGTTTACGCCGGACGATTGATCGATGGGACATCGAATACTGTTCGCTCGAATGTCTCGATTATCATCGAACGCGACCGCATACGCGAAGTCAGAGACGGTCGCGCCACCATCGAAGGCGCGGAAGTAATCGACCTCGGCGACTCGACTGTTATGCCGGGATTTATAGATTGTCACACGCACATGACGATGGAGCTTGGGCGCGGCGCGGCGAATGTCTTTTTAGGCATGGGCCGCAGGGATTCGGATATCGCGCTCGCCTCGACCGTCTACACCCGTCGGACTTTGATGGCGGGATTCACTACCGTTCGCGATGTCGGCTCGGCCAACTTCATCGACATAAGTCTGCGCGATCAGATAAACGCCGGAACGATCACAGGGCCGAGAATGTTCGTCGCGGCGCGGGCGCTTTCGATAACGGGCGGGCATGGAGATTTCGGAGGCATACGCCAGGACCTCGTCCCTGAACCGGGCTATCGCGAAGGAATAATCAACTCTCCCGAAGACGGTGTTCGCGCGGTGCGTTACTTCGCCAAGTACGGCGCGGATCACATCAAGATCACCGCGACAGGCGGCGTGCTATCGATAGCCGATTCCGGGTCGGGACAGCAGTTCACTCTCGAAGAGATGAAGGCCATAGTCGACACGGCTCGAATGCTCCATCGCAAGGTCGCCGCGCACGCGCATGGGGCCGAAGGATTGAAAGACGCTCTGAGGGCGGGAGTCGCTTCCATCGAGCATGGAACGTATCTCGATGATGAAGCCATCGCATTGTTCAAAAAGCATGGGGCATATCTCGTGCCAACGATCATCGCGGGAAAGACCGTGGAGATGGCGGCAAAGATACCGGGCTTTTTTCCTCCGGCGATAGAAGTGAAAGCGCGAGCGATAGGGCCTCTGATTCAGGGCGCGTTTGCAAAAGCGTATCGCGGCGGAGTGAAGATAGCATTTGGAACAGACGCGGGAGTTTTCCCGCACGGTCAGAACGCGAAAGAGTTTGAATACATGGTCGAAGCCGGTATGCCTGCGATAGAGGCGATACTTTCAGCCACTCGCAACGCGGCTGATCTGATGGATCAGTCAGCGAGCATCGGCAGCGTTCAATCGGGTAGATTCGCTGACATCATCGCGGTCAAAGGCGACCCGACGGCTGATATCAAACTGCTTCAGAAAATCGACTTCGTGATGAAAGGCGGCGCGGTTTATAAGCGGGACGGAAAGCCAGTCTTGCAGTAGGCAGGGGTCAGGGATCAGGGGTCAGGGGTCGGTTGGGCGTCTTGATTGATGCTCTGCTGATGATCGAGAGTATAATGCTTTGGGTGTGGCGCAAGCTGTTAGCTTGCGCTTGATGGCATTTCAACTGTTGAAGCAATGCGCAGAGCATAATTATGGCCGCAAAAATCCGCACAAAGAAAAAAGCCGAAGCCGTCACGCCGGTTTACTTCCTGTCGCTGACGGTTGAGAACGTGCGCTGTTTCGGCGAGAAGCAAACGCTTGATTTGTCGGACGGCAAAGGCCGCCCCGCGCAGTGGACGATTTTGTTGGGAGAGAATGGCGTTGGGAAGACGACGTTGCTTCAGTGTTTGGCTGCGCTTGCTCCAATCGAAGAGAAGTCTATTAAGATTTTAGTACCCAGGTATATTCCGTCCTCCAGAATAGTTTTCTTTGAATGGAATCCTTGCAGAGGTGAAAGGAAGATTGACGCTTTTCACATCCAATGTTCTTTTTTCAAAGGGGATAAGTTGACGGAATATGTAGTTGATGCGCAAGTGATCGACCTCTACATCAAAGATATCCGAAGGGAGTTCGGGGTGAACCTCCAAATGAACTTAAAGGGGTACCAACCACTCGGAGAGGTCATATGCTTCGGCTACGGCGCATCAAGACGAATGAGCGAAACATCTATTTCTGATATTTCAAAAGATGATCCGACAGCCAGCCTGTTTTCTGAAAACGTCGCCTTGATGAATGCTGAGGAATGGCTACTCCAAACTGACTACACGTCGAGAATAAGTTCGCCTATTCAGAAACGCACTCAACAACGCCTTGAGCAAATAAAAGATGTTCTCATCGAACTACTGCCCGATGTTGATGACATGAGGTTCACTCAACCCACAGAGTCTCAAATGATCCCTCGCGTCGAATTCAAAACCCCTTACGGCTGGGTTTCGATCAAAGATTTGGGTCTCGGATATAAAACTCTGATCGCGTGGATGGTCGATTTCGCCGCTCGCATGTTCGAACGCTATCCGAAAAGTCCGAACCCGCTCGCCGAGCCTGCAATCGTTTTGGTTGACGAAATCGATCTTCATCTTCATCCCAAGTGGCAGCGCGAGTTGATAAGTCATCTGACTAAACTTTTTCCGAACACTCAGTTCATCGCAACCGCGCACAGCCCGCTCGTTGTGCAGGCGGCTTCAAACGCGAATATAGTTTTGCTTCGACGCGAAGGCGATCATGTAGTAATCGATAACGATGTCAAAGCGATTCGCGGATGGCGCATAGATCAGGTGCTAACGAGCGATCTGTTCGGACTCGAAAGCGCGCGTCCGCCTTATCTCGATGCCGCGTTTGCCGAGCGCGAAAAAATTCTTTCGAAAAGCAGGCTGACCAAAAAAGACAAAGCAAGACTCCGCGAGCTTGAATCAGAAATCAGCAATCTGCCTTATGGCGAAACGTCCGCAGACATCGAGGCTATTGATATAATTCGACGCGCCGCTCAACATATCAAACAGCAACCGGCTCCTGATGATTCGAATAAATAAACCGAAACAACCGCCCGATGTTCTGCTAAAGAAAGGGGCGAAGCAGAGGCGCAAGCTTTGCGCTCTCTACAGCCGCTACAGACACGACTATGACAGCGGCGCGAGAACTTTCCACTCTCATTTTGATCGCGAGATATACGCCCACGAAACAGTCAAGCGAGTGCTGATTCAATCGCAACACGGCAAGTGCTGCTTCTGCGAAGCGAGAATCACTCACATCGTTGAAGGAGACGTTGAGCATTTCCGACCCAAAGCCGGATACCGTCAGAATCCGAAAGATGAACTTCAAAGGCCCGGTTATTACTGGCTGGTTTATGAATGGAGCAATCTGCTTCTGTCCTGCCCGAAATGCAATCGACGATTCAAAGGAAATCTTTTCCCGCTCATCAATCCGTCTGAACGCTGTGTGTCGCATCGAGGCAAAATAAACCGCGAACAGCCGCTCTTCATCAATCCGGCTAAGGATGATCCCCAAGAGTTCATCTCTTTCAAACGAGACAGAGCTTATGCGCTTAACGACAATGCCAGAGACGAAGCGACGATCAAAATGTTGGGGCTTGATCGAGTAGAGTTGAATCAGGAACGGCGTGATCATTATGAGAAGCTGCGTTTGATTTATTTTCTTGCCTTTGCTGACCCGCCTCATCCATTAAGCCGTGAAGCAAAAGCATTGCTCGAAAAAGCAGTCAAAGAATCAGAACCTTATTCGGCTATGGCCCGCGCTGCGATAGCTTCCCGTTTTTCGCCCGATGCCTGATACAGCCCTCACGGCTGTCGCTTTGCTGCGCGAAGCCCTATGCTCAGATATTCGGCCCTGCCGTTTGCGCCTGCGACGAGCGCGAATTCCTGAGAGCCGCCGGACATCGCTATTGAAAATCTCCATTCGCCGATCTTTTTGACGGCCCCCTCTGTGTTGCCCTGCTTGCCATAGAGCTTTCCGTCTTTGATGAAAAGCTCGAATCGCTGCGGCTGCTGAACGTACACTCCCACATAACGAGCCATCTCCGCTTCGCTCATCGGTATATCTTTAGCCGGTTCTCTGACTTCAGGCGCAAGCGGCAGCAAAAGCTCCATCGCTTTTTCTACTGTGCGGTTGAGCGATACGCCGCTGCGATTGCCTAATGCGATGACGCCGAAACGATGCTCCGGCGACATGGCGATGATCGAGCCATAGCCGCTGCGCGCGCCTCCATGCTGAATTATGCGCACGCCTCGCTGCTCTCTTATCATCAATCCGTATCCATAATGCGCATCCGAACCCGGCAGCTTTACATGCGGCGCGGAGAGCTTCGCAATGAGCGAAGCGGCGAGAACCTGTTTGCCGTCGAGTTTGCCGCCGTTGACGAACGCCGTGACGAATCGCGAAAGGTCTGCGACGCTTGAAAAGATCGAGCCTGCGGGCCACGACGCTGAATTGTCGGCCATGGGTCTAACGACGACAGGCTTTCCATTCGTTATGTTATGCCCCTGCGCGAGAGGATAAGTCATCGCCATCGTCGGGCGAAGCGTCGTCCTGTTCATTCCGAGCGGCTTGAATAAACTCTCATTCAACTGATCGGCGTAAGGTTTGCGGCTGACTTCCTCGGTGACGAATCCGGCGAGCCAGTAGCCGGGATTCGAATACGAAAGGACCTGCCCCGGCTCTGTGAACAAACGGTCTTCCTTCCACGAACGCGCCTCATTCGCTAATGCCGAATCATCGTGCAGGCCGTACATAGGCGCTTCGTCGCTTATGCCCGCCGTGTGCGTGAGGAGTTGATGCGCGGTGAGTTGCGCAAGCCGGGGATGAAGTCCTTTCGTGTATCTGCCTATCGGCGCGTTGAGATCGATTTTGCCTTCCTCGGCCAGCGCGACGAGAGCCGCAGCCGTAAACATCTTGGTCGTAGACCCCAAGCGAAAGAGCATATCCGTTGTCACCGTCGCGCCGGTTTCGGCATTCGATATGCCAAAGCCTTTGGAGAAAACAACCCGGTCTCCGCTGATGACGGCCACTGCGGCCCCCGGCGCGTTTTTCTCTTTGATCTCTTCGAGGACTACTTTTTCGAGCGCGCTGAAATCCGGCTGATTTGTAAGAGCCGCGCGACGGGCAGGCGCAGCAGCGGCTCCTAAAAATAAACACAGCGACAGAATAAAAACTTTTCTCTTCATGTCTTTCACCTACACTTGATTTTGAACTTCGCCGGATAATTCCGATTCACTCTTCTGTTGCCTGACGGCGCAAATCTTTTTTGTGCTTCTCTCTGCGTTCGGTGCGGCTGCGTTTGTCCTCAATCTTCTTCGTGGGAAGTATGGGCGCGCGCTCCTTCGGTCGGAGTTTCTCTTTTTTTATAGTTATCTTGTCGAGCTTCTTCGCCATCAGCCGCGCCTCTCGACATGCTCCCATAACGCATCAGCCAGCGGGATCATGTGTTCACGGTGACGAATGACCTGCTTGTAATGACCGGCTTCGACCAGTCGCTCGCCGTAGAGTTCATAAAAAGGTTGTTGCGACACGCTCACGCCCGCGCGGTTGTCTATCGGGCGCAGGTATTCTTCACAAAAGCTCTCGATCCTGATGCCGCCGAATGTGGCATCGACTCTCGCCGCAAGTTCCGGGTGGTCTCGCAGTTTCTCCATGTCTCCGGCGGCTCTGACAGCCGCCGCTGCCAGTTCAGGCTCGGTAAAACGCCTGACGCCGCGAAAGAGTTGTCCGTTGAGAGCCGCATCGACATCGGCTGCAAGCTTGGGATGATACGACCGCGCTGCATCGAGTTTCCGCGCAAGGGCTTCGTCATCGAGGCAGAGCCGAATCGATTGCGAGCGCAAATCATCGGGGCAGTCGTCCGGCGGGCCGACGACGAGGAAATCGAAATTGGCTATCTGCTGACTGCCGCCGCGATTGGTCATCTCGATTGCCGCGCCGATCATCAATCGACAGACTTCATGCGATACGTTGTAACCCTCGACCGCATCGCCCGCCACATACTCTATGCCTTCGCGGACGAACTCTTCGGCCATCTCTTCGGCGAGACTGATGAACAAATCGAAATCTTGCGTGAGTACGGCGGCGTAAACTTCGAGGTCTGTCATTCGCCCGTAGATGCCGCCCCGCTCTGCGCCTGCGCGGGCGATGACTTGGGTAGTCCAGTCAAGTCGCGGCTGGCCCGCGCGACCTGATCCGTCCGTCAGTACGAGTACGCGCGGGCGCGCCGATTCGAGCCATCCATGCACGCGCAGCTCGTGGCTTGGATGAGCGACGACCATCGCGGCTCGCGCACGGGGAAGAGCCATATCGATTGAATCAGGAGAAGGATTCGTATCTTCATCAAGCGGCGTGAGGTCTTCCAACTTTCTCTCCTTTCGTCGCGTAGAAACTATCTTAAAATGAAACGCGATCGCAAGACGCCTGCGCTTTCAGCCACATTATAAATGCCTGTCTGGTCAGACTCGCGCGCTTGGGCTATGCTTGCACAGGGCGCTCCGGCAGCCCTCGCAATTCCAGGTCTCGGAGAAGAATTTTCATGAAAGCTATCCGCTCAACTTCGCGTCGAAGCAGATTCGCACTGCTCGCCTTTGTCACGTTCGTTCTCGCCGCGCCGACTTTTCCGGCTCAGTCGGATCGCCTCGCCGGTCAGCCGCGAGCCGATTACCGAGCGCGACGTTTGCGCCTTGTGGAACAAATCAAAGATGGAATCGTCGTTTTGGTAGGCGCGCGTGAAGAAGACCTCGGCGAAGTGGGTCGCTTCCGTCAGAAGAACGATTTCATGTATCTGACTGGAGTCGAAACGCCCGCAGCCTTTCTTCTGCTCGTGCCTTCGGGACTCGCAAAAGAAAAACCTTATCGGGAAACTCTGTTCATTCCGCCGCGCAATCCGGGGAAAGAGAGATGGACGGGCGTGCAACTCGGGCCGGGAGCGGAAGCCGAACAGCGATTCGGCATCGGGGAAGTCGCAAGCGCAGATACTTTTTATGATCGCCTGCGCGCGATACTCTCGTCTCTGCCATTCAAAAGCGAGAGCGCGCCAGCAAAACTCTACACCGTAGTCGCTCAGGGAACGAACGCGCTCATGGTCCGCGAAAAGGAATTCATCGAGCGCGTCAAACAGATGGCCCCGCACGCGCAGATAGCCGATGTGTCGCCGAGCATAGCCGAGATGCGCAAGGTCAAATCAAAAGATGAAATCGCGCTCCTGCAAAAAGCCATCGACATAACCGGCGAAGGCCAGCGCGAAGCCGCCGCTGTGATTCGCCCCGGAGCTTTCGAATACGAGGTTCAGGCCGCGCTCGAATATGCCTTCATGCGCAACGGCGCGGAGCGCACAGGCTTTCCGTCAATCGTCGGTTCGGGCTTCTACTCGACCATCCTTCACTACAACGAAAACCGAAAGAAGATCGAAGCAAATGATACGATAGTCATCGACATCGGAGCCGAGTACAGCTACTACACGGCGGACATCACGCGCACTTATCCGGCGACGGGAAAATTCACTGAGAGGCAGAGAGCCGTTTATCAACTGGTGCTTGACGCGCAACGAGCAGCCGAGCGGGCTTACAAACCGGGCGTGTCGATAGGCCAACTGCAACAGGTCGCAAGAGACGTGATGCGTCGAAGCCCGCTTCGCGACCGCGAGGGCAACACGCTTGATCGATATTTCATTCATGGCCTCGGCCACTGGCTCGGAATGGATGTTCACGACGTTGGAATCTACGGGCCGTTGGTTGTGGGATCAGTCTTCACTATCGAGCCGGGAATATACATACCCGACGAGAAACTCGGTGTGAGGATCGAAGACGATTACCTCGTGACTGAGACGGGACTCGTGAAGATGAGCTCGAAGATTCCATCTGAAGTCGATGATATAGAACGACTGATGGCGGGATCGAAATCCGCGCCCGCTTCGTCGAGAGGCAACCGCTAGGGCGGGCGACAGGATTGGGAAATAGAACGCGGATAACACGGATGCAGCGGATAGGCGCGGATCAGATCAGCGTAAATCCGCCTAATCCGCTGAATCCGCGTTCTATTCTTTTCGCGCCTGAAAAATCGAGAGGAAATTAGATGACCATCTCTTCAGGCACAAGGCCGATCAACGGAATCGACATGTACTTCGAACTTCACGGCGCGGGGGAGCCTCTCGTTCTCCTGCACGGCGGGATGGGCGTGGGCGCTAACTGGCAACTCATCTTCAAGGAACCTCCCGTGGGGTATCAACTCGTGATACCCGACCTGCGCGGACATGGCAGAACGACTAACCCTTCGATGGAATTCACATTTCGACAATGCGCTGAGGATGTGCTGACGCTCATCGATACTTTGGGAATCGAACGATTCAAGGCTATGGGAATGAGCCTCGGCGCAAAGACGCTCCTCCACGTAGCCACTCAGCAGCCTGATCGAGTCGAAGCGATGACGCTCGTCAGCGCGACGCCGTACTTCCCGGAGCAGGCGCGTTCCGTAATGCGGCAGATGACTTCGGACAACAGAAGCGATCAGGAGTGGCAGCAGATGCGCGAGTGGCATACGCAGGGAGATGAGCAAATCCGCGCGCTGTGGAAGATGGCCAACGGATTCAAGGACAGCTACGACGACCTGAATTTCACGCCGCCTTACCTGTCGACTATCAAGGCGCGCACGTTGATCGTGCATGGCGACCGCGATCCTTTATATCCTGTGGGTCTTGCGATGGAGATGTACGCGGCGATCCCTCGCTCATACTTATGGATCATTCCGAACGGTGGACACGGCCCCGTCTTCGGCGAGATGGCCGATCAGTTCGCCAAGACCGCGCTCGCGTTTCTGAGTGGCGAATGGGGCGACTGAATAGTGCGAGGCGCAACTTCGATGCTTAATCCACACTCGCTTCGACCATCTCTTGCGTGCCGACTGAAAAATAAGTCGCTTGCGGGTGATGAAAGACTATAGCCGACACGGAGGCTTCAGGCTCCATCATAAATCCTTCCGTAAGCTCAATGCCTATCTCTTCAGGTCGGATCAGTCTGAATAATCCCGCCTGCGATTCCAGATCGGGACAAGCCGGATAGCCGAACGAATATCGCTTGCCGCGATAATGCGCCTGAAAAAGAGCCTTGCGCGAAAGGTTTTCATCCTCAAAGCCCCACGCGGCGCGAATTCGCGAGTGAATCCATTCGGCCGTGGCTTCGGCTGTCTCAAGCGCCAATGCCTGAAGCGCATACGAGCGCAGATACTCGCCCTTTTCTTTTGCTTCTTCTGCAAGCCGGCGTATGCCTGCTCCGGCAGTAGTGGCAAAAATAGCGATGTGATCGCGACGGCCATTCTGAGGCGGCAATACGAGATCGCTCAAACAAACGCCGTCTGGTTTTCGCTGACGAGGGAATGTGAATGTTTCAACTCTCTGGCCGTTGGAAATAATGTGAATGCGATTGCCTTCTGATTCCGCTTCGAAGAACTGCCACACCACACTTGCTCGCATCGCTCCGCGTCGGCATTCGTCTTTGACTCGCTCGATTTTTTCTTCAAGCTCACGGGCGCGCTGATCGCCCGCTTCCAGAAACTCAGTGAACCTGCCGCGAAATCCGAGGTGCTTTCCATAAAGCATTTGCGGATTGATGTAGCTCCATATCTCATCGAGGTCGCCCGCATCTTCGATGTGACGATCCAGATCGGGTACGGGCGGTATTTCAACATCGAGTGAAATCGCGGAGCTTCGCTCTTCCGTTTCGACGAACTCCGTTTGCGGTCTCGCGGCGACAGGGCCGAAGTCCTGTTCGATGAGCGCGGCTTCGAGATGCGCTCTGAGTTCAGGAGTCATCAATCGATTGAGCGTGTCCAGTCCGTTCATCGCGTCGTTGCAATAAACGACCGTCCCGCCGTAAGCGGGTGCGATCTTCCCGCGAGTGAACCTGTTCGACAACGCTGCGCCTCCCACAAGCAGGGGCAGATTGATTCCTGCGTCGCGCAGGTCGTTTGCGGTCACGACCATCTGTTGAGCCGACTTCACGAGCAGGCCCGAAAGCCCGATAGCATCAGGATGACTTTCGCGCACCGCGTGAATCAACGCTTCGGGCGGAACTTTTATGCCGAGATTGATCACGCGATAGCCGTTGTTCGACAAAATTATATCGACGAGATTTTTTCCTATGTCGTGAACGTCGCCTTTGACGGTCGCAAGAATGATGCTGCCTCGCGCGCTGTCCGCGGTCTTTTCCATGAATTGTTCAAGGTAAGAGACAGCCGCTTTCATCGCTTCTGCGCTCTGCAAAACTTCGGCGACGATCAACTCGTTGGCGTTGAAGAGCCGCCCTACCTCATCCATTCCTTTCATCAACGGGCCGTTGATTATTTCAAGCGGCGCGGCTTCCTTGAGCTTTGTTTCAAGGTCTTCGATCAAACCTTCTTTCGTGCCTTCGATGATGCAGGCGGCGAGGCGTTCATCAAGGGGCAGGTCTGAAACTCGTTTCTTGTTACGCGAAGTCGCGCTGCGAAAGTGCGCCGCGAAAGCCGCAATCGGGTCATCGCCGCGATTCCACAAGAGGTCTTCCGCAAGGTGTCGCTCCTGCTCAGGGATCGATGCGTATCGTTCGAGCTTTTCGCTGTTGACTATCGCGAAGTCCAGACCCGCTTTCGTGCAGTGATACAAAAAGACCGAATTCAAAACTTCGCGCCCTGCGTCAGGCAAACCGAATGAAACGTTGCTGATGCCTAGGATGGTTTTCGAATGAGGAAACTCCTGCTTTATAAGCCGCACGCCTTCGATGGTCTCGACCGCGCTGCCGACATAATTCTGATCGCCCGTTGCGCAGGGAAAAACCAGCGGGTCGAAAATAATATCTTCAGCGCGAATGCCATAATCTTCAGTGAGAAGCTTGTGAGATCTTCGCGCGATTTCGAGCTTGCGCTGGCGGGTGATGGCCTGCGCCTGATCTTTGTCTTCATCGATGCAGCCGACGACCAGAGCCGCGCCGTAGCGACGGGCTAAGGGCGTGACCCGCTCGAATTTTTCAAGCCCGTCTTCGAGGTTTATCGAATTGATGATCGACTTGCCCTGACAGTAAGTCAGCGATAGTTCTATTGCCTCGGCATCGGTCGTGTCGATCATGACGGGAGCTTTGACCAGTCGGATGAGGCGATCATAAAAGCGGTCGATGTCGTAGAGTTCATCGCGGTCGGCATTCTGCAAATTGACATCTATGATCTGCGCGCCGCCTTTGACCTGCTGGCGTCCGACCTCGGCGGCTTCCTCGTATTTTTCTTCACTGATGAGCCGTTTGAATTTTCTCGATCCTACTTCGTTCGTTCTCTCCCCGACGATGAGCGGGCGCGCGTCTTCAGCGGCCTCTACGAAATCTATGCCTGAAATGAGCGTGCGATGGTGGCTTTGCCACGCGCGAGGGCGTTTTGCTTCGACCATCTGAGAGAGCAATCGGATGTGCGCGGCAGTCGTCCCACAGCATCCGCCCGTGAGGTTGATCCATCCGTGATCGACGAATCGCTCAAGGGTGGCGACGAAAGTTTCAGGCGTTTCGAGGTAGCGGCCCGTTTCGGTGTCGGGAAGGCCAGCGTTCGGGATGCACGAGACGCGAGTTTCAACCATCGCCGCAAGGCTGCGGATGTGATCGGTCATAAACTCAGGCCCGGTCGCGCAGTTCAATCCGATTGAAAAAAGATCGGCGTGCATAACGGAAGTCGCGAAAGCTTCTGCTGTCTGACCGGCAAGCATCGTGCCTGTGGTTTCAATCGTGCCTGAAACCATGACGGGAACGCGAAAGCCCCATTCATCGAACAATTGATGAATGCCTATGAGCGCGGCTTTGACGTTGCGCGTGTCCTGTTGAGTTTCGACTATCAGAAGGTCTGCGCCGCCCGCGACAAGGCCCGCGGCCTGATCGTGAAAAATATCGACGAGTTGATTGAAGGTCACGCCGCCCGTGACCGATATGGCTTTCGTCGTAGGGCCGATGGAACCGGCGACGAATCGCGGGCGCGAAGTTGTCGAATGCTCCGCTGCGGCCTGACGCGCCAGTCGCGCGGCGGTTTCGTTTATCTCGCGAACCTTGTCCTGAAGGCCGTACTCGGCAAGCACTATCGAGGTTGCGCCGAAAGTGTTCGTCTCGATTATATCCGCGCCCGCCGCCAGGTAGCCGCGATGAATATCGAGTACGACATCAGGGCGGGTGAAGACCAGATTTTCGTTGCAGCCGTCGAGGTGCGCGCCTCCGAAATCTTCCGCCGTGAGGTTGTGCGCCTGAATAGCCGTGCCTGTCGCCCCGTCGAATACGAGTATGCGCTCAAGGAGCAACTCTTCCAACATCTGTGTTCGATAGCTTCTTTCCATTTTCTTAGTGATGAGTGATGAGTGATGAGTGATCGTCTGGTCTAACTCATCACTCATTACTTCCCTTATCGTCCCTGCCCGCTCCGAGCAACTGTCTGATCTCAGCGCGGCGTTCGCGCACGACTGCCGCCATCGCGAGATAAGCCGACTCGAACGCCGCTTGATTGAACGGCAGCGCGTTCGAGAAAAGATACTTGTAGCCGATGTCGTCTTCCGAATCGACGAAGAAGCTTCCTATCGTTATGGCATCGTTGGCCGACAGGAGATAGCGATAGACTTCTTCGCGACTGGCGGCGTTCTTCACGCTGCCGAAGTTGTAAATGTAAAGACCCATCAGGCTCTTGCGTTTATCGTTGACTACGACGACCGCTGTCTTCCCTCCCT
Source organism: Blastocatellia bacterium UBA7656 (assembly GCA_002483445.1). Classification (GTDB taxonomy): domain Bacteria; phylum Acidobacteriota; class Blastocatellia; order UBA7656; family UBA7656; genus UBA7656. The sequence goes on from DLHY01000091.1 coordinate 56,910, forward strand.
TAGGATCGTTGTAGTTCGACACGACCATTTCGGCGCTCGATTTGGATTCGTCAACCGTCGCGCCCAGACGTTTGAGGCTGCGTTTGACCTGATCGATGAGCGAAAGGCGCGGGGCTGCGGGTTTAGGCTGCTGGGTTTGTGTTTCTGTCTGCTCGGCTGCCGCCGCGACAGCAAACAAAATAGCGAGGCCCGCCAGAAGTATCGCTTTTCTCATATCGAAATACTCCATTCTCCTGCAAATCGCCGGTTCCGGGCGGCCAAACCTAACATTACTCACAGCGCAATTTCAAGCCATTCAGATGTCAGATGTTAGATGTTAGATGTTAGCGAGGATAAGAGTGACTTGCTAACATCTGACATCTAACATCTAACATCTTCACAATACAGAAAACACATCCAGCGCATACTGCACTCTGCCGAACGGGGCCGATACCTGCACGCCCTGAACGAGATCGCGCACCTCGACGAGCGTCTCGCGCGCAATGGCCAGCCCCTCTTCGCGGGCCGCATCCTTATCAGAGACTTTCGCCATGCGTTCGAGTATCGCGTCAGGCACGACCACTCCGGGAACTTCGTTGGCGAGAAATTCCGCATTGCGATAGCTCACCAGAGGCCAGATGCCCGCAATGACCGGGATGCGGCAATGCTCTATGCGCCTGAGAAAATTTTTCAACTGTCCGACATCGAACGTCGGCTGGGTGATGGCGTACTCGGCTCCCGCTTCCACTTTCCATTCGAAGCGACGCAACTCGTAGTCCGGATCGATTGCGCACGGATTGACACCCACGCCCATAAAGAACGAAGTCGGGCCGCCAATGGGATTGCCTCCTATGTCTAAACCGTGATTGAGACGATTGACCATGTTGACAAGCCCTATGGAATCGATATCGAACACGGCTGTCGCTTCCGGGTAAGGCCCCATCTTGGGCGGGTCGCCTGTGATGATCAAAATGTTTCTCAGTCCCAAAGCCGCCGCGCCGAGCAGATCGCTCGTCATCCCTAAAAGATTTCTGTCCCGACAGCAGTAATGCATGACGGCTTCCATCCCAACCTGCTGCTCGATGATGGTCGAAACTGCTATCACTCCCATGCGCGACTGAGCGCGCGGACCGTCGGGGACGTTGACGGCATCGACACCGCCTTCCTTGAGCAGCCTCACGCTTTCGATCATCTTCCCGGCATCGCACCCTTTGGGCGGGACTATCTCGACGGAAGTGACGAATTCGCCTTTGGAGATTTTCGCCGCGAATCGCGATTTCTTTTCGCGCGGCGTGACTTCTACATCCGAAAGTTTCTGCTCATCGAGGAAGACGCTCACAGCCGAACGACCGGGCGAAAGCGCGGCCACCGCGTTTGCGATCTGCTTTATGTGATCGGGCGTAGTGCCGCAGCATCCGCCGACGAATTTGGCTCCCGCCTGAATGAGTCTTTTGGCGTACCTGGCGATGTATTCGGGCGAGGTCATATAAAACATGCGGCCTTCGACCTGGCGCGGCAATCCGTTGTTGGGTTGAGCCGAGAGCTTGCGAGCCGTCACCTCGCGCATCTTCTCAAGCGCGTCGAGCATGGCGTGCGGGCCGACCGAGCAGTTCAGCCCGATCACATCCGCGCCCCACTCATCCAATCGGCGCGTGAAAATATCGGGCGACGTGCCGTAGCTGGTGTTGCCGTCGTTTTGAATCGTCATCTGCGCGACTATCGGCAGATCGCACGCTTCGCGGACGGCCAGAATCGCCTGATGAATTTCGGCCACATCGGAAAAGGTTTCGAGTATGAAGAGATCGACTCCGCCTTCGAGCAAAGCTTCGACCTGCTGGCGAAAAATAGAACGGGCTTCTTCGACCGAAGTCGGGCCGTAAGGCTCTATGCGAATGCCCAGTGGGCCTATCGCGGCGGCGACAAAAACTCTCTCGCCTGCGGCTTCGCGAGCCAGTCTCGCGCCTGCCAGATTGATGTCGCGGATTTTGTCTTCGAGTCCATAGGCGGCGAGCTTGACGCGATTCGCGCCGTAGGTGTTGGTTTCGATGATGTCGGCTCCGGCACGGACGTAGTCGCGATGGAGGCCCGCGACGAGATCGGCATTCGACAGATTGAGATCGTCGAAGCAGCGATTGATGTAGACGCCGCGCGAATAGAGCATCGTCCCCATCGCGCCGTCGAAAACGTAAACGCGGTCGTCAGTAACTGCGCTGCGGAAATCTTTCTTAGCCATAAAAGTCAAAAGCCCCGCGCTAAACTGCGCGGGGCCTAAACCCGACTGTTTAGCAGTTTTTTACGTGGAGCAATTCGTCTAAATCGCCACGATGAATTATCAACAAGGCAAGGGTACATCTCACAGCCTTTCAAGTCAAACGTTCAGACAAGGCTGATGCAAAGTCGCGACAGGCTATCTGCTTACGGCAATCTTTCAACCCGTTTGAAATCGGCTGGCACCGTGAACTCATTCGCGCTCGCCTGTTGCACATGGCGTCGCTCGGTTATGATGCGAATGCGCGACGAAGACTCAGTTTCAATCCTCACAGCAAGCCACGCAAGATCGCGCGCAAGAAAAACCCGACTCACCTCCGTTTGTCCTGCGGCAAACGTGGCGCGCTTTTCGATCACCCGGCACGGGTGGCCATCGATTGTTTCGTCAGCGAGCGACAGAGTTTCTGTTTTGTCGGGAGAGGCGGATCCGAAAGCGCGGTCTATTTCTTTCGCGGCATTTTCATGGATCGCGCTTTGTTGATTATCCGGCATTGGATTTTCTTCAGGCGCGAGAATCGTTTCGACGTAAAGCCTTCGGTCGAGGGAGAGCAGGAAATTTCTGTTCAGATCAGGTCGAAAGATGAGCGCGCGACGCTCTCCCGCTTCGATCCAGTCTTCGCGCCGCATCTCGCCCATGCGATAGACGCGCGACTCTGTCACTTCGCGACGGTCGCCCTCTTCGATGGTTCGCACGACTGTGGCCGAGTAACTTTCAGGCTCGCCCGTGATGATCGTGTGAGGCTCGACCGATTCAACACGGCTCTTACAGTGAATAGTGAAAAGAGACGCCGCGATGATCAAGGCGGCGACCGAAAATCGATGAACAGAGTGAGACATTCGCCGTGGATTATTTTTCGCCTGCCTGCTTGAGCAGCAGAGCCACCAGATCATCCGACAGCCACAAACCTGTGTCTCGGAGTTTCCGAATAGCATCTGCTGCTGAAGGAATCAGGCCGCGACGTTTTGCAAGCACTATTGCTCCGCCCGTTCCGAGAGTCGGCACTCCAATAGTTCGCGCGCAACGTCGCGCTGCTGCATCATCAAGCATCGCTCGACAACCGGGATTGCTGAGAGCCAAGCTCAAGACTTCGGATTCTCCCTGCCCAAGATTCCAGGCTGTGATGATCGAGGGAATTTCTGCGACTTCAACCTGCATTGCCCAGAGTGCGGTCGGGAGTTGCTGAGATGCCGGATCATCCGGGTGGCCTCGAAGCACTTCCTCCCGGACTCCATTCGGCACCAGAATTTCAGAGAAAAGCTGTGGCAACAGGCTCGCTTGATCACTTTGAAACAAGGCGATCAGAGGCGAGGCGTTGACGACGACCCGATCAGTTTTCACCAGCCAGTTCCTCCGCCAGTTCTTCAGCGTCGTATTGAAAGACTGAAACCTTGAAGCGTGAGAGCGCGCGAATGAATTCTGCTCGCGACAGTCCGGCTATCTCAGCCGCTTTGCCCTGAGATAATTCTCCAACCTCATACCACTTGACGGCTGCCGCTATTCGCATCTCCCGGACGAACTCGTCGGGCGCTTTGCGCAATGCGGCAAAAGCTGTCTCAGGCAAATCTATCGTCACTGTTCGCATAATCTCCTCCTCAATCAACGAAAGCGTCCTTGATCAGTTGTCGTTGCTCCATCTGATGAACAGTGTGCGAGCCTGTAGCCGTGCTTGCGCTCGCTGTGCGTCCTACATATCGAAGCGCTTTTTTATCTCCGATCAATTCCCTGAGTCTCGATTCGACAAACGACCAGCCGCCCTGATTGCGAGGCTCTTCCTGAACCCATCGAACGTCAGCCGCAGCGGAGAATGAATCGAACTGTTCGGCAAGCTGTCTTTTAGGGAATGGATAAAACTGTTCGAGCCGTAAAATCGCCGTCTCCGTGTCGCCTCGCTTTTTGCGCTCCGCCGCGAGATCGTAGTAAACCTTTCCGCTGGCGATCACCACGCGGCTCACAGCCGCGGGATTTATCTCATCATCCGGGATCACGGGTAGAAAACCTCCGCTGGTGAACTCCTCGATTGGCGATGCCGCTTCCGACAGCCGCAGCAGGCTCTTGGGCGTCATCACGACGAGCGGCTTTGCCTCGCCGCGGGCCTGTCTTCTTAAAAGATGAAAATACTGCGCGGCGGTCGTGCAGCAGGCCACCCGCATATTTCCCTCGGCGCATAGTTGCAGGTAACGCTCAAGCCGCGCGCTCGAATGCTCAGGCCCCTGCCCCTCGTAACCGTGAGGCAGCAGCAGGACGACGCGAGCGGGTTGATTCCATTTCTGCTCGCCCGACGCGATGAACTGATCGATTATGACCTGCGCGGCGTTGGCGAAATCGCCGAACTGCGCCTCCCACAAAACCAGTCCATCAGGCGCAGCCACGCTGTAGCCGTATTCGAATCCTAATGCGCCCGCTTCAGAAAGCGGGCTGTCGTAGATTTGAAAACGCGCATCTCCCGCGGCCATCGCCTTGAGAGGTATCCACTCTTCGCCCGTTGCGGTATCGGTGAAAGCCGCGTGTCGCTGGCTGAAAGTTCCGCGCACGGTGTCCTGTCCGCTGATGCGAACGCTCGTCCCTTCGCGAATGAGTGAGCCGAAGGCCAGAGCTTCGGCCATAGCCCAATCTACTGCCGCTTCGCCTTCGACCATCTTCGCTCGGCGGGCAAGCAGGCCGACTATCTTGGGATTGAGATTGAAACCCTTAGGCACAGTGTTGATCGTCTGCCCAATCACCTGAAGCGTGTGTTGATCGACTCCCGTCTTGATCACCTCGACACTTTCCGGCTCCATTTGCGCCGTGGGGATTGCGACTTCTCCGCCCTGACGCGCGACTATTTCCTTCGCGCCAAGCTGCGCGTTTTCATATCGTCGCATTCGCTCTTCCATCAACTCATGGACGCGAGCTTCATCGATGACGCCTTCAGCGATGAGCCGACGCGCGTAAAGCTCTCTCACGCCGGGATGATTGCGTATGCGCTGATACATGACGGGCTGGGTATAGGTAGGCTCGTCGCCTTCATTGTGGCCGAGTTTGCGAAATCCTATCACGTCGAGGACGACATCTTTACGGAACTTCATCCGGTAATCGAGCGCGATCTGAAGCGTGTTGTAAGCTGATTCGGGGTCATCAGAGTTGATGTGAAAAATCGGAGCCTGGATCATCTTGGCGATATCGGTGCTGTAAGTCGAAGAGCGACCTTCTTCGGGCGGCGTGGTGAACCCCAATTGATTGTTGACGATGATATGAATCGTTCCGCCTGTCGCATAGCCCGGTAGTTGAGAGAGATTGAGCGTTTCGGCCACCACGCCTTCTCCCGCGAAAGCCGCGTCGCCGTGAAGCAAAACAGCGAGCAGGCGCTCAGGACTTTCAGTCCCGTCCTGCTTTGCGCGAACCATTCCTTCGACCACGGGATCTACGAATTCGAGATGGCTCGGATTCGAGGCGACCGCAAGCATCACCTGATGACCTTCCATCGTTTCGCGCAATCCGCTCGCGCCCTGATGATATTTCACATCGCCCTGATCGTGAGGGAATCGCGGATGAATCGACCCCTCGAAGCTCGTGAATATCCGCTCGCAGAAACGGCCTATCACGTTCGCTATGACGTTCAATCTGCCGCGATGCGACATCCCCATCGTGATGTCGCGGATGCCACGACGAGCCGCGCTTTCGATCAATTGATCGAGCAGAGCGACGACAGTTTCATTCCCCTCGATGGAAAATCGCTTCTGGCCCAAATACTTCGTTCCGAGAAATCTCTCGAACAATTCGGCTGAGATGAGCTTCCACAGGATTTGATTTTTCGTGTCATTTGAAACCGCGGGCGCATCGCGTTCGACGCGCGAGCGAATCCATTCTTTTTCTTCCGGGTCTTGAATATTGCGGTACTCGACTCCCGTTTTGCCGCAGTAGTAACGACGCAGCAGACTGATTATCTCGCGCAGAGTCGCCGTCTCTTTTCCGCCGAGACCCGACGCGATGAACTCGCGGTCGAGATCCCAGACCGTAAGCCCGTAGGTGGCTATGTCGAGTTCCGGGTGATACTGAATCTGCTTACAACCAAGCGGATCGAGGTCGGCTATGAGATGGCCGCGCACGCGATAGGCATTGATCAATTCGAAGACGCGCGCTTGTTTGCGAATCTCATCGCGGTGATACGCTTCGCCAAGTAGCGCGGGATTGACATCTATTGCCCAGACGTAAGGACGAAAGGGAATTCCAAGCTGGGCGAATATCTCGTCGTAAAAATTATGCTCGCCGCGCAGCAGTTCTTCGATGTAGGCGAGGAATGCGCCCGACTCCGCGCCCTGAATTATCCGGTGATCGTAAGTGCTGGTCACTGTCATCACCTTGCTGATGCCGAGCAGCGAGAGAGCTTCCCGTGACATCGCGCGATACTCGGCGGGAGTCTCTATCGCGCCGGTTGCGATGATCGCGCCCTGACCCGCCATCAATCGCGGATTGGAAGCCGTCGTGCCGATGGTTCCGGGATTGGTGATGCTTATCGTCGTCGATTGAAAATCCGCGATCTGTATTTTTCCTTCGCGGGTGCGACCTATGATGTCGTCGTAAGCAAGGAGCAGTTGAGAAAAATCGAGTTTGTCTGCGGCTTTTATATTTGGCACAAGCAGCGAACGGGTTCCGTCCCTGCGCGTCACGTCGACAGCTATGCCGAGATTGACTTCCGGGTGGCGGACTCTCGTGGGCGTTCCATCAATTTCTTCGAAGGAGTCGTTGAGCGCGGGGAATCGTTCGAGGGCTTTGATAACAGCGCGGGCGAGTATGTGTGTGAATGAGGCTTTGCGACCCGAAGCTTTCAGGTAATCGTTGATGAGGCGACGATTTTCGTCGAGAAGTTTTATGGGAATTACTCTTTGCGAAGTGGCGGTAGGAACCGCGAGGCTGGCCTCCATATTTTCAGCGATTTTCAGAGCCGCGCCGCGAAGGGGTATCATCTCGCCTTCGATGATCTGAGGCGCGGGTTGCGGGGTTGCTTGAGGCTGGGCGCGTTGTTCGACGCGAGCGGGCGCGACCACTTGCTGTGGTTGATCGGTGGGACTGTCGCCCACGAGATCGATGAAATACTCGCGCCATTCCTCGCCGACCGATGCGGGATTCTGCTGAAACGCGCGCAGGAGTTCGAGGACGTAATCAGCATTGACGCCGAACTCGTCGGCTATGAGTTGATCGATTTGAGCCTGTTTTATGCCTGTGGTCATGATTTTTCCCTCAGCTTCAAAAGGATAGTGTAATTGCCCGATTGCTGCTAAACAACCATTCGTCTTAGCATTGACAGAAGAAAGGTGGCGGAGTAGAACAGGCTCTTTCAATATGGTTCTCGATTGACAAGGATTCAGGATGAAGATCAAGCTCAAAATACCTCGCGAGAATTCTCGATATCCGCAATGGTCCGATTATGTTGTCGGGAGAATCTCGACCCTAATAAAGAGAGCCATAGAAACGGGGAGAAATCGTATCCTCATACAAACCAACCTCAAGCGCGGCCTGCCTCTGGAAAACATCAACAAGGTCGCCGGACCGTTCGTGGAAGCCTGGGCATTGGAGCAATTCGAAGACATTGCTGATGATCCTTCGAATGAATTTGATCTCATCAACGTGCAGGCTGGAAGGCGGCTTGATCCGTTTGACATGATTCTTCAATTCAAACGAAAGCTCTCGGATGATTATCTTTCAGCCAACGTAGATGTCAAAGCGACTGCCGAAGACATCGCGACTTCGGGCAGGAGCCCGAATATAACTTCTTATGCAAGGATCAGATCAGAGTACCTCAATGATCCCGACTATATTTTCATCATACTTTCGTTGAAGCACAAAGTTTACTCAGAACGAGATGCTTCCACTGCCATGACGAATGGAGTTATGGAAGTGGTGTCCTTTTCGGTGTACGACCTGAAATACCTCTCTTCCTCCGACATCAGCTATAACCCCGCGCTCGGCACTGGCCAGATTCAAGTGCGGGATATACACTACGTGGAGATCGAAAGGCGAACTGTATGGGAGTTTCTCCAGTTGCTTGACGCAAGATTCATTAAATCAAAGGGAGAAGCCCCCTGGTTGAAACTGGCTCATCGGCATGGGTGGATCAAGGAGTGATGAAATGGAAGCCTCACGTCTGATTTGCGGAGACGCGATAGAAGAGATGAAGAAACTCCCTGCTTCCTCCGCCGATCTTATTATCGCCGACCCTCCTTATAATCTCGGAAAAGATTACGGCAATAATCAGGATATGAAGGTCTGGCGCGAGTATGAATCATTCACAAAAAACTGGCTTGATGAAGCCATCAGGCTTATGAAGCCAGCAGCTTCGATTTATGTTTTTATGGGAGTCAGATTTATATCACGGCTCTTTCTCATTTTGGAAGGAGATTTCGAACTGCGTTTCAACGGATGGATAACCTGGCATTACACTCAAGGCATGGGGCGCAAGAACGGTTTTTCGCCTAGACACGAGGACATCCTTTATTTCACTCGATCACAGAAATTCACCTTCAATCTCGATGATGTCAGAATACCCCAGAAATATTACCGGCAGAGAAACAACATGGCCGGAGCCAATCCCGGAGATGTCTGGCAATTTTCGCATGTGCATTATTGTAGCGAGGAAAGAGAGCAGCACCCCACGCAAAAGCCCGAAGCTTTGATGGAACGCATCATAAAAGCAAGCTCCAATTCCGGCGATATGGTTTTGGATCCGTTCGTCGGCAGCGGAACTACTTGCAGAGTCGCCAACGCGCTTGGACGAAGATCGATAGGTATTGATATAAATCCTGACTACATAGCCATGAGCCGAAAGCGACTTGCAGCGACAGCCGAACATTTCGATTCTATCGATCCGAGAACTCAAAGAATCCCTAGAGACCTTCCCAGAGATGAAATCAGACAACCGACGCTCTTATTCGATGATGTTTAGACAAAGGACTTACCATCGCGAAAAATAATTCGCCATGAAAAAATTTTTCTTAATCACATTCCTGTGCCTGTCCTTGAATGTTTGTCAGGCGCACAGCGACAAAAACATTCAGCCTTCGAATCAATCGAATCAATCGCCTCAAGCTCAATCGTCTGCATCCGATCCCATCGTCTGCATCGATCCGGGTCATCCTTCGGAGACGAGCGCAGGAAACGTGGTCCAGAACGGCACGACCGAAGTTCACATAGTATGGCTGGTCGCTTTGAAGCTGCGCGCTCTGCTTGAAGTAAAAGGCATCCGCGCGGTGATGACGAAAAACAGAGAAGATCAGCTTGTCAAAAATAAAGACCGCGCCGTGACGGCAAACAACGCAAACGCCGCTGTGATGGTTCGCCTGCACTGCGACGCAAGCACGGATTCGGGATTCGCGCTTTACTACCCCGACCGTCAGGGTACAGTCAATGGCGTGACCGGGCCTTCTGAGGACGTGATAGAGCGAAGCCGCAAAGCAGCGGAAGCGATTCATCAGGGTATGAGAGAAGTTTTGAAAGACGCGCTCAAGGATGGCGGCGTGCGCGGAGATTCAAAAACTCTGGTCGGCTCACGGCAGGGCGCGCTGACCGGCTCGATCTATTCGCGCGTGCCTGCCGTGACGATTGAAATGGTCGTACTGAGCAACAACGCCGACGCCGAGTTCATCAAAAGCACTCGCGGTCAGCAGCAGATGGCTCAGGCTATCGCAACAGGGATAGAGCGATTCGTGAAATAGTCCAGAGAGTCTATCGAGTCTTGAGAGTCCAGAGAGTCCTGTCAGTCTCACATCAAACGGAGGAATTCTTTTATGCGTTCTGCATTCAAAGCGGTGTTTTTATCTCTGATCGTTTTATCAATCAGCGGCCTTGCTTATGCTTATCAAGCCGGGATTGAGAAATGGGAGAAGTTCGATTTCACTCGCAATCTGATCTCTCACGGGCAGATTCAAAATCTGTCGGTAGATGATTTGAAGTTGCTTCGCGGGATAGTCTTCGGCAAACGCGGGCGGATATTTCGCGACGAGGAGATTCAGCAGTATCTCTACAGCCGCGACTGGTACAAGCCCGCAGACGCATTTCGAAACTCGACGCTTACCGACACGGAAAGAAAAAATCTCGATGTCATTCGCGAAGCCGAAGCGATTAAACATGAAGGCTCATGTAACCAATTTGTGCTTAACGACAATCTGAGCAATGAAGTTTTGGTTGATGCGCTTTAGGTTGATTCTATGTTCACACATCGCCAAATAGTTTTTCAGGTACTTCTTGTGGACTCCTCGAAATGGTCGCAGAAAGTTTCTCGTTGTCGTCCACAGCCCTTCGATTGTGTTGACATGAATTTCTCGCACTCCATCTCCATCGTCATCTCTCGCCCACTCTTTCTTTGCGTGACAAACCGTGCAGTGTCTTCGGTTGACTTTGTTGTAGCCTTGCCATTCATCCGTGTAACAGATGGCTTCCTTTTTTGTGTACCCATGCACATGCTTCTTCAAAGTCTTCCCATCTGTATGCTCGCACACTCTCAGGCGGCACTGCCCACTTTCTCGGCCAACTGTTCCGACCACTGGGGGCCGATCATTTTCATACGTCCCGTGACCACGCCGTTTGTTAGCCCTTCTTCGCGGCGGATCATCAGGATCGCTGTGTTTTTCACCTTTTTTCCCCCGCATTCTGAAACATCTCGTCGGTCTCAGTTTCCTGGTCTGTCAACGCCCTCTGACTCAACATCTCATAAGCGTTGGCTTGGATTCTTTTTCTCCAGCGATGCACGCACTGGCGCGAGAGTGCCAGTTCCTCAGATAAGACAGTTGAGGGCTCGCCTTTGCAAACACCTCGCAATAACAAGACGACTTGTCGTGGCTCAAGGTTACTTCCTTCAAATATGGTTCCTGTATAAAGGTTGTAGACGCTCTGGCACTTTAGGCATCGGTAATCAACAAAGCCAAGCTTGTGGGTGCGAAACTCTCGCGCCTGTTGAGTTGTTGCACCGCAGCCAGAACATCTCAGTCCTTTTGGGTGAAAGTATTTCTCAACCCACTCAATGCTTTCTTGCTCATCAAGCAAATCTGTTATCGGGAAGATCATTCCCGAAGTTTAACATGCACAAATTGGTTACATGAGCC
>DLHY01000019.1:0-4851 GCA_002483445.1 Blastocatellia bacterium UBA7656
GATGAGATAGCGAAGAAAATGATGAAGCCGATTGAATACGCCGCGTTTCAGCCGATGAGCCTCGACGCGCAGCAGAAGATGCTGGCTGAAAGACTGCGGGCGCGCAGGCACCTCGTAATACTCGACAATCTGGAATCGATCACCGGCTCGCATCTGGCCATCAAAAACATACTGCCGGAGGAAGAGCGCGAGGCGTTGCGCGGATTCCTCCGAGACCTCGCCGACGGGCGGACGATTGCGCTTCTCGGTTCGCGCGGGGGCGAGCAGTGGTTGAGCCGCGAGACCTTCGAAGAGAACGTGTACGACGTGCCGGGGCTGGATGCGGAAGCAGCATCGGCGATGGCCGAGAAGATACTTGAGCGGTTCGACGTGAAGGCTTATCGAAAGGAAGCGGATTTCGAGAAACTGTTGAAGCTCCTGGACGGTTATCCGCTTGCGATGGAAGTGGTGTTTGCGAATCTGAAGCGACAAAAACCGGATGAGGTTCTGGCGGCATTGCAGGCGGGCGACGTTGCGCTGGACAGAGGCGACACCGAGAAGAAGACCGAAAGCATACTGCGGTGCATCGATTATTCGCACAGCAATCTCTCGCCCGAAGCGCAGGGGTTGTTGACGTGCCTCGCGCCTTTCAGTCTCGTGTTCAATACGCAATGGATCAAACAGTACACCGAGCAATTGCGACAGCAACCGGCGCTGGCGCATTTGCCTTTTGATCGCTGGGGAGAGGTCTTGCAGGAAGCGGCGAACTGGGGATTAGTGAATTCCGATCCTGAGATACCCGGTTATCTGCGATTGCAGCCGATCTTTCCATACTTCCTGCGGGCTCAGTTGAACGCGCCCGAACAGAAAGAAATCCGGCAGGCTGTAGAGACAGCATTTCGCCAGCACTATGATGAAGTGGGCAAAGCGATTGCCCCGCTGTTTGAATCAAAAGAAGCGAAGGAAAAGCAGATTGGCTTTGTGCTGGCGAGTCTGGAGTATGAGAACCTTGCAACGGCTCTTGATCTTGCATTGGAAGCGCAGGTGTCGATAGTCGATCTCTACCAGCCTTTGTTTTCCTACGCTAAAGCTGCTAAAGATCATCGGCGTGGATTGGAGATGGGAGAAGCTGTGTTTGCTCGCCTTGAATCTTATCCTGTCGACAAACTCAGCGGACAATTAGGCGCGGAGTTCGTCACTATTCTGGATAGAATTGCCCTTCTCCAGTTTTATCTCAATCAGGATTCACAGGCCGAAGCGTCTTACCAAAAAGCATTAAGCACTTTGCTGGGCAATCAGAGTTATGATGCCAATCAAATAAGGAAAATGAGTGCTCCGATTTATTACCAATTGGGTTTAGTGGCGCAGAAGCAGCGGCAGTGGCAGCAGGCTGAGAGTTATTATCAACAGGCTCTGCAAATCTTCATCGAGATCAACGACCACTACTCACAAGCCAGTACCTATCACAGCTTGGGCATGATAGCGCAGGAGCAGCGGCATTGGCAGCAGGCTGAGAGCTACTATCAACAGGCTCTACAAATCGAGATCGATTTCAACCACCGCTTATTACAGGCCAACACCTACGACCAGTTAGGTATATTGGCGCAGGAGCAGCAGCATTTGCAGCAAGCTGAGGACTACTATCAACAGGCTCTGCAAATCTATGTTGAATTCAATGATCGTTACGAACAAGCTGGCACCTATCACAATTTGGGCCTGGTAGCGCAGGAGCAGCGTCAATGGCAACAAGCTGAGAGATACTATCAGCAGGCTCTGCAAATTAAGATCGAATTCAACAACCGCCACTATCAGGCCAGCACCTATCACCAGTTGGGCTTAGTGGCGCAGAAGCAGCGGCATTGGCAGCAGGCTGAGAGCTACTATCAGCAGGCTCTGCAAATCAAGATCGAGTTCAATGATCGTTACGAACAGGCCAGCACCTATCACCAGTTGGGGATCGTGGCGCAGGAGCAGAGGCAGTGGCAGCATACGCGCGATTATTTTCTCAAATCACTAGCTATCGTTGTTGAATTCAACGACGAATACAGAATAGCTTTTGTCCTTAAACAACTAGCCCGACTATGGCAGGAAAGCGGCGATGCGAGCCTGCCTGCTGCCGTCGCTGGCGTTTTGAATATCTCTCCTGAAAAGGCGGAAGAGTTGATGCGCGGAGTGCTGAACCAGGCTGATGAAAGCAGCGAAGAAGAAACCGATTCTGAATAATGAGTCAGAAACATTCGGCGCGCACGCTTTTCAATCAATCATCACGAAGCCGCCGCAAGCGAGCGTACAAAAGCGTGAAGCTCGGCGGGCGTGTAAAGAGGCGGGCGCAATCCTTCATCAAACATACGGTCGATTATCTCAAGCAGCGTCGAATTGTACGGAGTCGGAATTCCAAGCTTTCGGCCAAGCTCGACTATCTCGCCATTCAAAAACTCAGCCTCATGCGACCGGCGGCCCAGGTAAATATCCTGCAACATCGATGTCAACGTCCGCTTCTCTTCAGGCATCTCCATCGCCTCGTTACCAGGCTTAGGCGGGCGACGCAATCCTTCGGTAGACTTTCTGATCGGAATCGGCGAAGGCTCCCCCTCGGGAGGCTCGACCGCTACTCCTGCGGCGTCAAGCACGCGCAAACCTTCTTCTCTCACTTCGCGCATAAGATCGCGCATCTCCTCTTCTGCCATGCCTCGCTCCAACCAGTAGTCGACTATCGTGTGCGTGGCGTTGTTGAGGTTCGCTACCAACTTGCCCCACTTCATCGCCATCGTGTGCGCTGAGGTGATGGCGTCGAACCCTGCGCGAGCGAGGTCTTCGCAAATCCGCCGCGCCGTCTCGTCAACTCCTTCCGGGTAGGTTCCAATCGCGATCACGCGGCCCTTTGGCATCATCACGAGTTCCGCCTTGAGTTGCACCGCGCTCAGGAAAACCAGCGCGGCATAAACTCGATCAAACTTGAGCGCGGCTATCGCTTCATTGCGAATTCCGTTTTGAAGACACACAACGCACGTACTCCGATCATAAACTTGAGACAAATCCCTGATGACTTCACCTGTAGCCTGAGATTTCACGGTGAGGATAATGATGTCTCCGCTTTCAGGCGTAAGCTCATCGGCACGAGTGACGGCATCGCCACGAACTAAGATATCTTCTTCGTCTTCCGGCCTGAGCGTGACGCCTTGCCGGAGAGCCTCGGCGAAAGCGGGTCTTGCGACGAACGTGACTCGCGCGCCCGCGCGCAGCAGCAATCCTCCGACGGCGATTCCGATAGCGCCCGCGCCGAATATGACATAACGATTTTCCATGCTTTCTGAATACATCAATCGCAGGATTGTTGCAAAGGGCGCAGGCCGTTTGATTTTCGGCGAGGAGGAACGAACCACAGATGGACACAGATAAACACAGAAAATATTTCGATCATTTCTAATCCGGGTTTATCTGTGGATGAAACTTCTGCTCCGCTTCTCGGCGTCTCTGCGGTAAAGATCAATCAGCCGGAAGGATGCGGCCGCGGCATTCGCCAAAGCCGATGCGGCGAAAGCCCTCGCGTTCGCAGTAGCCGCTCATGATGATCTCGTCGCCGTCTTCGAGAAAGCGGCGGGTTTCACCGTTGGGCAGAGCGATGGGTTCGGTTCCGCGCCAGCTTAGTTCGAGCATAGAACCGCGTTCCGACTTTTCTTTGCCGGAAATCGTGCCGGTCGCGATCAGGTCGCCGGTTTGAAGGTTGCAGCCGTTCGACGCATGATGCGTCAGCATCTGGCCGATCGTCCAGTAGAGATCCTTCATATTGGACTTGCTCAGAAGATGAGGCTCGATGTTTTCGTCACGCATTTTCTGCGTCTGGATAAAAACCTCAAGATTGATGTCGATTCCGCCGAATTTCTGATTTTGCACGTCGCTGAGATAATCGAGCGGCTGCGGATCGCCCGGTTCGCGTTCAAAAGCCTTTGTTCGGAACGGTGCGAGGGCCTCCATTGTGACGACGAAAGGCGAGATCGTCGTGGCAAAATTCTTCGCCAGAAACGGCCCGAGCGGCTGATATTCCCACGCCTGTATGTCGCGGGCTGACCAGTCATTGACGAGGCACAGCCCGAAAATATGTTTCTCCGCCTCACCGATCGGGATCGACGTGCCCAGCTCATTTCCCTGCCCGACAAAAAACCCGACCTCCATCTCGTAATCGAGACTTTTACACGGAATAAACAGCGGCGGAGCTTCCGCATCACTCCGGTTCTGCCCGTGCGGCCGCTTGATGTCGGTTCCGCTTATGACAATGCTCGAAGCCCGTCCGTGATAACCGATCGGCACATATTTGTAATTCGGCAGCAGCGGATTGTCCGGCCGGAACATCGAGCCGACGTTCGTGGCGTGGAAGATGGAGCAGTAGAAGTCAGTGTAGTCGCTTATTGATGTGGGAACTTTATAGACTACGTCCGAGTTGGGAAAAAGAGATTTCTGGACTTTGCTTTGTTCATCGGTAGATGCTCTTTCATTTAACAAGAACGTTAGCCCATCCCGCAATAACAATCGATTTTCGCCAATCATCCAGGCCAGCGGGTTAAGACACGCGAAATTGAAATAAGGGGAATATTTTTCTCGGTCGTCATTTTTGAAGAATCGATCCAGCAACCCTAGACTGATGATGGACTCAAGGTCTAGTATCTGATCGCCTATGGCGACGCCCATTCTTTCTTTTGCCTGATGCTCAGTCCCTGATTTCCAGAACATACACAACGGCAAATTCTGTATCGGAAAATCCGTATTCGGGTCGTTGGCGGATTCGACCCAGCTTTTTAGGTTCGGGTCGTGGGTTTCGTTGATTTCGTAAGTCATAAATCAATAAAGTGCCACAGCAGGCGGAAACACGACCGG
>DLHY01000019.1:4999-5541 GCA_002483445.1 Blastocatellia bacterium UBA7656
ACGACCGGTAGGGAGTGTGTTCAACGCCGCCTAGAAATTCGGCAGATCGTCCCCCTGACCGTAAAGCACATAGTCTATCGCTCCTTCGACGTGGTTGGGCTTCCAAAGATAGCGTCGGCTTCCACCGCGTGACCACACAGGCTGATCTACAGAAACTAAACCTTCCGCCCTAAGCTCTCTGGTTGAATTTGATTTGAATGCGTTTATCAAAATCTCCGGCTTTCGTAATGAAGCGACGACCGTATGTGCGTGATTAGTACGTACATTGATTGTAAGCAAGCCGTAACCTCGAAAACTACAAACATTCCGAATTGCCGACTCGACAACACCGCGTCGTGGCCCATCCAAAAGAAATTCATTTGAGGCCCGATTTTCCTTCATCATGGATGTGAGATTTTTGCTTGGAAGTATTTTCGGAGTACTGTAAATGTTCTTCCCGTGGCGATCCATCGACAATCTATCGTCGCCGTGGAGCCAAGTTCCGTAAGTTCTGATCGTTATAAGATAGGCCAGCGGCCCCTCGTTATCGTCCCAGTCCAGGT
>DLHY01000128.1 GCA_002483445.1 Blastocatellia bacterium UBA7656
TTGAAGGTCTGATTCCTAAGGCGCTCGAAGCACTGGGACCGGGCGTGAAGCGAGCCGCCGCCGATTTTCTCCGCCAGCAGGCCGCAAAATTTGCTACTGGGAAGGGACTCTACACATACGGCGGAAAAGCCGGACTCACCCTGAAAGAACTGCTTGCCAAATTGGCAAGTAATTCTTCCCTCTGGCGCACCTTCAGGCCGGCAGCAAGCGGCATTGCTAAAGTAGGGCCAGCCGTCGGGGCTAAGGGTGCCGTTCTAATCGAACTGCTTCTTGTGGTGGTAGTGGCCATGCTTGCCGCCACTGCCGGGTACGTCACCGGGAAGACCATGGTCAGGGAAAATAAAATCCGAGAGTCCCTTGAGGTCAAAGCTGCCGATGATGAAGCGTTCGGCAATCTGCTTTTGATGCTCGCCAGAGCGCTCAGGTCCGGCAGGCTGAGACTTTTGCCGGGGCTTACCACACAAAAGGCAATAGCCAGGATACAGGAAAACCTCGAAGTGGGCCGCGCTCCTTATCTCAACGTGCTTGAGCCGAGACCCTGTCCAAAGATTGCAGGAACATGGGGGGGCATGCTCTTTGTCAAAGAAGTGATAGGATCGAGTACTATTCAGGTGGGAAGCAGTCGCCGCGCGACCTTCACTCTTACTCAGGACGGTTGCGATGTCGTCCTGAGGTTCGCCAATAACGAGATCAGCGGCAACTTCATGCCCGGCGAAACGTTGCCGCAGGAGGCCGGAAGTAGAATGGAGCGTGATGAGGTCGTTCTCATTGACAATCCCACGGGCGCATTGACCAGGGCGCGACTGATTGTTTATGGTCTGGGATCAGGGTCTCTCAGAGGACAGATGGATGTTGAGATCGAGCAACGCGCTCCCAATGGAGCAAAGATTATTAGCGGGGGCCGGATATCGAGGGCGGGTACAGCGCCGTGACCGACGCTCTGTAGGGAAATCCTTGAGCGGCTTCTTTTCAAATTGAGTGCGATTCCGGGGATCATAAGAATGCGAAACATCTTTTTCTCTTCACTGCTGATTTTCAGCCTGTCCGCACTGGCGCTGTCTCAAAAAAGACCTTCTCACCTGCCGAACCCGAAACTGACTCCGGGAGCCGCGCTCGATGTCGCCAAAGATGATTTATGCGGCCACAAGTATGATGACCTTGACGAGTCCGTCCCGGTCACGGTGAAAGATCAGGTATTCAAAAGATATGGCATACGGATGGGCGGGCCGGAGGCATACAACATAGATCACCTGATACCCGTGCGTCTGGGCGGGTCGAATTCGATCCCGAATCTCTGGCCGCAGCCGCTTTCGGGCGAATGGGATTACCAGAAAAAAAATAAACTGGAACGCCATCTCTACAGGCTGGTCTGCCGAGGAGAGCTTGACCTCAAGGAGGCGCAGAAGGAAATAGCCGTGGATTGGGTGAGCGCATATCGGAAATATATCGGCGAGCGCGGTGATGGTGAATGAGGCGAACCGCTTTTTACGGATATCTGCCTTTGTAAACCGCCTGCAATTGCCGCGCCTTTTCGCAGTCTCCTCTCTGCGCAGTTATCATAATCTCCATAACAGCCTGTCGCCGTCCCACGTCCTTCAACCGCTTGACCGCTTCCAGTTCAGCTTGCGCCCAGACATAAACATCGCGACAAGCGGAAGGGTCGAATCTTGCTCGCGGATTGCGCTTCAATTCGTCTTCCAGATTTGCAATGCGCGTTTCCACATCGCCGCGATCCAGAGCATCGGGCGCAAACTTCAAATAGCTCTGCGCATGCTCTATGGCTGTCATAAGCTGATCCTGAGTTTCATACATCAGCGAAAGGTTATAATTGACCGCCGGAGACTGGGGAGCCAGTTTGTGCGCCTGCTGAAACTGAAACAGCGCGCCTGCCGTGTCCTGTTGTTGAAGGAGTGATTTGGCCTGATTGAAGTATGCCTGAATCGCCGACGCGCCTGTGCCTGTCAGTCGCGAGTCCCAGTCTTTGAGCAGACTCGGCAGCAGGGCGAGATTGAATGCGCGAATGATCTCCCTCGGATCGCTCGCGCCCGCAAGGTAACTGCGACCGCGCGACAGGCTGGCTAGGCTGTCGAGGTCCTGCTGGGCTTGCGCGTTGCCCCCGACATCGAAACCTATAGTGTTTACAGGAATGTGGCTCGTTCTGACCACATCAGCCGCCTGAGTCCTCTGATCACGGCAGGTGTCTGCGCCATCGCTCATAAGAACCACAAGCCCCTGTTTGCTTCCCGTTTCGCGCATACGCCTTTGAACGTAGTCGACCGCAACAGCCGTCGCTATGTACATAGGCGTTCCGCCGCCGGGTCTGAGATTGTCGATAGCGGCCATCAAAGCTTTGGCATCGGTCGAGAAGGGAGCGGCTATCCTAACCGCGCTCGCGTCGCATCCGCCGTCAAAGTGCAGGACGGCCATCTCGGTCGACTGGCTTACTTTGCCGACAGACGCGCGGGCTGCGCGTTTCGCCTGCTCGATTTTGTTGCTGCCTGACATGCTGCCCGATGTGTCTATGAGCAGCACGATGGACGTTTCAATCTGCTGAGGTCTGCGCCGCTGAATGTCGAGTATCTGCTGGCGAATGATTTCGATTCTCGCCTTCTCGCGGTCTCGCACAAAGACAGGAGCGACGTTTTCCGCATCGGCAAGCGATCTCGCGGCGTCTTTCAAAACCGCAGTGATAGCGTTCCAATCGGCTCGCGCCGCGCCTGCCGAGGCTGCGGCCTGGTTTGCCAGCGTCGCCGCTTTACTTATAAAAGCCAGAGCCTCTTGTTCTCGTTTTTGCAAATCAGCAAGTATCGGCGCGTTGGCATTGATCCAATCGGCCATGATCTGCTCGCGCGGCGTGATGGCTGTGATCTGATTCATCAAATCCCCGGCCAGCCTGAGATCGCCAGCCTTGATCGCCTGTTCTACTTTTCTTGTGAGATCGACGAACCTCATCCGACGTTCAGCTTCGTGCAATGCGCGGGCGATGACATCTCGCACGCACTGGTGGAGATTGGGCAGCGCAAGCGCCGTCCTCATCAGCGAGACAGCCGCCTCAAGATTATTGGTACTGAGCGCGCCTTCCGCGCGACGCATCATCTCGCGAGATTGAGCCTGAGACACGGCCCATTGTCGCCACTGATTGAGGAAGAGCGAAAGAGTGCGGTTATTAGGCTCGATCTGCTTGAGGTACTCGGCCTGCGCCAGCACTTCTTCAAACTCGCATTTCTTCAGGCGCTGCGCGATGGACTGCTCGATGGCATTGATGGCATTGCGCACTTGCGTCTGGGCGGTTTGCATCGCCTGGGTTATCGGCGGCCTCAACCCCCGGCATCGCTCCTGCGCCTGACGAAGTGTCTGCGAAGCTCTCAGCCAGTCGCGCGCAGCAATGAATTGTTGCAACTGAGCGACGAGGTTTTCGCACTCCTGAACGCGAGCATAGTCGGGAGGCTGTCCGATGACGAATGAGCCGGTCGCCTGATTGCCATTGGCATCGGTGACAGTGAGGCTTACGGTCTGCGCGCGTTCGAGCGCAGGCACACCTGACACGTTAGACATTTCGCCCATCGGTTTGTCGGTGATGGTTTCGCCATCGATAGTCCAGCGGAAGGTATAGGGATGCTTTCCATAAAACGCACGAGCGAACACCCGTTTTGGCCTGTAGGGATTCCATGCTATTACCTTCATCTGATCGACGTAGCTTTCCTGAAGGCCCATCTTTACCCTCAGCAGACCCGTCACCTCTGCGAATGTGCCTCCCCGCGTGACTTCATAGAACTGGCCCGAAGGGTCGGGTTTATTCGCATAGGCGATGAAGTTTATTCCTGCGCTGCCGCCATGGTAATTCTCTTTTGCGTAGTACCCCAGCGGCACAGTCCATTGATAAGTGTAGACTCCGCTTCTTCGACCGGACAGAGGCACTGTTTCCCAAGTGTCGTAGGCCACCCACAGCTTTAGGTCCAGCCTGCCTATGTGTTCACGCATCGACGGGCAGATGGTCACGGTGATCGTAACTGTGTTTCCCGCCTGAACGCTCCTTGGACTGATCGTGATCGTGTTTTCTCCCGCAGGTATGTACTGACCTTCGACTGCGTAGGGAGGTTCGGCGACAAACTCGATGACGTAATACTCCAAAACCCCGTCGCCCCACCCGTACAGGCTGAATCCTTTTATCACCTGCCATGCAGTGCCTTCGACCGGAGGCGGAGACTTGGGGGTAATGATCGTCTGAGGCGCGAGCGGAATGTCATCGAAGAATACGTTAAGCCACGTTTCGGGCTTGTTCCCCGTATAACCCGTATGAGCCGCGATCCTCAGCCATTGAATTCCTGATGCCGACACAATTTCGATTCGATCCACGAAGCCAGCCACCTGAAGCGACCCGGCTGTATTGCCAGGGAGTCGATATGGGCCTATTCTCTGGCGATAAGGTCTGACCTGCGTTGCCGAAAAGTCATTCGCCGTTGCTTCCGATTGAGAAGACGCGAGACTCGGCAACAGGAGGATAGCTACAGCAAGGATTGTCAAAAGACTTTTCATGGTATACCTCCTCAACCCTACCGCATATTACTGGGGCGGCGGTATGATCGTTCCCTTTGGCGCACGGCTCATAAGCCGCGCTCTGATCTTTTGAAACGCTTCGCTGTCGAGCCGCATCTCTCGTTCAAGCGGGAAGTTTTCCAGGTACTCGGTCATGTAGTCTGCGCGATCCTGTAACGGAGGATGGGTGCTGAGGAACTTCACAGGCTGCCGGGGATTCATCTTGTACATCTTCAAAAAGCCGAGCGACAGGGCCGTAGGGTTCCAGCCCGCGTTGAACATGATGTGCGCGCCGTAGAGGTCTGCTTCCTTCTCTTCGTGACGGCTGTAGGCGTTGAGGAACAATCCTATGCCGATCTGAGCGGCCAGTTGTGTGACGACCTGCGCCGTCTGACTTCTCGGATTGATGGCTCTGACTATGCTGGCGGCGTACTCAGCGAGCAGTTGTGCCTGCGTCGCCTTGATGAAGCGGCGGGCAGCGTGATGGCCATAGTTGTGAGCAAGCTCGTGAGCCACCACTCCGACAAGCTCCGATTCGGTCTCGGCAAATGTGAGCAGTCCTGTGGCAACCATGATGTGGCCCGGTACTGTGACCGCATTCACCACGGGCGAGTCAATGACCGTCACCTTGTAGTTGAAATTCGGGCCGGGAGTTTTGCCCACAAGGCGAGAGATGAGGTCTTCAAAGTAGCTCTGTATCTCAGGGTCGTTCAGTTGAGGAACGTTTGCGGTGAGTTGTGTGTATGCGCTGGCTCCCTGAGTCAGTTCCCATTCCGGGGTTGCCTGAAAGATGATCTCTCTTGCGGCGTTCTGCGGGTTTATGATCTCGATTCGGGATTCAGGCGACTGATAGAAATTCGCCTGACGGTACCAGCCTGTGAGGAAGCATTGCTGGCAATCGAGAAGGAGTTGTCGCGCCCTGTCTTCGGACTGCGGATCGCCTGAGCTTATCACGAGAAAATGTTTCAGCGCTTTGATAGCTTCCGGGTACTGCCGGGTATTGTAATGCGCGGCGGCTTTGGTGTAGGCGATGCGGGTGTTGTTGGGGAATTGCGCGAGTCCTTTTTCAGCCGTCTCGATGCATTCATCATACTTGCCGGAGAAGCCGAAGTAAGCCATGTAGAAGTAGGCAGTCGCAAGACTTTCCAGGCACTTTTCGCAGGCAGGATTGTTCTTGAGTTCCTTCCTGAGAATCTTCTCCGCTTCTTCGAGATTTTTTTTCGCTGCCTTCTTTGATTGTTCGTTTTTGGATTGCAGGTATTCGAGACCCTGCGCTCTGGCTTGCTGAACCAGACTCGCGGCCTGACTTACCGGGTCTTGCCTGACGCGAGCAGGAGGCCGCGTTCGGCTGGCTCCGATGTCCGCCACGGCGTATGGAACTTCTCGAATGTAAACCGTTCCGCCCATCTCCTGCGCGAAGGGCGAGGGATTCGACATCCCGACAAGCAGAATCGTGAGGAACAGCACCAGAGCAGGTCTAAGTCGCTTGAACATATCATCCTCCTTTGAGCGACTCTCAAGAGGGCGGCCCTGTGCTTGCGGACAGATAACCGAATCAAACACGCAATCAGTAAGCCACAACGGGTGCGGGCGAACAGAAGCGCAAAATTATGATTCCTATTGTTGATGAGTCCCGTGCCATAGCAAAAAGGCGTTTGTTTTATAAGCGTGGATCGCAGATGTGACATTCGCTCAGTGAGTGCTTTCACCCATCGGGCTGCGAAGTTCTCAACACCATTCGTCCTTTCTGTTCCCGATTTCACTGAATATCTGAGCAGGTTCAGGGTACGTCCGTTGCTACTCAACTGACAGGAGAAAATAGAAATGGCACTATGGGCGCGCAAGGAGATGGTATGAGCGAATCAATCGACCGATTCATCTACAGGCCTGACGTGCGCGAGCGACACGAAACAATCGTCCGCGCGCCAGCAGAGTTGGTATTCGAAGTCGCCGAGCATTTCAATCTGGAGTCGATTCCTCTTGTGCGCGCGATCTTCCATCTGCGCGCCAGACTGCTCGGCGCGCGATATGTGCGGATGAAAAAAGGGCTGGTCGAAGAGACGACGAGGATGGGATGGGGAAGGCTCGCTTACACGCCGAACCGAGAGATAGTCATGGGCGCTGTGACTCAGCCGTGGATCGGCGAAGTGAAGTTCCGATCAGTCCCGCCCGACCGTTTCGCTTCATTCGATGAGCCTGACCTGGTGAAGATCGTGTGGACGCTTGAAGCCGAACCGCTCGGTCCCGCGCTCACGAGGTTCAGCACCGAGACGCGCGTGCTTGCCACAGACGACGGCGCGCGGGCGAAGTTCAAGGTGTACTGGAAGAAATTCGGAATCGGAATCCTGATGATAAGGTGGCTCGTGGTGCCAGCAGTGAGGCGGGAGGCGGAGCGGCAGTACAAGGCCGAATCGATGCGATACTTGCCGACGCGGTGATTCTATGAGCGAAAAGACAAAGATGACTTATCGCG
The DNA here is from genome assembly GCA_002483445.1 of Blastocatellia bacterium UBA7656. GTDB lineage: Bacteria > Acidobacteriota > Blastocatellia > UBA7656 > UBA7656 > UBA7656. The sequence goes on from DLHY01000128.1 coordinate 7,010, forward strand.
AGGCTATGCGCGCGGCGATGCGAGAAGCTATGCGAAGCGACCCGCGCGTTTTCCTGATGGGCGAAGACGTTGGTCGTTACGGAGGAGCATTCGCCGTAAGCCTCGGACTGCTCGAAGAATTCGGCCCTGAGCGCATTCGCGATACGCCGCTTTCGGAATCGACTTTCACAGGCGCAGGCATCGGCGCCGCGCTCGGCGGTATGCGTCCTATCGTCGAAATAATGACAGTCAACTTCAGCCTGCTCGCTCTGGATCAGATACTCAACAACGCTGCAACCCTTCGTCACATGTCGGGCGGGCAGTTCAGTGTTCCTCTCGTCGTGAGGATGGCGACCGGAGGCGGTCGTCAACTTGCCGCGCAGCATTCGCACAGCCTCGAAGGATGGTACGCGCACATCCCCGGAATCAAAGTTCTCGCTCCAGCGACCGTATCAGACGCGAGATGGATGCTTGCTGCATCTCTTGCCGATCCTGATCCTGTCTTCATATTCGAACACGCGACGCTTTATCCTGTGGAAGGCGAGGTCGATGAAAGCGCAGGGCCGTGCGATATAAGCCGCGCCGCAGTGCGCCGCGAGGGGCGCGACGTGACACTGATAACCTACGGCGGATCGCTCGGAAAAACTCTTCAGGCAGCCGAGCTACTCGAACCGGAAGGCATCCTTGCTGAAGTGATCGATCTTCGCGCGCTTCGCCCCCTCGATGCAGAAACATTTTTGAACTCGGTGACGAGGACGCATCGCGCGTGTGTAATAGATGAAGGATGGCGGACGGGAAGCTTTGCGGCTGAGATCAGCGCGCAGATAATGGAGCGCGCTTTTGATGAACTCGATGCGCCCGTCGCGCGAGTGTGCAGCGAAGAAGTTCCCATGCCTTATGCGAAGCACATGGAAGAAGCTGCATTGCCGCAAACGGACAAAATCGTAAGCGCAGTGAAAAGCATGTTCTGAGCTATGTCGATATTCGTGATGCCAAAACTAGGCGCTGACATGAGCGAGGGCAAACTCATCGCCTGGCGCAGGAGTGTGGGCGATGCGGTCACGCGAGGAGAGATCATCGCCGATGTCGAAACCGATAAGGCCGACATCGAGGTGGAAGTCTTCACTTCAGGCGTGATTGAAAAGTTACTCGTCCATCCGGGCGAAATGGTTCCCATTGGAACGCCGATGGCCATCATCCACGAAGAAGGCAAGCCGCTGGAAGCTGTCGTGATGAAAGAATCACCGCCGCCTGAACAACCTGCTCAACCATCGCCTGTTGTCACTGCGCCCGTTCAAACAACTCGCGCGGTGGAAAGGTTGAGAATCTCGCCTGCCGCAAAGAATCTTGCTAAAGAGATAGGAATCGATCCTGCATCTGTGACAGGAACAGGGCCGGGAGGCAGGATCACTCGCGAAGATATCGAACGCGCAGCGAAGGCCAAAGCGCCCGCTGCCGAAACGATCACAGACAGACAGGCAGACAAACAATCGCGAATGCGACAGGCGATAGCTGCGGCGATGGCGCGATCAAAACGAGAGATACCTCATTATTACCTCAGCACGTCTATCGATATGAGCCACGCGATGACGTGGCTTGCAGAAGAAAACCTCCGTCGCCCGGTTGAAGACCGCCTGCTTTATGGCGTGTTGTTAATCAAGGCCGTAGCTCTTGCTTTGCGCGAAGCGCCGGAGTTGAATTCCTTATGGTCGGATGGAAAAGTTGTTCAGCAATCTGCCATCCATGTCGGCGTTGCAATTTCACTGAGAGGCGGCGGACTCATCGCGCCCGCATTGCATAACACAGATCAACAGAGCCTCGACCAGTTGATGAAGAACTTTCTCGATCTGGTCCGTCGCGCGCGCGCAGGCACGCTTCGCGGCTCTGAGGTTTCTGATCCGACGATCACCGTCACTAGCCTCGGAGAGATGGGAGTGGAGACGGTTTTCGGCATAATCTATCCTCCGCAAACGGCGATAGTTGGTTTCGGAAAAGTTGCCCAACGGCCGTGGGTGGTCGAGGGCCAGGTTGTGGCTCGTCCTGTTATGCAGGCGTCACTTTCAGCCGATCACCGCGTGACGGACGGACACAAAGGCGGATTGTTCCTTGCGACTGTAGACAGGCTCCTGCAAAAACCGGAGAGTTTATGACCAGAGATGAAATCAAAAGCGCGGTTCTTCGCGCGCTGGGTGAGATAGCGCCGGAAGCTGATCCGTCAGGCATCGATCCGCAAGTGAACTTCCGCGATCAGATCGATATCGATTCGGTGGACTTTCTCAATTTCATCATAGGGCTGCACAAACGACTCGACATCGATATTGCTGAAGCAGACTATCCGCAGCTTGCGACTCTTGATGGTTGCGTCGAGTACCTCGCTGCAAAAGCGCAGAGACCGGCGAAGTGAAGATCAATTCGGTCAAGCGAACAGTCCCATCAGAATTTCCACGAGTATCAACACGATTATAGTAAGCTCCAGTGTCTGATTCTGCGCCGTTCTCAATCGATCCGTCATCATCTGGTAAAAACGGTCTATGATATCAATTTTGCGCGAGACCATCCTTTCCCATTCTTTCAGGTAGAACCTTTCGGCTGCCGCGGCGTAGACCCGCGCAAGGTAGAGGTCGCCAATGAGTTTCAGCGCGTTGCCGACCCGCTCGGCGAGAAGAACAGATTCGTTGCGCAATTCGGTCAGGTCGCGAATCGCCTGCCTGAAGGGAGTCCGAAAAGGCAAAGGCCATTCCCTGTGGCTGTGCGCCAGATGGGCATACTGCTCGATTCGGCGGTCGAGTTCGAAATCGATGCGGCGGGCTTCCAGAAGTTCGACGTTGAGCAGTTCCAGCACGCTGGCTGTGTCTTCATAATCCTGATCGAACAGGATCGCCGCATTCCATCCAACCAGCAACAGGTCGCTGTCGTAGTAGGAAATTTTCTGGCTCAGAGCATCATTTTGCTGCTGGCTGCTGAGCGGAGCGGTTTCAAGACGCAACGCCTGCGCAAGCTCCGTGCCGTGCCGGGTTAAAATGTCTTCTGACCTCAGAGACTCGTCGAGCTTCTCGATAATAAAAAGAAAGTAATCTTCGGCTATCGATGAGAGATCAGGCCGAACGATGGCGGGGGCGATTTCTTTCATAAGCGCCTCGACTCGCTCTCTGGCATCCGTTGCCAGATCGCGGCTCAGGAGCCGTTCAGCTAAGGCGGGCAATTCCGCGAGCGGGAGTCCGTGGCCGGTTATCAAAGGCCATTTGCAGGCTATGCTTACCGCCCCGAAATCAAATATCTTTGCCTGAATCTCACCGCGTTCCCCCAAAGGGCCTTCGCAAGCGCCCAGATTCAGAATGTGCGGTGGCCGCGTGTATTGAAGAAAGATCGGCGTCTGCTTCTTTCGTGAAAGCGGCTGAACAGGAAGCGATGCGGACAGGGTTTTGAGTTTTTCCAGTGATATTTCATATCCGACATCGAAAGCGAAAAGGGCATATATCCAGCCCTTGATGATCCTTGTCGCTTTCCCATCATCCCCTGCTGATTCAGTATGCATTGAGAATCCCCCCTATATGGCCTGCAAGCATTCCTAATGCCAGTGAGTCGGAAGATTCCATCGGCCTGTGGTTGAACTCCAGGCACTCTGAATCATTGCGCAGTTTCCCTCACAAAGGGTGAGGGAGTTTGCCCAGTTCGGGTCTGATTTCCGTTCATTATCAATCGAATTCGAGGTCTCGCATAAGGCACCAGTATTGCGTTGATCTATTCGGGCGTTTTTAAACGAGAACAGGCACGGGAGGGAAGCGCGATGAAGATACTGCTTGCCATCGATGTCTCGACTTTTTCTGAAACGGTTGTGGGCGAAGTAGCAACCAGGCCATGTCCGAGCGACTCAAGCGTATGCGCGCTCAAGGTAGTAGACCTGTTCACCATTCGTTCGGCTCCCGCAAACGGCAGGCTCATCGATGCGCAGGTTCGCGATGCTGAATCTATGGATATGGCGTCTGCCGCATACTTGGTAAAGGATATGGTCAATGCTGTAGAGATAACAGCATCGACCAATAGAAAGTGAGCCTGAAGAAAGGAGTTTTACCATGAAAGTTCAAGATATCATGACGAAAAAAGTGAAAGTGTGCGCGCCCGACACCAGTGTGTCAGCAGCTGCGGCTTTGATGTGGGATGTCGATTGCGGCGTGCTGCCTGTCGTAAGCGATGGGGGAAAGGTGGTCGGCCTGATCACGGATCGCGACATCGCCATAGCTCTCGGCACGCGGAACAGACTCGCTTCAGACATTTTGGTCAGCGAAGTGATGGCTGCTCAGGTTTATTTCTGCGCTGCGGACGACGACATACATGTGGCGCTCAAGACCATGCGAAAGGACAGGGTGCGCAGGCTGCCTGTGGTCAACGAAGAAGGATTGCTTGAGGGAATCGTCTCGATGAACGACATCGCTCTGCACGCAGAGAAGTTCGATGGTCACAGGACGAAAGACCTGACTTATGATGACTTCGTAAACACATTCAAGGCGATTTGCGAGCATCGTCACCCGACCGAAGCAAAAGGGGAGCAGAAAATGGCGGCTCGTTGAAGTCGCAGGATGAAACCTTTGTATGCAGAAAGCTGAAATGGCGTGGAGAGAGTTCTTTTGCACCCGCTTTCGCCAACAGGAGGGACGGTTATGAGTAAGCCAAGTGCGATATTGCAAATCCCGCGGGAGGTTCGTATCCCGGCGGGCAGAGTTCGACTCGAAGGCGAATTGAGCATCCCTAAGGAGGCCGCAGGGATCGTGCTTTTCGCCCATGGAAGCGGAAGCAGTCGTCACAGTCCGCGTAACAAGTACGTAGCGTGGAAGCTGGAAGAAGGCGGCATGGCCACTTTGCTTTTCGATCTTCTCACCCTTGAGGAGGAAGAAGAAGATCGCTACACAGGTCATTTCCGTTTTGACATTTCGCTTCTTGCAAAGCGGCTCGTGGATGCTACGAACTGGATCAGGAATCAACCTGAAGCCGAGGGTCTGCGCATCGGCTACTTCGGCTCAAGCACCGGGGCAGCAGCCGCGCTGATTGCCGCAGCCCGGATGGAGGAGACGATTTCCGTTGTCGTTTCACGCGGCGGGCGACCTGATCTGGCCGGAAGCGCGCTCGCTCTCGTTAAAGCGCCCACGCTGCTCGTCGTCGGCGGGCTTGATGAAACTGTCATCAAGCTGAACTGGGACGCTTACTCTCAGCTTCATTGCGAGAAGGATTTGAAGATTGTCGAAGGAGCCACGCATCTGTTTGAAGAGTCTGGCGCGCTCGAGCGCGTAGCCGAGCTTGCGACGGAGTGGTTTCTGCGGCGCTTCGAGCCGCGACCCTTCATCGCTTCCGCTACGCGATGAAGGGTCGGGGGTGGCCGCAAATTGGGAAGAGCCTGTTGGCTCGAAGGAGGATCTATGGAAAGGCGGCTTAAAGATCGAAGCGAAGCAGGGCGTCTTCTGGCGCATAAGCTCACAGGTTATGCCAATCGCCCGGATGTGATAGTGCTTGCGTTGCCGCGCGGCGGTGTGCCTGTAGGCTTCGAAATCGCCCGCGCTCTCAACGCGCCGCTCGATATTTTCGTGGTGCGCAAACTCGGCGTCCCCGGACAGGAAGAACTGGCGATGGGAGCCATTGCCCGAGGAGGCGTGCGCCTGCTCAATGACGAGGTGATTGAGGATATGAGAATCACTGAAGATGAAATCGAGTTGGTCGAAACCCGCGAGCGAGAGGAGATGGAGCGACGCGAGCGAGTGTACAGAGGGGGAAGACCTGCTCCTGAAGTCCAGGGTCGCACGGTGATTCTTGTCGATGACGGGATAGCGACAGGCTTTACGATGCGGGCAGCAATCGAGACGCTCAGGAAATTGGGCGCTGCCCGCATCGTCATCGCTGTGGCAGTCGGCCCGCTTTCAACTGTTGAAGGGTTGAAGCGAGAGGTTGACGAAGTGGTTTCAGTCATGACCCCGGAATTCTTTTACGCCATAAGCCCCTGGTACGAGCATTTTCCGCAGGTCACTGACCAGGAGGTATACGACCTGCTCGAAATGGCGGCTCCCCAGCGGTCTCTGATGGCAACGATGGAATGAGTCGGTATGGCTCTCTATCGGCGAGCGGGGAGAACAGGCGATTCATCGCGCGACGGATTGCGGCGCGTTTGAATTGAAATCGATGATTGACGCATCCCTTCAACCTGCCGCCTGTTGGAGTCGTTCTGCGTGACGGCTCCGCGCCGTTGCAGACGCGGCTTCTATAACTTGCACAACGCAATCCCAGAGCGATGTTGCCCCCGAAGGAGCAACCAACTCTATGTTGTTTCTCTACTCCAGCGTTCTAACTTTTACGTTGCAGACTTCCTGCAACGACTCCGTAGTCAGAGTTTCGAAGAGCCGCATTGGGTTAGTCGCCCGTAGCGATTCCAGCCTCCAGGCACTAAATCGGGCCTTATGAGATTGGCACGCTCATACAATCAGGATGGGGGAGTTCAGAGTTCAACCTTCAGGTTGCTGGCGCTGAAATCAGGCAAGCTGAAGCTTGAACTCTCAACTTCATCTCCGTACCAATCTTTTGCGGCTCGATTTAGACCGATCGTATGGCCGGCAGTACAGGCGAAGTTTGGCAGTAGCGCAAATGTCGCCGCCTCAGCCCCGGTGAGGTGCCGGAGGCGGCGCGAAATTCATTCCCTACCTGAAGGCAGGGGACTTCTTTTTTGTTAAAACTCTCAACGCTTGAAATATCATTGCTCTGATCTCACGCTCAGAAGTTCTTATGGGGATTTCGTTTCCTTGCAGAAATCGCCCGCCGCGCCTGCGGGCATTTGAACTGCAAACTGAAAGATCGGGAATCGGGGTTCTAGCGCCTTTATGTGAATTCCCAGTCGAACGAGTGAAAAATTTTCTTTTCGGCTTTTCCTCAGAGGAAAAATGCTGTAATATCTGCGCCCGTATCAAGACAGAAGCGGCGGAAGGTTGTTCCTTAATTCTTTTCCGAGACCCGTGCGTAAATCGAATCCGTGCAAATAAGAGGCAGAGAGGACTGTATCGCATGAAAATTCGCTTGCAGGTAGCCCGCTCTCTCATTCTGTTGATGCTCTGGCAGCCAATGCAGCCCGCAGTCGAGGCCGCTTCCGCCGGATTCATCAACAAAACATACCCATCCGCTCGAAGCGCCAGCCCGCGCAATACGAAGCGGAGACCGGGTGAGATCTCATACCCTGCGGTTCAGTCTTCTGCAATAACGCTGACCCCGATTAACACGGCTTTCAATGATCCCGTCTCCATCGATTATCACGAGCCGACCGACAAGCTGATAATTTCGTGCAACAGCCCTGCGGGGCAGCCGCGCAACTTCGAGCTTGTGAGCGAGGACGGAACCCGGACGCCTTTTTCCGCCGCAGGCGGAATCACGGGAAGGGTACTGATAGCCGTCGCCCGCGATGATGGCGGCGGTCTCAGCCACGGAGGTTTTCGCGCCGGAGAAGCGATGGCCGCTTCAATAACGGGCGCTGTCGCGAGAATTTCCGCCGACGGGTCGAGCATTCAGAATCCATGGGTCACTCTTCCGGGGGAGACCGGCGCGGTTACGGCGATTCATCTCGACAGAACGGGCATCTATGGCGGCGACCTCATCGCTGCCACGGCAAGCGGAAAAATATGGCGAGTAAAAGCTACGGGCGAGACTCTTATGCTCGCCAGCACCGGAGCGCAAATCAACTCTGTTGCGACTATTCCAAAAAACGATTCGAAGTACGGCCCGTGGTCGGGCAGAATCATCGCGGCAGGCTCGAACGCCATATTCGCCGTCTCGCCCAACGGAAGCTTCGCGAATCATTCGATTGGAATCTCGCCTCAGCACCTTGCAGTCGCGCCTTCAGGAGAAAATTTCTTAGGCATCGATTCCGTGGAAAGGACGATATGGGGCGCATCGGCTTCTCAGTTTACGGCTCTTGCGGGCGAAATCATCGCGGCAGAAAAAACTTCAGGAAAGCTATGGCAGGTGCGATGGACGGGCAGCGAGTTTCAGACCGTTCAACTCGCTGACGTCGGAGGGTGGGAAGGTTTCACATTCGCTCCAGCGGGGCTGCTCACGGTGAGCGCCCAGTCGACGCAGGCGGCCTGGGTGCGACATGCTCCCTCGATCAACGGCAACGGTCGCATCGAGGGCGCGGCGCAGCAGATGACAGGCGAAAACGTCACGCTCAACGGCGGCGCAGTGATAACCGATTCCCTGAAAGTTCCGGGCACTCCGCAGTTGCAACTCAACGGCAATCCCACCTTCGGCGGCACGGTGACGGGAACAGGCAGCGCGCAGCCTGCGGGCTATCAGGTCACGCTCAACGGAAACGCAAGGCTCGGCCATCTCGTCACCAGAACAGACCCCGTGGCTCTGCCGACAGTCGCCGAACCGCCCGCCTCTCAAGGCACGCGCGATGTCACGCTGAATTCTCCATCAGGCAGCGCAGGAGATTTCGCTACTGTTCGCGACCTCACCTTGAACGGAAACGTCGGCATGGTGGCTGTGCCTCCCGGCACGTACAGAAACTTCACGGCAAACGGAGGAAGCGGATTCGTCCTGGGAGTTGCAGGATCGAGGAGACCTGCGGTTTATAACCTCGCGCGGCTGACGCTCAACGGTCAGACCCAGTTGCAGGTTGTCGGATCGGTCATTCTCACTGTCGGGCAGGGAGTCACACTCAACGGCAGAGCGGGCGCGGCGGAAAATCCTCGCCTGTTCACATTGAAGATCGCATCGGGAGGGCTGACGCTCAATGGCGGAAGCTCTCTGTACGGAACGGTGATCGCGCCGCAGGGGACTGTCATCATCAACGGCAATTCTTTTCTCGAAGGCGCGGTCTGGTGCGACCGATTGACGATAAACGGAGGAGGACTGCTTCGCGGAGCGGCTGACAGCGCGGCTCCGATTATCACCATCTCTCAGCCTGTCGATGGCTTTGAGACGAGCGCGCCACAGGTCGAGGTATCAGGCTTTTTCAACGATCAGTCGGAAGTTTCAATAACCGTAGGCGGCACTCAGGCAACCACGAGCGGCAACACCTTTTCGGCCAATGCGCCGCTGGTGATGGGAGAAAATATAATTTCTGTTGTTGCGGTCGATTCTTGGGGAAACCGCACGGAAATCACTTTGAAGGTGACGCGCGTAGAAGAGCGCGTCAATCAGCCGCCGCAGGTTGACGCAGGGGCCGATCAGACGGTAACGCTGGGGGTCGGGGGTCAGGG
>DLHY01000041.1 GCA_002483445.1 Blastocatellia bacterium UBA7656
TCAAAAACGAATCGCCATTTTGAGATTTCAAATTTGAGATTTCAAATCCGCGAATAGTAGAATAGCGACTCCGCGCTTTTCAAAACTTCGATTCGACAAAGGATAAAAGATGAGAGATCGTCGGAAGCTTTCGGCCATAGTGAATGCGATTGTAAAAAAGAATGATTCGACCGTGATGGCTCAACGCGCATTTTATGACGATGCCAGCGACCGCCTCTTTATCACGCTCATCAGAGGCTCGCACAGGGTCAACCTCACGCTCGCGGGCCGTGACCTCGACGGCGACGATACATCGAGAGCCGATCAACTTATCCGCGATAATATCGATCAACTCGCGCGCGTGCCTATCGGGTAGTCGGGAGTCTGGAGTCGAGAGTCTGGAGTCCGATCATTGATCGCTCATCTCGTCCTGATGGCATTCAAGTACAAAGAATCCGTTTTGGTTGAGTTGGCTCGACATGGAGCAATGCCGCGCGAAGATACTCCGCCTGAAATGGTTCGAGAGTTCATCAACGATCTTTACGTTTATGAAATTCGCCAATTGAGAAAACGGTTTCGCGCCGGGCTTATTCCGAAAGACGACTATGCTCGCCATGTCGTCGAGTTGAGAAGACGCTACCCCATCCTTTCCCTTCCCGTTCGATTCTGGACGGAAGATTGAAAGACCGGTTGTTTGCATTCGGTTGCTTTGATAAGATGCCGCCACGCAACTTACACCGGGAGGAAAATCGATTATGAAACGCCGAATGATTCTGTCTGCTTTCATCCTTGCGATAGCTTTCGTCGGAGCCGTCGCAGGCGACAAGAAAATCACCATCGAAGACGCGCTGGCGATAAAGAATGTCGGCTCTCCTCAGTTTTCGCCCGATGGCCGATGGCTCGCCTTCACCATAACCGAGTGGAACCGTAAAGAAGACCGCCGCGATACGCACATCTATCTTATCGCGGCTTCGGGCGGGCAGCCCGTCAAGCTGACCAACGGCGAACGTGGAGAAAGCGCGCCTCAATGGTCGCCTGATGGGAGCAGCATCGCGTTTCTGGCAAGTCGGGATTCTTCCCCGCCGGGAGGGTCAGGCCCGCGAGGCAATCAAATCTGGGTCATCCCGGTTCGAGGCGGCGAGGCTGAACGAGTGACGAGCGAAGAAGCGGGCGTCTCGCAATTTCGATGGTCGCCCGACGGAAAACAGATAGCTTTCATCACCCGCGACACTCCCAAAGACAAAGCCGAACGCGAGAAGCGAAAGAAAGACAAGTTCGATGCGATAGTCGTAGACTCCGATCTCTCTTATTCGCACCTGTGGACGATCAGCGTTGACGGCAAAGAGAAAAAGCGAGTGACTGAAGGCGCGTTCACAGTCTCCGATCCGCAGTTCTCGCCCGATGGTCGCTGGATCGCTTTCGTCTCTTCGCAGCAAGGACAGCAGGAATCTTCTTTCACTGATATCTCCGAAGATCGCAACACGGATGTCTACATCGTCGCCGCGACGGGCGGACAGACGCGGCAGTTGACGACAAGTCGCGGGCCTGATTCGCAACCCCGCTGGTCGCCCGACGGAAAACAGATCGCCTTCGTAGCGAGCAGCGATCCCAATTCGTGGGCCGCAAAGTCGGAGTTGATGATCACGGCCATCGAAGGCGGTTCGCCGCGCAGCCTCACGGCAGGTCATAACGAATCGGTCTTCGGCATCGAGTGGTCGCCTGACGGCAGATCGATTTACACCAACTCTTCGGTCGGAGTTTACAATCAGACGCTTCGCATCCCTGCGGCGGGCGGAGCTTTTCAGTCTGTGTTTGCAAACCCCGGAGCTTACGGATTCGGCGATCTCTCTTCGGACGGACGAATGATCGCCTACACTTTCGATGATGCGAGCAGTCCGGCTGACATCTGGATCGCTACGAGCGACGGCAAAGACGCAAAGCGCATCACCGACATCAACCCGCAGGTGAAGGAATTCGCTTTAGGCGCGACTGAGATCATCCGTTGGAAGGGGCCGGACGGGTTCGAGATCGAAGGCATTTTGATAAAGCCCGTCGGATACACACAGGGCAAACGATATCCCACGATCTTGCAGATTCACGGCGGGCCTTACGGAAGATTTTCTTATGGTTACAACTCGCGCGCGCAGATATTCGCCGCCAATGGCTACGCCATATTGATGCCCAATCCGCGAGGCTCTACCGGGTACGGAAACAAATTCACTGTGTCGAATGTGAAGGACTGGGGAGGGAAGGATTATCAGGACTTGATGGCCGGAGTCGATGAGGTCATCCGTCTCGGCATAGCTGACCAGAACCGGCTGGCGGTGATGGGCGGAAGCTATGGCGGGTTTATGACTTTTTGGGTCATCACGCAGACCGACCGTTTCAAAGCGGCAATCGGTCACGCGGCCATAAGCGACTGGTACAGCTTTCACGGCCAGAGCGACATACCCGGATTGATGGAGTACGGATTCGGCGGCGTGCCGTGGACGGCGAGGGAAACTTATGTGAAGTATTCGCCGATGAGTTACGTTGATCGGGTAAAGACGCCGCTGCTGATAACTCATGGAGAGCAGGACAGAAGGGTCACGATAGCTCAGAGCGAGCAGTATTATCGCTCACTGCGCAAGCGCGGAGTCGATGTGGTGTTCGTGCGTTACCCGCGCGAGGGACACGGCATCGCGGAGCCGAATCATCAGATCGATCTGGTCGGTCGTCAATTGGAATGGTTTGAAAAATACGTGAAGGGTGAAAAGTCTCAGGCCGCAAATCCGGCAAGGTAGATTCTTTCGGGCAGGGCGACGCCGAAAATCGTGTCGCCCTGTCTCAAAACATTCACGCCGCTTCCATCACAAGCGAGGCGTTGCGCTCGCCTCTCAACTTGAAAAGGGCGCTCACGGCCAGATACAGGGCCAACAGCACAAGAGCCGATGCGGTCACGGCATTTAACATTTTCACATCCAGTCCCGACGCCGCTTTGAGATTCGCAACCACCATGCCGACGAGCGACCACAGCGTTATCGTCAAAACGAAGATCATCGGAAATAGCGTGAACCATATACGCCTGCGCGCTCTGTAAAGCCAGACCGTGATGGCAAGCAGCGTGAGCGCGGCCAGCAATTGATTCGACGCGCCGAACAGAGTCCAGAAATTCAGATACGATCCTTCCTGCGCGGTCGAAAGTATGTAAACCGGAATCGCTATCGTTATCAGTGTGGCGATTGCCGCGCCCGCGCGACTCTTCCAGCCGAAAAGCTCCTGCAAAATGTAGCGACCAAGACGGGTGCAAACATCCAGCGTGTCGAAGACGAAAGTCGAAAAGGCCATCGCTCCGAATGTGATGGCGAACGGAAGATTGTCCTTGCCTATGATCAGCGTGAGAAATTGCCCTATGCCGTTGCCGTAAATCGTGCCGGGTTTGAATCCTTTTATCTCAGCAGGCGCGACCATCATTATCGTCACCAGCGCGATGAGCGCGACAAAGCCTTCGGCAAGCATCGCGCCATATCCGACTGCGCGCATGTCCGATTCGCGGTTTATCTGCTTCGAGGTCGTGCCTGAGCAGACAAGTCCGTGAAAGCCTGAGCAGGCCCCGCACGCGATGGTGACGAACAGAAACGGAAACAGTAGTCCCGTCATCCCCGGCTGGCTGAACGATGTGAAAGCGGGTTGTTTGATTTCATAGCCGCCGAAGAAGACTCCGATCACCCCTAATGCCAGCGCGAGATATAACACAAATCCGCCGAGGTAGCCTCTAGGCTGCAACAGCGCCCAGACGGGAACTATCGAAGCGACAGCGCAGTAAACCAGAATCAAAAGCCCCCACGTTTTAGTGTCTAAAACCAAAAGAGTGGAAATCTTCGTGCCGAACCATGCGACGAACAAGGTCGAAGGCACGAAGATGACCGTCTGAACCCACAGGGGAGGCTTGAGGTAACGCTCTACGATTCCCATAATCACAGCGAGCAGCAGGTACATAACGGCTGCGGCAGCCACCGCGCCGCCCGGACGGAAATCCGACGGGACGTTGAGTTGAAGCGATTGCAGTTCTTCCGTTCCGGTAGTGAAGCTCCCGGCGGTGATATCGGCGAAAGCGACTATGACATAGATGAGTGCGATCCAGATGAAAGCCATCATAGCCATACCCGCGCGTCGGCCCAGATGCTCGCGGGCGATTTCAGCTATCGAGCGCGCGCCGTGACGAACGGATGCCGCGAGGCTGCTGAAATCATGCACGGCTCCTATCAGCACCACGCCCAGGCTTATCCACAGCAGACAAGGCAGCCAGCCCCACGCCTGACATGCAAGTATCGGCCCCGCAATTGGGCCAGCGGCGGCGATGGCCGAAAAGTGCTGCGCGAAGAGATAGAACGGGCGCGTGGGAACGAAATCCAATCCGTCGTTGACCCGGTTGGCGGGAGTTTGCAGATTGTCGTCAAGTTCGAACTGTCGCGCCACCCATCTCCCGTAGAGTCGATAGGCAGCGATGAGCAGCACGATGAAACCCAAAGCGAGGAGCGGCAGTCTCACTGTTGAAATCTCCTTATGCGGGATTGAAACTCGAAAGTCTGCGCCGTGATGGCGGGGCGCATACTAGCATCCGCGCGAGTAAGCTTCAAGCGAGTGATTCGTCTTTTTCCCTGCGCTTGGCCTCCGACCACAGCGCGTTCATCTCGACGTGATCGGAATCCGAAGGCTTGCGGCCCTGCTCGCCGAGCCGCGATTCGATGTATCGAAAACGGCGGCGGAATTTTCTGTTCGAACTCTTGAGCGCGCTCTCCGGGTCAATGCCTAAAAGTCGCGCGACGTTGACGGCGACGAAAAGCAGATCGCCAACTTCGTCGGCAATTTCACGGTGAGAAACCGTCTCGCGTCTTACGGCTTCTTTCAATTCCTCGGTTTCCTCGTCGAGTTTTTCAAGCACCGATTCGACATCGGGCCAGTCGAAATCCACGCGGGAAACTTTCGTGGTCATTTGAAACGCTTCCATAACGGCTGGCAGTCTGGTGGAAACGCTGTCGAGCATGGAAGAATTCTGCTGGCCTTTCGCCTGAAGCTCGGCTTCCTTCAAAGCCTCCCAGTTTCTCAGCACTTCGCCTGCGGTCGAAGCGTCGTCATCTCCGAAGACGTGAGGATGGCGGCGGATCATTTTCGACGACACCCGACTGATGACATCCGAGATAGCGAAGCGTTTCTCTTCCGCTGCAATTTGAGAATGAAAGACGACCTGAAGCAATAAATCGCCAAGCTCGCCTGTGAGTTCCTCGTCATCGCCTTCATCGATTGCCTCGATGACTTCGTAAGCTTCTTCGAGCAGCATCGGCTTGAGGCTCGTGTGGGTTTGCTCCCGATCCCAGGGGCAGCCGCCGGGCGCGCGCAATCGCGCGATCAACTCGACAAACTCTCTGAATTTTTCTCCCGATTCTTTTTCATTCATAGCCTCGAATGTACAAAAAGCTCCGAGCGCGAGCAAGCGGCAAGAGATGAGACGGTGAAAACCGCGCTCGCCCTCTAGGGCCATTTAATTCTTCGAAGGTCGGACTGAAGATAAAAACCACAGATGAACACCGATGGACACAGATAGAGAAAAATCAAAGATTTCTCCGGCTTTTCTTCTCCCGTCTTATCCGTGTTTATCTGTGTTCATCTGTGGTTTCTTCCTCTCCGCTGAAAATTAAATGGCCCTACTCGCCCTCGCAGGTTATCGCTCACTCGCTCTCCGCACTTCTTAAGAGCATGTTGAGTAATTCAGGGCTTGCGCCGAAGGCGCAACGAGAAGGTAGTCAGACGCGCAACGTCTGGACTGGAGTGATCAGGTTTCGCGCTCTCGTGGAGCGCCAGAACATCTGATACTGCTGGCGAATTCAGTCAGCCTGAAGATGCGCTGCGCAATGTAGGACCATCTGCCAGCTTGTCGTTGTTTCCCGCCACCGACGCTTTGCGCAGCCCGCGACAAGCTGGTAGCTGGTCCGACATTTCCCAAATTCGACAATGATTCCAGAGGCTTCACCTCTGGCTAACTTCTTCGAGCCGCTTCGCGGCAAAAGACAA
>DLHY01000013.1:0-14543 GCA_002483445.1 Blastocatellia bacterium UBA7656
ACCCCAAAAATTAAATGGCCCTAAAAACTGAAGACTGGAAACTGAAAACTGTTTGCCAGAGGAGGAATCCGTCGTGAAGATAATCGCCCCCTTCAAAAATCTCTGCGCGCTGGCTCTTGTCGCAACGCTGTTGCCGATTGCCGAATCGCGCGCTGTCGCTCAGAACATAGAAACAGTCCGCGCGCATTATACGAAGTATGAATACATGGTTCCTATGCGCGATGGCGCGCGATTGTTCACCGCAGTCTACGCGCCTAAAGACGCCTCCGAGCGATATCCATTCCTGCTCACGCGCACGCCCTACAGCGTCGCGCCTTATGGAGTCGATAACTATCGCGCATTGCTCGGCCTGTCTGAGCAATGCGATAAAGAAGGGTTCATCTTCGTCTTTCAGGACGCTCGCGGGCGGTATATGTCGGAAGGCGAATTCCAGCAGGTGCGCCCTCACGCGCCGAACAAGCGCGGGCCAAAGGATATCGATGAAAGCACCGACACTTATGACACTATCGAATGGCTTCTGAAAAATATTCCGAATCATAACGGCAGAGTCGGAATGACAGGCATTTCGCAGCCCGGATTTCATGTGGCTGCAAGCCTGATCGATTCGCACCCCGCGCTCAAATGCGCTTCGCCCCAGGCTCCGACGGCGGATTACTATCTGGGCGATGATGTCTATCACAACGGCGCGTTCATGCTGGCGGCGAACTTCTGGTTTTATTCCGGCTTTCGCCCTCGCGCCGCAGGCCCGCACCTGCCGCAGCCGCGCGTGCCTTTCGATTCAGGCACGCCTGACGGCTATGAGTTCTTCCTCAACCTGGGGCCGCTCACGGAAGTGAATCAAAAATATTTCAATGGAGAAGCCCGCTATTGGCAGGAACTCGTCGATCATCCCAACTATGATGAGTTCTGGAAAAGCCGTTCGTTGTGGCGATTCATGGATAATGTCCGTTGCGCTGTGCTGAACGTCGGCGGATGGTTCGATGCCGAAGACCCCATGGGGGCGTTTCATATTTATCGTTCAGTCGAAAAGAACAATCCCGCGACGATGAACCTGCTCGTGATGGGGCCATGGTCTCACGGCGGCTGGTCGCGCGGCGATGGCGACCGACTGGGCAACGTCAGCTTCGGTGTGAAGACCGGCGCGTTTTTCCGAGAGCAGATATTGCTGCCATTCTTTCTGCATTACCTGAAAGACAAGCCCGCCACTCTGATTGAAGCCTATATGTTTCTGACCGGCATCAACGAATGGCGACGCCACAGCGAGTGGCCTCCTAAAGACGCAACCCCGATGACGCTTTATTTTCACAGGGGCGAACAATTGAAAACCGAAGCGCCCAGTGAGAGCGGCCAGAATACGTTTGACGAATACACGAGCGACCCCGCTCGACCGGTTCCTTATCTCGGCTACATCGTGCGCGGGATGACTTCGGATTACATGACCGAAGATCAGCGTTTCGCTTCTCAGCGGCCGGACGTGCTTGTGTACAGGACAGAGCCGCTTGCGGAAGATGTGACTATCGCAGGGCCGATAAAAGTCAATCTGCATGTTTCGACGACGGGGACGGATTCTGACTTCGTGGTGAAGCTGATCGATGTTTATCCCGGCGATTATCCAACGCCCGCGCCTCCACAGGGTCAGGTAGCGCCTGCGAACGCGGTGCGGATGGGCGGCTATCAGCAACTCGTCCGCGGCGAACCATTCCGCGCGAAGTTCCGAAACAGTTTCGAAAGGCCCGAAGCAATGATTGCGAATCAACCGACAGCGATCAACTTCGAGATGCCTGATGTCTATCACACATTTCGCAAAGGCCATCGTGTCATGGTGCAGGTGCAAAGCAGTTGGTTCCCGATAGTGGATCGCAATCCGCAAAAATTCATCGACATCCCGCGAGCGAGAGCGGAGGACTTTCAAAAAGCCGTCGAGCGCGTGTATCGCTCGCGCAATTTGAGTTCGTCTGTGACTGTTTTGATCGAAGGAAAGCCGATGCAATTGAGATGAGTTCAAACGAGCCATTTGCAATCACAGGATGCGCAGCCTTCACGCACTGTTTTTTCCTGCGCCCGGTCAAACTCCTTGAAAGGCCATTGAACAGCAAATATAATTGCGCCTTCCTCAGGCTCTTTCTCATCGCTCCCGGCCTGCGGCAAACGCAATGTTAAAAATCCTGCTATCAATCCACAGGAGGCACGATGCTGGTTCCAAAAGTTCAACTCATTCCGCCGCCTGAAAAGGTGCTCGACCTGCTGCGCAGCACGGGCGCGCTGCTCGAAGGCCATTTCGAATTTCCAAACGGCAAGCATTCTGACTTCTATTTCCAGATGCCGCTCGCCATGCGCTATCACGGCAACGCCCGCGTGCTCAACGTCGCCCTTTCGCGCCTGCTGCGCCAGGAGCCTGAAGTGCTGTCGGCTCTGCCCAATTGCGCAGTGGTCGCGCCCGCTGCCGGGGGCATACCCGTCGCTTTCGGCGTGCGCGAGGCTCTCAACGCCAATCAGATTTTCTGGGCCGAAAAAGAAGAAGGCCGCTACTACTTCCGCCAGTACCTCGACGCTCGCGGGATGAAGTGCATTCTCGTCGATGATATAGTTCGCTCCGGTCGCGGCATTCAACTGATGGTCGATCTCATTCGACAGGCCGGAGCCGAAGTCATCGCCATCGGGTCGCTCGTTCACTACAAGGACGCTCAACTCGACATCGGCGACATACCCTACTACTGGCTCGTCGACATCGATTGCAAATTCCACGATCCCAAAGAATGTCCGGCCTGCAATGCCGGTGTGCCGGTGGAAAAAGTCTGGGTGTGACCGATGGGGGATGATTGAGGAATGCGGAATTGCGAATGCGGAATGCGGAATAAGAGAATCCTTCTTCATTCCACATTCCTCACTCCGCATTCAAGACTCTCTCCCACTCTCCAAGCAATAAAAGAGAGGATGAACATGAAAACTCTGCGATCTGCCTTTGCTATACTGCGAAGAACTTCGATTGCTCTGGCAATAATGCTCTTTGCTTTCAGCGCGGCGCAGGCTCAACAGCCTGCTCAAACTAAAGTCGCCACCGTCTACGGCGCAAAGATTCACTACCTCGAAGCCGGAAGCGGCCCCGCAGTGATTCTGCTTCACGGGCTGGGCGGCAGTTCAGCCAACTGGGCTTCGAACATTGGGCCGCTCTCGCAAAAATACCGCGTGATCGTCCCCGATCAGATAGGCTTCGGACGATCCGATAAGCCTATGATCAATTATCGCGTCGGCACACTCGTAGATTTCCTCAACGGCCTTTACAAAGAACTCAAGATCGAGCGCGCATCGCTGGTCGGAAATTCGCTCGGCGGATTCACAGCCGCCGCCTTCGCGCTGGCTTATCCGCAGAAAGTCGACCGCATCGTCCTCGTCGATGCCGCAGGCTTCGCTTTTCCGAAAGACGCCGATCCTCGCCTGCTCAACGCGCTCAACCCTTCGACTCGCGAGGGCGTCCGCCAGATCCTGTCGCTCATCTTTTACAACAAGGCAATGTTTACAAGCGACGCGGCGGTCGACACGTTCTACGCGCAGAAAATAGCTACAGGCGACGGCTACACCGTTCAGCGATTCATCGAATCAATAGTTCGCGGCGAGGATATACTTGACGGCAAGCTCGAAGCGATCAAACATCCGACGCTCATCATCTGGGGCCGCGAAGACGCGCTCACTCCGCTTGCGATGGGCGAGCGATTCAAGAAAGAGCTTCCCAACTCAGAGCTTTTCATCATCGAAAAGTGCGGCCACGTCCCGCAGATGGAAAAAGCCGCTGAGTTCAACGCGGCGCTGATGAAATTCCTCGGCGGCTCTTCCAACTGATGAATGGGAGTGTGGGAGTATGGGAAGTGTGGGAGATAAAAAAACATCGCTCTCATTCTCCCATTCCCCCACTCTCCCACTCCCCCATTCTCCTCTTCATCTGGGAGAGCGCGCTTCCTGCAATCGCTTCAGAATCTCCCTTGCAATTTTAGGCGCGGCGAAGTTGCCGTCGAAGGCCGTTACTTTTCCGTTCGTCAGGACGAGGCTCGTCTCAGGGTTTGAAACCGAGAAAGTGAATGTGTATGTAAAAAGCGGGCGGTCGAGGTCGATCCTCAGATCGGCGACCCTCGCATCCTTGACGATCATCAGTTCCATAGCCGCGAATTCCGCTCGCTTGCGAAGTTCGTTTTCCAACTGGTCGGGCTTTAAGAATACGGTCATCGAGGTGATGAAAATAGTTTTCGCCGCGCGCATGATTTCAGCAGGACTCATACTCGCGGTGATCGAGCGCGAGGGCTGAAGGTGGAGATCGCCTGCGCCCCTCTGTGTCGCTATTGACGAGCCGATCAATGCGCCGCGCGAAACAAGAAGATTTCCCGGCGCGAAATCGCCAAGCTCAAGCTCGCGCGCCAATTCGCCGAAACTCCTTTCCCACACGTCGCGCTTGAGACCTCCGTTTTGAACCAGCAACTGCCCGAATCCCGAAGCTACGAGACGCGGGCTGCGCCGCAGGCGCGTTTGAAACTCGACAGCTTCGAGTCCGGCTTCGCTTGCAGCCTGCTCTATTGAAAGCTCCGCGCGGAAGCGACGCGACAAAGCGTTTACGGGTTCTGTTTGAGCGGTTTTGGCTCGCGCGCTCGTCGCGTCGAGGGCGCGCAGGAATCGCTCGCGGTCTCTTTCTATAAGTTGGTCGAGCGCGTCCTGATCGGGGTAGAGAGCAAGCGCGCGGTCGCGATCAAAGACTCCGACCCTCATGCCGCGAACGACTGCGCGCACTTCATCCCTGAAAGATTTCACTCCTTCGAAATGACAACTCATGCAGGAGCGGCCATTGACTATCACAGGATCATCCGCGTTGTTGCGATCCGAGACTATCTCAATCGGAGCCTGATCGATTCGATTGCCGCGGCTGTCGATTAGGAAGTAAGCCTGAAGTCCGTTGGGCAGATTGAAAATTATTTCGCCGCCCGCAGGATTCAACCGGACGGGATCGCGGAAAATGTTTTGATCGTCGAGGCTGCTTCTGAAATCGAAGCTCTTCCAGTATGCGCCGTAAGCCGTGGGGTGTCGCTCAAGCACGCGATTGTTTTCCGACACGCCGCTCGCGCGAAGGCCGGCGCGAGCCACATTTTTTTCTTCTGCGAGACTGCGCGCCGCATCGACTCCCAGCATTCTTTCCAATTCCTGAACCGCGCGCGGAAGTCCCAGGAGGTCGTGATAAAGCGGCGGCGTGCTGGCGTTGGCTGCGAACCAGTCCGCGCGCACATAAGGCAGCAGCGCGCCCGAAAGCAGGCGGATGATTTCAGTATCGGCAGTGCGTATGCCGTAAGGATAAGCTGAAAGAATCCGGTTCCACGTCTGAGCCGTCCACTGATAATCGCGAAGATCGATGCGAAAGACAGTCTTCGACGCGTCGACCGATGCGGGCGGAGTGATTTCTCTGCGCCACGAAAGAGAATTGATGAGCTTTGAAAGAGCGGCGCGATAGGTGTCGAGTTCTTCTTCGCTTGCGCCCGCGTTGTAAAGATGCGCGAGTGAAAAATATCTCAGGAATGGGCGCGATCTGTCGCTCGTTCGCGCAAGGTCTTCGCGTATCGCCGAAAGTACAGACGGCTCGGAGATGAAAGCGCGTGACACGGGCGGAGAATCATTCCAGTCCTGCGCGCCCGCGAGAATCCATCTTCTGATCGTGGATTTTTCTTCCGCCGAGAGTTTTTCTTCCGCAGGCGGCATCGCATCTCGCTCGATCATCTTCAACAGCAGAGAATTTTCATCCCCCGGCGTGATGATTCGCGAAGAGATCAAGCGAGTGCGGTCGAGGATGAAGACGTTTTTTACTGCCACGCCGTTGAGTCCGTGGCACTGGAAGCAACGTTGATTGAGCAGAGCGCGGGCGCGAAGGGCCAGTTCGCGCCCACTGGCCGCAGCGCGGGGAGTCACAGTCGCGCACACGACCATAGTCGACCATGCAATCAACAAAAGCAGGCGGACAGACTTGCAGAGTTTCATCAAGGCACCTCCATTCGATGTAGTTGATTGCGCTTGCTGCTTAGGCAATCGAGGTGCCGCGCGTTAAGTGCTGAAAATCAGGGCGCAGGTTTTGAAAGGATGCAACAGAGAAGTGTCAGGTGAAAGAAATTTGCGGCAGTTTACTGTCGCCTCGCGGCTGCCCGTATACTCACTTCACCTGTTTGAGAAATTCTTCGATGTCTACGTTTGCATCTCGCAGCGAGCCTTTTAAGGTATAGCGGTCTACTTCGTTGTGGTAAGGAAAGACGATTATTCTTCCGTCCGGATGCACCATTTTGACGTGGCTTCCTTTTCGGTGTGATTCAGCGAAGCCAAGCCGTTCCAGCGCAGCCAACACTTGTCGTCCTGATAGTAGCGGCAGCTTCATATAGTCAGTTCGACGACTTCGTGCTTCTCATCCTCTATCAACTCTGATGGTTCAGGCTCAAGGTACAGGTCAATGGCCTCTCTGATATTGCTCAATGCTTCTTCCCTCGTTTTGCCTTGAGACCAGCAACTTTTCAAGGATGGGCAATGAGCCACGAAGTATCCATCCTCTCCTTGCTCAACGATTACTTTTATGGGCATACCAATTTTCTCCTCAGTCGCCAATCTATGCTGTCGCTTCATCACTGTCAACTGAGCGCGCCCGAATGATGACCGGCTGAAAAAGTAATGGTATCATCTCATTCCCGTCCCGCGGGGCTAGAGTGGAAGCCCCCGACCTCACTTCAGGAGGAACACTATGAACGCTCGCTCATCTCGCGCGCTGAGAATTTTCATCATCTCGATCCTTACTTTTTCGCTCGCGCCTGCGGCGATGATCGCCGCGCAGAAAAAATCGAAGAACGCTGAACAGGCGGCAAAGCCTGAGCCGCAGCTTACACTCGAAGCTATCTCGCGCGACCCTGAGAAGTGGGCGGGAAGCGCGCCTGCTGCCGTCCGATGGAGCGAAGACGGCGCGAAACTCCATTTTCAATGGAACCCTGAGCGCGCCGACCGCGCCGATCTCTATGAACTCGACGTGCGCTCTGATGGTGCGCGCCCGCGCAAGGTCTCGGATGAAGAAAGAAGATGGCTTTCATCCAATCCCGGCGACCGCAACGGGGCGGACACTTTGAAAGTTTATGTTTTTCAGGGCGACATCTACCTGCACGATCTGCGCGCAGTCAAGACCCGACAAATCACTCGCACATCGGATGCGGAATCCAATGCCCGCTTCAGCGCCGACGATCAGAGCATCATCTTTCAACGCAGCGACAACCTCTTCGAATGGGTGATAGCGACGGGCGAGACCCGGCAGCTTACGGATTTTCGACGAGGCCGCGACCCTGAAGAAAAACCCAAACTCTCGAAGCAGGATGAAGACCTCGAAAAAGATCAGCTTGAAATGTTCGAGATAGTTCAAAAGCGCGACAAGGATGAGAAAGAACAAAAAGAGCGCACGAAACGCGAACGCGGCGAGTTCCCCGACGCGACCTATCTGAAAGAGAACGAATCAGTCTCCGGCCTTCAACTCAGCCCTGATCGAAAGACGGTCACTTTCGTTCTGACCGACAGAACTGAATCGGCGAAGAACAAAGTGCCTGAGATGCCCAAGTACATCACCAAGAGCGGCTACACGGAAAGCGAGCGACTGGCCACGCAGATAGCAGGAACAGGCCGCGTCAAAGTCGGAGCCGCGCAGCCCAAACAGAAAATGGGAGTGATGGACGCGAATGGAAAAATAACTTACATCGATATGGGGCTGGATAAGCGCGAGCATAACATTCTGACAATAGGGGCGGGTTTCGGTTCGGCTGCGCCGCTTATGTGGTCTGATGACGGGAAGAATGCCTTCTGTGTGCTTCGCGCGCAGGACAATAATGATCGCTGGATCGCGCTCATCGATGTCACAGGTGCGAAAGCGAAGATAATCGACAAAGAACACGATGATGCGTGGATACAGACCCTCGGCCCGTTCGGCTGGCTCAACAACTCGACGATATGGTTTCGAAGCGAGCGCGACGGATACTTTCACATCTACACACTCTCGGTCGACACGGGCAAGCTTACGGCTCTGACTTCAGGCAAATGGGAAGTGACCGGCGCGCAACTCTCGAAAGACAAATCGAAGTTTTACCTGACGACGAGCGAGGCGCATCCCGGCGAGCGACACTTCTACACGATGTCGGCGACGGGCGGCGCGCTCACGCGCATCACTGCGGGCGAAGGCGTCTATGCTCCGATTCTTTCGCCGGATGAAAAATGGATCGCCGCAAGCTTTGCCAGCCCATCGGAGATGAGCGATCTTTACCTGATGGAGAACCGCGCCGCCGCGCAGATGAAGCGATTGACGGATTCCTACACTGAAGAATTCCGCAGCTATCGCTGGCGAAGATTCGAAATCGTGACTTTTCCTGATGCGGACAATAATATGCTTTATGCGCGCCTCTACAAACCTGATAAGCCAGACCCAACCCGCCCGGCGGTGATTTATGTTCACGGCGCGGGCTATGCGCAGAGCGTCTTCAAAAACTGGGGTTCGATGAACTGGACTCCCTTCCAGCACGTTCTGCTTCAGGCCGGATACACGGTTATGGATCTCGATTATCGCGGATCATCAGGTTACGGGCGAGACTGCCGCACGGCGATCTATCGCAACATGGGCGGAAAAGATATCGATTCGGCAGTCGTAGCAGCCCGGTGGCTTGCCGAAAAACAGGGCATCGATCCGCGGCGAATAGGAATCTACGGCGGAAGCTATGGAGGTTTCTTCACGCTGATGGCGCAGTTCAAACATCCGGGAGTGTTCGCGGCGGGCGCGTCGCTTTTTCCAGTCACCGACTGGGCGCACTACAATCACCCTTACACGTCGAACATTCTCAATCTGCCTTACGACGATGATGAAGCGTATCGGAGAAGCTCGCCCATCTATCACGCGGCAGGGCTTCAGGATCGTTTGTTGATCCTTCACGGGATGGAAGACCGCAACGTGCATTATCAGGACACGATTCGGCTCGTTCAGCGATTGATCGAGTTGAAGAAGACGGGATGGGAACTTGCGACCTTGCCGGTCGAAGATCACGGATGGAGAACGGAATCTTCGCGGCTCGATTCCAATCGTCGCATATTCGCATTGTTCGAAGAGGCGCTCAAGCGACCGCTTCCGGCGCTGGCCGAAAACAAATCGCCGCGCAAATCGCAATCAGCGCGAGCAGGCAATAATTAAAGCAAGACATCGGGCAAACGCGAAGAACAGTATGTGAACCAAATGTGCGACTCTGATGGTTAGTCGCAAACCAAGCCATCAGGATCAAGGGGTGAACGATTGAGCTTGAGAAAAACAGCAACCGTGTGAGCCAGTATCTTGCGAATCAGACGGTGTTGATAATGCCACAGATGAAGCCTTCGATTCGAAGAATTGAAGAGCGCGGCCTGACGGTTTTACTGTGATGATTCGACGCGATTGACCGAGCATATAGAAGAAAACAGACGGAGAAAGCCGCGCCCCGGAGAGCATACTCGCGAGCGTCTGCGCGAGTATGGCTACAGGGAGCCGATGATAAAGGAATTGATTGACGCCGAAGCTCTCGGTTGAACGGCCTGCGCAACTGCACAAAAGCATATTTGCAAACTTCAATCCCGCCGGAACTCCATCGATTCGCCATCGTTGTAAAATACGGATGAAAACTTGTTAACGCTTGCCCTCCGGTCTGCGTCTTTATGGGCGAGTGTGAGAAATGAACGTGATGGAAGCGACGGGAGACCTGATCATACTGGTCGGACAGGCTCAACAAAAAGCGTCGCGCGCAGGCGATAACGCCAGACTGGTCGAAGCGTCGCGCGTGGGCGATCATGACGCATTCAGGCGTCTGTATGATCTCTATGCGCCGATGGTGCATGGATTACTTCTCGCCCGCGCGCCTCACTGGGAAGTCGACGACCTGGTTCAGGATGTTTTTATGACTGCCTTCAATCGGCTGCATACTCTTCGCGACCCGGAGGCATTCGGCGGATGGATAGCGATGATAGCGCGCAATCGAGCGATGGATTTTCATCGTCGCTCCCGCCAGACCGAGGAAATCACCGAAGAGATGGCCGTCGAGCCTGACACTGCCTCGGAGGCCGAGGCGCGAAAGATACTCGAAGTCATTCGCAATCTTCCCGAAGCTTACAGGGAAACGCTCGTCCTCAGACTCATCGAAGGCATGACCGGGCCTGAGATAGCCGAGCGCACAGGGCTGACACCCGCTTCGGTTCGCGTCAATCTGCATCGTGGCATGAAACTGCTGCGCGAAAAACTCCACAGGGAGAGACTCGCATGAAAAAAGATGATTATCTGTGGGACAAATCGGGCGAAGTCGATGAGGAAATTGAGCGACTCGAACGCTCGCTCGCCAGCTTGCGCTACAAGGCGCGGCCTTTGTCGTTTTCTGTCACTCCGCCGCGAAAAGTAAATCTTCGATTCTTCGCTGCTGCCGCCGCCGTCGCCATGGCTGTGATCGCGGGATTGTGGATTTATCTGAGCAGCCGCGCGGCTCAATCCACGCCGCAAATCGCCAATCAAAGCCCGTCGCCCGTTCAGCCTGGAATGTCAACGAACGCGCCTGAGCCATCGAAAGATCAAAGCATTCATCAGGATGAGAAACGCGCGGCGGCTCCAAAGCCGCGGAGGAAAGCGTCGCCTCGAACTGTGGAATCGAATGTAACTATGACTGTCGCTGATTTGAGCAGTCCGCTTGAAATCGGCAGGCATATCGAGAGCGCGCAGCTACTGCTCAGGGCCGTCAAAAATATTTCGGAAGACGAACCGACCATAGATGTCTCTTATGAAAGAGGGCGGTCGCGCCGACTGCTTCAGCAAAATATTCTGCTTCGCCGCAGCGTCGAGGCGAGAGGCAACCTGCCGCTTGGTGAAACGCTCGGCGCGCTTGAGCCGTTCCTCCTCGACATAGCCAATCTGCCCGAAAAGACGACGCGCGCAGAGATGAGCTTCATCAAACAGCGCATTGAGAAAAAAGAGATCATAGCGACGCTTCAGATTTATTCGACCGTCAGCATCCTGAATTGAAAAAAAGGAAAACGATCATGTCATGCACATCTCGCTTCGCATCCGATTTCATATCGCGGCATCGCAAACTGACAGCCTGCGCCGCCGCTCTTATTCTGGTCGCGCTGATTGCGTTGCCCTCTTTGGGAATCGCTTCTTCACAGGAGGTTGAAAAGCTCAATCGTTTCATCGAGCAATCCGGCCAGACGGACAAAGCGATGCAGCTTTTCAGCGAAGCGAGAGAACTCATCGACGATGATGACTGGAGCGCGGCTGAACGGGCGTTTCGAAAATTCATCGACTCTTATCCGAAACATAAAAACGTCGATGCCGCGCTCTACTATATCGCCCTCTCTTTGAAGAAGCAGGAAAAGCTCGAACAGGCAGACCGCGCGATTGACCGGCTGCTTTCCGAATACCCTCGTTCAAGCTGGGCCGATGACGCTAAAAACCTGCGAGTCGAGATAGCCGCGCAGTCGGGCAATGGTCAGGTACTCGAACAGGAGTTGAATAAGGATGATCTGGAAACCAGGATCATAGCCCTGCAAAGCCTGTTTCACCACAACCCGGAGCGCGGCGCGCAAATCGTCGCAGACATATTCAAACCGGACTCGAAATCACACCGTCGTTTGAAGGAGGCCGCCCTCAGCCTGCTCGCACAGCATTCCGGCAAACAGGCGGTCGAGGCGCTGCTCAACATCGCCCGCAATGAAAAGGACGCGCGACTTCGCAAGACGGCTGTCTTCTGGCTGGGTCAAACCGGAGACGAAAGGGCGCTCGATGCGCTCAAAGATATGGCTCGCTCTGATGACACGGAAATATCGAGAATGGCGATAGCGGCGCTCGGTCAGCATTCAGGCCCGCGGGCATTGGCGTTTTTGAGCGAGACGGCTCGAACCGCCACAACTGTGCGAGCGCGCAAGGAAGCTATCTTCTGGCTCAGTCAGGCGGGCGGCGAAGCGGCGATTGATGAACTGCTGAAGATTTACGACTCGGACACGAACGCGGAAATTCGCAAGCAGATCATCTTTGCATTCGGACAGAGCAAGAGCGCGCGAGCCAGCGCGAAGCTTGTCGAAATAGCTCGCGCCGGCGATGACGAATCGCGCAAGACGGCGATCTTCTGGCTCGGCCAGCGACACGATGGTCAATCGGACGATCTGCTTGTCGAGTTGTACGATTCGGAAAAAAATGAAGCGATCAAACGCCAGATAATGTTCTCGCTCGGTCAGAAAGGATCGAAAAAGGCTCTGAGAAAACTATTCGATATTGCAAAGAGCGATCCGTCGACCTCTATGAGAAAGCAGGCGATTTTCTGGATAGGTCAGAGCAAGGATCCTGAAGCCGTGAAGTTTCTCGAAGATATTCTCAAGTAGCAGCCTGAAGGCGCAAGTGCGTGCAGGCATTGAAAGACGTGAAGAAGCGTTCGTGCTTCTATCAGTTGAGGTGTGTTCACTGAAAGGGAGGCTATATGAAAAGGCTCATGTCGATTATCGCAATGTTGGTGTTGATGATGACGATGGCTGGCACGACAAGCGCCCAGCGCGAAGGGTTCATCCCTGTCGAAGGAGGCACGCTCTCGGCGCGCATGGATTCTGCAATCCGCCAGAACGCAAACCGCGGGCGATTCTGGACTGCATACTCTTTCGATGTGCGTCCCGGTCTGTGCATCGACAACGACTGGAACGGAGGCGTGATTTCGCGCGATGACAAAACGCCGTGCGAGACGCGCAACGTCGGCGTGTTCGCGCTGCGCGAACAGGGAAACGGTTCCGTCGTGAGAGTCGAAGTCTACAACCTCGACCGCCGCCGACAGTACAGCGGCTATCCGGTTTACTGGCTGGGTCGCGCAAGCAATAATGAAAGCCTCGATTTTCTCAGGGGCCTCACCACTCAGGATCAGGAAAAGCGCGCCGCCGAACATTCCGTCATGGCCATAGCCTTTCACGACGATCCGCGAGTCGATTCCATGCTCGAAGATATGATTCGATCTTCTTCGAATCAAAGCATCAGAAAGACGGCTGTCTTCTGGCTGGGTCAGACTCCGGGGCATCATCCTTTTCTTGGAGAACTCGTGCGCAACGAGCAGGAAAATACGGAAGTGCGCAAGCAGGCCGCCTTCGCAATCGGAGTGAGCCGCGACCGGTCGGCGATGTCGCAGCTTGAAAGCCTCTACCCTGCGGTCAATTCGCGCGAGGTGAAAAAGCAGATCATCTTCGCCACTTCGATCAATAACAATGAAAACGACGGAGTCGATTTTCTCATTCGCGTTGCCGAAAGCGACGGGGATCGGGAATTGAAAAAGCAGGCGTTGTTCTGGCTCGGACAGAAAGCCGGAAAGCGCGCCCTCGAAGCCCTTGGCAAAACCGCAGAGAGCAACGACGCGGATACCGAAGTGCAGAAGCAGGCCGTGTTCGCCATCTCGCAGAGATCGAAAGATGAATCTGTCCCGCTGCTCATTAAAATCGCGCGTACTCACTCCAAGCCCGAAGTTCGCAAGCAGGCGATATTCTGGTTGGGGCAGACGGGCGATGAGCGCGCGTTGGAATTCTTCAAGGAAATCCTCAAATGAGAGCGCGATCCTTTCGTGGCGCATTCGACTGATGCATCGAGAGCCGGACGCAACTTTAGCTTTGAGATAGCCCGGTCGAATGCGCCACCAAAATCAACGGAGTTGAATATCGCGCGAGAACTTTTTTGAAAACTACTGAAACCTCAGACCCTCTCCCTGCACTAACACGCATCGGAGAGGCTCGCTCTTCGATATTCAAACTGTGCGAGTGAGGGATGACATGAGTACGAATGGTCAGGCGTTGATTCGGCTCGAAGGAGTCGTAAAAGTTTTTCTCACCGATGAAGTTGAGACGCACGCGCTGTCGGGCATTCACCTCGAAGTCAACAAAGGCGAATATGTGGCGATAGCAGGGCCGTCGGGGTGCGGCAAATCGACGCTGCTCTCGATACTCGGATTGTTGGATTCTCCGACCGACGGAAACTATTCGCTCAATGGCTCTGCGGTGGCCGATCTCAGGGCGCGGGAGCGGGCGCAGATTCGCAACCGCGAAGTCGGGTTCATATTTCAGAGTTTCAATCTCATAGGCGACCTGACTGTTTTTGAAAACGTCGAGCTACCCCTGACCTATCGCGGGATGAAAGCGAGTGAGAGAAAAACGCTCGTCCGCGAAGCCCTTGAGCGGGTGGGGATGGCTCACCGTATGAAGCACCTTCCCTCGCAGTTATCAGGCGGCCAGCAGCAACGTGTCGCCGTCGCTCGCGCGATAGCCGGGAAGCCTTCGATTCTGCTTGCCGACGAGCCTACGGGAAATCTCGATTCAGTCAATGGCGAAGCGGTTATGCAACTGCTCGACGAGCTTCACAATCAGGGCGCGACTATATGTATGGTGACGCACGATCCGCGCTTCGTCCGCCACGCAGACCGAACGATTCGCTTATTCGACGGGCGCGTGGTTCAGGAAGAAGCAGCTTAGGCAGATGTTAGAGGCCA
>DLHY01000013.1:14556-54399 GCA_002483445.1 Blastocatellia bacterium UBA7656
AGGGAGGAAGACATGATCAAAAGGAGTTTGGGAGCGGCGATTATCGCAGTCGGCCTTGCAGTGTTGATGGGGCTTTCAGTGAGCGCATTCACGCAGTCGCGCGAGGAAGTGCGCGAGGAGTTTCATCAGACTTATCCTCTTGCTGCGGGCGGGCGAGTGAGTCTCAAGAACATCAATGGCGCGGCTCGCGTCAGCGTATGGGATCGCGATGAAGTGAAAGTCGATGCCGTCAAGTGGGCTTACAAACAGGGTCGCGTCGACGAAGCGAAGATCATAATCGATCAGACGGCCAATGACATTCGCATCAGAACCGAATATCCGCGCTCGAATAACACCTGGGATGACAGCGACCGCCGCTACAACAACCCGGCGAGCGTCGAATACACGCTGACCATTCCGCGAACGGCCCGCATCGATTCGATAGAGTTGATCAACGGCGATCTGGTTATCGAAAACGTCGCGGGCGATGTGCGCGCATCATCGATCAACGGAGAAGTGACCGGAAAAAATCTGGCGGGCGAAGTCAGGCTCTCAACCATAAACGGTCACCTCGAAGCTTCGTTTGATCGCATCGATGAGTCAAAGCCGGTATCGCTCAGTTCGGTAAATGGCTCGGTCGAGTTGATTCTCGCTTCGGATGCTGAAGCCGATATCAAAGCCCGCACTGTTCATGGCAACATCACGAACGGTTTGGGGCTGCCGGTGAAGAAGGGTAAATACGTCGGTCGCTCTCTTGCGGGAACGCTCGGACGCGGAGGCGCGCGAATCGATCTCAGCAATGTCAACGGGAGCATTCGAATAAATCGCGCCAACGACGGGCGCACTCCGAGCGAGGTGAGAAGCATTATTTCTCCTGACCGCGACCCGGATGGCGATATTGAAGATTCCATGCGCGAAGCAGATCGGGCGCTTCGAGAAGCCGAAAGAGTGGAGCGCGAAATCAATCGCGCGGTTCGCAAGAGCGCGCGCCGCAGGGATTCTTAGTCAGACTTTTCGCTGATTTCATTGAGACCTGTCGGGGCGGCGCTGACCGCCCCGCTTTCATTTGCGACGCTTTTCGATCACTCAACACCTGAGGAGTCCGTGATAATAGAACAGTCGGCCAGCCTGTTCACACCCTGAAAGTGCGAAAATTTGAGATACAGCAGGCTGGCAGCCCGCTGTACATTTTTCGAGGAGGCGTTATGAGAGCCTTTTTGAAAGACCTGCGCTACGGATCGCGGGGCTTGCAAAAAATCCCGGCTTTGCTGCCGTAGCGGTTCTCACACTCGCTTAAGGCATAGGAGCCAACACGGCGATATTCAGCGTCGGCTACAACATTCTGCTTCGCCCCCTGCCTTACGCGCAGCCCGACCGGCTGATGTGGGTATTGACACCTGGTCGCTCGCTTTCACGATGGCTGTTTCACTGCTGACGGGCATTGCGTTCGGACTCGTTCCATCGCTTCAGGCGTCGAAGACGAATCTGAGCGAGGCTCTGAAGGAAGGCGGACGGACTGGAAGCGCGGGCGCACTCGAATGCGCAGCGCGCTCGTCACAGTGGAAATCGCTCTTTCGCTGTTGCTTGCCGCAGTCGCTATGCTCGCCTGCTATGTTCCTGCGCGAAGAGCCGACCGCGTCGATCCAGTCATCGCTCTTCGATACGAATGGATATGGGTGATGGGTGATAGGGGATGGGTAATGGATTACGAGGTGATGAAGTGACGAGGTGAAGAGGTGAGCGGATTTTCTCCTGCTATCACCCATCACCCATTACCCGTTACCCAAAAGCAAAGAGGCGCAGAACCGGTTCTGCGCCTCTTTGCTTTTTTTATCGCGCAGCGGATCAACCGCTTTGCGTGACGGTGAAGGTGCGACCCGCGACGGTTATCGTGCCGGTGCGTTTGGCCGTACCAGGATTGAAAGCGACCGAGTACTTCACCGTTCCGTTGCCTGTGCCGCTTGCGCCCATCGTTATGGTGATAAACGGCGAGTTGGAGACGGCAGTCCATGCGCATCCGGGATCAGCCGTAACGGTGATCGTCCCGTTGCCTCCCGCCTTGAGGAAGTTCATCGCCATCGGCGTGATTGCGAAGTTGCACGCGGGCAGTTGCGTGACAGTGAAGGTCAGACCGGCTATGGTCATCGTTCCCATTCGCACAGTCAGTCCGCCGTGAGCCGCGACCGAGTAATTGACCGTCCCGTTGCCGCTGCCGCTCGACCCGCTGGTGATCATTATGAAAGCGTCGTTGCTCACCGCAGTCCAGTTGCAGCCTACCGGCGCATTGACCATCACGGACGATGATCCGCCCGCAGCCTGGAAGGTCATCGACATCGGAACTAAACCGAACGCGCATGGAGCCGCATCCTGATTGATGGTGAAGGTCTCTCCCGCGATGGTTATCGTGCCGCTTCGCGGCGTGGAGGCTGGGTTGGCTGCGACCGAATAATTCACGGTGCCGTTGCCGGTGCCGACGCCGCCCGGAGGAGCCGTCACGGTTATAAACGCATCGTTGCTCACCGCAGTCCATCCGCAGCTTTGAAGCGTGGCCGTCACGGTGACTGATCCTGTTCCGCCTGCCGCTACTACTCCATCGCTCATCGGAGCGATCATGAAGCTGCATCCGGCGGGGTTGGCGGCCTGGTTGACTGTGAAGGTGATTCCGGCAATGGTCAATGTTCCGCTGCGCGGAGTGTCGTTGGGATTGACATCCACGGTGAAATTGACCGTCCCGTTGCCGCTGCCGCTCGACCCGCTGGTGATCGTAACCCAGGGTACATTGCTCACCGCCGTCCAGGCGCAGCCCGTAGGAGCTATGACATCGACGCTCGACGATCCGCCAAGCCCGCCTATGGCGACATCAGGCGCGCTGAGCGCGTAGACGCACACGACGCGGCAGGCTGAAAACTCTGAAGTGTCTCCGTTCGGATTGGTCGCTGTCGCCGTGACGAACTGGCCTCCTGCTGATCCTATTCCAAACAAAGTGATATCGAAGCTTACGTTGCCGCTGGCGTTGGTCGCAATATCTCTTGCGCCGACGAACAATCCTCCCTCACCATTGCCTGAAGGATCGCAACTCGCATTGAGGAAAAAATCTATTGTGAAGACGGTGTTGGGCGTGCTGTTGAGAGTACCCTGAATCTGGGTGTCTCCGCCTCCTCTGGCGAAGGTCAGAACGGGGAAGTTCTGCCGGTTGTTAGGCCCTGTGTCCGGGTCGCCCGTGTCATTGGGTGTCACTCCATCATCGTTCAGATCGATTCCCAGACCCGTGTTGAGGCGGATTGCATTCTGGCGAATCATGTTGGCCGTACCCGACACCACCGCAACTCCGTCCGCTCCATTCATCGCAAGGGTATTGCCTGAGCCGGGTGCCGTTCCGCCTACTAAAGTGTTCGAAGCGTTGGTGATCGATACGCCCGCATTGAGGTTGCTCTGTATGGTGTTGCCCTGAACCTTATTGCCGTTGGCGTTCGGCCCGAGGATTTCGACTCCGTGATCGGAGGCTGTCGAGCCGTTGTTTGCGATAATGTTGCCCGCGCCCATCGCGGTTCCGCCTACGGTATTAGCGGGCGCGTTGGCGATGCGCACGCCGTCGAATGTGTTGGGAAGGGGAGTCACGCCGTCGCTGGTCGTCCCGATGAAATTGCCCTGAATCAGGTTTGCGGTGTTGCCGTTGCCGGAGAGTATGATTATGCCCTCGTCATCGTTGCCGCTTATGACGTTGCCCGTGCCAGCAGCGGCGCTGCCGATCTTGTTCGTCGTGGAACTGATCGATATTCCCGGCCCGCCGTTTCCAAGCTCAGTCATCCCGTCCGCTGCGACGCCGATGTAGTTGCCGAATACGTTGTTGAGCGAGTTGTTGAAGCCGAATATCGCAATGCCCGCATCCAGATTGCCCGATATGACATTGCGGGCAGACATCGCCGCGCCGCCTATGGTGTGAACGGAAGTGCTGGCAATCGCCAGTCCGATGCCGTTGGCCAGCGAATTAAGTCCTGTCGGGTCGGTTCCGATGTAACAACCTTCAAGCGTGTTGCCGTTCTTCTGAATAAACTGAATTCCCTGCAGGGAGCATCGGTTGACGACGAGTCCGCGTATGACGCTCGATCCTCCGGCGACTTTCAATCCGATGCCTGATGTCGTGTTAGCGCCGTTGATTTCGATGATCGGCGTGCCGCCAAAACCGGGCTGCGAGGTTCCATCGATGGTGACAGGCCCGATGACGCCGGGGAGGTCGGCAGAAGGGCTGATGGTTTGCAGCCCCGATGCGATGGCGAACGTGATGGTGTCCGCTCCGGGGTTGTTGTTCGCGTCGGTCAGAGCCTGACGGAGCGAACCCAGCCCGCTGTTGTTGGTGTTGGTCACAGTGAAAGTCGCAGCGACAAGAGTTGCAGTGAAAGAAACCGTCGGCTGGCTGTTGCCCAGTATCACCAGATCATTCAACCCGTCGTTATTGAGCCGCACGGGTAGGACACCCGAAGCGCCGCCATCAACGTTGAACTGGGTCGAAAGCAGCGCGGGCGGGCGGGCGGACTCTCCTTCGATGATTTTCTCGTTCGCATCGGTCAGGATGTTGACTTGTCCGCTTGCGGGATCGGCGACAATGAGGCTGTCTACGGGAAGACTCGATACTCGCGCGCTCACCGCATAGCTCGACGCTCCCTGCCCCGTGTCTCCGAGCTTCTTCGAATTCCATTTTCCGACTTTCTTCGTCGTTCCGTTTCTGTCGAGCAGATGCAGTCCGCCGTCGTTGGCCAGCACCGCGATGTCCGTGTCCTGATTCCCGGTGAAATCTCCCGCTACTATCGAATTGATATTGAAATTGAAAGAGCGATTATCTATCGAAGCATTGCGAGTGACGCTCTTATCCCGGCCATGCACGAGGAGGAGTTTTCGGCCTGCGGCTGCCGCAACATCGATTTCGGGAGAGTCGTCGAACTGACCCGCCACGATCGAGCGCGATTCTCCGGGTAGTTGAAAGACTTCAGGCGAAGCTTCGATCACGCCCGCTGCGTCTTCGAAGATCATCAAACTCGGCGAAGAGCCGCCGACCGCTACGGCCAAATCCATCACTCCGTCTACCCGATCAAAGTCGCCTCCGATCATGGACGTGACTCTGCCCGGCAACTGTATCAGGCGGGGAGAGCCGAATCCTCCCTGCCCGTCTCCGGGAAAGATGTGAAGCTGATCTGCGGAAGCAGCCGCAAGGTCTGCGTGATGATCATTGTCGAAATCGCCCGCCACGAGGAAGTCCGCCGCCACATTGGATTCAGTCACTATCGCCTCTGGCAGCAGAGGAGAATCCGTGAACTCGCCGCGCGATTTGCGCGCCTGAGCCTCCGGGCTGTTGGGATAAAGCGAATCGATGTTGCCGCGATGCACGGCGAACAGCCCCCCGCCTTCGTGCGCATAACTGCTGACGAAATCCGCAGCGCCGTCTTCATCGAAATCGGCTGAAGCGATGGCAAGCGGACGGATTGCGCTTTGTTGAGCGAGAGCCATTCGCGCTGACTGAGCGCCGAGGAACTCGGTAGTCACGCTGCGAACAGGCGACAGATTGATCCATGGCCTCGCGCTGTCTCCGATCTGAGCAAGCACGCGAGACGGAATCACCGTCGTCGGAGCAGAGTGAGCCGATGTGCCTGTCCGTGTACTGGAAACCCACACGAACGCGGTCACAGAGACCAGCGTCAAAGCGATAACCATTCGCGATTGTCGAATGAAGGAATGGTAGAAGTTCGAAAGTGTTTTCCGCATCAGTTTTGTCCTCCCAATGGCCTACACGCACGCTCAAGAGAGCAGCACAGCTACCGCCAGCTTTCAATTAGCTCGCACAGACCCCGTGTTGGCGGGTGACGGATTTTAAAGCGACTTAGGGGCCTGAATGCGCGAAAGAACGAGCGGGTTCGATACTATTACGGAGACCGTTGGTTGTCAATCATAAAGGGGTTTTCATAACCATTAAGCAATGATCGATGGTTTTCCGACTTGACCCCGCTCGACGCTGTAAAAGAGAATCAGCCCTGCCGTCGGATGACTGAGAGGGAAACCATGAAAACACTGTTCAATAAAATGCTCGCAGCCTTGCTGCTCGTCGCTTTCGTCGCCACAGCGCGCGTCGAAGCTCAAAGCCAGATATTCAGGGTCGCAGCCGCGCGGCGCGATATCACCCCCGGGGAGGCAGTGCCGATGTGGGGCTACGGCGCGCGTCACGACCTGCTCTCGCAGGGTACGCTCGATCCTCTTTATGCCACGGCGATGGTCATCGAAGCGGGCGATAAGAAACTCGCCATAGTCGGTCTCGATATGGGTCGCTCGCCTTCGGAAGCCCAACTGCAAAACATCCGCCGTCGAATTAAAGAACGGGCAGGCATCGAATACTCCTTCATAGCCGGTTCGCACTCTCATCACACTCCTGTCGTTGAACTGACCGATCAGGAAGGCAAAGGCCGGGGCCGGTTCGACGCCGCGCTCCGCTATTACAAAATGATGGAGGATCGAATAGTCGAAGCCATACTCGAAGCCGATTCGCGCCTCGCCCCCGCCCGTATGGCTGTCGGATCAATGAAGCTCGAAGGCTTCAACCGGAATCGCCACACTCGGATAGAGCCTAAAGCTTCCGACCGCGACCTTGCAGTGATGCGATTCGACGACGCGACGGGCAAGCCCATCGCGGTGATGGTGAACTTCGCCGCGCATCCGACGATGATACAGGCTCTCGTGCTGAAATTCTCAGCCGATTACGTCGGCGCGATGAGGCGCGAGATTGAAAAGCAGACGGGCGCTTCAGTCATATTTATGCAGGGCGCCGGGGGCGATCAGTCAGTCAATGAAGGGACGAACAAAGGCTATGAAGCATTTGGTTCCGCGCTCGGTCGCGAGGTCGTCCGTCTTGCTTCGAGCCTGAAAACTGAAGAGGTCAAAAACCCTTCGCTAGAGGTGAGAGAAGAGAGATTCAAATTCGCGTCGCGAACGGATTTCAAAAACCCGTTCGTGCTTACGGCTTATCAAAAAGCGTTCTTCCCTGAACTCATACCCAACTATATCGATGAATACTCGGATGGCGTGCGACCGCGGTTGACGGTCGCGCTGCTCAATAAAGATACGGCTCTGGTCGGAGTGTCGGGCGAGTTCTTCAGCAATCACGCAATAAGGCTCAAGGAAAGAGCGCACGTTAAGAATCTGTTCTTCTTCGGCTACGCGAACGGATATCATCAGTATTTCCCGACCATCGAGGCAGTAGCCGAAGGAGGCTATGGCGCGGACAGCGCGGTTTCGCCCGTGGAGATCGGCGCGGGCGAAGTGATGATGAACTCGGCTCTCACAAGGCTTTATCAAATGCTTGGCCGCATCCAGTGAGCTAATCGATTATCAGAGTGACAGCGAAGCGAGCGGGCGGCTCGATGCACTTATGGCAGTCCGGCTCGCCCAGAGCCGCAAGCGTCGTTTTGCCTGAAGCGACGGCTTCGAATATGCCCTGAGAGCCGGGTATCTCGATGAGCGTCGGCACGCGGACGATCGCTGACGGATCGATGAGATCGACCGACCAGTTGAAGTTGCCGCCGATGGCGAGGAGGAATTGCTCGCCCACAGAAAGGTTGATTGTTTTGCCATTGTCGGCCAGAGTGACGATCGGGCCGCCGAAGAATCTGAACTCGTTCGATAAGACATCCGTTGAATTCATAACCTGGATAGTCACCACCTGATTGCGGGCTATTCGCTTCCCGCCTTTTTTCGCGATCAGGATTTCGCCGGGACTGGCTGACGAGTTGCGGGTCGATTGCCTCTGGCCATCGATCAGTATCACGGCTCCCTGCGCGAAGTTCCGGCCCGTGATGGTGAGCTTTTTGCCTTTGAGTTTTGCCGAAAGGATTATGGGAGAAGATTGAGATCGAACGATAGGCAGACAGACAGGCGACAGGGCGGCGAGCATCGCGAGCGCCAGCAAAGCTGAAAAACCTCGTTTCATTTTCGCTCTCCTTTCAACATCGAATCGTGAGGCTCGGCAAGGGTCGAATGAATCGGGCTTTCTACAGAGAGTTATTTATCACTTTTCGCCTTCGTCTGTCCACCATAAGGGGGGGGGTATCGATAATGCTCTTCGGAAGTTGACAAAGCGGCTGCGTGTGATAGCATACGCCTGCCTTGGGATAGACGCAGGTTCTTGGCGTCGCGTGTAAAATCGAAGCATTTCCGTATTCAAACCGATAACCTTGAAACGGGATCTGCTGGCGAGTCAGTTGTTTCTCCCCATCCTTAACAAGGTATTCAACCGACTCAGGGCTTGACGCAATATTAGCCAGCCGTTCGGGCTGATTGTAATTCCTCGCCATCCTTAAATCGCTGTCGCGGTTTGTTGCGAAAACAGATCAAAGCAGCGAACTCATACATAATCGCGCGGCTCTCACGACGAGGGTCGTAAACCATAAACCATTGGGTAAGAACGACAATAATTCAGGTCAGGAGGAGATTTTTATGAAGAGCAGGAGAGGTTTAAATCTGGCTTTGGGTCTGACGCTTTGCCTGAGCTTATTGATGCTCCCTGAGCTTTTTCGACAGGCTTCGGTCAGATCACAGGATACCAAGAGCGCGTCCGGCGACGCGAGCGAACTGGACTTTTACGACGTAAGGCTTGGCAACACCCCCGAAGCCAAGTCTGCGCTTGAGAGAATAGAACAGAGACTTGAGCGCGGGTCAGACAGTGGTCTGGCCGCGCAGCAATCGAGAGGAAGAGAGGGCCAACTGATCGGCGAGAGAGCGGAATCGGAAATCCTCGAAGACATGCACGGGGCTGAAAGAAGGCTGGCCCGACGTATGCGCGGTCTTTCCATCACCCGCAATGAAGCCCTCGGCGCGCCTGAGATCGTCGAGACGAAGCGCGGATTTCTCACGCCTCCCTCGAAAGAAAAACCTGAAAGCATTCTGCGCAACTTCGTCACTCAGAATGCCTCTCTTTTCGGATTGACCAGACAGGAAGCGGCGCAGTTGAAGACCCGCGGGCAGTACGCCAATCCCGCAAAGAACCTCTCGTGGGTGATGCTTGCGCAGGAGATAAACGGCATCCCCGTGTTTCAGGGCGAGATGATCGCTGCCTTCAAACCAAACGGCGAGATGGTCAGGACAGTCAGCAATCTCGCCTCGGGACTTGAGATCGAAGGCAAGCCGCCTTCGATAAATCTGAAATCGAAATCGGCAAGGGCGCAGGCCGCTTCGACCAAGATAAGCGCGGCGGAAGCGGTCGCAAAAGGGGCCGAGTCGATAGGCGTGGCCCTCGATCCGGCAAGTCTCATCCTGAAGGAATCGTCGCCCGATGGAACGATGTTCCTCTTCGAGCCGGGACCGTTCGCGGGCGAGATCAAGGCCGAACTGGTCTACTTCCCGCTCAAGGCGGGCGTGGTCAGTCTGGCCTGGTCGATGGTGCTGTGGCAGGACACGCCTGCCTACTACACTCTAGTCGATACGGATGGCGGAGATGTGCTATGGCGCAAGAACATAACTAATGATCAGACGCAGACGGCGACCTACTCGGCTTATAACGACGACAGTCCGGGGCCGCTTTCTCCGACGACGGCCCTGCCCGGATCGGGCATTCAGGGAGCGGGGATAAGCCGGACGCTCTTCACTCTGATCAGCGAACTGCCCGCCTTCGACAACCTCGGCTGGATCACCGACGGAGGAAACACCACGACAGGAAACAATGTCGATGCGGGACTCGATCTGGTTACGCCAAACGGCATCGATGTCGGGGGCCGGCCTGTGGGGTCGCCTTTCCGCGTCTTCGATTTTCCTTACAATCCGCCGCCGCTCGGGGCTGACCTTCCGACGGGCGCTAATTATCGCTTCGGCGAAGTGGCCAACATGTTCTTCTGGACGAATCGCTACCACGATCTGGTCTATCAGCTTGGCTTCACCGAACTGGCCAGGAACTTCCAGACCGATAACTTCGGTCGCGGCGGACTCGGAAATGATCGCGTGCTGGCCGAGGCTCAGGATTTCTCCGGCACGAACAATGCCAACTTCGCAACTCCCGCCGATGGCACATCAGGCCGAATGCAGATGTTCATCTTCACCGGCCCGACTCCTGACAGAACATCGGGACTTGATCAGGAGATCGTCATTCACGAACTGACGCATGGATTGTCGAACCGCCTGCACAATAACGGAAGCGGGCTGGGGGCGACGATGTCGGGAGGCATGGGCGAAGGCTGGTCGGATTTCTACGCTCTGTCGCTTCTGTCTCAGCCCTCGGATGATCCCAATGGGATATATGCGGTGGGCGGGTATTCGACCCTGAACATAGTCGCCGGATTCACCGACAACTATTACTACGGCATTCGACGATTCCCTCATGCGGTGATGTCGACTATCGGCGCGAACGGCAAGCCGCACAATCCTCTCACCTTCGCCGATATCGATCCGACTCAGATCAATCTCACCGACGGGGCTTTTCCGAGAGGCCCGATAGGATCGGCTACAGCCTTCCAGGTTCACAACATCGGCGAAGTCTGGTGCTCCGCCCTTTGGGAAGTGCGCGCCCGCATAATCGGGCGGCTCGGTCATGCTGCGGGCAATCAGCGAATGCTGCAAATCGTCACTGACGGGATGAAGCTCGACCCCATCAATCCGACCCTGCTTCAGGGTCGCAATTCCATACTGGCCGCCGACTGCGCCGGGTTCAGCGGCGAGGATGAACTCGATATCTGGGCAGGATTCGCCAAACGCGGTATGGGATTCAGCGCCAGCGCCGTTTCTTCCTCTTCTTCCTCTGTGGTCGAAGCATTCGACATGCCCAATCTGACGGTCGGCTCGGTCGGCGTGTCGAACGACTCGTGCGACAACGCGGGCTTTGCCGATCCCGGCGAAACGGTGACTCTTTCAGTTCCTCTGACAAACCCGTTCTCCTGCACACCTGCCATGGGCGTGACGGCAAGCATCTCAGGAAGCGGCACTCAGAGTTATGGGAACATAGCCGCCGGGGCTACCGTATCGCGCGACTTCACTTTCACCGTCCCGGCAGGCACGCCCTGCGGCAGCAAACTGATAATCAGTGTTGATATAACGAGCAACCTCGGGGCAGTGACCAGAACGTTTGAACTTCAGATCGGCGCGCCGACGAGCCTGACGCCAGCCGTGAGCTACAGCAGCGGCAATATCGCGGTTCCGATTCCCGATCTGACGACAGTAGAAGTTCCAGTCATCGTTTCCGATGTGGGCATCGTCGGAGATGTCAATGTCCGCGTGAGACTCAATCACACCTTTGACGGAGACCTAGCGTTGAGTCTGGTCGGGCCGGACGGCACTACGGTCGCTTTGGCGAACAATCGCGGCGGAGCGGGCGACAACTATGGCGCAGGCTCGAACGATTGTTCAGGCATCTTCACCGTGTTCGACGACGCGGCGGCGACGGCCATCAGCGCGGGCGTGGCTCCTTTCGCTGGCACCTTCAGGCCCGATTCGCCGCTCGCGGCTTTCAACGGTCGACCGTCGAACGGCACATGGAAGCTGAGAGTGACTGACGCGTTTAGTATAGATGTCGGGACGATAGGGTGCTTCCAGATCGAGATACGCCGACAGTTGTTCTTCTGTTGCGGAGTGGCTGGCACGCCGATCATAAATGCTGCTCCTCCGGCTGTCGTAGTTGCCGAAAGCTGCGTCCCGCCAAATGGCGCTCCCGATGTCGACGAGACCGTGACAATGAGCTTCCCGCTCAAGAATGTCGGAACGGGGCTGACGACTAATCTCGTGGCGACGCTTCTCGCGGGAGGAGGAGTCAACTCTCCAAGCGGCCCGCAAACATACGGCGCGCTGAGTCCGGTAGGCCCGGCAGTGGCAAGATCGTTCACCTTCGTACCGACGGGAGTGTGCGGCGGGACGATCAATGCGACATTCCATCTTCAGGATGGCGCAGACGATCTCGGGAACGTCACCTTCGCAATACGCATCGGGGCGGTAGCCACAACCGTGACCACGTTTTCCAACGCCGGATCGATCACCATTCCGGCAGTCGGCACGGGCGCAGCGACGGGCGCTCCTTCTGCGCCGTATCCATCCTCGATCAGCGTCTCAGGGATCACCGGAACGGTGACGAAAGTGACGGCGAGGCTCAACGGCTTCAGCCACACCTTCCCCTCCGACGTGGATGTGCTGATGGTCGGACCCGCAGGGCAGAGGCTCCTTCTGATGTCGGATGTGGGCGGAGGGACTGATGCCGTAAACGCGACGCTCACCTTTGACGACACCGCCCCTGCCATCGGAGCAACCGTTGTGTCAGGCACATTCCGTCCGACCAACATCGGCACGGGCGATCAGTTCCCAGCGCCTGCGCCTGCCGGACCTTATCCTGACCCGCAGTTGCTTTCGGTCTTCAACGGAGTCAACCCGAACGGAACGTGGAATCTGTTCGTCGTCGATGATGTCGCTACTGACATCGGCAGCATAGCTGGCGGGTGGTCGATCACGATCACAACAGCCGATCCTGTCTGCTGTGATTCGCCCTGCATTCTGACCTGTCCGGCCAATATCACCGCGCCGAATGACCCGAATCAGTGCGGAGCTATAGTGAACTTCACCATACCGCCGGTCACGGGATCGTGCGGAGTGGTGACGGCGACTCCTCCTTCGGGTTCCTTCTTCCCCGTAGGAACCACGACCGTTTTGGTGAAGGCCACAAGACAGGACGGCGGCATGTCGACCTGCTCATTCACCGTCACGGTCAACGACACGCAGAAGCCGAACATCACAGGCGCGTCTGTCGATAAGCCTGAACTGTGGCCGCCCAATCACAAGATGGTGCTGGTCACTGTCAGCTACGCGACGAGCGATAACTGCACACCGTCTTCTTCGATAGTTTGCAGCCTCAGCGTGTCGAGCAACGAACCCGTCAACGGCACAGGTGACGGCAATACATCTCCTGACTGGGAGATCATCGATGCTAATCACGTCAATCTGCGGGCCGAGAGAAGCGGCGGCGGCAACGGTCGCATCTACACGATCACGATCAGTTGTCGTGATGCAGCCGGGAATGTGCAGACCCAGAACGTGACCGTGAAAGTGCCTCACAATCAGTAAGCATAACAACTGACCCGTATCCCATGCGGTCTTAGGGCCAATTGCCTAAGACCGCATGGCCTTTCCCTCCGACCTCGCCTGCCCGAAATCAAAAAATCAGGCTTCAGAAAAAATTTGTGCATCCCTCGCACACCTTGTTGCGTATTGAACGTCGAACGCACCTGAGATCAAGCCATCCATTGTAAGCTGAATTCAAACTCAGGATTTCAGATGAAAACCTGTAGGATTATTCAAGATTTTACTTGACAGTGTTAAGTGGTGAGTTTTAGGATGGTACGACTCTAAAAAATTCAACCGATTTTGATTGCAGTTCAACCGCCTGCCAGGAGAAGAGTATGAAGTCGAAGAAAGCCGCCTTTGCCGTTCTCACAGTGGTTTTGGGAATGATAGGTCTCGGATCGGTGATAGCCGATTCCCGGATGAAACGAGAAGTCACCTTCAGCAAGGATGTCGCGCCGATATTCTTCAGCAAGTGCGCCGATTGCCATCGGCCAAACGACATCGCGCCGATGTCGCTCCTGTCTTATAAAGACGCTCGCCCGTGGGCGCGCTCCATAAAAGAAAAGGTTCTCTCGCGAGAGATGCCGCCCTGGAGTCCTGATCCCCGATACGGCGAATTCAGCAATGATTGTCGCCTTCCTCAAAGCGATATCGACACCATCACGGCCTGGGTCGATCAGGGAGCGAAGGAAGGCAACCCGAAAGACTTGCCCGCTGCGCCGCAGTCTCTCACCGGCGGATGGCAGATCGGAAAGCCTGATGTCACGCTTCAGATTCCTGAAGAGTGGACAGTCAAACCGGGCGACCCTGATAACTATATAAACTTTTTCGTGCCGACCAATTTCACCGAAGACACCTGGGTTCAGGCCGCGGAGATTCAGCCCGGCAATCGCAAGGTCGTTCATCACGTCATCGCATTCGTCGTGACTCCGCAGGCGATGGCCAAACGCAAAGAAGCCGAAGCTCAAGGCCGACGCACAGGCGCTTCTTCGGTCATGTATATTGATGGCACGCTCCGCCGCACGAAGATGGACGCGCCCGTCAACGATGATGGCTGCAACACGGATGGAGCCTCTCGCACTCGACGTGGCGGCGGAGGAGAAGAAGCCGAAGGCGCGCTCCTCGCCGGTTATGCTCCGGGCAAAGGAATAGATGTCCTGCCCGCAGGCACCGCCAAGAAGGTTCCGGCAGGCTCGACCATAATGTTCCAGGTACACTATTCAGCTTTCGCAGGCTCATTGGAAAAGCCTGAAAAGGATCGCACGCGAATGGGGCTGGTGCTGGCCAAAGAGCCGCCCGACAAGATGCTCATCACTTCAGCCGTAGCGAACACTTTATTCAAAATCCCTGCGGGCGCGGGCAGTCACGAAGTAACCGCCTGCATGACGGTTCCCATCGATTTGGAAGTGGTCACATACATGCCGCACATGCATCTTCGCGGCAAGGATATGAAGTACGAAGCCATCTACCCCGACGGGCGGCGCGAGACTTTGCTCTGGGTGCCGAAATTCAGCTTCTCGTGGCAGACGATGTACTATCTCAAGAAGCCGCTTTCCGTACCCAAGGGGACGAAGATCATCGTGACGGCTCACTTCGATAACTCGACGAAGAACAAGTACAACCCTGATCCTGGGAAGGAAGTGCGTTGGGGTGATCCGACCTACGATGAAATGATGATCGGCTGGTTTGATATAGTGGTTCCGAATCCGGCCAAAATGTTGAAGCCTGCTCCGGCAGGAAAGGCCGCAAGCGAAAGCAAGTAGTAGTTCGACTCTCTACCGCTTACGCGCCGGTTCAGGCTGGATTTCACGGCTTGAATCGGCGCATATTTTCATTCGGCTATTTTCAATTCAAGGAGGAGAGCTATGAAACGAGCCGTAGTGTTTTCAGCAGCCGCCCTGTTCCTTCTCGCGCTGTG
Source organism: Blastocatellia bacterium UBA7656 (assembly GCA_002483445.1). Taxonomy (GTDB): domain Bacteria; phylum Acidobacteriota; class Blastocatellia; order UBA7656; family UBA7656; genus UBA7656. The sequence continues at coordinate 29,522 of DLHY01000013.1, forward strand.
TTTCGCGCTTCTTCCCGTGAGCGCGAGCGATGAGAAGAAAATAACATTCAGCAAAGATGTCGCGCCCGTTCTTTTCAATAACTGCGCCGAGTGTCACCGCGCAGGCGAAGCCGCGCCTTTCTCCGTCCTCTCTTATAAAGACGCCCGCCCGTGGGCTCGCTCTATAAAAGAGAAAGTGGTCACGCGCGAAATGCCTCCGTGGCACGCCGACCCGCACTACGGCCAGTTCACAAATGATCGCCGACTTTCTCAAAAAGATATAGACACCATCGCCAAGTGGGTCGATCAGGGCGCAGCGGAAGGCGACCCGCGTGATTTGCCGCCCGCGCCGCAGTTCGTCGAAGGCTGGGCCATCGGCAAGCCCGACATAGTCATTCAGATGCCGACCGATCACACGCTTGAAGCGACGGGGCCGGACGAGATTCAATACTTCGAAGTGCCTACCAACTTCAAGGAAGATGTGTACGTGCAGATGGCCGAAGCGCGACCGGGCAATCGAAAAATAGTCCATCACATAATCGCTTTCGTCCAGCCTCCTGCGAAAGGCGAACAGCCTAAATTGTCCAAAGAGGAGATTGAAAAGTATCGTGAGCAGATGATCCGGGATTCGATCTTCTATCAGGACGGAACGCTGACCCGCACCAAGTCCGACGCGCCGGTTTATGATGACGGCTGCGCGATAGCCAGCGGCGGCAGCGGATTCAAACGCGATGGCAGCGGGCAGGATGAGTTCAATATTGGAATGCTGCTGTGCGGCTTTGCTCCGGGGATGAATCCGGCTGTATGGGAAACAGGCACGGTGAAGAAAGTCCCGGCAGGCTCGAAGCTCATCCTTCAGATACATTATTCGAAGGTCGCAGGACAGGTAGAAAAAGATCGCTCGATGGTCGGTCTCAAGTTCGCAAAAGTGACGGACAAGGAACTCCTGACACGACCGGTCTCGAATAATTATTTCCGCATTCCGCCCGGAGCGGAACGTCACCGAGTGACCGCCTGCTGGAGCGTGCAGGATAACATTCACCTCGTCTCGCTGATGCCTCACATGCATTATCGAGGGGCGGCTATGGAGATCACGGCAGTCTACCCGAACGGAAAATCTGAAATACTGATCAACGTGCCTAATTACAGCTTCTCGTGGCAGACGGTTTACTACCTCAAGAATCCCGTCGCTATTCCGAAAGGCACTCGAATAGTGGTGACGGCTTACTACGACAACTCGGCGAAGAACAAGTTCAATCCCGATCCGACGAAAGCCGTCCGCTTCGGAGATCCGACTTACGACGACATGATGATCGGCTGGATCGATTACACCGTCGACGCCCAGCAGATCAGACCGCTTCCGACCAGCGGCAAAATGAGATAGCGGTGGTCGGTGGGCCGAGTGCGGAATGCGGAGTGCGGAATGTAGAGTCGATCAATTCCACATTCCGAATTCCACACTCCGCATTCGAAGTGACGGCGCCCTGAAATGATGAAGAACTGAAAACTGAAAACTGAAAACTGTTTGCCAGAGGAGTTCGCTTATGAAAAAATTCTTTTCTGCTTCTCTGCCCTTTGCTTGTCTCATATCACTGATGATCGTTTTTTCCTCGACGGGCAATCTTGCCAGCGAGAAACGAGCCGTCACTTTCAGCAAAGACGTTGCGCCGATACTTTTCAAAAATTGCGCGGCGTGCCATCGGCCAAACGATATAGCGCCGATGTCGCTCCTGTCTTATAAAGACGCGCGCCCATGGGCGCGTTCCATAAAAGAGAAAATCGTCGCTCACGAAATGCCGCCCTGGTCTGCCGATTCCAAAGTGGGCGAGTTTGAAAACGATCCGAGACTTTCGCAAAAAGATATCGATACGATAGTGGCCTGGGTCGATCAGGGAGCGAAGGAAGGCAACCCTCGTGATTTGCCGCCCGCGCCGAATTTTTCCGATCAGTGGGAGATAGGCAAGCCTGATGTCGTGCTTCAGATGCCCGAGGAGTTCGAAGTGTCCGGGGCAGGAGCGGACGACTATATCTACTTCCGCGTGCCGACAGGATTTACCGAAGACAAATGGATTCAGGGCGCAGAGTTTCGTCCCGGCAACAAGAGAGTAGTTCATCACGCCGTCGTTTTTCTTGAGACGCCTGAAATGATGATCGCGGCTCGCGCAGCCGCGCGCAGCAGAGGCACGAGCGACGACAAAAATGCGCCGTCGTTTTTCGAGATCGGCGCGCATTCCGTATTTCGCAAAGAGGGAACCGTTCGCCGCGTTCGCGATGATGCGCCTGTGCTGGATGACGGATGCAGCGCCTCTCACGGCGGCTCGCTCGGAGGCAGCACCGGAGGCATGTTGTTGGCCGTTTACGCTCCGGGGCGAAACGCCGATATCTGGCCCGAAGGGACGGCGAAAAGAATTCCCGCAGGCTCGAATCTGGTTTTCCAGATGCACTATTCCAAAACCACAGGCAAACCGGAAAAGGATCGCACGAGCGTCGGCCTGTTGTTTGCGCGCAAGCCTGTAGAGAAAATGATTCTCTCGCACGACACCACGAATTTCTTCTTCCGCATTCCTGCGGGCGCTGAAAATCATGAGGCCACAGCCTGCTACACCTTGAACAAGGATGTTCAGGTCATAAACTTCATGCCGCACATGCACGTGCGCGGCAAGGACATGAAATACGAAGCCATCTACCCGGACGGACGACGCGAGACGCTACTCTCGGTGCCTCGATATAATTTCAACTGGCAGACTCTCTACAAGCTCAAAAATCCGATCTCTCTTCCGAAAGGCACTCGCATAGTAGTGACGGCTCACTTCGATAATTCGGCCCGCAACAAGTACAACCCCGATCCGGCGCGCAACGTGCGCTTCGGCGAGCCGACCTATGATGAAATGCTCGTTGGCTTTCTCGATTACATTACGGACAAGCCCAAGGAAAAGGTGGTCGCGAAAATCGATCCGGCGATTTATGACTCTTACGCGGGCCAATACCTGGTCGGGCCGGGAGTGAGTTTTTCGGTCATTCGCGAAGGCGACAAGCTTATGGTCGCTCTGCCGGGGCAGCCGAAAATCGAAGTCTTCCCCGAATCCGAAACTCGCTTCTTCGTGCGCCTCGTCGATGCGCAGGTGACTTTCATTCGCAACGACAAGGGCGAAACGACCGGGCTTTTATTCGAGATGAGCGGACAAAGGCTGCGCGCAAAAAAAGTGAGCAAGGTCGATTCGACCGCTCAAAAGAATTGAGCGGAAAGCGATTTGATTTGAAAGGTCGATAGAATCAAACGCGACCTGTGAAAAATCATGTCGCGTATCGCGCTCGTCTGAAATATAATGCAAGCAGCCATCTAATCACAGACGCGGTCGCCCGCCACGAGCCGCGCCTCGATCGCCGCAGTGGAGCGCGCGAAACAATCGCTCGGTGTTGGAGGAGTTCATAATGAAGAGACTGATCCTGAGTTTCGCTGCCGTAGCATTCATCGGAGTCTCGTGCTTTCTGGGGCTGAGGGCAGACGCCAGTGACTCGAAAAAGAGCGTGACATTCACTAAGGATGTCGCGCCCATTCTGTTCAATAACTGCGCCTCGTGCCATCGCCCCGGCGAGATAGGCCCGATGTCATTTCTCTCATACAAAGAAACCCGCCCGTGGGCGCGCTCCATAAAAGAAAAAGTTCTCGCGCGCCAGATGCCTCCGTGGCACGCCGATCCGGCCCACGGCGAGTTTGCGAATGATCGCCGATTAGCTCAATCCGATATAGATACAATCGCTGCGTGGGTGGATCAGGGAGCCAGGGAGGGCGATCCAAAGGATATGCCCGCAGCGCCGCAGTTCCCGGATGGATGGAGCATAGGCAAGCCGGATGCGGTTTTCCACCTGCCGAAAGAAACTTTAGTTCCGGCTGAAGGCGTGGTCGAATATCTCTACTTCACGGTGCCGACCAACTTCACCGAAGACAAGTGGATTCAGGCCGCAGAAATTCGCCCCGACAAGCGCGATGTGGTTCATCACGTAATCGTCTTCGTGCAGAAGGGCGGCCAGCAGAGCCTTCTCGTGGGATACGCTCCGGGCGAGCAGCCTGCCGTCATGTCCAAGGGGCTGGCGAAGAAAATACCAGCGGGCGCGAATCTCGTTTTTCAGGTTCACTACACTCCGACCGGAGTAGAGAAAAAAGATCGCTCTTATGTAGGGCTGGTCTTTGCGAAAGAGGCGCCGCGAAACGAATTGCAGACGCGCCCGATCATGAACATGCGATTCGTCATTCCACCCGGCGACCCCAACTATGAGGTCACGTCATCGTTCACCTTCCCCGAAGACGGCGAGATTCATTCTCTCATGCCGCACATGCATCTTCGCGGCAAGGATTTTCAATACAAGGTGACATTCCCCGACCAAACATCGAAAGTCATATTGTCTGTTCCCAGGTATGACTTCGCGTGGCAGACCTACTACACGCTCAAGCATCCGGTTCGCGCGCCGAAAGGCACGCGGGTTGACTGTCTCGCTCACTTCGACAATTCGACGAAGAACAAGTACAACCCCGATCCTGGGAAGGAAGTGCGCTGGGGCGATCAGACTTGGGAAGAGATGATGATCGGCTGGATGAGCTTTACCTACGACAGCAAAGCGTTGAAGAAACCCGCGGTTGATGCTGTAGGTCAGAGCAAGTAACAAGGCAACTTAAAAGGCAAAAGGCAAAAGTATGGCGCGGGCAGTAGAATTGATGAAGCGGATGAAGAATGCGCCAGCGTTTCAAGCGGCAACCAACAGGCGAATAAAAATACTCGCTCTCTTTGCCTTTTGCCTTTTGCCCTTCGCCTTTTCCACATCGAGCGCGCACGAACCCATCACCACTAAAGTCCGATTTAACAAGGAAGTCATCCGCATACTTCAACGCAATTGCCTCACCTGTCATCACGCGGGAGGGATCGCGCCGTGGTCGCTTGTGACTTACGACGAAGCCCGCCCGTGGGCCAAAGCCATCAAGGAAGAAATTCTCGAAAAGCGAATGCCCGTCTGGCACGCAGCCCGCGGCTACGGCGAGTTTCGCAATGCGCCTGAACTGACTCAGCACGAGGTCGATTTGATAGTCAACTGGGTAGAAGGCGGAGCGCCCAAAGGCGATGACAAGGACATCCCGAAAGAGCCGCTCTTCCTGACTGACTGGCAATTGGGCAAGCCCGATCTGATCCTCAAATCCTCGGAGCAAACTGTTGCAACAAACGCTGACGAGAAGCGATCATTTGCGCTTGCGGAGTTGAAAGAAGACCGCTGGGTGACGGCTGTCGATCTTCAACCGGGCAACGGCTCAGTGGTTCACTGCGCGACCATTTATGCCGAAAAAGATTCCCGCTCCATTGCGATTGGAACGTGGATGCCGGGACAAAAAACGGTCGCCCTTCCTGAAGGCGTGGCGCAGATGGTTTCGGCAAACTCGCGCATCACAGCGCGGATTCACTATCGCGGCTTGGATGCGGAAGCGAAAGACGCGACGAGCGTCGGGCTTTACTTTGCGAAGACCGCGCCGCGCAAACAGGCGCGTGAAGTTGCGATCACAAGCGCCGATGCGATCATCCCCGCAGGAGAAGCGGCGCATCAGGTCAGGCTTTCCGTGACGACGAAAGAAGATGCGGAAGCGGTAGCGATTCGCCCTCGCGCGAACGCTTTGATGATATCGTTTCAGGCGACTGTGTTTCGGCCTGATGGCTCGCAGGAAGTTTTGATATGGACGCGAGGGTATCGCTACGACTGGCAGATGACTTACTACTTCAAGCGAGCGGTCGCATTGCCCAAAGGCACAAGAATCGAAGTGATAGCTTATTTCGATAACTCTGCGAGCAACTCCAACAACATTAACGACCCGCCAAAACAAGTTCGATGGTCTGACCTGTCCGCAGAGCCGCTCTGTGCGCTGATCGTGGCAAACGAGAACGGCAGCGATGCGTCAGGAATGCGATAAGAGTCTTGAGAGTCCAGAGAGTCCGTAGAGTCTTGAGAGTATGAGTTCTTCGACTCTCTGGACTCGCCAGACTCTGTGGACTCGATAGACTTAAAAAAGATGAGGGCCGCTCGTCGCCATCGCCAGTCATGCTCTCCCCTCACTGACTCGCGTTGCTGTCGAGCGGCCCGGTACTAATCACCCGACAAAATAGAGAACGTCGCGGGCGAATAAATACACGACGGCGGAAAATTTTTGTCCGGGTTCATTTGGCAATCCCTGTGTTAGAATCTCAGCCGAAGGAGGTTTTTATGAGCATCACTGTCGAGGCGATTTATGAATCGGGGGTGCTGAAACCGCTCGCCCCTCTGCCGAGCATCAGGGAACATGAGCGTGTGCTGATCACGGTTGAAACAAAAAGCGTCGTCGATCAATTGCGCGGTCTGGTGAAAATCGATTCGACCGTGGCGCAGGAGATCGTCGAAAGCGCCGATAACTCTGTGCTGGATTGCTGAAATGCTGGACGACATACCAGATCAAACGCATTGCTTCGTTGATGCGAATATCATCTGCTATTACCTCATTGAAACAGAACCCTTCTCCGATCAATGCGCCCGGTTCATAAAAAGAATCGAGAACGGAATCCTCGCCGCTTCAACTTCCGCAGCAGTCATTGCCGAAGTCATTCATAAAGTTATGCTGGCCGAAGCTGTGGAAAAGCACAGCCTTGATCACAAGGGTCTCGCGCACCGATTGCAACGCCGCCGTGAACTGATAGCGACATTGAGCGAGCATCAAAAGGTTATAACACTGGTTCGCGCGCTGGCGATGCATGTTGAACCAGTAACGACAGACATTTTGGATCGTGCTGCTCTACTCTCGCCGCAATACCGCTTGCTGACCAACGATGCTTTGAGTGTGGCTGTGATGGAAAAGCTGGGGCTGTCGGGCATGGTAAGCAATGATGACAACTTTGATTCAATACCGGGGCTGACTGTCTGGAAGCCGAGATGACTTGAATCATACAGCATCAAGGAGTTTGATCAGATCGCCGATTTCGCGAATCTTCAAACAATCCGCTTCAGCGTTGAGTCCGAAAGGATCATAAAGCACTGCCGCAAGCCCAGCTTCTCTTGCGCCCGCGACATCGACTGAATAAAGATCGCCGACGTAAATCGCTTCCGTCGCCTCTACGCCTGCTCGCTCAAGCGCAATGCGAAAAATTCGAGGGTCAGGCTTTTCCACTCCGACGAGAAACGAATCGATGAAGAAATCGAAATAATCGAAAAGCCCCGCCTGATGAAACGCGCTCTCAATTCGACCATCGCTGTTCGATACGACCGCAAGACGAAGCCCGCGCTCTTTCAATCGCTCAAGCGCACGGGCCGCACCCGCTTCAGTCCTGCGCCATAGCATCTCCGATTGAGCCAGCTTCAAAACGCAATCAATCGCAGGGGCGAGGTCTGAGCGGACGCCCATCCGAGGAAGCAGTGTCGAATAGAATTCGCGCTTGAGGTTTTCAGTAGACCCTGCGCCTTCGGCCACGAGCGCGGCGACCCGTTGCATCGCCATTGATTGCGCGCGCTGAAATCCTTCAAGACTTGCCGTGATGCCAAGCTCTTCGCTCAACAAATCGCAGATGCGCGGCGCGTCCAGGTGAATCAGCGTCCCGCCCGCGTCGAAGAAAACTGCTTTGATTCCGTTCATTTCATCTGCGCCCGATCTGCACGAGTTTTTCCGTCTCGACTCGCCACAAACAATCCGCCACTCCCGTCGGCCCCTCGACCGAGCCGTCGTAGTCGCGGCACATCTGCGGGCGCGTTTCATAGACGCCGCACACATAGTTGGTGGCTCCGCTTTCGGTTTTGATTTCCTGAAGCGCGTTGCATCGCTGCGGGATGGTGAAGTAATACTCTTCCCGGTCGTCGTTGCGGACGTAATCTATCTTGAATCCGTGAAGTTCTATCCATTGAATTTCGTCGCGGGATTCCTCATCGACCTCGCCGCCGAAAAAAGTCATCGACATACAGCATTTGCCGCACTGAAGACAGAGCGCGGATTTTCGTTTGGCCGAAAGCCTGGTTTTCTTCATCGCTGTTTCCTTTTGCCTGTGAGCGCGCGAATGCCTAGCTCTAGTCGCGGGAAGAATTTTACGGGATCAAGCAATTGATTCATCCATCCAGATGTCACGCAAAAGCCGGTGGAATGATCGCCTCGGTGATGATGCGAATGCGCGGCAGGCGAGAGAATCAGATTCCTCCTTTGAAGCCACTTGATGATCGCAGACGGGGCATCCGTGTGCGCCCATTTGTGAAACTGATTCGTGCCGAATGATGCCAGCGAAAGAAAAATCAGAAATGAGTAAGCGAATATTGACACTGCGCTTTCACCCGGCCCTGCGCTCAGCCACGCAATCGAAAGCAGTGGAATTGCCGCGAGGCAGTTGTTGCCGTTGAGTTCGAGAAATCCATGTCGGGTCATCGCTTTCGGGTCGCGGTGATGCTCTCGAAAAGGCTCTATGAGCATCCGCCCTATCAGGGGCGAATCTTCTTCGAAGAAAGTGTCTCCGAACCAGTGAACCAGACCCGATATGAAATCAGCCGAGAGATAGCCCATAACAGCCGCAGGCAAGATCACCCACCACGATTTCGATTCGATCACTGCCGCAGTCGTCCTGACAGCGAGCAGTATGATCAACGCGGCGAAAACGATCACCGATGCCATCTCGAAGCAGACTATCCAGAAAGGACGGCGCGCGGAGTTCGATGATTGAGACTGAAAAGCGACATCAGCCAATGAAGGAACCTCGACAATCCTGTAGTGAGTCAGCAGAAAAAGTTTGAAGGCTTCAGTCTGATTTTCAGTCGCGCTGAAGCCCTTGCCCCAAACTTTTATTTTTTATGCAGTGTGCGAAATCGCCTGCTCCTGTCCTAGCGCGGCCTGCGCTGCTGCGAGTCGCGCAATCGGCACGCGATAGGGCGAACAGGAAACATAGTTCAACCCGACGCGATGGCAAAACCCGACAGATGAAGGCTCGCCGCCATGCTCGCCGCAGATTCCGACTTTCAAATCCGGGCGCGCCGCGCGGCCTTTCTCCGTCCCCATTCGGACAAGCTGGCCGACGCCCTCCTGATCGAGCGCCTGGAACGGATCGTCTTTGAAGATGCGGTTCTCTATGTAAAAGGGCAGGAACTTGCCCGAATCGTCGCGCGAGATTCCGAAAGTCGTCTGCGTAAGATCGTTCGTGCCGAAGGAGAAAAACTCCGCCACTTCGGCTATGCGATCAGCCATCAGCGCCGCTCGCGGAAGCTCGATCATCGTACCCACCAGATATTCGATCTTCTGCCCGGTCTTCTTCATCACTTCGCCTGCTACGCGGCGAACCACATCGGCCTGAAGCCGGAGTTCTATGACATCGCTCACGAGCGGAATCATGATTTCAGCCAGCACCTTTATGCCGCGCTTCTGCACTGAGGCAGCAGCTTCGAAGATCGCGCGAGCCTGCATCTCGGTAATTTCCGGAAAGACGACCCCCAGTCGGCATCCGCGATGGCCGAGCATAGGGTTGGCTTCGTGAAGAGACTGGACTCTCGACCAGAGATGCTTCGCATTGGTCTTGAGCTTGCGCGCAAGCTTGCGAGTCCCCTCTTCGTCGTGAGGCAGAAATTCATGCAGAGGCGGGTCGAGCGTGCGGATAGTGACGGGCAATCCGTCCATCGCGCGGAATATGCCCTCGAAGTCTTTGCGCTGAAGCTTGAGCAGTTCACTCAGCCCGCCTTTGTACAATCGCTTAGGCTCCTGAATTTCCTTTCGGAGTTTGTTGCGATGCGCGGCAAGTTCTTTGCGCTTTCTCGGCGAAGTCGTTTTGTCGATATCGGCTTCGACTGAAGCGATTTCGCTTTCGATTCGCTTGTAGTCGAGCGAGCCGAGAATCATCTGCCGGACGTGATCTATGCGGTCGCCTTCGAAGAACATATGCTCCGTCCGACAAAGCCCTATGCCTTCAGCGCCGAAGCCGCGGGCGACAGCCGCATCGTCGGGCGTGTCGGCATTGGTTCGAACTTTCATCCGTCGATATTTGTCAGCCCACTGCATCAACTGATGGAAATCGTCTCCAAGCTCAGGATCGATCAACGGCGCGTGACCCGTGATGACTCTTCCCGTAGTGCCATCGATTGTGATCCAGTCGCCGCGACGCACGCGCCTGCCGTTTACTGAAAATTCATTCTTCGCATAGTTGATATCGATTTCGCCCGCGCCGACTATGCAGGGCTTGCCCCATCCTCGCGCTACGACAGCCGCGTGTGAATTGGAGATGAGAAGCGGAGTCAGCATCGAAGTGAATGCGACATAGTTCTTATCAAGATCAAACTCCGCCGACACTTCGAAATTGTAGACTTCGATTTCACCCGCGCGTTCGAGCTTGCGAACCCGGTACATTCTCACATCAGCGTCAAGCATTTGCTCAATCTCTTCACGGACGGGAGGTTCGCACCATTCAAGAGTGCGTCTGGCTTTCTCAGCGCCCACAAGAAGATTTCGTTCAGTGCGGCAACGAATTTTCCCGCCGCGATTGACATCATCAACTATGTCTGCGAACAGTCCGCGCGCCGAGAAGAGCTTGCTCTCATAAATCGGAGTGTTCACTTCTCCCTTGACGCGTCGGGTGTAGCCAAGAAGTCGCTCGCTTTGCTCGACGATCTGTATGTTCGATATGGTGCGATTGCAAGTCACCTGTGGCATAATGCCGAGTCGCAGACAGGCCAGCACAACTCCTTCAATCAAGTGCTTCTTCGAAGCGAAGATATTTATTCTGCTCTTTGTCGTTCGATTGAATGTCCCGTCACCGTCGATCACCCCGGCGAGGAAGTGCAGCAATTCTTCCTCAGTCAACCCCATTACCCACGGCACAAGATTGTCTCGAATCGAGGAAAGCATGACAGCCGGGGCGCGACGTGAACAGGTTATGTCAAGAGCATCTCCGACAATCACCCTACCGCGCAGAACGCTTTCAGTATGTTTGAGGTGACGTCCGGTGAAGACGTAGCCTGTGGTTTCTTCAAACGCCGATTCGACAGCTTGAATGAAAGGTTGTTTTTCAGGAGTCGGCTTCTGGGTGAATGTTACATTGCCTTTCGTTCCCCTCACCCTGATGTAGCCATCCGTGAGAATCGCACCAACCAGATAAGCCAACTGTTGCTTGCTGCCGTCATTTTCTTCAAAGCCGGGTATGCGGTCAACAACGCAGATGAACTCCTCATCGCGAATGATTTCAGCAATCGGTTTTTTTATCAGTTTGCGACCTTGCATCGTAAACATTTTGTGGTCGGGGGTGATTGTGATCGTATCAAGTTCAGAGCGACCGGTTTGAGACACAGCCGCTTTGATGGCCGAGCGAACACTCTTGCCTGTTGAAAGGATTGACTTCCACACAGCTTTTCCCTGCATGGTGTCGAAGGAAAGAATCAACAGATTTTCTCCTGCCTCAACCGCATCGTGCGCATCGCGTGCTGTCATGAAGCCGCGATCAGTCAGTATTTTGGTATCGCCTGCGATGCAGGTCGGTCCTCCGGTCGAAGTGAGGATCGCCTGCGCCGCGTCCATCCCGCGCACGTCTTCGGGTGAGGTTTCTCGACGCACGAGTATCACGGCTTCTCCTTTTGCAGCCCACGCCTCGGCTTCTTTCGGCGTGAAGACGACGCGGCCCGAAGCGGCTCCGGGGCTGGCGTTGATGCCGCGAGTTAGGACATCGAGACTGGCCGCAGGGTCGATCATCTTGTGAAGCAGTTGATCCAAGTCGCCTGCCGGGATGCGTTGCAAAGCGGTTCGCTCATCGATCAATCCTTCGCGAACCATATCGACTGCGAGTTTGACAGCAGCAGGGCCGGTTCGCTTTCCATTGCGGGTTTGCAGCATCCACAATCGTCCGCGCTCGACGGTGAACTCAATGTCCTGCATATCGCGATAGTGGCGCTCCAGTTTCCGGGCTACCTCGACGAACTGGTTGTAGATTTCGGGCATATCCTGTTGAAGCTCGTTGATGTGCTTGGGCGTGCGTATGCCCGCGACAACGTCTTCGCCCTGCGCGTTCGAGAGATAATCGCCGAAGAGTTCTTTCTCGCCCGTAGCCGGATTGCGCGTGAAGGCCACGCCCGTTCCGCTGTCGTTGCCCATATTGCCGAAGACCATCGTGACTATGTTGACCGCAGTGCCGAGGTCGTCGGGTATCTTTTCTCGTCGTCGATAGGCTATGGCTCGCTCGCCGTTCCACGAGCGAAAGACCGCTTTGATCGATTCTTCCAATTGACTGTAAGGGTCTGTTGGAAAGTCTGAGCCTGTTTCGCGCCGGATGATTTTTTTGAAATCCTCGCACACTGCTTTGAGATGATCGGCAGTAAGATCGGTGTCGAGTTTTGCGCGGGCTTTTCGCTTGGCTTCGTTGAGCGCGTGTTCGAAGAGATCGCCATCGACTCCGAGGACGATTTTTCCGAACATCTGAATGAACCTTCGATATGCATCGTAAGCGAATCGCTCGTTGGAAGTGAGCCGCGCTAGTCCCTTGAGGGTTTCTTCATTGAGTCCGAGGTTCAAAACGGTATCCATCATTCCGGGCATCGAGAACTTCGCGCCGGAACGAACTGAGACAAGCAGCGGGTTTGAAGCGTCACCCAGTTTTTTGCCCGCGGCTTTTTCCACTTCGCGAAGAGCCTTGATGGTTTGTTCCCACATTCCATCGGGGAATTTCTCGCCCGCAGCATAGTAGGCGTTGCAGGCTTGGGTGGTGATAGTAAAGCCGGGAGGAACGGGCAGAGCGGCGTTGGTCATTTCGGCAAGCCCCGCGCCCTTGCCGCCGAGCGTATCTTTCATATCGCCTCGCCCGTCGGCCTTCCCGTTTGCAAAAAGATAAACGTACTTTGTTGTCATTGAAAAATCTCCAGTAAAAAGTAAAAGAGCGATTCACCGTCACCTGATCAGGAATCCGCTATGAAAGCCAAGCTAATCGAATAATGGATAGAGTGTTTATTGTCAAGCTGCGAGGGTTGGCTCTAAACATTACTGATACGACAATAAAAAACGAGGCTGATCGTATGAGCGCGGCCTTATAGTTTTCGCGCGATAGCTTCCGCCGCCAATACGCTTTCGATTGCGTTTGTCGAACTGTGCAAAACATACACCCATACAGGGTATTATTTCGTGCAAATTTATTGACAATGGTATTTCGGTCGTTTATACTCAACGCAGTTCTAGCAGTCATCCCGAATATGTCCCCTCCAAATGTTGGGCTTGGTACCGCGTGTCATAAATCCTTTGAGGGTTAAGAGCGGGTCAAGCGGCTTTTGAAATGCTTTATTGTAAAAAGCCTTGAATGGTTTGACCAGCCTTATCATCCCTCAATGTATTTGCGGCGGCGTGTACCCAAAGTCTACCTTTCAGCGTCCTGAAATATCGGAGGTTATTCCCATGCAGGAAAAAGACTGGATCATAGAACCCATCCCTAATCAAGAAAGGGAAATTCGTGTGGCGGCGCGCTCACGCCGGATACTTGCCGCATACCTTAATCGAATCTGCTGGAATGAGATGCGAGGCGTCGAAGCCCTCTCGATAGCCACTCGCTATTTTTCCAGAGTACCGTATGCCTCTTTGAATTTCGCCCGTCACAATGCAGATGAAGCAAGGCACGCGGCGATGTTTGCGAGTCGCGCGGTAGAACTCGGCGGAATGATCGTCCCCGTTCCAGGAAGAGCCGATGTGCTTTCCCTTCTGCCGGGATTCAAGAACGAAGAGCAAGGAGACGTGGATGCGCTCGTGCATTTCATGACGCGCGGCTACGTCGAAGAATATCGCGGTATGCTCTTCTTCGAAGCAATGTCCGAGGCTCTCGATTACGATAATCTGACTTCGCGCATGTTCAAGCGCATCGCTCAGGACGAACGAATGCACGTCAGCTACATGCGCGAATTGCTTGAGCCTTTGGCCGAAGACGGCTACAGCGAAATCATCCCCGCCCTGATGACTAAATATCAGCAGGCAACCACTGTCTCAATATAAACAAACCCGTGTGAGCAGGCACTGGCCTGCAGGGTCGAAAGGTGTGGAGGCACAGCTTATGCCTAAGTCCATCTACTTGATCAATCCGATATCCGATTTCCCAACTTACTTCAGCGCCGAATCATTCGTGGCTCGTGGTCTGAGGCCGGCAGTGTTCATGGCGGATCTAGCGATCACAACTCTCGCTGGCATGATGAGCCAAGAGGGCTTGGAGGTGAAACTCTGTGACGAAAATCTTTCGGCAGTCGACCTTGACAGTCCTGCCGATTTTATCGGAATCACCGGCAAGGTCACTCAGCGGGGCCGCATGGTCGCACTGGCGCAGGAATTTCGCAGGCGCGGGAAGGTCGTGCTGATAGGAGGCCCATACGCCAGCCTCGCCCCTGATTTCCTGCGGCCTCACTGCGATATCCTGGTGCGAGGCGAACTGGAAGATATTCTCGCTGAGTTGTGTTCGAGCCTGAAATCATCTCATTGGAAAGACGAATACGTAGGAGGCAAACCTGATCTGTCTCACACCGCGCTGCCACGTATGGAAGACTATCCTAACGACAGAGCGATCCTGGGTACGATTCAGACTTCACGCGGATGTCCCTTCGAATGCGAGTTCTGCGATGTCATTCAATATCTTGGCCGCACTCAGAGGCACAAACCCATCTCGCACGTACTCTCGGAATTGGATCAGTTGTACCGGTTTGGCTATCGCGGAGTGTTTCTAGCTGACGACAACTTTACAATCATGCGCGCCCACGCCAAAGAACTATTGTTGGCTCTGCGCGATTGGAACTGTCGGCAGGAAAACGGCAAGGTCACCTTCTCGACACAGGTCTCGATAGACGCTGCGAAGGACGACGAATTGTTACAAATGTGCGCTGATGCCGGACTCACCAATGTATTCGTCGGCATTGAGACTACTAACGAAGACAGTCTGCGGGAATCGAAGAAGCGCCAGAACCTCAGAATAAATATCGGCGATCAAGTGCAAAAGTTTCTCGATCACGGCATCAAGGTGACCGGAGGGATGATCGTCGGCTTCGACTCTGATGACCTGGACATATTTCAGCGCCAGTACGACTTCGCGACCTCAACGGCAATTCCGATCTTCAGCATCGGCGCATTGGTTGCGCCTGAAGCAACGCCACTCCATAGCAGGCTGGAGAAGGATAACCGGCTGGTGGAAGGCGAAGAGGTGGCGGCAATGCCTTGGAGTACGAACATAATACCTAAGAAGATGAGTCGCGAGCAGTTGCTCAATGGACTCAGGTGGCTATGCAACAGTCTTTATCACCCTGCCGCTTTTGCAGAGCGTGTCTCGGCATTCATCGACAGATTTGCCAGCCAGGGGACTGCAGCAGGAGCCAATGCCGGCTGGCTCAGCGCAGGCAAGCGAAGTGTCGACATGGATGCAATGGAAATTATTTCGCGAGTGATAACCGATGGGGCTGAAGAAGAGAAGCTATTCTCTGCCCTTCGCTCGAAAGCCGCAAAGAATCAGAGAGCAGCAGAGGTCTTACCCTCGTTTTTCCTTCAGTACGCTCAGATTCGTTATATGTATGAGCAGGGAGGAATATGGGAAGGCAAGCAGCCCTCTTCCGTTTCGCCCTATGGATTGGTACAAACGGAAACGATGGCGGCCCAGGCTGGCATACGATCGCTCCCCGTATTGCAGGGTAAATAGATATTTCAGAGAGCATAAGCAGGTAACCAGCGTCTCAAGCTAGACAAACCACTGTGCACGAACATTGTACGGAGTCGAAATGCGCAAAAAGGCAACTTATGGAGAGCAAACAAGAAAAGATCCCAGAGAGTGTAGATATGTACTCTCAAGGCTCTCCAAGAAGGAGGAATCATGCAATCGGCGATTTCAGTCAAAACTCGAAGCGCGCCCCGACCGCGCGTCGAAGGAGATTTCCTGCTTGCTCCGTCTGCGCCCGAAGAAGTTTTCACCCGCGAAGACCTGACTGATGAGCAAAGGATGGTGGGCAAAGCCGCTCGCGAGTTTTTCGAGCGCGAAGTGGCTCCCTGCGGCTACAAGCTTGAAGAACATCGCCCGGAACTGATTCGAAGCCTGATTGGTCGTGCGGCTGATATTGGTTTTCTGGGAACGGAGATCCCCGAATTCTACGGCGGCTCAGAGCTTGGACTTGTTCCGGCCATGTTGCAGATCGAGCAGTTCGCCCGTCACATGTCGTTCGGCATGGCGATAGCTACGCAGACCGGCATAGGGTCTCTGCCGATTGTCTTTTTCGGCGATGAGCGGCAAAAACTCCGTTATCTTCCCTCCATAGTGTCGGGCGAAATCATCAGCGCATTCGCGCTTACGGAAGCAGGGTCGGGTTCGGACGCGCTGGCAGCTCGAACGACTGCCGCGCTCGATGGCCACGACTACATTCTCAATGGTCAGAAGATGTGGGTGACGAATGCAGGCATCGCCGATCTGTTCATCGTTTTCGCCAAAGTTGATGGCCTTCGATTCACCGCTTTTCTCGTCGAGCGCGACCGTGCGGGAGTCAGCCTCGGAGCCGAGGAATCCAAGATGGGAATGCGCGGGTCATCAACCCGCCCGATGCTTCTCGACAATGTTGCCGTTCCTGTCGCGAACGTGCTTGGCGAGGTCGGCGAAGGCCACAAAGTCGCCTTCGGAACTTTGAATGTATGCCGCGCCAAACTCGGAGCAGGATTGGTCGGCTCTGCGAAAGAGATTCTTTCGCTTTCGACAGCTTACAGCCTTGAGCGAAGGGCTTTCGGAAGGCGAATAGCCGACTTCGAATTGACCCGCGAAAAGCTCGCTCGAATGACCGCTCGCATCTATGCCGCTGAGAGCATCGTTTACAGAGTCGGCGGGCTGTTGGCCAACGACCTCGCGCGCTCAAGAACTAACGGACACGGAATAGGGTTCGCAATCGAGTCATCAATAGTCAAAGTCTTCGTCAGCGAGACGGTGGATTTCGTCGCCGATGAAGGAGTGCAGATTCACGGCAGCAACGGCTATAGTTCGGATTATGCTGTTGAGCGATTCTACCGCGATGCTCGCGTCAATCGGATATTCGAGGGGACGAACGAGATTCACCGCCTTCTCATCCCCGACCGACTGATGAAGCTCAGTCAATCGCAGGCTCTGCCTTTGCAGATAGCCATCGTGGATGCGTGGTTTCGTGCTCAGACCGAGAGGCAAGTCAGCCGTGATGAGATGCTGGCCGCAGAACAGGAGCTTTGCGAACGCAGTCGCAGCCTCGCTCTTATGTTGATGGGGGCGGCTGTCGAATGCTTCGGTGAAAAGCTTCGTCATCAGCAGATGCTTCTTGCGGCGTTGAGCGATATTGTCATCGAGACTTTCGCCATAGACAGCGCGCTTGTTCGCACACGGAAAGCTGCTGAATGGAGATGGCGAGTCAACGGCGCGGGTTTTGATGATACTCGGATCAGCGCAGCCGCGATGTGCGCGCACGAATCTTTCGGCCGCGTGGGGTTGGCGGCGCTCAGAGCCGTGGGGATTATCGCTTCTGCTCAGTCAAGACCTGAGCTTGAGGCAGCGGTGAACAAACTCGTAGCATCGCCGCTCAACGACTGCGCAAGCCTTTGCTCGCGCGTTTCAACAGGAGTGATGGCGGCTGGCGGCTATCCTTTCTGAATCGAGATCACATTTTTGATTCCGAATGCAGGGGGGAGTCCTATGGCCCTACGTTTCTGAAAATGTCTTGCCGTAGGCACAGGATGGGTGTAATCTCAATCATCAACTTTGCGAAGATACAGTGATGCAGACAATCATAGAAAATCACAGGGAAAGAGAGTTGATAGCTCGGGCAGTAAGCCGGACGGAAGAATACCTGTGCGCTTTATCTACTGAAACACCGAGCGTGATTACGATAGTGGACTCCAAAGGGTTTAACCTGTTCCTGGGACTAACTCTGGAAGAAGTCTTCGGGTACAAGATAGAGGAGAGGCTCATACGATCGCCGTTTGAGTGCATTCGCGAGGATGACGGCGCTGATGTTAGAGATGGACTTCACTGCCTCCTGGCGAACCCCAAATCAACACTATCTGTTGAGTACCAGTATCGTCGAGCTGATGGTTTATGGAGGATAGTTGAGTCAGTCGGAAGGATTCCCTTTGGTACGGCTGACCTTCTGGGAGTCAAGGTGGTATCGCACGATATAACCGAGCAAAGACAAAAAGAGATCGCGTTGCGGGAAAGTCTGGGAGAGTTGTTCGAGATGATTTCGACGCGAGGATGGAGTGGACAGACAAACAGATGTCCGGGTCGCAAACGCAAAGGCGACAGCAATAATTATATTGAGATCACGCTGAACGGGCAGGACGGCTATCGAACCCCGATGGAAAATCTCATCAAGATGTGCAGGCTTATAAGTGAAGATTACTGTTCTGTCCCGCTACAGATGTGGTTGCAGTGCATGGTTGGTTTGAATGTGCGCAGTATGCCGGAAAGAAGTCAAACACTGGCAAGTTCCCATCAATCTTCGACACGGGGAGTTGTGCTTACACATCCGGCGTGGCTGGCAAATCAGACACTCCTCAATGATTCTTCATTTCCGCAAAAGAAGCGAAGGCGAAAATTTACTCGTGAGCAGATACCAGTTGAAGTTTATAGATTGATGACCAGAAAGTATCGTTCAGCGGAAACATTGAATCGCATGTATGAAGCGATAATGGAAATCGTTGCCGAGGATGATCTGAACTAGAAACGCCCATATTTCAGGCAAAACTGGATAAAAGATAGAAACTTGGTTGTCGGAGGGATCATGTCCGAGTGGAAGCCTTTATCACTGGAAAGAGAGAGGGCAATCCGTGAAAAAGGAAAATTCAACCATTTTCAGAATTACATGGAGGTGGTGATGGATTTGATTGAGAGCGGCCACACTCGTCTGATCCTTCCAGTGAGAGAGGAGTTGACGCAACTTCAGGGTGTATTGCATGGTGGAGCTGTTGCGGCTCTGATCGATATGGCAGTTGCGGTAGCAATCGTAAGCGTGTCGGATTCGTATGATAGATTCAGCACAATTGATATGAGCCTGAAGTACCTGTCGCCGATCAAGGGAGGACGGGCAATAGCGGATGCGCAATTGATTAAGAACGGGCGGCGAGTTGTGACAGCAAAATGCGATGTGAGCGATGACGAGGGGCGACTGGCCGCGACGGCTCTTATCACCTATCTCAGACTGGAAGAGGAGAAATGACGCGCAAGGTAGTTATTAACCACGGCGTAGGACGCTTTTCATTAAGCAAGGAGGCATTCTTGCTTTTGCGCGGTCTCGACGAACCCACAGCTTTGAATGAGACTTTCGATGAAGGTAGCGTTGAAGCGTTTTGTAGCGAGATTATGAGGGATGATGAGAAGCTCCTGTTTATAGTTGAGGGCTTAAGGGAGAGAGCAAACGGGGTCGCCGCAGATTTATGTGTCGTTGAGATACCTGATGACGTCGACTGGCAAGTAGTCAAGGAACATTCTACGGGTCGAGAGTGGGTAGCAGAAAGGCACAAGACTTGGGGGAAACCAGATCCCCAGATTGAAGCGGAGCAATTGCTGGCTAGATGGCGCAGCACACTGCATGACAGCGAGGGTGGAGACTGACACACGGCTCGTAAAACGATGTTCAGTGATTTCTCTGCGTTAATACCTGCCCCCGCATAGCAGGCTCGCCCCATCCCAGGTGGAATATGTACACAATCAACACAGATTTATCGAGCCGTCTCATCAGGGTGACGGTCAACTCGTTTCTCAATGTAATGGAAGGAACACAGGCGATTGCCGAGATCAAACGCGAGATTGCGCGCTTCAAGGGCAATGGCTTTTACATGCTGCTTGATTTTCGGGCAGCTTCGGTTGTTCCGCCTGAAGTGACAGACCAGTGGCTGGAATTGGCTCAATATGCGCGATCTGCAGGGATGATAAAGTCGGCTCGACTGATTTCCACAGCTTCGACAAAGATGCAGCTAAACTATGTGGCGCGCTCGGCGCACTACGACGATGTAGTAGAAAATTTTACAGATGAACGATCTGCCCTTAAATGGCTGGGCATTAGCGAAAAACCCGAAGCGGCAAAAGATGAGAAGAAGGCGACCCCCAGCAGTCAGCGAAATCGTGGCTTTCGACCATAGGTTTTATCCTCTGCTCTGCCAAGTACATAACAGAGCCTCAAAGCTGAATATGCTGAAGAAACCCAACACGACGATGTTCTTGAACACCACATCAGATCGGCTGAATGACTCAGAGGCGCGCAAATCTCTTCTTTTCCAGCAACGAGATTGGTTGACAAACCTCTTCGACCGCGGTTGGACACGTAGCGCGGTGAGTCAGGAAATAGGTGTAAGGCCCGAAACCGTTTCAGCCTGGTTCGAGATGAAATCTCTTGCGCGTGCAGGTGCGCGCAGTCAACTCCAATCGCTGCACATATCTAAAAAATCGGCTCCGGAAAGCTCTCGCGAAGGGGTTGGCAAAATCAGTATCGAAGAACGACAAAAACGTGATGAGATAGAACGGCGCTATGATCTATATGAGCCAGTCGCGCGCGCGCGGCGGATTCGTCAACTCGCAGAGGAGATGGGCATAAAGCTGTCTGACCTCCCTCGTTTGCTTGGAGCAGATCGTGACACGATCAAGAATTATGTCAAACCGAACTATGAAGGTCATATCGCCCTGCCAATCCTTGAGAGGCTTGTTTCGATTATTGAAATGAGCAGCCAGTCACTTACATCAGGGATTAGTCTTGAAGACCGATTTCAATTAGTTGCACAGCGGCTATTCGGCCCCTACTATGAGACGGGGTTTCCGCCCTACAGCGCAGAGCGAAGGAAAGCGTTAAATATTCTCTCGTCATTTACGCACTCCAGCAAAAGATCTCTTTACAGATACCTGCCGCCTTACGGAAAAGAGAGAGTGAGACCGAGCATCATCCTTTTGGCGAATATGGAAGCATTGGCGGATAGTTTGGAAAAGAATGCCAATTTGCTCACATCCAGGAAACTCCGGGCATCCAGCGACGCACGCACCATTATGACGAGATTCAAGAAGATTGCGTAATCGCTCCGTGCCATTCGGAACCCGCCTTCTATAATTGAAGCTTGAAACATGCCCAAAACCCATAGCCCCTCACATGCTGCCGCAGTAGCATATTCCCCCCAAAAACTGCAAAAATACTTCTTGATCTTTTCTGCGCCTTCGAGTAGACTCCCGCAAGCTGCAAGAGTATGTATGCACACTTCTTCGACTGAGGCTGTCGCGTGGGATTGAATTGAACAAATATACGACAGCAAGGTTGAGGTGTGCGCTGAAAATCATGGCGCGAACAGGTCTCGCGTTTTTGCCCGTTTGACCCGTCCGCGCCCCAGACAGAAATCGCAAGTGCGTTCCGCCTGAACGCACTTGTATCAAACGACCGCCCATAAGTCAATATGGGCGATCAAAGGAGATGCGAACATGAAACGAAACATTGCTTTTCGATGTAGTTCCTCTGTAGTTTGTACCTTAATGCTGCTAGCGGCTTATACGCCTGCTACTTTTAGTGCCTCAGAAATCAGTGGTTCGTCTGGAAAGCCGCTATCATTACAGCAAACAAGGGTGCTGGTAAGAGCGCAACGAGAGAGCGACTTAGGCATTCAGCGGCGTAGAGGTTTTGCTCGATCTCGTGAGCTATTATTAGTTCAGGAACAGGTGCCTTTCGATCCTGACGAATTACTTGAACAGGACTGGCGCGAGAAACTAGCTCCAAAATTTGCACAGATGCCTGAGATGCACACGACCCGCTATTTGCAAACGGACCGTTTGGGGGGCGTTTATATAGCAGGCACGCTCATTCTTCCAGAGAAAATGAGGGCTGATCGTGATGTCGTTATTTTGACGAGGCATCTAGTTTACGAAGGAGACAACATTGAGATCATTGCTCCTGGTCATGATGTTTCGGTCTTCATCGTTGAATCGGAAAAAATGACTCGACGGTCTGGAGGATCACAATCTGAGATTCGACGATTTAGAATCCCCACAGTGACTATCCGCACAGGTGGCCTTCCGAGAGCGAGTAACCGAACGCCTGTTCAGAAACGCGGTGCCTTAAGCTCGCCTGCTGTATGGAAAGGAGATAAGCCCTTCCTCATCAACGCAGCTTGGAGGCCGACGGCTACTGCGGCTCTCAACAACGTCGCATTCATCCAGGGAGGAGACAACGCTGACGGTACTCGCGGTTTTGACGGTTATCAGGGTACAGCCGGAACTAACGGAACACAAGGCGACTCCGGAATCAATGGAGCAACTGGAGACTGTGCATCCTCGCGGAATGGAGAGCCTGGCCTTCCAGGAGAGTCGGGCGGGTATGGCTCAGATGGCGGTGCTGGTCAAGATGCTGGCAATGGAACGGACGCGGGAAACATTAATTATTCAATTATGTCTTCGAACTCCGGCGCTTACCATTTTTCTGCAAGAGGTGGTGACGGCGGTAGCGGCGGTTTTGGTGGTAACGGCGGTTTTGGCGGTTTTGGCGGTACTGGCGGTAGAGGCGGCAATGGCGCTAGTTGCAACGACTGTTTGATAGGGCCGGGTAACGGGGGAAACGGTAGCAACGGTAGCTTTGGAGGCAGCGGCGGAGATGGCGGAGATGGTGGAAGAGGCGGGGATGCTGGAAACGGTGGAACAATTACTGTAACCAACCAATCATCCAACGCCACAGTAACCACGGATGCAGGCGCTGGCCAAGGTGGTCAGGGAGGAGGAGGAGGGTCTGGAGGTGTAGGAGGTTCTGGAGGCAATGGCGGGGCTGGTGGCTCTGCAGGTTCAACAAACTGTGTTGGATTTAATCCATCGGCAGGGACGAATGGATTGAGCGGCGGAGGCGGATCCGCCGGTCAACCCGGTCAATCTGCCAGTAATGGCTCAAATGGAAGTCCTGGAACAGCAAACGTCCAAAACAATGGCGGAGGCTGCTCATTGGAAGAAGAGCTGGCATGTTTTGAGATGGGAGGTTCATATTTTGATCCTGACACATGCGCTTGTTCGTTTAATCCACATTCGCCAATTCTGATAGACACGCTAGGCGATGGATTTGAACTCACAAACGCAGTCGGCGGTGTGAACTTTGACATCAACCCTGGCGGCAATGTTGAACGTCTTGCCTGGACTGCCGCCGGTTCGGACGATGTCTGGCTCGTTCTCGACCGAAACAGCAACGGCACAATTGATAATGGCGCAGAGTTGTTCGGCAACTACACACCACAACCACCTTCGCCTACTCCTAACGGATTTCTTGCACTTGCTGAGTATGATAAGGTAGCGAGTGGTGGCAATAGAGATCGTAGTATAGATAGCCAGGACACTATCTACGCCTCATTACGCCTGTGGCGAGACACAAACCACGACGGTGTCTCGGAGTCAGGCGAACTCTACACGCTGCCGTCAATGGGAGTTGAATCAATCGATCTTGATTATAGAGAATCAAGAAGGCGCGACCGATACGGCAATTTGTTCCGCTACCGGGCAAAGGTGTACAGCGCAAATCGCAAGCACCTGGGCAGGTGGGCATATGACGTATTCCTGGTCAGTACACCATAGATAAAGTGCGCTACTATTTCGAGCGCAAAAACTTGAACAAAACCGCTGGCGAGACCCCTTGGGGTCCGCTGGCGGTTCTATAGTTTCTCACACGGTCACACTATGAAATACTCACTTGTGCTATTATTCGTCGCCTCACTCCTTCCTTTTCAGGCAGTGCCATCAACCGGCAAAATCTTGAAGGAGTCCATTACTTCAAATGGCAAGAACCGCTCATTTTACCTCTTTGTTCCTTCAACTATTGCGTCTATGACGCCAGCACCCTTAATTGTGACATTGCACGGATCGGGACGTAATGGTAAGTCACTGATTGAGAAATGGAAAGACTTAGCAGCCAAGGAAGGGATCATTCTTGCGGGGCCGGACTCGATAAACTCTGCAGGGTGGTCTGCGCCAGAAGATGGACCGGATTTTCTACGTGATGTCATTGAAGCAATTAAATCCAAATATCCAGTTAATCCACGCAGGGTATACCTTTTCGGACATTCAGCAGGAGCAGGATTTGCGATCAACATATCTTTGCTTGAGTCTGAGTATTTTGCTGCGACGGCAGTTCATGCGGGTGTGATGGAGGCGGAAACATACTGGTTAATCGATATTGCTAAGCGCAAGATACCACTCACTATTTTTGTTGGCACAAACGATCCTTTCTTTCCATTGACAAAAATTCGAGCGACCCGCGATGCGCTAAATGCGCGGGGCTTTTCAGTGCAAGTTAGAGAGATTGCCAATCATGACCACAATTACTATGATCGCGCTACTGAGATTAATAAGAGCGCATGGGAGTTTCTGAAGAAGGAAGAGATCAGTGGAGACCCACGATACGAGCAGCATCGTTACAAATAAACAGAGCAGTTCATGTTCCCTGAACCGGGGCCGGGTAAGGGAGTGACATTGCTGCCACTCCCTCCCCTAAGAACCGTGCGTGCGGTAGGATAGGCTGCCAGCGAGTTACTCAGCAGAGCGATTTTCTAACAGCCCCCTTCCAAACCGCTCGCGAGTCTTTCGATCTCAAGTCGGCTTTCCAGTTGACCTCATTCCACTCGGTTCAGGTAACGGCGAGGCTAGGATAACCAACGACACAGTGATAGAAATAAACGGCGCGGCTCTTGACGCTACGAGTTACCTGGAGGATTTCCGCTTCTCCGAGCTATGACAAACTCATTCAGGATGACAGCAACGGCGCTATGCTCCGTTTCAACTCAACCACTGGCCAATACCTCTTCAGCCGTTGCAGCGATGGCTTCACTCTTTCGGGTATCGGCACGGTGACCAAAACGGGTTGCCTCTTTAAGCTCAATACCCGTGAATGAATTTGGAGTGGTTCAACGATTCTCTTTATAATCCCGATTCGTAGACAGTTTT